>JAIOAX010000073.1 GCA_019873645.1 Chloroflexota bacterium | reverse complement strand
GATTATCGGTCCACGCACGCTTGAGCAACTCAACGGCAGCATGCGCGCCTTGGAGATCAAGCTCTCCGACGAAACCCTGAAGAAGCTCGACGAAATCTGGCCCGGCCCCGGTGGCCCGGCTCCCGAAGCCTACGCCTGGTAGACGCGGCAGGGAATGACGCGATAACACACAGACGGCCCTTAGGGCCGTCTGTGTGTTATGGGAGGGAAACTTACATTCAGCGGACAGTATGCTATACTTGGGGTACGGTATTTATAACGTACAGGGCTAAGGGTCATGAGTCAAACAATGCAACCACGCACGTCTGCTGATACGAGTACAGCCTTGCCGGAAATCGGCAAGGCAGAATTACGCGCCGCGCTGGACGAGGTGATGTTGGATAGTTTGTCTCCCGCGGTGGCGGTGTTGATTATCATATTCCTCGTTTTGGTCTACGTGTACGCAAGGCAACCTCGAGCTATCGCTGTACCCACAATGCTCGCGGCGCTGCTGGCACTGGCTGTGAACTTTGTCTGTGGCATTTTGTTGTATCATCGCAAAATCCCCGCACGTTATGCAAATCCCCTGGGCGCGGCGCTTGCAGTGCTGGCGTTGTTGCATCGTCTGGTCTATATCGCGCTGCTCCGCGATCCTGCGCCTACTTCCAGCATGATCCTGACGTTCGTTGGGGCCGGTTTTTTGATCCTCTCTACACCCTGGCTTGTTGCTGTGTTGCTGAGCACGCTGGCTACCTGGGTTGCGCTTGCCTTGCTGTTTCCTGCCGCGCCTGGATGGACAGAAAATGCACTGCTGCTCGTTTCGGCGATCGGGTTGACCGTCATCATTCACCTGACCCGGCTGAACTCACTGCGCCGGCAAGAACTGTTGCGTGCCCAAAACGCATCCCGCAACCAGGAATTGGAACAGCGCGCCGAGGCGTTGGAGACGTTCTATCAGAACGAGCGTTCGCGCCGCGCGTTGACCGAAACGTTGTATGAGGTCAGCCGCGCCCTCTCGCAGACGTTGGACCTGCAAGAGGTGCTGGGTTTGATCCTCGAAAACCTGGCGCGCATTGTGGCCTTCGATCGCGGCTCGGTTATGCTGCGGCAGGACAACGTTTTGGTTATCGTCGCTGCGCGGGGCTTTCCACCGGCCAGCAATCCCCTCCAGATTCGCGTTCCTATCAAAGAGGGCGACGTCTTCGAGCAGATTTGTCAATCCAAGCGCCCCTTGATCATCCCGGAGATTCTCGACCGCCTCGATTGGCAGCATGTTGAGAATCTCCCACCCGCGCGGGCGTGGGCGGGCATCCCTTTGATCGATGCCAAAGATGCAGTGATTGGGATGCTGTCGTTGACGCGCGAAACGCCCCGTGTTTACACCGAGGATGAGGCGATGTTTGCGCTGGCTTTCGCGGGACAGGCGGCCATCGCCTTGCAGAATGCGCGTTTGTACTCGGAATTGGGGGAGGCTTATACCCAGTTGGAGCGTTTGGATGCGACCAAATCCGACTTCATCACGGTGGCGGCGCATGAATTGCGCACCCCGTTGACCATCGTGCGCGGGTACAGTCACATGCTGCTCAAAGACCCGGAGATCAATAAGGACTTTGAACGTTCGGAAATGTTGCGCGGCATTTATGATGGCGCAATGCGGCTTAATGACATCATCAACAGTATGGTGGACATGGCGAAAATCGATACCCGGACCTTGCAGCTTTACTTCTTGCCTATGTCGTTGGTGGATTTGTTACACGGACTTGCCAAGGGACTTGAAGAGGCGCTTGAGGAACGGCATTTGACGTTGTGCATCAGCGAGGGGTGGCAATTGCCGGTCATCGAGGGCGATGTAGATGCCTTGAAGAAGACGTTCTACCACTTATTGGTCAATGCGATTAAATATACGCCGGATGGCGGGAAGATCACCGTCACGGGACGCGCCCTGGAACCGGGTGAGTGCGACATGCCGATGGGCGGTGTCGAAATTGTGATCCAGGACACCGGCATCGGTATTGACCCGCGTTTTCACCACCTGATTTTTACCAAGTTCTACCAAACCGGCGAGGTCGCGCTACACTCTTCCGGGACGACGAAATTCAAGGGCGGTGGGCCGGGGCTTGGGTTGGCTATTGTCAAAGGTATCGTCGAAGCGCATGGCGGCAAGGTGTGGCTCGAAAGCCAGGGGTATGACGAAACGACGTGCCCAGGCAGTAGCTTCCACGTCGTTCTTCCATTAGTGCAAGCTGAGGAGCAAATCTAAAAAACCAGCGCCTTTACGCATTACATTTCATGCTTTTTCGCATCATGTATCACATCGGGGGGAATTTTCTATGGTGAAAAAGGTTTTCGTCAGCGGCTGTTTCGACTTACTGCACAGTGGGCACGTGGAATTCTTCAAGGAGGCCGCAAGTTACGGCGATTTGTACGTGGCGCTCGGTTCGGATCGCACGGTCAATGAGCTTAAAGGCCGTCCGCCCATCAATACAGAGGCCGAGCGGCTCTTTATGGTGCAGTCTGTTTCCTGGGTCAAAGAGGCGTTTATCTCGCAAGGATCGGGCATACTGGACTTTGAGCAGGAACTGCGGACTATCCGGCCCGACATTTTT
>JAIOAX010000072.1 GCA_019873645.1 Chloroflexota bacterium | reverse complement strand
CGGCAAGCCGAAGATTCGCCGCGGATTGGATGCCATCAACTCAACCAGTCGTTCCAGCGTCAGCCGCCCATCGGCGACGGCGGTGAGCATGAGCGGCAGCGCGGTCTCCAGCCCGGGGATGCCGGGCGGCGCGTCGGGGCCGAGCTTTTCATCGCGCGTGTGCGGCGCATGGTCGGTAGCGATGCAGTCGATGGTGGTGTTGAGATGCACCCAGAGCGCATCCACATCGGCTTGCGTCGCCAGGCGCGGGCGCATATCGCCGAACGGGCCGAGGCGTGCAGCGTCAGTTTCCGTGAGGAACAGGTGGTGCGGCGTGACCTCGCAGGTGATCGGTAGCCCGTGCGCTTTCGCCGCGCTGATCAGTGCGATCTCATCCGCGCGGCTAACGTGGCAGCAGTGCAGATGTTGTCCATACGCCGCCGCCAATCCAATGCCCATCGCCAGGGTGCGACCTTCGGCATGCATAGCGATGGGTTTGCCGCGCGGCCACGTTTGGAAGCAGCGCAGCAGGGTCGCCAGGTTGTCGATTCGCAGCGGGCCGTAGGTCTGGTCGGCATAAATTTTGAGGCCAACGGTCTCCTGCGCCAGGGTGGGCAGTTCGTCCAGGTGATCGGGCGATGCACCGGCGTAGAAATGCACGTCGCACAAGGCATCCGCTTGCGCTTGTCGCCGGACTGCGTGAAGTGTCTCGCAGGTAACAAGGGGTGGGGTGGTGTTGGGCATTGCCAAAACGGTGGTGAATCCGCCGGCGATAGCGGCGGCGGTGCCGGTAGAAAAATCTTCCTTGTGCTCACCGCCGGGAACGCGGAGGTGAACATGCACATCGGCCAGGCCGGGAAGTCGCGTCAATCTACTGTGTGGCATTGCTTTATAACCCGTCGAATGATACCAGAGTTTGGGATTTTAGCAAGAGGAAAAATATGTTACAATAAGGGTGAACCGAGTGCAGGAGGTGCGTCATGACGGTGTTGAGTCAAACGATAGGGATGCCGATTGCGACGGCGGTGCAGCAGTTGCGCCGTTCGCCGCAATTGCCCCGTTACGTGCAGGAATTCGAATCGTTATTAGCTGCCGAGCGCGCGCGCCGCGAGCGCTTTTACGCCGAAATGGCCGAGGATCAGAAAGTGGAATTCATCAATGGGGAGGTTTTTATGCACTCGCCGGCGCGTCTGCGTCATACCATTGTTAGTCAAAATGCTTTTGTTCTGTTGAGTCTATACGTTTCACATCATCGTTTGGGGCATGTCGGCCACGAAAAGTTACTTGTCACGTTGACGCGCAACGATTACGAGCCAGACGTGGTGTATTTTGGTCCGGCGAAAGCGCAAACGTTATTGCCTGACCAGATGAAGTTCCCCGCGCCGGACCTGGTGGTAGAGGTTTTGTCGCCTTCGACCGTCGAGAACGACCGGGGCATCAAGTTCGTGGATTATGCGGCGCACGGCGTCGCCGAATACTGGATTGTGGACCCGGATGCGGAAGTGGTTGAGCAGTATGTGCTTCAGGATGAACGCTACGAATTGCGGATGAAAAGTCAGACCGGCATCTTGCAAAGCGCGGTTGTGCCGGGATTCGCCGTTTCGGTGCGCGCCCTGTTTGATGAGACGGAGAAACTTGCGGCGGTGCAGACGCTGATGGCCGATGGGTAATCGGCATCCATGCGGCGCGGCACAAGCCAGACTTGGAAATAAAAAAGTGCGGGGTCATCTGACTCCGCACTTTTGCTAAACGTCGCTTTGGCTGGCAGTTACTTCTTCGCCAGACGCTCGATCAATGCCTGCAAGTCCGCAGCCGCCTCATCAACCGTCTTCTCTCCATAAGCAACGGCTTGACCGATCAGCCGCAGCTCATTCACGAATTCCTGGTCGTTTGGCAGGTTCGGCCCCTGGGGGATGGTGCGGTCGGCAACCACGTTGTAGATGCGGTACACCTCGGCATCTGTTTTGGTGGCCCCGGCGGCGATTTTTGCCCGCACAACCGGCGAACAAGGCACACCCCGATTGGTTTGGAGCACTGCGCCCGCCGCGGGGCTGGTCACGAAGAAGTTGATGAACAGTGCTGCTGCTTCCTTATTCTTGCTGCCGTTGTAGATGCCCAAATACTGGCTCATCTGGATGACGTAAGAATCTTCACCGCCCACTGGGAGCGTCGTCGCGCCGAGCTTGTCGGTCATGGCCGCTTGATAAGCCGCCAACTGGTTGCTCCAAATCAGGCCGATGGCTGCCTTGCCCGCCACGAGCGCCGAGTTGTCTGTCCCGGTCTCGCCGTAGGTCGCGGTGGTGTCCGCGTCGGGGATTAGCCCCTCGGCGCGCATATCGGCCCACATTTGCAGCCATTTCTTGGCGGACTCAACCGTTGCGTAGGATTTACCGCCGTCGTCGAGTGTCCAGATGGGGGTGCCTTGCTGGGTGTAGAAGTAGCTCATGTAGTTCGCCGTGTTGGTGCTGTTGTCCACAAAAGGCCACACGCCTTCGGGCAGCTTCGCTTTCAGTTCCCGACCATAAGCGATCATCTCATCCCAGGTCATGTTGTCCTTGGGGAGCGCGACGCCCGCCGCCTCGATCATCGTCTTGTTGTAGGCGAGGATGAGCGTGTTCGTGCCGAGGCTCACGACCCAGAGCTTGTTGTCGCGCGTTGCCGGGATGAGCGCGGTCTGGTCGAACCGCTCGGGGGTGTCAATCAGAAGCTGCTTGCCGAGGTAGTCATTGAGCGGTTCAAGGTACTTGATGTAATCCGGGTAGTTGCCGCCGAACTGGATGATGTCGGGGGCGTTGTTGCCGGCCAGTTGGGTGTCGATGATCTGGAAGTGGTCAGCCGTGCCACCGTTCGGCTCGCCGATGACTTTGATTTCGGGATATGCGTCCTGGAACAACTGGATAACCTGGAGC
>JAIOAX010000071.1 GCA_019873645.1 Chloroflexota bacterium | reverse complement strand
CTTTGGCACGGCGCTATCCAGTGCAGTACGTGCGCTTGTCGTGATGATCTCAGGCCGCCAGGTCCTGTTCGCCGCGCTGATGCGCACCCTGGTAGGACTGGCGGTGACGATCAAGTCCCTCTTGCCTCTGATACTCGGCATGGCCGGGGCTGCGTTGTTGTTTCTCACGCCCAACAGCATTCTTGCCAGCGTGATGGTCGTGTGGTACGCCCACCGCAAACAGGCGGCCGGTGCCACAGCTTGAAAGCAAGATCGCCAGCGCGCATCGGGCGCTGTAACAAGGTGTATCCATCCCGATAGTCCAGAGCTGCGGGATGTCATATATAAAAGAATAAAGAAAAAAAGGAGATAGATGATGAAACGTTTGCTGTTGACCATAATTTTAGGAATGTGCCTTGCCGCTCTCGCCTTTGTGCCTGCGCCGGTTCTGGCGGCGCCTGGCCCGCAAGGTGATGGCAACGTGATCTTTGGCCCCTACACCCTGGCTGCGGGGAACACCGCCACCGGCGATATGACGGTGTTTGGTGGACCCGCCACGCTCAAGCCCGATTCCAATTTCAACGGGGATCTGACCGTTTTCGGGACGCTGGATATCGAGGAATCGGCCAACCTGAACGGCACACTCGTTGTTTTTGGGGATGCAGATATTGCCGGCAACGTCGACGGGGACGTGCTTGTCGTCGGCGCGTTGGTGCTGCGCGAGACAGCCCACGTCAGCGGCGATGTGTCCGCAACGGGCGCGATTGACCAGCGGGATGGCGCGGTGGTCGATGGGGAGATCACCCCGTTCTCCGAGAGAGAATTCGACTTCGACCGCGATTTCCCCATCGAAGTTCCGCCGCCTTTTACCGGTCCCAATCCCAGCGTCACCATCCGCTCTCGTCCGGTATGGGTGCAGGGATTGTGGAACACGCTCAAGGCCATTGTGAGCGTCGTGGTGTTGAGCTTGCTGGCGCTGGTCATCGTGAGCATCTGGCCGCAGCAGACCGAGCGGGTGGGACGGGCGATTGAGGAAGCGGCCCTGACGTCGTTCGGTATGGGATTGCTCGTCTACCTTGTTGCGTTCATCGTGTTGACGCTCCTGGCAATCACAATTTGCCTCAGCCCGTTTGCGGTGCTCGGCTGGCTGGTGGTCGGCGTGGGCTTGCTGCTGGGATGGATCGCCCTGGGATCGATTTTGGGCAAGCGCATCCTGACCAGCCTCTTCAACCAGCCACAGCCGCAGCCGGTAGCGGCAGCAGTCGTCGGCACGGCAGTGTTGACGCTGGTGCTGGCGATGACGCGCATCTTCTGGCCCATCCATGGCATCTTGATGTTCGTGTTGGTCCCGCTGGCGACCGGCGCTGTCTTACTGACCCGTTTCGGGACGATGCCTTACGCGACTCAGGGCAGTGCATCTACCACGCCTCGCGCGCCGAAACCACCGCGACCGTCCGGTCCCATCCTGCCAGGAGCGCTGCCGCCTTCAACGCCATCAGCACCTGCTCCCGCTGTCGGTGATCATGACGTAGTCGTTCCGGCTGCTCCGGCTGGCGTGAGTCCGTTCGCTGAGGCAGAGCGCTTCCACGAAGAAGCCTGAGCCAGGCTACCTGATTAACTGGTTCACAAAGCGACCGAGATTGTGTTTCTCGGTCGCTTTGTTTTTGTGTCTGTTGCCTATGTTACAAACAGGACTATAATGGAACATGCAAAAGGTTCGCCCACCTTCGTCAGGTTTGACCGCACTGAGCAGCGAGGTATGCTATGGATGAGCGCTATGAACGTCAAATCGTGATGCCGGAAATTGGGGCGGCGGGTCAGGCGCAATTGCGCCGCTCTCGTGTGCTCGTCGTGGGCGCCGGGGGGCTGGGATCGCCCGTTCTGCTCTACCTGGCCGCGGCGGGTGTGGGAACTTTGGGCATCGCCGACAACGATCAGGTTTCCCCCTCCAACCTCAACCGGCAGATCCTCTATGGCGTCCGTGACGTAGGACGCAGCAAGGCGCTCACCGCCGTCCAGCGGCTCCGTGCGCTGAACCCCGAAGTCAAAGCCATTCCCCACGAAGTGTTCGTCTTGCGCGACAACGGCCTGGCGCTCGTGCAACAATACGACCTTGTCGTGGAGGCCAGCGACAATCTGGAAACCAAGGCGCTGATGAATGAGCTGTGCGTGCGCGCCGGTGTGCCCCTGGTGTGGGGCGCGGTATCCCGCTTCGAGGGGCAGATGGGCGCCTATCTTCCTGGCCATGCCTGCCGCAGTTGCGTGTTTCCGCATACGCCGGCGCCGGGGACGTACCCTACTCCGGCAGAACTGGGCGTGTTGGGGGCATCCGCGGGCGTTATCGGCGCCCTTCAAGCGGTAGAAGCCGTCAAAATCTTGCTGCGCCTTGATAAACCCCTTGTCGACAAAATCGTGCTGTGGGAGGGCCTGTGGACTTCGTTCGAGGTAGTGACAGTCGAACGCAATCCGCAGTGTCCGGTGTGCGGGACTGTATAGTGTAACGTCCCTCTGTTTTCAATTTACTGTGGTCATCAGCCTCTGACTCGCACTTAAATTTGTAGTATTGTCCAGCAATCCGACTTTCTTGCCACAAATGCACTGGTCAACGCGATATTGAACTTGCCGGGCAGGTATTTTGACCGCAAAGTTCGCCGAGAGGGCGGGAAGATTCTATAAATCTCTGCGGACTCTGCGCCCTCTGCGGTGCAATATTTCTTTGACCATCACACCTTCTTGCCACAAACCCGGAAAGACGGATCGAAAACAATTTCATGTACGAAAGGAGAAACTATGTACCAGCTGCATTCCTCAAGAAAGATTTGGCTTTGGCTTCACGTAAGTTTGATCTTCACCTTATTTTTGACCCCCCTTGGCGGAACAGGGCGAGTATCCGCAGCCGTGTCTGCGGATGTGCCGGCGAGTGGCACATTCCAGGAAACGGCCCCATTGCCGCAAACACCTCCGCCTCCCTCAACCGGCGCAGCGCCGGCCACTGCACCCGGCGCAACTGTAGCCTCACCCAACTGCGCCTTACTCGACGATCCAGTCGCGCGTGGGATGATGTCCGGCGCGCTGGAGACGGCGCTGCTCCACGCCTGCGGGCGCGCGGGGGCGGCGCGGCCGGAGACCGGCCCCAGCGCAGAGGCGCGGCCGGAGACCGGCCCCAGCGCAGCGACCGGTCTCAGTACGGAGACCGGCCGCAGTATGCGCGGCCCGCTGGCCCCCACCGCCCTGGGCAATGATGTGCTGGTCAACGACCCGACCGGCGAGATGACCTCGACGACGCAGAGCGGCGCCGTCGTCGCCTACAACGAGGACAACGGTGTGCTGTGCGCCGCCTACAATGACTCC
>JAIOAX010000070.1 GCA_019873645.1 Chloroflexota bacterium | reverse complement strand
ATTGGTTGGTTGACATTGATTCCTCCTCTGTAAAATGGAAGTAGACTCATTCAACTTTACTCGGATTTCAGTGTCAATCAACCCTCTTTACTAAAAGTGTCCGGTGGCTAGATTGCTGATCGCTGATTGCTAATTGCTGATCGCTGACTGCTGATTGCTAATTGCTGATCGCTGACTGCTGATTGCTGACCGCTGATTGCTGACTGCTGATTGCTGATCGCTGACAGCTTATAACACTCGCGACCCGTAACACCCTACCGCAGCGACTATAGGAACAGAATATCATTCAAAAAACTTTAATCCATAATTTTGGGAAAGGAGTTGGTGCAATGTCTAAGTTCAGTCGTTGGTTCAATAGCAAGGCCGGTAAAAGAACGGTGGCCGGCGTTTTGGCGTTGGTACTGGTGGTCGCCATTGTGGGACAACTGGCAAACTGGTGGAACCTCATCCCCGGCGCGGGCACGGTGATCCTGCCGCCAACTCCAGAACCCTATCCGACGCCGGAGGGGGGCGTTACGTGTTTACCTACCTGTGTGGAAAATGATGGTAAATTTCTACTCATCTCGGGAAAAGATATGGCAACGTTTGCCGGCGCTAAAATTGTTGTGTGGATCGGTGTGCCGTCAGACTATACTTCATTCACGTTGGATATTTTTGATGGCGATGCTGGAAAAGACAATACCGGTAGGATAAACTATAAAGCCGGTAACTGGGATGAATCGCCAGCTGAAACGACGTATAGCCTTTTTCTTGATCCGTTAGTAAATAACGGCGGCCCGGCAACACCTTTTTGGGTGGCATCCTCAAACGACATGCCCAATAATGCCTGGTATTCAACCACGCTCGATAACCAGGCTGGCGCCAAGTCACCAAGTGGACATTACTTCTACCGGCTGGAAGTGACCCAACCGACTAATATCCCCGGTGGTAATGCTTTTAAGCTGCGCTCAAATGCTTATCTCGGTACCGGACATAACGATATTGGCATCGGGAGGGATGACTTGACCGACTCCAGCTTTGCTATTGTCGGCCAATTGGCCACCTCAGGAGACTTGGCTATCTTGTTCCCCCAGAAACAACCCGGGAATCCGGGCCCCTCGACTTATACGGGTGAATGGACTTTCCAGTTTTATCTGCCGAACAATACGACCTACCTGGAAATTTGGAACGGCGACTTTGATCGTGGCACTTCAGGGACCGTTGCCCCGGATCTTGATGATCCTAACACAGAGGGTATTCCTGCGTGGGCCGACCCCAGTGTAACTGTGGCTGAAAGGCAGGGCGGTGTGGGTGCTCCTGCGGATGATTATCCAAATATTTACCGCCGCCGTGAGCCAGCAGTCTGGTATGAAATTGTTGATCCCCACGGCCAACCCATCTTTGTAGATAATGAACCGTCGGGCACTGAGGAATGGGAGCGGTTCTCCATCAGCACCGATCCCGCGACCAACCCGGATATGCTGCGCACCGAAGGTGAACTGCCAGCGGGATGGTACACTTTCCATATCGTTGGACTCGATATGCATAACTTGGTTTTCATCCGTACCAATTATGGAATCGGTAAATTGCCCCCCGTTTGGCCCGAAGGCAACTGCCCGCGCACCATCGGCTACTGGAAGAACAACGTGAGCAAAATCCTCGCCGGACGCACCAATGGGGTGCAGGAAAGCCGCGAGACGCTGGAATGGGCGCTCAAGAACGTCGCGCTCGCCAGCCCGCTCTACCGCAACGGCCTCAATGCCAGCTTGATGAATCCCGAACCCATCGCCAACGCCGTTCCGTTGACGCTGGAACAGGCGGAGCAGATCTTGCAGCGCCGAAAGAGCGGCTATCCGGGCGATTCACAATCTATGATGGCGCGCGCCCTGCAACAGAACCTGGCCACCTGGCTCAACCTCGGCTCCGGCAAGGTCGGCCCGACGACAGTGGTGCGGCTCAACGTGGCCGGCGGCGTTTTCGAGGGGACGCTGATGGACGCCCTCACAGAGGCGCAGACCATCATCCTCAATGCGACCAGTCCGAATGACCCGCTCCTGGAGCGCGCCAAGGACATCGGCGACCAGATCAACAACGGCTTGCTCGGCGAAAATGCTGAAACGAGCGTCTGTTCGGACTACGTGCAGGTGATCCCGCCCGACAAGCAGCCGCCCAAGCACAAAGATATGCCCAAGGCGCCCGTCCCGCCCGAGCCGCCCATGCCCACCCCCGCGCCTACGCCCGATCCGAATACCTGCGACCTGCGCATCAACAATTACGGGATCGAAAAGATGACCAACAACCCCTTCTACGGCATCAAGTTCGAGTACCAGTCGGGGACGGAGATCAAGAACGGCTTGGTGGACGAGTTCAAGATCACGCTCACGAACGCGGAAGCGGCGTCGTTCACGTCAATCCAGATGGAGGCCAAGGCCGCCACGATGGTAGGCATCGTCACGCTCGCAGCGGACTTCACCTCACCGGCGGGTACCGGCGAGCCGGTGAAGGATGAGAACGGCTACTTCGGCTTCTACTTCGCCGGCGCGGAAGATAACGGCGATGGCACGCTGACGCTGACCTTCCAGGTGCAAAACTTCACCAATCGCGGCCTCAGCCACGCCACCATCGGCCTGCCGGCCGGCATCGTGCCCTCGGAACCCGAAGGAGCTTACCGCAGCGAGGTCTGTATCGAGTAAGTGCGGTTTCAATACAGCGTTTGTCCATATCAACGGGCGGGGTGTTCCACATCCCGCTCGTTTGATGAATGAATCCCCCTTCTGCATTGTAGTAGCCGGTCTCTGACCGCGCCACCGCAGGAATCATGCGCTGCGCAGGCGCGGTCTGGAGACCGGCCTGCGCAGCGCCGCCCGGATAAATCGTCCCCGTTTTGAAATGCACCTTGTTCATACCCGGCCGTTGACTTATTGTGACTGTTCAAACTTTGGGAAGAGGAATACAATCGTGGGTGGAGGGAAAGAAGATGCGCATCCAAGTGAACTTACCCAAAGTGGAACCCGATCGTTATGATATGCCGGAGACTTGCCCGTATGGTTGTGGCGGGCACTATTTCAAGGCGCACGGTCTGCAAGGGGAGGTCAAACCATTGCGCGATCCGCAGTATCAGGCCGTGTTGTGCCATCGTTATGAGTGTGTGCGGTGTGGACGCAGTTTCCGGATGTATCCGCGGGACGTGAGCGGCGCCCAACCAAGCGATCGTTTGAAAGGGATGACGGTGTTATTGTATGTTTGGGGGTTGAGTTATGGCGCGGTGGAGGATTTCACCGCGGCGATGGGCTACGCGGTGAGCAAGACAACGGGGTACAACAATGTACAAGAGGCAGGGGGCGCGGCACGGGAGAAACAGAAGCGCAGCGTGAGTCAGGGCGGGCGGCGCGCCGTG
>JAIOAX010000069.1 GCA_019873645.1 Chloroflexota bacterium | reverse complement strand
CTGCCGCGGGACAACTGGAACGCCAACGGCTGGGGCTCGCGGCGGGACTGCACCGACCGGATGCATCATTCGCCCGGCCTGCAAGGGTGGACCCTGAGCACCCGCGATGGACAAAATCTGGGCCTGACTTTTCAGATATGCTACCAGGGTCCGTAAGTCGGTTTGGATGTGGATGAAAAGCGGATACGATAATGAAGAAAAACTTGCGAGGGATTTGTCTCTTTTTGGGTATTCTTCTCCTTGCTGTGTTGGCCTGCGGCAAGACCACTCCCACGCCCTCGCCTGCTGAATCGGCAGGCGTCTCCTGGCCCGCCGGCGACTCGGAACATACGCTGACCTACGCGGGGGAGGAACGCTCCTACGTCCTGCATATCCCTTCGACTTACGATCCATCCCAACCTGCGGCGCTGGTGCTGGCCTTCCACGGCATCACCCTGGACGCCTATGAAATGATGCGCATCAGCGGATTCAACGCCCAGTCCGACGCCGCCGGTTTCATCGTCGCCTACCCGAACGCCGCCGAACCCCACAGGTCCTGGAACGGCGGTCATTGCTGCGGGGAAGCGGCGCGCGAAAACGTGGACGACCTCGGTTTCGTGCGCGCCGTCATCGAAGAAATTTTGGCTTCGCTCGCCATTGATCCCAGGCGCATCTACGCCACCGGCTTCTCGAACGGTGCCATCCTGACCTACCGCCTGGGCTGCGAGATGGCCGATCAGATTGCCGCCATCGCCCCGGTCAGCGCGACGCAGGCGCTGGAGGACAAGCAAGCCTGCCGGCCGTCGCGCCCGCTGCCGGTCATCCACTTTCACGGTACGGATGACGAGCCGAATCCGTATGACGGCGGCGTGACCCCCGGCGGGGTGCAATTCATCTCTGTAGCCGACGCCATCCAATTCTGGGTGAGCTTCGACGGTTGCCCGGCCGAAGCGCAGCGCAGCGAAGCAGGGAGCATCCTCCATGACGTGTACGCGCCCTGCCAGGCAGGAACATCGGTCGAGTTATACACCATCACGGGCGGGGAACATGCTTGGCCGGGCGGCGAAGCCGTCAGTCAGCGCATGGGCGAGCCGAATATGGAAATCTCCGCGACGGCCCTCATCTGGGAATTCTTCCTGGCTCATCCTCTGCCTTGAGCCGTTGCCTGGTGTTTCTGTTTTGCAAAGAAAGGAACCGAAAATGTCTTACAACCATTCCCCTCTGTCTCGCCGCGATTTCCTCAAGATGGCCGGCGCTGCCCTGGGAGGCGCAGTGCTGGCTTGCGGACGCGGCGTCGAGCTGACCGCCGTGCCGGCTCCAACCGTCCCCTTTGCCCCTACATTCCCCGCCGGAACAATGGCCAACCTCATCCTCACCAACGGCAAGGTCATGACCGTGGACGCCGCCAATACGGTAGCCCAGGCCGTCGCCATCGCCGGGGATAAGATTCTGGCAACCGGCACGGACGAGGTCATCCGCGCCCTTGCCGCGCCAGGCGCGCAGGAGATAGACTTGCAGGGACGCATCGTAACGCCCGGCCTGATTGATCCGCATCTGCACTTCCGCGCTGTGGGGTTGAACAACACGTACTACGTCCCCTTCATCCTTCCAGATGTGAAGGATGTCGCTTCCCTTCAACGTGTCCTGGCCGATGTCATCAAAGGGAAACAGCCCGGCGAATGGGTCATGGGCTACTACATGATTCTGGCCGACAAGTCCATTCCCACGAAGGAAGACCTGGACCCGGTCTCGCCCGACAACCCGGTCTTCATCATGCACATCGGCGGCCACTGGGGCACGGCCAACAGCGTCGCGCTGCAAATCGCCGACGTCACCGCCAGCACGCCCAGTCCGCAGGGAGGCATCATCGAGAAAAAGAACGGCGAGCCGACCGGGGTCTTTTACAACCACCGCGCCATGGACGTGCTGCGCCGCTTCGCCCCGCCGATTACGGCCGATATGATCAAACAATCCATCCTCGACACCCAGACGCTCATGGCTTCCGTCGGCGTGACCACGTTTCACGACAACAACATCCGCGATCTGGACGACTTGCGTGCCTATCAGCAACTTTCGCAGGAGGGGAAACTCTTCCTGCGCAACGATCTGTACCTCACCCTGGAATGGCCCTCTGACCTCGAAAAGGTTGACCAGGTGGAACACATTGACGATGGCGTGACGCGCTTCCGAGGCTTCAAGTTCCTGATTGACGGGCAGGGGCCGACCGCACATTGCTACAAGCCGCACAACGGCGTCGAATGGCGACTGACCACCTGGGATTCCAAGATGTTCAAAGATACCATCCGCAGCCTGCATAACACTGGCTTGCAAATCTGCGTCCATTGCATCGGCGATGCCGCCGCCGATCTGGTGCTGGAGGCTTATGAGGCTGCAATGAATGCCAACCCGCGCGCGGATCCGCGTCACCGCCTCGAACATGCCATTCTCACCACCGCGAAGGCCACCCAGAAGATGAAAGACCTGGGCGTTGTCGTCAGCACACAGCCCGCTTTCATCTATTTGTTCGGCGAGGCCTGGAACTATCTCTTTGGCGCCGAGCGAACGGAGCGCATCATGGTAACGAAAGAATGGATGCAATCCGGCGTCCACGTGGCCATCGGTTCGGACGCGCCGTCCACGCCCTTTTATCAGCCGCAGGCCACCCTGGCCGGCGCCATGACCCGTTATACCTTCAAACAAAACACAATCGGCGCCGACCAGATATTCACCTTTGACGAAGCCCTGCGCGCGCATACCTACGAAGGCGCATACTCTGGACATCAGGAAAACGTCAAAGGCACACTGGAAGCGGGCAAGTTGGCGGATATGGCTGTGTGGACCAGGGACCCCTCTCTTCTCTCCCCTGAAGACTTGTTCAGCACCACCGTTGACCTGACCCTGGTGGGCGGGAAAGTTGTGTATCGGCGTTCTTCGTAACGCAAAATCAAGTCCACTGCCTGAAGGTTCTGTGAGACCTTTGGGACGTTTCAATACAAGAAGGAGCAGCGTATGAAGCACCTCACCATTCCTCTGCTTTCTATTCTCACCTTCCTTTTTCTCGCGGTTGGTACTACCCTTGCCGCCCCCGCGCCGCAGGCCGACAACCCCAACCCGCCCGATCGCATCGTCAAACTCATCTTCATTCACCACTCTACAGGCGAGAACTGGCTGGCCGACGGCTACGGCGATCTGGGCCGCACCCTCGGCCAGAACAACTACTTCGTCAGCGACACCAACTACGGCTGGGGCCCCAACGCCATTGGCGACCGCACCGACATCCCCAACTGGACCGAGTGGTTTGCCAGCGACTCTACCCCCGTTTACATGAATGCCCTGTTCAACGAGAGCGGGCAGAATTCCGCGTACACGCGCACCCTGCCCGACCCCGGCGGCGAGAACCAGATCATCATGTTCAAGTCGTGCTTTCCCAATTCCAACCTGGACGGGAATCCCACCGATCCGCCCGGCGATTACGAAGACATGACCGTCAGCGGCGCAAAGTACGTCTACAACACCATCCTGCAATACTTTGCCACCCGTCCCGACAAACTCTTCATCGTCATCACTGCCCCGCCGGTTTCCGATCCCACCTTCGCTGCCAACGCCCGCGCCTTCAACAACTGGCTGGTTAACGACTGGCTGCGCGAGAACAACTACCCTCTCAACAACGTGGCTGTCTTCGATTTCTACAACATCCTCACCGATCCCAACGCGCACCATCGCTTTGCCAACGGCCGGGTGGAATACGTGCTGGGTTCACGCAACACGCTCTACTATCCGTCTGAAGACGACCATCCTTCTGCCAAAGGCAGCCGCAAGGCGACCGAGGAATTCGTGCCGCTGCTGAACGTCTTCTATCACCGCTGGCAG
>JAIOAX010000068.1 GCA_019873645.1 Chloroflexota bacterium | reverse complement strand
GATCTCAGTGTTTTCCGCATCGGGTTGGATAGTATTGACCGGCATCTGACGAATGCCGAATCTTTCAAGATTATCTGGCTACCCTACTTTGAAAAACTGTCCGGTGGCTAGTTAAGAGTATATCGAGCATTGGTTCCCTCCTGGAATAGTTTTCAGTTGACAGTTTTCAGTTTTCAGTTGACAGTTTTCAGTTGACAGTTTTCAGTTGCCGGTTGCCAGTTGTCAATCTCAGGCCGCTGAAGAAAGTTAGGTTGTGGCCGATTCCCGTCTGCACCGCTATCGCTTGGCTCCTTGCCCCCTGTTCCTTGCTCCCTGCCCCTTGCCCCCTGTTATCCTTTGCGTCGCAGCCCTCCCAGCAATGCGGCAAGACCACCCAGGACAACGAGACCGCCGCCGAGGACCGCTGCACCCTGAAGCAGGGTCTTCGTCTCCACGCTCGGCAAAACCGCGCCTTCCAGACCGGCATCGGCGCCGTATTGACTGAAAAGCTGGCCCCACGGCGTCTTGAGTGCCGCTTCCACCCGCTTGCGTCCCACCACCGGATACCAGTAGACGTTGTGATAGAAGTTGCTGGCGAAATACGACCACGGCACAATCGGCCCGCGCAACAGCAACACCTCAAACGGTTTGAGGAGGCCGTGGTAAATCGCTTTCTGTCCCCGGCTGGCGAAGGTATCATCAGTCTTGAAGCACCAGCGTTCGGTGCAAACATCTTCGTCGCCGACAAATTCAATGGCATCAGGATCACCCACGCCCAACCCCAATTCGTGCGCAATGCGGATAAAGGGCAGCGTCAATGGATCGAAGCCCTGCAACAACGCTGATGCCGCGTCAATGGCAACCTGATCCGCCGAAGCCAGCAACACGTTTTTCTCGTGCCAGTGCATCGCGCGCGGCCCCGGCCCGTCGCCGGCAAAAGTGCCGTCCATCACCGCGAAGAGGCCAGGGTGAATATCTTGTTGGATCATCAGCAAGTCCACCAGCGTTTCGTGGATGACGCTGTGCGTCCAATGGCGTTTGCGTCCTAACAATCCACCGAAGGCATTTTTCATCGCGCCGGTAATCGTGGTGAAGACGTGGGTTTTTATTGTAGGTAATTGGATGATGTTATGACCGATCAACAATTCCGGGATGTAGACGCCTTCGGGATAGACTTTGTCCAGGACCAGAAAAGGTTGTTTGGGTTCATAGCGCACCCATTTGACCTCAGGCTTGTAAAGGTAAGCGCAAGGGACGCCGTATTTATCGGTCACGTAGCGCTGCTTGTTGTTGGCCTCCCCATCGGAAGTGTCCACGACGACGGTATCGTTGTGGACGCCGAGGAGGTCGGTGTAGCCGTCGGCCTGCAGCTTGCGGATGACGCCTTCAAGTTGCCAGGGCGTCGTGGAGCAGGCCGGATACCAGGTTTGCCAGGAAATGTTGATCTTGAGCAGAGTTTTGTTACCGGCAGGCAGGGCTTCACGGTAATTGGCTAAATCCATCAGCCGGGCGTAATCATCGAGAACTGTCTCCGGCGTCGTGCGCACAATGGCGACTTTTCCGCGACCGGGGAATAATCTTGGGGGCATACTTTTCTCTCCTAGACTTTGCGTTTACGCTTCTGACCTTTCTGGGAACAGAGAAGATTACACAGCAAATCCTTCACTAAAAGTATAATCTTTTTGATTTTTCTGTCCAGTGAACGATACAAATAAGGCTATCGCATTTGGCCGCTTCCGGCAACTGAATACGGCCTAAAGCCTAAAGGCCGGGGAAAAGGGGATTTTTGTGGCGGGGCTTCGCCCCGCCACAAAAATCCCCCCTAAAAACGCCGCTTTAGCGGCACAACAGACAGCACGACGGGACAAAGTTTTCCAAATGCGATAGCCCTAACGATACAAATTACAAATGTCGGCGGGAGGGTAACCAGGACTCTCCCGCCGATGTTTGTGATGTTCCAGAACACTTATCGGTAAGCGCGCAGGACAAGCGGCAGGTAAATGGTATGGGACTCTTGAACAAAAGTCGCCGTCACACTTTTGTTGCCGTCCATAATGACGTAAGTTTGTGCCGTTGTGCCACTGGCATCGCCGCTCCAGTGGTCAAAGCGCCATCCGTTGGCCGGCGTTGCCGTGAGATTGACGCGGGTCCCCTGTGGATAGGTATGCACACCCGGCGACGGGTCAACCGTACCCTCTCCGACTTTGGAGATGGTCAACGTGTAGTTAATTTCAGTCGTCGGCGTCACCGTCAAAGTCACAGTCGCCGGAGCAGAGTAACTCACGCCATCATACGCGCGGTAGGTGAACATATCCACTCCCGTGAAATCCGCCGTCGGCGTGTAGACGAGGCTCCCATCGGCCTTCAGCGTCGCCGTCCCGTGCGCGGGCGCGGTCGCCAGGGCAGCGGTCAGCGCGTCGCCGTCGGCGTCGCTGTCGTTCGCCAGCACGCCCGGCGCCGCCACGTTCAACGGTTGATTGCGATAGGTTTGATAGGCGTCATTTGCCGCCACCGGCGCGTGGTTCGCCACTGTGATCGTCACGGTCGCTGGCGCAGAGTAACCCACCCCATCGGAGGCACGATAGGTGAACGCATCCACACCCGCAAAGCCCGCCGTCGGCGTGTAGACGAGGCTCCCATCGGCCTTCAGCGTCGCCGTCCCGTGCGCGGGCGCGCTCGCCAGGGCGGCGGTCAGCGCGTCGCCGTCGGCGTCGCTGTCGTTCGCCAGCACGCCCGGCGCCGCCACGTTCAACGGTTGATTGCGATAGGTTTGATAGGCGTCATTTGCCGCGACCGGCGCGCGATTCGCTACGGTGATCGTCACAGTTGCCGGAGATGAATAGCTCACGCCGTCATAGGCACGGTAGGTGAAGGTGTCCACACCCGCAAAGCCCGTCGTCGGCGTGTAGACGAGGCTCCCATCGGCCTGCAGCGTCGCCGTCCCATGCGCAGGCGTGGTCGCCAGGGCAGCGGTCAGCGCGTCGCCGTCGGCGTCGCTGTCGTTCACCAGCACCCCAGGCGCAGCCACACTCAGCGGTTGATTGCGATAGGTCGGATAGGCGTCATCCGCCGCGACCGGCGCGCGGTTCACCACGGTGATGGTCACGGTCGCCACGTTGGAGTAGCCCACGCCGTCATACGCGCGGTAGGTGAAGACATCCACACCTACATAACTCGCCGGCGGTATATAAACGAAGCTACCATCCGTAGCCAGTACGGCCATCCCGTGAACCGGACTACTCACCAAAGCAGCACTCAACATGTCGCCGTCCGCATCGGCGTCGTTCGCCAGCACCCCGGACGCCGCCACACTTAACGGTTGATCGCGGAAGGTTTGATAGGCATCATTTGCCGCCACCGGCGCGTGGTTCGCCACTGTGATCGTCACGGTCGCTGGCGCAGAGTAACCCACCCCATCGGAGGCACGATAGGTGAACGCATCCACACCCGCAAAGCCCGCCGTCGGCGTGTAGACAAAGCTGCCATCGGCCTTCAAGGTCGCCGTCCCGTGCGCGGGCGCGCTCGCCAGAACGGCGCTCAAGGGATTGCTTTCCGCGTCGCTGTCGTTCGCCAACACCCCCGGCGCGGCCACACTCAACGGCAGATTGCGGAAGGTGGCATAAGCATCGGCTGCGGCTACGGGAACCGCATTGGCCGTCACAGTGATGCGTACCGTTGCCACATTCGAGGTCGCCAGCCCATCCGAGGCGCGATAGGTGAAGGCGTCCACACCGCTGAAACCGACCGTCGGCGTGTAGACGAAGCTGCCGTCGGCCTTCAAGGTTGCCGTCCCGTGCGCGGGCACGCTCACCAGAGATGCGGTCAAGGCGTCGCCATCGGGGTCGGCGTCGTTCAGCAATACCCCGGGCGCGGAAACGGCCAGCGGCTGGTAAGTCGTTGCCGGATAGGCGTCATCCACTGCCGTCGGCGCGCGG
>JAIOAX010000067.1 GCA_019873645.1 Chloroflexota bacterium | reverse complement strand
GCCGGCTCGTTGGGGCGTCCGGCGTCGTTTGGCTGCATCATCCTGGGCATCCCCGAAGCGGAGACGCTCTACAATTGGGCGGAAGTGGGCGTCGTGGTGGTGATCGAGTAAGCCCACGCGCGATTCCCCGCTCCAAAGGCGGGCGCGGTCAGAGACCGGCCCGAGCGGGAAGCTATTTTGCACTCCCCAAAAGCTGTGGCCGGTCTCCGACCGCGCCACCGCAACCAAAGAAAGGTTATTGGGAACCCTATGGCTGCGAACGATACACCAACGTCGCCACACCGCCTGAGGGCAACAGCACATGGTCGCCATCCATTTGCGCGGGGCGGCTCAGCAGGCCGTCCTGCGACACCCAGGCTGCGCTGAGCGCGCCGGCGCCGGTGCAAGAAACCAGGCGCGATTTTCCCGCGTTGTACAGCACCACACTCACCGTCCCGTCAGGATTATCGAACGCCACGCTCAGGATATCGGCCTCGGAGGTTGTTGCCACGCGGACCGCACCCGGCTGAGCCGCGCGGTAGAAATGGCGCGATACGGCGTAACGTGAGGTCGCTTGATTGTCCACCACCAGGCCGAACTTCGCATTGCCAGAGGTTTCGGCCAGCGTCCACCACACCCAGGCCGAGGCTTTCCCGTAGACCAGGGCGTTGTAGATGTTGCCGAACAGCGTTTCGGCGCCTGACCATGTATCGGCGTGGCCGCTGGTTTCGGTCATCCAGACCTGGCGCGGGCGAGCCGCATTGGCCCACTGCGCTATGCTGCTCCATCCCTGCGCGCCCGCGCCGCCGACCCGGATGCCGTCGGCGTCGTAGTTGTGAATGGCGATAATGTCCGTGCCCTGGCTCGCTGCGGGCAGCAGGTCAAGCTGCCGGATGTATTCGTGGATGCCGCCCTGCGCGGGCAGGGCTTCGGGCATAAAGAGCTTCGTCTGGATGCCCTCTGCCGCAAATCTGACAGCAACGACGTGCAGCACGCGCGCCATTCTCTCCGGCGACAGCAGCGCCGAGGCGTAAGGTTCGTTGAACTGCGGTTCGTTCTGCACCGAAATGGCATACAGGTCAATGTCGGTGTGCTCCTTGATGACCCGCACAATCGCTGCCAGAAATTCCGCGTATTCCTCGTCATACCGCTCTTCGACAAAGTTATCCCCTGAGGTGGGAAGCGCGGCCTGCGTGCGGTTCTTCTTCATCCAGGCCGGCGGACTCCAGACGGTCAGGATGAACTTGTCAATCGCCGTTTCCTCTTTTAGCCGACGCATCCAGTCGAGAGGGAGGGCCGAGGTATCGAAGGCGCTGAAATCGGTGACGTAGGGGTTGTCATTGTCGTTGCGCGGCTCGAAATCAACGTCAATGATGCCAAACCGTGCTACGGTGATGCCCAAATCCTTGACGAAGGGCAGCGCCAGGTTCTGCCGCGCCTCATTCCACACACCGGTTCCCAGGAACGCGCCAAAGCCGTCTATAGTCTGGTAGCGGGTGCTGCGATCCACGGCGACCAGTGTAGTATCGCCGGGCGCAGGGATGATGACGTCCACGTATTTTTCGGCCTGCCGGTTGTCCTGGCCGGAAACGGTGATTTTCAGTCTGGTGGTTCCTGCGGCCTGGGGCGCAGCGCGCAAGTCCAACAGCAGATTGTTCCCTTGTCGGGATAGCTCCGCCACAGTAAGCAGGGCTGGATCGGCGCCGGTCAGCTCGACCTGGTCACCGTCCGCCATCCCAGAAACGGCGATCAGCTCGCTGAGAGCGCCGCCCGGCAGCAGCGCAAGGCGCATGGGCGCTTGAATCACCAGCGGCGGCGGCGCGGCGCGCACCTCGGCGTCGCTGCCGACCTTCAGATCGTCCAGCCAGAACGTCCCCTTGTGCAGCAAACCGGGCGCGAAGTTGAGCAGCAGCGACTTGATGCGCGAAAAATCAACCGTTTTCCCCTCTGCATCCAGGTTTTTGCCGGAAAAATCCAGCACGTACTCTTTCCACTCCGTCCCCACCACCACGGTCACAGTTCCGGCGGTGTTGTAGACATCGTTGGCGTCCCACAGGAAGATCAGCATGGCCGTCTCTTTGTCGGCCTTCATGCGCAATGTGATGATGGGATTGGCGCTGATGTCCAGTTCGGTCGGCAAGGCGTACCATAGCCCGGCCCATTGATTGTTGGTGGCGTATTTGTCAATCTCCACCCGCAAGACACCGTCCTCAATGGAGAGGGTGTGCGCCCCTTCGCCGCTGCCGGCCAGGGTGGGGTCCACCTCCGGCCCGTCGAAGGTATCGGTTAAGCCGGTGATAGGCGGCTGGATGATGCTGACCGAGACAGCGCGGGTGAAGGTGGCGTTACCCTGGTTGCGTTCGTTGCCGCCGTTGTCGGTGGCGGTGATGAACACCGAGGCGTTGCCTACGGTTCCCGGAGCAGCCCGGAGCGCCAGTACGCCGTCTTCCACAACGGCAACAAGGCCCGGCGTGTCCGAGCGCGCGGTGAGTGTCACCTGGTCATCGGGTTCGCCGCCGGAAATGCCGGTGATGGTCTGCCGCAGTTCACTGCCGGTGTTCATGACGATGGGAGCAAGGCTGTCGAACGTGGGAGGCCGGTTGATTTCCGGGTAGACTGCTACATCGAAAGTGCGGCTTGCGCCGGCGCCGCGATCGTCGGTGAGCCTCACGGTGATATGCGTGGTTCCGGCAGAAGCGGCTTTGAGCTTCAGCCTGGCCCAACGGCTGATGTGGTCATAGTCAACCTCTTCTACAGCAACGATATCCACATCCTGACTTTCCGCCGACAAGGTGAGCTGTTGCGCCGAGGCCGGGTCGCCGTCATCCAGGCCGGTCAGGCGCAGGTCGGCGACGGTGTCTACCGCGAGTATCTGCCCGGCAATCTCGTTCAGCACAGGCGGATTGTTCTCCGAAACGGTCAACTCGAAGGCCAGGCGGGCGATTTTGCCGTCCTTTTCACCGCGTAAAATCACCGTGCCGCTGCCGGGCGCGCCGGTGAGGGTGTAAACGAACTGACCGTCCACAAATTCGGCGGTCTTGACAATTTCCGGCGGGAATTCCGCGCGCCAGATTGCGCCGGCATCGGCTGCGGTCAACGGGTAAAGGACAACCGGTCGAGGCGTATCACCAAGCGTCACCGTCACATCCGGCAGGGGCGCATAGTTCAGCCCGCGCACGGCCCCGCCGCCGAGGAGGATGTCGCGCAGCAGGACTTTCGCGCGGCACACCGGCGCGCCGCGATTGAAGGCGATGCGCATCCCGGTGATCCGGGTGAGGTCGATAGAGAGCTTTGTGAGGTCGAAACTGTGGGTCAGCGGGTGAAGACCGTGGGCCATCTCTTGATTCGCCATATTGCCCGGCATCCAGCCCTGTTTGCCGGTAGCATCCACCAGCCCCACGACGATGTTGGCGGAGATGTCGGAAAGGGCCGTCAGGCTGGCAAAGGGCGCGCCGCTGATGTCTATGGCAGGGAAGGTCGCTTCCATGTAGGCATTTTCGGTGACTTTGTTGGCCTGCACGTACAGCCCGTCTTCCCGGACTTCAAGCGCGTAGTCGTTGCCGCCCTGCCACAGGGCGAGGTCGGCGGAGCCGTCCCAGGTGGGAATGGGCGTCGCGGTTGGCGTTGGCTGCGGTGTTGAGGAAGCGGTTGGGGAGGGCGTGGTTTGTGCGCCGCAACTGGAGAGCAAGCTAAAGATCAGGAGTAACGCGAGGAACAGCAAGTTACGTCTGGGCGATTGTGTCATAACAGACATCCTCAATAAGTGAGCACTCATTGTGCCTATTGTAACATTCACAACTTCTCCGGCTCAGTGCGCATACTGAGCACAGCATCTCAATTCCTATCTTATGGCTCGTCCATTCGCGTCAAAGTCGAGGAACACGCCTGGCTGAACTTCTTCGGACTCTACGTTGAACGCGCACGGCTAGAATAACTGCGCACGCAGCCAGGCAAGACAATCTCCGGGCGTGCCAATCAAAAACGGTAATGTTTGCACCTGGGGATTATTGACCAGGTGTTGGTGATCCAGCGATACAAGGTAATCCACCTGCGTGGTCAGCGCCTCAGCTACGATATTGGCATCTGACGCATAAGCTACCACAGCTTGGGCCTGTACGCAGGCCGCCGGCTCCGCTGAAGAGCCAACGTGAATTCTGGCGCGATCCAGTAAAATCACCAGACTGCTCTTACTGGCCGGCGATTTGCGGGTCAGGACGGTGTCCATCTCTGTCAATACGCCTGGCCCAACCCACAACGCAATCACGCCAGCCTCGCCCAATTTCAGCAGTTGCCGCTTCGTTTAATAGTGGGGAAATCGCTCTCGAATGGTTTTGACAATCGCCTTGGCTTCTGCTTCGTCGACGCCACTACCGCAGTGGATCGTCTTCGCTCCATAGTCGAAGGCAATCAAACCAAACATCCATCCCCAGTAATACATGCGGCTCGACCACCACCACCAATAAGGCGGATTGGCAACGGCTCGCAAGTCTTTGATATGCTCTGCCAGATAGGTC
>JAIOAX010000066.1 GCA_019873645.1 Chloroflexota bacterium | reverse complement strand
ATCCACCGGCAACGGCTCGCGCGGGCTGTTCAACCAACCGAATCCCGCCCCCACCAACCTCATCATCGCGCCCGGTGAGACGCCGTTGGCCGATATGCTCGCCGGCATTGACGAGGGCCTGTTAGTCGAAGAAGTGCTCGGCCTGGGACAGGGTAACGTGCTCTCCGGCGCGTTCTCCAACCCCATCGCCCTGGGCTTCAAAATCGAGAAGGGCGAGATCGTCGGACGGGTCAAGGACGTGTCTATCGCCGGCAACGTCTACGATGTGCTGCAAACCATCGCCGCCATCAGCCGGGAGAGTGAGTGGATTTTCACCAATTTGAACGCGCCGTATATTCTGCTGGAGGAGATGAACGTCGCGGGAAAAGCGTGAGAGGTGATTGGTAAGACCCAAGTATGTTACTATCCGAACGCCCTGGAAAGAATTCCAGGGCGTTTCACATAAGAGAGCCAACTGTTGACAAAAAACAATATTACGGTATACTTTATAGTATACCCCCCCCAGGGGGGAGGGGATAGCGCAAATGAAATAAATCGTGAAAGGACAAACTATGCACGAACACGACCATACGACGCACACGCGCCACGGCGCACACCATGAGGAGGCGCTCAAGCGGCTGAAGACCATCGAAGGCCATCTGCGCGGCATCCAACGGATGTTGGAGGAGGACGCCTACTGCATCGACATCCTCCGGCAAATTCAAGCCGTGCAGGCGGCGCTGAACAAAGTGAGCGTGCAAATCCTGGAAGAGCACCTCAACTCCTGCGTCATCACCGCCGTGCGCGGGGACGACCCACAAGAACGCGAGCGTGTGCTCCAGGAAATCAGCGACGTGTTCGCAGCAATGACGAAAGTGTAATCAGGAGTAAGGAGTATGGAGTACGGAGTATGGGGCAAGAAAACAAAATCCTCCCCCTTACTCCATACTTCCTACGCCGTACTCCATATTTCAAATGGAGGCGACTATGCAAACTGTAACATACACAATTCCCAATATCTCGTGCCATCACTGCGTGCGCACCATCAAGACGGAGGTGGGCGATCTGCGCGGGGTGTGGTCCGTCGAAGCCGACGCGCAAACCAAACAGGCGACCATTTCCTTCGAGGCCCCGGCATCTGAAGAAGCGATCAAGTCTCTGCTGGCTGAGATCAACTATCCGGTAGCCGAGTAGGCAGATAGTCGAGTAGTCAAGTAGTCAGATAGTCGGGTAGTCAAATAGTCAAGTAGTCAGGGAGTTGAGTAGTCAGATAGTCGAGTAGTCAAGTAGTCAAGTAATCAGGGAGTCAAGGCAGGACCTTATCATTCTCGTCACAATTCCCATATTAGCTTCGAGCAGATCGCCAGATCCGCGTTTTGCGACCTATCACAGCTCACAACGGCGAACTGGCGTTCCCCTCGGAACGAGAATGACAAAGCCCTGGAGTCAAGCCCTCAGCCAGGCGAGAATCGTTAGGGCGACTAAAGACTACCAGGCCACACGACCACTCGACTACCCAACCACCCAACTACCCGACTACACGACTACTCGACTACCCGACTACATGACTAACAAGGAACTTTCTATGACCAACACAATTACTTTGCCCATCACCGGGATGACGTGCGCGAACTGCGTGGCGACCGTTGAGCGCAATCTGAAGCGGGTCAACGGCGTGACCAACGCCGTCGTCAATCTCTCCTCGGAGCGCGCCACGGTGGAGTTCGACCCCACGCTGGTCTTCCTGCCCGACATCATCGGGCGGGTGGAACGCGCGGGCTACGGCGTGGCAACCGGGGAAGCCGACCTGATCATCAAACGGCTGGCTGACGACAACGACGCCCGGCGGCTCGAAAAGGCGCTGCTGCACATCGAGGGCGTGCTCGAAGCACACGTCGCACTGGCGACCGAGAAAGCCCGCGTGCGTTACGTCCCTACCATCGTCAGCCAGGCCGAGATCCGCAAGGCGGTTGCCCAGGCCGGCTTCGAGGCGCTGGAATTGGGCGGCGACGCCGACGACGCCGAAGCCAAAGCGCGCGCCGCCGAAATCAGCCACCAGAAGCGCATGCTCATCATTGGCCTGTTGTTCACCGTGCCGTTGTTCGTCTTCTCGATGGCGCGGGATTTTGGCCTGTTCGGGATGTGGGCGCACGCCGATTGGGTGCATTGGGTGATGTTGGCCTTTGCGACACCGGTGCAATTCTACGTTGGCGCGCAGTATTACGCGGGCGCGTACAAGGCGCTGCGCAACGGAGCCGCCAATATGGAGGTGCTCATCGCGCTCGGCACGACGGCGGCCTACGTCTACTCGCTGCCCATCGTCTTCGGCTGGCTCGATGGGCACGTCTACCTGGAAACGTCCGCCGTCATCATCACCCTGGTGCGACTGGGCAAACTGCTGGAAGCGCGCGCGAAAGGCGGCGCCTCCGAGGCCATCAAGAAGCTGATGGGCTTGCAGGCGAAAACAGCGCAGGTCGTGCGCGACGGCGTCGAAATCGCCGTTCCGGTCGAAGCCGTCCGCGTGGGCGACGTGGTGCTGGTGCGCCCCGGCGAGAAAATTCCCGTGGATGGCGTGGTCATCGAAGGCCATTCGTCGGTGGACGAATCTATGCTCACCGGCGAATCGTTGCCGGTGACGAAGGGGCCGGGCGATCCCGTCATCGGCGCGACGCTCAACAAGCTGGGGATGCTCAAGTTCGAGGCAACGAAGGTAGGTAAAGAGACCGCACTGGCGCAGATCATCCGCCTGGTGGAGGAAGCGCAGGGCAGCAAAGCGCCCATTCAACAGTTGGCGGATCAGATTTCGGCGGTGTTCGTACCCATCGTGATCGGCATCGCTGTACTGACCTTTTTAGGTTGGTACTTCCTGGGACCGCCGCTGCCGGTCAATGCGGACACTAACGCCTTCACCCGCGCCCTGATCAACATGGTCGCCGTGCTGGTGATCGCCTGCCCGTGCGCGATGGGCCTGGCGACGCCGACCGCCGTGATGGTGGGCACAGGCAAAGGCGCCGAGTTGGGCGTCCTGCTGAAGAACGGCGAGGCCCTCGAACGCGCCGGACACATCACCACCGTCGTCCTGGACAAAACCGGCACGATCACGAAAGGGCAACCGGCGGTAACGGACATAATTACGAATGACGAATCGGCGGATAGCGCGCTCCAAAATCCAAAATCCAAAATCCAAAATGAGGAATTACTGCGCCTGGCTGCTTCCGTCGAAAAAGGCTCGGAGCACCCGCTCGGCGAGGCGATTTGGGCGGAGGCGACGACGCGGGGGTTGCACTTGTCCGAACCAGAAGGGTTCCAGGCCGAGGCGGGGCTTGGCGTCTCCGCCGAGGTGGACGGGCGCGCGGTGGCGGTGGGCAATCTGCGGATGATGGAGGCGCGTGGCTACCCGCTCAACGGCTTGCAGCCCGAAGTGAAGCGGTTGCAGGCGGAGGCAAAAACGGCCATGCTCGTCGCCGTGGACGGCGCGGTGCGCGGCGTGATCGCCGTGGCGGATACGCTCAAAGACGGCTCGGTCGAAGCGATTGCCGGCCTGCACCGGATGGGCCTGCGGGTGGTGATGATTACCGGCGACAACCGCAAGACGGCGGAAGCCATCGCCAGGCAGGTGGGCCTCGACGCGGTGCTGGCAGAGGTGCTACCCGAAGGCAAGGCGGCTGAAATCAAGAAGCTGCAAGCGGAAACCGTCAACGGGAAACCGGCGGTCGTGGCGATGGTTGGCGACGGCGTCAACGACGCCCCCGCCCTGGCCCAGGCCGACGTCGGCATCGCCATCGGCACCGGAACGGACGTGGCTATCGCCGCCGCACCGATCACGCTGATGTCCGGCGACTTGCGCGGCGTCGTGCGAGCAGTCGCGCTCTCGCGCAAGACGCTGCGCACGATCAAACAGAATCTGTTCTGGGCGTTCTTCTACAACGTCATCCTGATTCCAGCGGCGGCGTTGGGGTTCCTCAACCCGATGCTGGCAGCCGGCGCAATGTCCTTCAGCAGCGTGTTCGTCGTCACGAATAGCTTGCGGCTGAAAAAGGCAGATGTGTAGTGCAAGTGGTTAGCTTTCAGCCAAAAATAGCTGAAGGGTGAAATAAAACTGTAGAGCGAGTTGGCAACTCGCTTGCATTGATGGGCGAGTTACCAACTCGCCCTACAAAACCGGCCACGATTAGGGGGAAAGCGTAGAGCGAGTTGCCAACTCGCTTGCATTGATGGGCGAGTTACCAACTCGCCCTACAAAACCGGCCACGATTAAGGGAAAGCTATGAACCAACTTGTGATTGCTTTTATTACAGGATTGACCACAGGCGGATTGAGCTGTCTGGCGGTGCAGGGTGGGTTGTTGACGACGGCGTTAGCGCCGCAGGTCGCTCCCGCGCCGGGAACGTCATCACGTAAGCGCAAGCCAGCGGCGGCGCAACCAACGACATCGCCGGGCGCGCTGCCGATTCTGCTGTTCCTGGCGGCAAAACTGGCTGCGTACACCCTGCTCGGCTTGCTGCTCGGCGCGGTCGGTTCGATGCTGCAATTGACGCCGCTCACCCGCGCGTTGCTCTTGATCGCCATTGGCATTTTTATGGTCGGCAACGCCCTGCGGATGCTGAACGTGCATCCGATCTTCCGCTACTTCGTCTTCGAGCCACCCGCCGCCGTGACGCGCTATCTGCGGCGCAAGGCCAAAGCCGGCGCGGACGCGGTGACGCCGGTGATCCTCGGCGCGCTGACCGTGTTGATTCCATGCGGCGTCACCCAGGCGATGATGGCCCTGGCGATGGGCACGGGCAACGCCCTCCAGGCCGCCGGACTGATGGCGGCGTTTACCCTGGGCAGCAGCGTCGTTTTCTTCGCCGTGGTCTACCTGGCGACGCGGATGGGCGCGCTGTTGGAGAAGAATTTCGCGCGGGCTGTGGCGGTCGTCTTGCTGATTTTGGGGCTGGTTTCCGTGGACTCCGGCCTGAACCTGATGGGGTCGCCGGTCTCGCTTGCGCGGCTGACGCAGGCCGCCGACGTGTCAAGCGAAGCCCCGTTGGCAGAAGCCGTCACGTCCCCAGACGGCGAAAACGAGGTGCGGATTACAGTGTTGAACAACGGGTATACACCGGCCAGCATCTCCGCTCACCCGGACGTCCCCACCCGCTTGATCTTTGTGAGCGACAATGTCCGCTCCTGTTCCCTGGCGCTGGTCATCCCT
>JAIOAX010000065.1:4819-7142 GCA_019873645.1 Chloroflexota bacterium | reverse complement strand
CGCCTGGGCTTCGGGTGTGACGACCATCGCGCCGGGAAAGACGCTGGTGGTCTCGCGCGGGATTGGGATGGAACGCGCGAACGCGCCGCGGCTACGCTTTTTGTGCCGCCCGGAGGTCGTCGTCATCGACGTTTTGCCGGCAAATTATGAACCTGAATAAGACGTTTTCTCTGGACTATTTGACTAACAACGAGCTGGATCACCAGATCCAGACCAGAACGGGGATCGACGATCCCCTTGGAGCATTTTTAGATCTACTGGGACTATTTGACTAACAACGAGCCAACTTATTGTGGAGGTGAGCCATGACGTTAATGTCGCCAAACGATATACCCATCACCATCCGGCCCATTCAGGTTGATGAATTGGACCGGATTCCTCTGCGCTGTTGGCCTACAGAGCGCGAGGTTCTGCTTCGTCTTTTTGAACGCCAGGGCACGCTTGGCATGGCGGCATGGGAGGGTGACCGCTGTGTAGCGCAATTGCATTGCTACCGCATTGTCTTGCCGGCTCAGGATAACCCCGACTGGCCGCCGTGGAATCACTGGTGGCGACCGGAATGGTGGCTGCGGATGACCGGCTCGGTGAATCTGAACTTATCCGGTCCGGCGTGGTGTCACGCTTGCTGTCACGTGGGACGCACGCTGGAGAGTTTCCAACAGGAGGCTGAGGGGACCTCAGAGGCTCCGACCATCCTCAAGGGGGCTGATCCGCGCTACTTTGGACGGGGGATCGGTACTGCGCTGGTGCGCGCCTCCATGCGTTGGGCGTGGGATCACGATTACACGACGATCCTGGCTTTGGGCGCGCCGCAAGGTATCTTCGAATACGCCGTCGCTGCGGGGCATTTGCCCTGGACGACCTACGCCAAATTGGGTTTCGACTTCTTCGGGCTGGTGACCGATGCAGCACAACTCCCGCAGTGGGCACGCGGGCACGGTCCGACGGAGGTTGAAGAGGCCATCCAGGCCGCCCTGGCTGCGGGCCGTCCGATGCAGGATTTCTTCGAGCGGTTGATGATTATGAATCTGACGGGAGCGTAGGGGGGTATAAACGTCAGCAGATTAAGCAGATTTTTTTTTGAAGGCTCAAACAAAAGGCTGGTGGATCTGTTAATGGAACAGTGCACCCCGTCAAGAACGCCGTTATCTTTTCCGTTCTTAAGCTCATAAGACGCGGATCTGGCGATCCGCTGGAAGCAAAAATAGGGAACCATTCTTGCTTCGAGGGGAACGCCAGTTCCCCGTTTCAAGCTCATAAGACGCGGATCTGGCGATCCGCTGGAAGCAAAAATAGGGAACCATTCTTGCTTCGAGGGGAACGTCAGTTCCCCGTTTTACGCTCATAAGACGCAGATCTGGCGATCCGCTGGAAGCAAAAATAGGGAACAGGGGAACGCCGGTTCCCCGTTTTACGCTCATAAGACGCGGATCTGGCGATCCGCTGGAAGCAAAAATAGGGAACAGGGGAACGCCAGTTCCCCGTTTTACGCTCATAAGACGCAGATCTGGCGATCCGCTGGAAGCAAAAATAGGGAACAGGGGAACGCCGGTTCCCCGTTTTACGCTCATAAGACGCGGATCTGGCGATCCGCTGGAAGCAAAAATAGGGAACAGGGGAACGCCAGTTCCCCGTTTTACGCTCATAAGACGCGGATCTGGCGATCCGCTCGAAGCAAAAATAGGGAACTGTGACGAGAATGGTAAAGTCCTGGGTTGTTAGCTTGTCTTTCAGCCGCCATGATATAGACTATCAGACTAACGACTATCAGACTAACGACTACCAGACTAACGACTACCAGACTAACGACTATCAGACTAACGACTACCAGACTAACGAAGGAATGTATAATGACACAACGACAAGACGTTAACGAAAGATGGGTTTACGTAGGCACGTACACGCACAAAGGGGCGAGTGAGGGCATTTACATCTACCGCTTGAACATGGCGACCGGCGCGTTGATAGCTGCGGGGGTTGCCGGCGGCGTACAGAACCCCTCTTTTCTGGCGCTCGACCCGCAGCGCCGGTATCTGTACGCTGTCAACGAGACGATGACGTTCGACGGGCAAGCGGGTGGGGGAGTGAGCGCGTTCGCGGTCGATGCACAGAGCGGCGCGCTGACCTTCATCAACAGCCAATGCACGCATGGCGGTGCGCCGTGCCACGTGAGCGTGGAGCAGACCGGGCGCTACGTCTACGTGGCGAACTACATGGGCGGGAACGCCGCCGCGTTCCCCGTGCGCGCGGGTGGGGGGCTGGATCCGGCTTCCGCCGTCGTGCAGCATACCGGTTCCGGCGTCAACCCGCGCCGGCAGGAAGG
>JAIOAX010000065.1:0-4284 GCA_019873645.1 Chloroflexota bacterium | reverse complement strand
CGCATCGATCCGCAGACCGGGCATCTGACGCCGACCGGGCAGATGACGGAAGTTCCTATGCCGGTGTGTGTCATTATTGCGTAGGTGATGACAGTACGATGTCTACAGATAGCATCCCGGCAACTTTGAAATCCCATTTTCGGGGATACGTTTTTGAGTCCCTTGATCCTGACAAAGACGCTTTCCACGTGATCGAGCGGACTCTGGCCTGGGGCGAAGTGCCGGAATTGCGCGGCTTTTTGCTCGCTACGGCGCGCAGCGATTGGCCGAATGGGTACGACAGGCCGGGTGGCGTTGTCTGCCGTCCCGGCGTTTCAAGGATTGGCAAACCTTTTTTGATTTGCGGGATGTTGTAAAAGGGGAGCGTGTATGGTCGCATTGAGGAGTCCACAATGAAAATACTCGTTACCGGAGGCATAGGCCACGTCGGGAGACCGGCGGTGGCACGATTGTTGGCGCATGGGCATGAAGTGCGGGTGCTGGACCGTGTTCCCGAAGCCGACATCATGGCAGAAGTAGCCGCCGAAGTGCGCGGCGCGGAATATCGGCAGGCGGATATCACGGATTACGCGACGCTGCGCCCGCATTTCGAGGGCATCGAGGCGGTGGTCCATCTCGCTGCCATCCCCGATCCCATTCCAGGCAAGGACGCCGAGATCTTCGCCACCAACTGTGGGGGATCGTTCAACGTGTATCAGGCCGCGGCGGAAAACGGCATCAAGCGCGTGGTCAGCGCCAGTTCGATCAACGCGCTGGGCAACGGCTACGGCATCCGCGAGATTCCTATCCATTACTTCCCGCTGGACGAAGCACATCCCGGTTCTACATCGGATGTGTACTCGTTTTCCAAGCAAATCCTGGAAGAGATCGCGGCTTATTTCTGGCGACGCGAGGGCATTTCCGGCGCGTGTCTGCGCTTTCCGTGGGTCTACGACAGCCGCTGGTTCGAGCATGGGCATGAACATGCCGGGGAGTTCCGCGCTTTCATCCAGGCCGCCTACGAGGGTCTGATGGCCTTGCCCGTAGCCGAGCGTCGTGAACAGGTGCAGCAGACATTCGCCAGGTTGCGGGAATTGCAGGCGCAGCATCAAAATGGCGAGATCGACGACGATGCGATGATGACCGCGATGCGGGCAATGCCTGCCGCTGCTCTGACCTTCGGGCGCAACGATTTCTGGGCGATGCTGGACAAGCGGGATGCCGCACAGGCGATCGAAAAGGCCGTGCTGGCGGAGTACGAGGGTAGTCATCCGCTGTGGATTGTGGGCAGCCACAATTCCCTCGGTTTGCCTACGCAAGGATTGGCTTCGTTGATGTACCCCGACGTGCAGACGTGGACGCGGCCTGTCGAGGGCAGTGCATCGCTGATCAGCATCGACAAAGCCCGCGCGCTCATCGGCTTCGAGCCGGAGTATACACTCGGTTCGGCGGTCCCATTGTAGGGGCGCACTCTCACCACGAATTTTCGACCTGTGCAACAGGCAGAAATTTGTCAGCAGATTAAGCAGATTTAGCTCAATCTGCTGATAGAAAATGGGCTATCCGGCAGTGTTATTGTACAGATTGCGACTCTTCACGAATTGACACGCATGGAGTGTGAAGCGATGTCTCCATTGGATACGTTGGGGCGTTGGCTGATTGTGATTGGTCTGGGGATTGTTGCCCTGGGGGTGTTGTTGTTCCTTCTGGGGAAGCTGCCGTTTATGCAGTGGTTAGGCAGGCTGCCCGGCGACATCCGCTATCGCAGCCCGGATGGTAGCTTCTCCTGCTTTGTGCCGATCGTCAGCTCGATTTTACTCAGCATTTTGCTGACCATCATTCTCAACCTTGTCTTGCGTCTGCTCAACCGTCGCTGACCGGTAGCGCGAGTTGTCAACTCGCGCTTTCCGAGGTGTGAAGATAGGTTTTGAATTGCCAGCAACCGTTTCAGGAGGTGAAAAGTGAACGCAAAGGAGTTGGTCAGGAAATTGCATTGGCTCGGTCACGACAGCTTCCGGCTGGATGGGCCGCCGGTCATCTACTTCGATCCGTGGAAGTTGCAGGGCAAGCCGCCCACTGCCGATTTGGTGCTGGTCAGCCATCATCACCACGATCACTGCTCGCCCGACGATGTCAAGAAGGTGAGTGGCGCACAGACGGTAGTCGTTGCCAGCCACCTGGCGGCGAAAGAGTTGCGCGGCGCGCGGGTGATGCGTCCTGGCGACAAACTTTCCGTCGCGGGTGTGGAGATTGAAGCCGTGCCCGCGTACAACGTCAACAAATTCCGCGCGCCGGGCAAACCGTTCCACCCGAAGGATGAACAGCACGTCGGCTACATCGTCACCGTGGACGGTGTGCGCGTCTACTTCGCCGGAGACACCGACCACATCCCCGAGATGGCGGATTTCCGTTGCGACATCGCGCTGCTGCCGGTGAGCGGCACTTACGTGATGACGGCGGAAGAGGCTGTCGGTGCGGCAAATGCCATCGGCGCGCAAATCGTCGTGCCGATGCACTACGGTGCGGGCATCGGTTCGGCGGACGACGGTGCGCGCTTCGCTAAGGGTTACGCGGGACAGGTTGCGCTGCTGACTGCTGAAGGTTAATCTCTGGTACACGGATGTCACGGACTCCACGGATTTTTTCCAAAGAAGAAATCCGTGCTTTCTGTGTTCATCCGTGTACTATGTTACCTGGTGAACCGCAGCTTTCGAAAGGGACCAGATAGTTACATTCTGACATACGTTTCGTATATTTTCTGTAAGAAAGCCTCTTTTATGTCCCTCTGCAACCGCAGTGTGCTCCGCGGTGAGATATGCGTAATCACTGGCAAGGGATATACGACAGATTGTTGGAAATAAAAAGACAACCTGAACGGGCGCGGTCGGAGACCGGCCCGAGCGAGTATTGCTATGGCCGGTCTCTGACTGTGCCGCCGCAGGCCCAGATAATGGGTTGAGTGGGCGCGGTCAGAGACCGGCCCGAGCGATTCCCATAATTGTCCTCTACCCACCGCAAATTGCCTCTTGACATAGCGAAAAAGTTGTGCTAAATTATACATGTAAAAGTGAAACGTTTCACTTTTTGCCCTGAGCCAGGTCAACGTCATTCAAGACACGATAATCCCGATTACGAACTTCGACTATCAGACTAAAGACTACCTGACGAATCGCAAGGAGACATAATGAGCCGGAAATTCGAGAATCCTTACGGTTATTTTTCTGACGATGGCAGGGAATATGTCATCACCACGCCTTTTACCCCGCGCCCCTGGGTGAACATCATCAGCAACGGGGATTATGGCATGATGGTCTCGCAGACCGGGTCGGGCTATAGCTGGCGCGGCAATGCGGGACAAAACCGCCTGACGCGCGCCTTTCAAGACCTGGTCAAGGACGACTGGGGCAAGTACTTCTACATCCGCGATGTAAACAGCGGCACCTACTGGTCGGCGACCTGGAAGCCGGTGATGCACGCTTTTGAATCCTACCAGGTCGTCCACGGGCTGGGCTACACGCGCTTCGTCCAGCAGGTCGCGGGCATCCACAGCGAGTTGACGGTTTTCGTTGCCGCGGCGGACCCGGTGGAAATCTTCCGTCTGACGCTTACCAATACCAGTGACCGACCGCGTGAATTGGACGTGACCACCTACCTCGAATGGCTCCTGGGCTTTGCGCCCGACGAGCACCGCGAGTTCCACAAACTCTTCATCGAAACGTCGGCAGATGCTGCGTTGAACGCGCTGTTCGCCCGCAAGTACCTGTGGGGATTCCCTGACGACAAGGGCCGCCACAACAACATCGATTGGCCGTACACGGCGTTTATGGCCGCCGGCGAGCCGCTTAAGGCCTTCGACGGCGACAAGGAATCCTTCATCGGCCTGTACAACAGCCTGGAACGCCCACAGGCGATGCGCGACCGGGCGCTGGCAGGCCGGACGGGGCGCTTTGGGGACGCGATTGCGGCGTTGCAGGTGGGGGTGACGTTGGCGCCCGGCGCATCGCACACCCTCGTCTTCACGCTGGGGGCGGCGGAACAGGGACGCGAGGATGCGGCAGAGTTAATCCGGCGTTACACCTCGCCCGAAGCAAGCGCGCAGGCGTTGGAGGACGTCGCCGCTTTCTGGTCGCGCTTTGTGGATGGCGAGCGCGTCGAGACGCCGGATGAGGCGTTGAACTTCATGACCAACGATTGGCTCAAGTACCAGGCCATTTCCTGTCGGCTGTGGGGGAAATCGGCTTACTATCAGGTCTCCGCCGGATACGGCTTCCGCGACCAGTTGCAGGACAGTCAGATTTTCCTGGT
>JAIOAX010000064.1 GCA_019873645.1 Chloroflexota bacterium | reverse complement strand
ACTTGTGCTTTGAATTGTGCAGTAAATGTACGTCGTCGTGTCATAATAGCCCTCCTTTGTTTGACATGATAGTTCATTTTCTAACCTGTCCAACTTTGGGGGCGCACTACAGGGCGACTTCACTTTATGAGGACTTATTGTCCAATAGCCAACCAGTCTACATAACCATAATTCGAAGTGCCTACGGGAAGGATATAAAAGCCTGTCTTTGACACAGCATGGACAATATAATTCCCCCATCCTCCACTTACCTCTCTCTGGGTAAGGTCGTCCTGGAAGCTGTGCGCGGCGCGCGGCTGTATCAGCTCCACTTTGGGGATGCGCAGATATGGGCCATAGCCCGTTTGCATAACCTTCCCCTGATCCTCAGTGAAGATTTCAATGCCGGTGCGCAGATTGAGGATGTGCGTTTTATCAACCCTTTCGCATCGGATTTTGAGCCTGCCACGTGGAAAAATATGTTAGAGTAGGGACGCGCCTGTTCAACCTCACCGCCACCAACATCTCCGCATTGCTCTTAAATCGGCCATAGCAAACAGGCGAGTAGCATATCCTCCAACCTCTTGCAAGCCGCGCTTTCTGCGGTAGAATGAACGTAGAGAGGGACGCAGAGAAACACCCCAAAATCTCTGTGCTCTCTGTAGTCAATTTGTGACCAACCCGCAACTATAACCCACAACGCTCTCGGAGGATGACGATGGTGGAATTCGTACACCTGCACACGCACACCGAGTTTTCACTGCTGGACGGGCTGAGCAGTGTGCAGGCGTTGGCGACGTATGCCGCCGAATTGGGAATGTCCGCACTGGCAATCACCGATCACGGCGCGATGTTCGGCGTGGTGGACTTCTACAAGGCATGCAAGGCTGCCGGCATCAAACCCATCATCGGCCTCGAAGCCTATATGGCGCAAAATTCGCGCTTCGACCGCGACCATAACGAAAAACCCTATCACCTGATCCTCCTGGCGCAGAACCAGACCGGCTATCAAAACTTGCTCAAGCTGGCGACCATCGCGCAACTGGAAGGCTTCTATTACAAGCCCCGCCTGGATAAAGAAGTCCTGGCACAGCACGGCGATGGACTGATCGTGCTCTCGGCCTGCGCGCAGGGCGAAATCCCACAGTTGCTGTTCCAGGGGCAGATTGACCGCGCCCGCGCCGCCATCCGCTGGTACCAGGAGCATTTCCCCGACCGCTTTTATCTGGAACTCCAGAGCCACGACATCCCGGAATTCGAGCCGGTCTATCGCCAGATGGTGGAACTGAGCCGCGAGATGGGTGTACCGCTGGCAGCCACCAACGACATCCACTACGCCAAACGCGAGCAGGCCGACGCGCACGATGTCTTGCTGTGCATCGGCACCGGCAAGAAGGTCAACGAAGCCGACCGCATGCGTATGACCGACCCTTCGTACTACATGCGCTCGCCGGAGGAGATGGCGCGGCTCTATGCGCACCTGCCTGAAGCCCTGGAAAACACCGTCAAAATTGCGGCGCAGTGCAATGTCGAAATCCAATTCGCGCCGCCGTATCACCTGCCCAAATTCCCCGTCCCCGAAGGCCGCGGCGATTCAGAGACGTTCCTGCGCGAGTTGTGTTACGCCGGCCTGGTCCGCCGCTATGGTGAAGCGCGCGCGCAGGAACCGGAAGTCGTGGAACGGCTGGAATACGAACTGGGCATCATCCATACGATGGGCTTTGATGACTACTTTCTCATCGTCTGGGATTTGTGCGAGGCGGCGAAGGCGCGCGACATCTGGTGGAATGTGCGCGGGTCCGGCGCGGGCAGCGTGGTGGCTTACACCCTGGGCATCACCTGCGTTGACCCGTTCAAAAACCGGCTGATGTTCGAGCGTTTCCTCAATCCCGACCGCATCTCCATGCCGGATATTGACCTGGACTTCCCCGACGACCGCCGCGAAGAGCTGATCACCTACACCGCCGAACGTTACGGCGCGGACCGCGTCGCCGCCATCATCACCTTTGGGACGCTCGGTGCGCGCGCTGCCATCCGCGACGTGGGCCGCGCGCTCGACATCCCGCTCAACGAAGTGGATCGCGCGGCGCGGCTGGTGCCCAACGTCCCCGGCAAACCGGTCACCATCGCGCAAGCCCTTGAGGAAGTTTCGGACCTCAAAGAGCTGTATGACACCGTCCCCTACATCAAGAAACTGCTGGATGCGGCGCGCGAAGTCGAAGGCGTCACACGGCATGCCAGCACCCATGCGGCCGGCATCCTCATCTCCGACCGTCCGCTGGTGGAGTACATGCCGCTGCACCGTCCCACGAAAGGGGAGGGCGAAGGCCCCATCGGCGTCGTCTCGCAGTGGCCGATGGAAATCGTGGACATGCTCGGCATGCTCAAGGTGGACTTCCTGGGCTTGCGCACGCTCACGCATATCCGCAAGACCTGCGAGTGGATCGAGAAAGAGCATGGCCGGGTGCTCAACATGAACACCATCCCCTACGAGCGCGTCCCCGACGACCCGCAGAAAGACGCCGAGGTGTTGAAGCTGTACGAACTGCTGGCCAGTGGCGAAACGACGGGCATCTTCCAGGTGGAAAGTTCAGGCATGCGCCGCATCCTGCGCGACATGCGCCCGACCCAGTTCCAGCACATCATTGCCGTACTGGCGCTCTACCGCCCCGGCCCGATGGAAAACATCCCCTCCTACATCCGCCGCATGCACGGGGAAGAAGAAGTGCAGTATCATCATCCAATCCTGGCGAATATTTTGGATGACACCTACGGGATTTGTGTAAGCGGCGACGCGCTTGTCACCGATATCCGCACGGGAGAACGCATACGCCTGGATGAAGTCGGCGCGCGTCAAGAAGTTTATGTGCAGGGTGTTGATGAGGAATGGCGTATAGCCTCCGGACGCGTTACCCATTGGGTCCATAATGGGAAGAAGCCGGTTTGGGAGGTACGTTTACGCAACGGCGCACATATTAAAACGACTGCCGATCATCGTTACCTTACCGAAGACGGCTGGAAATCGCTCAACGAATTAAAAGTTGGCGATTATATTGCCACGCCGCGCGCACTTATAGCGCAAAGTGGAACTTATGACCGACGCAAACTACGCTTGTTGGCTTATTTGTTAGCCGACGGTGATTTGGGCAACCTCGCGGCAGTGAATTTCGTCTCCAAAGACCCGGCGTTGCTGGCCGAGTACGAAAGGTGTTTGCAAGTATTTGAAAATACGGCCTCGGGGCATGTTGAGCAAGTCAGGGGCGTCACGCGCGTAACGGTTGCAAAATCCGACCGCAACGATTATCATGCGCCCAATGAACTCCTGACATGGCTGCGCGAATTGGGGTTGAAATATCCCGCCGGTAGCAAGCCTGGCGGTGTACGTTCTGCTGAAAAATTCATCCCTGATTTTGTTTTTGCTTTGTCCCCCGAGGATATCGCGTATTTTCTGGCCTCTTTGTGGGACTGTGACGGTTACGCCGGACACAAGTTATGGCATTACAAAACGATTTCTGCGCAATTGGCCGAAGATGTGCAAACGCTCTTGCTTAAACTGGGCGTCTCGTCTTATATCTACACGGCAGCTTACCAAAGCCGGCGGGGGGATCGTACCAGTTATCAGGTCACGGTGTATGACACGGCGCGACTTGCCGAGCTATTGCGACCGCATCTGTTGACCGCGAAACGCGCTGTTCCGGCAACTGCTCATACCCAGGGCGAAATCGCCCGGGCGCCGTTCATCGCTGAATTGGAAGCCGCCACTGCGCTTTCTAAGCGTGCACTGATGCGTGAATTCGGCATTGACCGGCAACACTTCTACACGAAGGGGCAACGCCGTGAACGCATCGCGGCGACCATTGTGGCGCCGTTGACCGAACAATTGCCCTTACCGGAGACGACGCGCCGACTGCGGATTGCCTGGGAAGAAATTGTGAGCATTGAGCCGGCCGGGATAGAAGATGTCTACGATATTACGGTTGAGGGGCTGCATAATTTTGTAGCAAACAATATTATCGTTCACAATTGCGTGTATCAGGAACAAATCATGCAAATTGCTGTGGCAATGGCCGGCTACAAACCCGGCGAGGCCGACGGGATTCGTAAGGCGGTGGCGAAGAAAGTCCGCCACCTGATGGATAAGCATAAGCAGATGTTCCTCGAAGGGGCGCTCAAGAAGGGCATCCCCCAGGAAGTCTCCGAAAAGGTGTGGGCCGACATCGAGTTCTTCGCGCGCTACGGCTTCAACCGCGCCCATGCCACCGACTACGCCGTCATCACCGCACAGACGGCGTACCTCAAGGCCCACTATCCGCTGGAATTTATGACCGCCCTGATGACCACCGAGCGCCATAGCAGCGAGAAACTCGGCTTCCTCATCGCCGAGGCGCGCCGCAGCGGTCTGGAGGTATTGCGCCCCTGCATCAACCACTCCGACGTGGAATTTACCATTGAGCACACGCCGGACGTGCCGGGCGGGCGCGCTATCCGCATCGGCCTGGGGGCAATCAAGAATGTGGGCGACGATGTCATGCGCCTGATTGTCGAGGCGCGGCGCGCCGGCGGCCCCTTCAAAACCCTGAACGACTTCGCCGACCGTGTGGATTTGCGCAAGCTCAACCGCAAGGCGCTCGAATGTCTCATCCAGGCCGGGGCGCTGGACGACTTCGGCGCGCGGCCGGCGCTCCTGGCGACCATTGACACCCTCATCAGCGTGAGTGCGCAACTGCACAGCGCCCGCGACGTGGGGCAATTCTCGCTCTTCGATGTCATGCCCGGCACGGCGCAAACCATCAAACCGCCGCCTAACGCGCCGCCGGTCCCGGAGCGGCGGTTGCTGGAATGGGAAAAGGAGCTGCTCGGCACGTACCTTTCCCGGCACCCGCTGGCGCAGCAGGAAAGTGAATTGCTACGTCAGGATTTGGTCAATACGACCGTGGACCGCCTGGCGACCGAAGCCCTGGGGCAACAGTTAACGCTGGTGGGGATGATCCAGCGTGTGCGCCGTATCACCACCAAAAAGGGCGAGACGATGGCCTTCATTACCCTGGAAGGCTCTGGTGGGACGGTGGACGTGACCGTCTTTCCCCGCACCTACGAGCGTTTCAAGGACAAATTCGTCGCCGAGCGCATCGTCATCGTCAGCGGCAAGCTCGACAACCGCCCCGACCGTGAGGAACACTCGCTGCTGGCGGATTGGTTCAAGGAGCCGCACGAGTTGTTGCGTCCCGTGGAGAACAGCGCATACGGCACGGTGGATTACGGGCCGTCGGTGTATGCAGCCGAGCCAATGGCGTTCTACGGAGCGGCGCCGGACGATTTCCCGCCCTACGATTTTCCAGAGGGTAACGAGACCGTTATGCCGGCGCACGTTGGACAGCCGGCGGCGCCCGCCACCCCACCGGCGACAAAAACTGGGGCGCCCTCCAATGGTGGTAACGGCGCACGGCGTGACGCCGTCAGCGTACCGCCGCCACCAGAAGAGCCGCCCGCGCCTCCGGCGACAATTTGCGTCACCCTGCCGCGCACCGGCGACTCGACCCGCGATTTCTCACGACTGACAGAACTGCATACGCTGTTCAAGGCCGAGCCGGGACAGGATCATTTCATCATCTACCTTAAAAACGAGCACGGCAAGCGCATCGAGCTTTCTTTTCCCAACGAACGCACACGTTACACCCCCCACCTTAAGGAGCAGCTCATCCGTCTTGTCGGAGCGGAGAACATCCGCGTGGTTGCCAATGCGTCATAAACCTGTGTTCACCGACAGACAAGTATATGGTCAACGGATTAAACAGATTTTAACGGATTTTTAACTTGCACCACCTAAACGTTCAAACGTTGGAGCGACTATGAGCGAGATACTTTCAACGGCGACTTTGATGACACACGTCCGCAAACTGGCGGAAGAGATCGGGCCACGTCCGGCGGGCCATCTGGCGGAGATGCGCGCGCGGCAATACATCCGTCAAGAACTCGGCGCGCTCGGCTACGACGAGATCGAAACACTGCCGTTTCTCACGCCGGACACTTGGGGCTATGCGCTGGGCAACCCGCTGGCGCTGACACTGGTGGGCAATCTTTTGGGAACGCGCAGCCGGATGGGGAAGCTCTTGGGCGGCGTGGCGGCGCTGGGCTGCGCCTATACGCTATGGCGTTCCACACGCATTGACAAACAACCGCTGGCGGAACTCTCGCCGCGTCGGCAAAGCGCCACGTTAATCGCGCGCGTGCCCTCCACCGAAGAGCCGCGTCGTACCCTGGTGCTTCTGGCGCACACCGATAGCAACAAACATCGGCTTTCGTTTCATCCGCGCCTTAAGAAATACATCCTGGGTGTGACCACGGTGGCATTGGGGGCCATGACAGGCAACGGCGTCGCACAGCTTGTCGAGGCGTTAAGTGGCTGTCGCGGCGCGGCCAGGTTTCGCAAAGCGAGCCTGGGCGCCGTCCTTGCCGGCTTGCTCATTGCGCTGGGCGACGAGATCGGTCCCTATGTCCCGGGTGCGAATGATAACGCCAGCGCCGTCGCTTGCGTTCTGGGACTGGCGGCGCAATTGCGTCAGCAGCCTTTGCGCCACACCGAAGTCTGGCTGGCCTTCACCGGCGCGGAGGAAGTGGGCTGTCTGGGCGCGCATGCCTTGCTTGATGCTTACGGCGAGCGCCTGCGCGACGCCTGGTTCCTCGATTTCGAGATGGTGGGAACCAAAGAGGTAGCTTACGTCACGCGCCACACGGGTTTCTCGCTGCTTTCGACCTACCGGCCCGATGCGGAATCGCTGGCCTGGGCCGAACGTGTCAGCCGTCGGCATCCCGAAATGGGCGTTCAGGGACGGGAGATGGTCATTGGTGAGGAAATCGGCGCGCTGCGGGTGCGTGGGTATCGCGGGGTGTGTCTCTCCGGCTTCGGCCCCGATGGCTGGCTGGAGAACTGGCATCAAACCAGTGATAACGTCGCGCACATCGTTCCGGCGGGATTGGAAAAGGCGGCGCGTTTCGCCTGGGCGATGATTCAGGATCTGGACGCCGGTGGCATCTGAACTCTATTTGTACGGCAATGCCTCTTGCAACAGATGATCTTTGAGCGCCTCAAATTCCGGGTCTTTGTGAACCAGGACGGCATGATGTTGTGCGGCGAACGCGGCAATGAGGGCGTCGGCAAAAGAGACGCAGTAGCGGGCCTTGAAACGGGCCGCCGTGAGCAATGTAGGTTCGTCCATATTCCAGTAGATGTCGGCGCGAGGTAGATTGCATAGAAGCGCGTAGCGATAGTCCGCTGTAGCTTCAGAGCGTTCCTGCAAAGAAAGATAGTAGACTTCAAGTAACACCGGGAATGGGATAATGATCTGCTCCTGGCGGAGAATGGCTTCAACCCGGCCGGCGCCTGCTTCCTCTTCCATCAAGGCCAGGAGTGCGGACGTATCCAGGACATACTTAAGCGCGTTCACGGTCCCGGTCCTCTTGCCGTGAAGCCAGCAGCTTTTGGGTCAGCGCTTCACCCTTTGCACATCCGCGCAACGCCTGAATGATGTCTTTGGGCAGAGGGACGATTTTGATCGTCTGTCCATCGTCTATCCAGGTGAGTTTGTCGCCCGATTGTATACGGTAGCGTTGCCGGATACCGGCGGGGACCGAAGTCTGTGCTCTGGGCGTTATGGTGGTTGTATAAATCGTCATCATACACCTCCAGATGTATTTTACAAGAGAATAGTAGAAATAACAAGTCAAATTAAAGTTTTGACTTGTATAATCGGCGCCAAACACGCAAAATACAAAAACTTGACGATATAAAGAGAGGTTTGCGGCTATGAAGGAAACTATGACCCCCAAAGAACGCTGGCTGGCCGTGCTGCGGCGCGAGAAACCGGATCGCGTGCCGCTGGATTACTGGGGCACACCGGAGGCGACCGAGAAACTTATGCGGTATCTGGGCTGCGCCACGGTAGACGAAATGTTTGCCCGTCTGCACATTGACCATCCCCTGGATGTCGGCCCGCGTTACGTGGGACCGCCGCTAGAGCCGGGCAGCGATATGTACGGCTGCCGCCACAAAGAGGTGGATTATGGTACCGGCGTCTATAGCGAGATCATTTATCATCCACTGGCGCAGTACACCTCCGCCGACGAAATCGCGGATAAATACACCTGGCCCACACCGGATTGGTTCGATTACACCGTCATCCCGGAGCAAGTGCGGGGCAACGAACAGCGTCCCATCCGCGGCGGCGGCTCGGAGCCGTTTCTACGCTACGTCGCCTTGCGCGGTATGGAGCAAGCCTATATGGATTTGGCGCTCAACCCGGAGATCGTCCACTACTGTCTGGACCAGCTCTTTGACTTCGCCTACGAGGATACCCGCCGCATCTACGAACAGATTCCGGGACAGGTGACGTTCTCCTACGTCGCCGAAGACCTGGGATCGCAGGAACGCCTGCTGTTCTCCAAACGCCATATCCAGGAATTCCTTCTCCCCCGCATGAAGCGGATGATGGATTTGGTCCACGCAGGGGGAGCCTACGTCTTCACCCACAGCGACGGCGCGGTGCGTCCGGTGATCCCCGACCTGATTGCCATCGGCATGGACATCCTCAATCCCATCCAATGGCGCTGCAAAGGTATGGAACGCGAGGGACTGAAGCGCGATTTCGGCCATCAGATTATCTTCCACGGCGGGATGGACAATCAGCAGACATTGCCTTTTGGCAGTGTCGAAGATGTCCGCCGGGAAGTGGTTGAAAACCTCACCATCCTCGGCGCGGGGGGCGGCTACATCCTTGCGCCGTGTCACAACATCCAGGCCGTCAGCCCGCCGGAAAACATCGTCGCGATGTACGAGACAGCCTACCACGAAGGCTGGATGTGAAGCTAACCCCGGAGAAATCCACATTAACGACTCTCCTGAAAAAAGTCCAGTTCACCGCAGAGACGCAAAGAACGCCGAGAAAAATTCAAGTTCATATCAATAAAATTAGCAACAAAACGCGAAAGACTTAATTTTATTGAATCCGACATAAAAATCTTTGCGCCCTCCGCGACTTGTATATTTAGAGTACCTCTGCGGTGAGATCTTTAGTTTTTTCAGTAGACT
>JAIOAX010000063.1 GCA_019873645.1 Chloroflexota bacterium | reverse complement strand
CCGTTGGCACTGGCGTCATCAACGGGCGGATACTTTGCAGCACCTGGAAGACTCGTGGGCTGCCGAAAATACCTCACCACTTGTTAATGTGCCAATTTTACTATAATGCGTCAGGACCTGCAGCGGTGATCGCCATGACATCGTCGTTCACTCCACTGCGCAAGGCTTTCCAGGCTGAACCATCCCAACGGGCGATGTAATCGGCGGCGGCGATTCCGCCCGCGTCGCTGAAGTCGCCGCCCACATAGACACTTGACCCGACCACCGCAATGTCTCGGACATTTTCATTCACCCCGCTGCCCAGGGCATGCCATGCGTTGCCGTCCCAGCGGGCAATGTGGTCAGCCGCGGAATCGCCTCCCGCATCGGTGAACATACCGCCGATGTACACATGCGCCCCCGCCGCGGCGACGGCCAACACGGCATTGTTCACGCCGGCGCCCAGAGCATTCCAGGTCCAGTCGGCGATATGCCAACGGGCAATATAGTCGGCGTCGGGGTCACCCCCTGCATCCGTAAACATGCCGCCTGCATACAGGTTTGGCCCTGCTGTGGCGAGGCTGAAAACCGGGCCATTCAACCCACTGCCCAATCCACCGTAGCGCAAGGGAAACCAATCACCGTTGTGCCAGTTGGCGATATAGTCGGCATACACTTTCCCGCCGGCATCGGTGAATAAACCGCCCACGTACAGGTCTGGCCCGCTCACGACAATCGCCATCACCCCACTGTTCAATACCTTGCTGGCATCCGCGCTCAGGGCATTCCAGGCATTCCCATCCCAGTGCGCGATGTAATCGGCATTGGCGTTTCCGCCGGCATTGCTGAACCAGCCGCCGACATACACATTCGCCCCCGCTATAGCGATAGCATCTACGGTTGCCGATAGCCCGCTACCCAAAGCAGACCACGTATTCGTGAGGCTGTTCCAGCGGGCGATGTTGTCGGCATTGGCGAGTCCCCCCGCATCGGTGAAATCGCCGCCCACGTACACATTCGCTCCTGCTACCGCTATGGCGCGGACATCGCCGTTCAGACCGTTGCCCAGCGCGCGCCACAGGCCGGTAGGGGGCGGCGCGGTATTGGCTGTGCTGGCCGGCGTGAACACCGGTGCGCCATCTTCGGCATAGGACATCTGCCAGCCGGCGGGATCGAGCGAGCCGCTGAAGCCGGTATCCAGGTTGAGGCTGCCGTCGGGATTGAGCAACTCACCGAGCGGGCGTTGGGCGATACTGGTCCGGGCAGGTTCTGACGCTGCATTGACAGTCCACGGTCCAGGGTGTAAGGGGAGCAAAGTCATCAACAACCCAAAGGTCAAAACCAACTTGAGCATAACCCTGATTTTCATAGTTACCTCCATGCCACACAGTATAGTTTATTCCAAAACCGTAACCGTCAATGCTATCTGTGATTAGGAGTTACGCACTGCGCCATTTTCTGACAGGTATTAACAGGATTTTCAGGATTAAAGAAGGCTTTGTAGGAGCTTTTTCATCCTGTCAATCCTGTCCACAGAAACGCACCGCGTAACGACTGTTTGATTATCGGTGTTGGTGATCAGACAGAAAACGAAGAATCCGCCAGGTCCGTTGCTACCGCCTACCGAATCACTGACTTTTCTGTCGGCACGATGCGGCGGATGACCATGCGCTCACGGTCCATCATCTCTGGGATTTGTGGCGCGATGATGTTCTTCCATTCGTCGCTCTGGTAGACGGCGGCGTACAGGGCTTCGCGCTGTTCCTCACTGTCGAAGCGGCGAATCCAGATGTATAGATCGTCCTCTTCCGCGCCGATGAAGCTGCCGACGACGACCATGCCCTTGGAAATCTGGAACGGGATGATCACTTCCTCCATAAATTTGACCCAACGCTCGCGCTGGCCCGGTTTGGTACGGTATTCGCGTAGTTCGAAAAACATCGTTTGGCTCCTTTTGAATAATTCGTTAGAACGTTCAAACGTTAGAACGTTCCAACTTTCTAACGTTTATCCACCCTCAATCACCGGCATGAAGCGAACGACGCTGTCGGCCTTGACGGGGGCGTGCAACCCCAGCCGCGCGATGATGCCATCCACCGACACGGCGACGCCGGCGGCGAGCCGGTTGCCATCACACAGCCGCGCCCTTGCGCCTGGATAGAGCGCGTCCAGCGCTTCGATGACCTGCGCCACCGTCCGCCCTTCGACGACGGTCTCTGTTTGTCCGCCGGTCAGATCGCGCATCAAGGGTGGAATGATAACCCTGCTCACAAGACCTCCAGCAGAATCGGCGAAGAGAGAATCAGCGAAAAGAGAATCAGCGAAAAGAGAATCAGCGAAAAGAGAATCAGCGAAAAGAGAATCAGCGAAAAGAGAATCAGCAATCCCCATTCCCTAATCCCTGATTACCGATTACCAATCACCCCCATCTTCTCCAACAGGTGTGCGGGCGTCATCGGTAAACGATCCGGGCGGACGCCGATGGCGCGGTAGATGGCGTTGGCGATGGCGGCGGGCGGCGGGATGATGGGGGGTTCGCCCACGCCGCGCACGCCGAACGGGTGCTCTGGATACGGCACTTCGACAATGATCGTCTCGATCAGCGGCACATCGAGGGCTGTGGGGATTTTGTAATCGAGGAAATTGGCGTTAAGCATCTGCCCCTGCTCGTTGTAGACGTAACCCTCGTAGAGCGCCCAGCCGATGCCCTGCGTCGCGCCGCCCTGCATCTGGCCCTCAACCATCGCCGGATGGACGGCCCGCCCGACATCCTGCACCACAGTATAGCGCAGCAACGTCACTTTGCCCGTCTCCGGGTCTACCTCCACGTCGGCAATCTGCGTGCTGAATCCTGCGCCCCATTTGGGCACATCCACATTGACCATGCTGCTGATGGCCCCGCCGGATTCGGTCGCCAGTCGTGCCAGTTCGGCAAAGGTGAAGCGCAGATCGCTGCCGGACGCGAAGACGCCGTTGGCATAGACGACGCTTGCTACCGGAACACCCCATACATCCGCCGCCCGCGCCCGCATTTGGGTGATGATGTTCTCGGCGGCTTTGATGGCCGCGATGCCGGTGGCATAGGTGGTGCGGCTGCCCGCGCTCACGTCGGCGTAACCGGTGTTGTCGGTGTCGCCCACGCTCGGTCTGATCCGTTCCGGCGGCAGCTGCAAGGCTTCGGCGGCTTGCATGGCGATGGTGGTGCGCGTGCCGCTCAAGTCTACCGAGCTGGTCACAAGGTTCACGGTCCCGTCCCCATTGACGGTAAGGGTGCAGCTTGAACGTCCACCCCAGTTGCCCCAATAGGCGTGCGCCACGCCGCGTCCGCGCCGCATCCCCGGGCGGGGATCGCCCAAGGGGGCATTGTAATGGGCGCAGGCGCGCGCCGCTTCGAGCGTCTCAATGCCGCCGAGGTGGCCGTGCGTGCCCCCGTCGAGGCGTTCATCGCCCTCTCTGGCATGGTTGCGCAGGCGGAATTCGATGGGGTCCAGCCCCAGTTTCTCGGCCAGTTCGTCAATCACGGTTTCGGCGGCGAAGTTGGCCGGCGTACCGCCCGGCGCGCGGTACGATGAGACGCGCGGGCCGTTCGTCACCACGTCGTAGCCGTCAATTTGTCCGTTGGGGATGGCGTAGGGGCCGAACATCACATTGGCGCCGGAGCCGACCGGCGAGCCGGGATACGCGCCGGCGGCGTAGTACAATTCGGCCTGGGCAGCGGTGATGCGTCCATCGCGCGTGGCGCCCATTTTTACGCGGAAGACGGCCCCGGAACTCGGCCCGGTTGCCATAAAGACATCCGCACGCGGCATGGTCACTTTCACCGGACGCCGCGCTTTGCGGGCCAACAAGGCAGCCACAACATCCACGTAACTGGTGTTCTTGCCGCCGAAAGCCCCTCCGACCTCCGTGGGGATCACGCGCACGCTGGAAAGCGGCAGGCGCAACAGCCAGGCCACGTGGTCGCGCACGGCAAAGGCGCCTTGCGTGGTGGTGTAAATCGTCAACGCGCCGCCGTCGCTCCAGACAGCGGTGGCCGCCTGGGGTTCGATATAGCTCTGGTGGACGGTGAGGGTGTGGAATTCGCGCTCGACGATGACCTCGGCCGCGGCGAAGCCGCGCGCCGGATCACCTTTTACATGCCGGAAGTGACTGGCGATATTGCTCGGTCGGTCGCCGCGTCCGGCGAGTGAACGGGTACGCATCTCCTCGTGGAGGATGGGGGCGTCGTCGCGCATGGCTTCCAGCACATCCGTCACGGCTGGCAGCACTTCGTACTCGACGGCAATGAGCCGGGCCGCAGCTTCGGCGATGGTCGGCGTGCGCGCGGCGACGGCTGCGACCGCATGCCCGGCGTAGAGGACCTTGTCGCCGGCGAGGGTGTTATCGCGCGCGTAACGGTGCTCGGTATCTTCTGCAGGCGGCAAATCCGCCGCCGTGACGACCGCGTAGACGCCCGGCAGGGCGGCGGCGCGGCTTGTGTCTATGGAGCGGATACGCGCGTGAGCGTGCGGGCTGCGCAAGATAAAGCCGTAGAGCGTCCCCGGCAGCGTCACGTCCGGCCCGAAGATGGCCTTGCCGGTCACTTTGTCCACGCCGTCATAGCGCGGCAGGCGTTCGCCGATGACAGCGAATGGTTTTTCTTTTGGTGTATGCATACGTTTGTCTCCTTGCGAAGCGGCGAATCAGCGAATCAGCGAATCAGCAAATCAGCAAATCAACAAATCAGCAAAGCGGCGAAGCGGCAGAGGTACGTAGCTGGGCGGCTGCACTTTGTACGGCGCGGACGATTTTGTCGTAGCCGGTGCAGCGGCACAGGTTGCCCGATAGCCAGGCGCGAATTTGTGCTTCGCTGGGATTGGGTTCGCGGTCGAGCAACGCCTTGGTGGCGATGAGGATGCCCGGGGTGCAAAAGCCACACTGGAAGCCATCCGCGTCGAGGAACGCCTGCTGGATGGGATGCAGCCCGCGCCAATCCGCCAGCCCCTCGACGGTGGTGACGCTGCGTCCCTGAATCTCAACGCCGAGCACCAGGCACGAGTTCACCAGTTGGCCGTCCAACAAGACGCTGCACGCGCCGCAATTGCCGTCATTGCAGCCTTCTTTCGTGCCGGTCAAGCCCAAAATGTCGCGCAGACATTCGAGCAGGCTCTGCTGCGGTTCACAGAGAAACTCAACAGGTTCGCCGTTGATGGTGGCGGAAACAAGTTGCTTATGGATGCCGGTTTCATTCATCAGACACACTCCTGTAGAAAGACGGACCATGAATTTTCACGAATCTACACTAATCTTTTTTTCATTCGTGGGGACTGGTAAAGATTCGTGGTGAATTTTTTATTGACGATGTTCACATTCCCTGTGCGCGTTGAAGCGCGCCGTGCAGCGCACGCCGGGTGAGGACGCCGACCAGATGCCGACGTTGCGCCGCCGTGCCGCGAACATCGCTGATGGGACGTGCCGCTTCCTGGGCGATGGCGGCGGCTGCGGCAAAGGCTTCCGCGGTGGGCGCATGCCCGACGAGTACCTTGCCCGCGGCTTCCACAAACAGCGGCGTTGGGGCGACGGCCGAAAGGGCAATCCGCGCGTCAACGATGGTCATGCCGTCGGCGTCCAATGCCAGCCACGCGCCAGCCCCGGCCACGGCAATATCCATTTCGCCGCGCGGGGTGAAGCGCAGGTAACATGCGCCGCTATGCGGTGTGGGCGACGGGAGGTGCAGGGCGATGAGCAATTCGCCGGGACAGAGCACGGTTTTCCCCGGCGCCGTGCAGAACGCAGCGACGGGAACAGTACGCATCCCCTGCGGGCCGACAATCGTCGCCATCGCGCTGAGGACGATGAGCGCGGGAATCGAGTCGCCGCTGGGCGCGGCGTTACACAGGTTGCCGCCGAGGGTAGCGCGTCGTTGGATGGCCGCCCCACCGATGAGGGACGCGGCGTCAACCAGGCCGGGGTAGTGCCGGCACACGTCGGGATGATCGCACAATTGCGCGCAGGTGACCGCCGCGCCGATGGTCAATCCCCCGATGGGGTCAAAGACAATGCTGCTGAGTTCAGGAATACGTTTGACATCCACCAACATCTCTGGCGCATATAGGCCGCGCCGCATCTGTACCAGGAGATCGGTTCCTCCGGCGAAGGGACGCGCGTCCCGATGTGGATCGGCCAGCAGCGTCAGCGCTTCCCCAATGGATGTCGGCGCTTGATAGGCAAAAGGTTGCATAGATGGCCTCCCGTGAATGATGAATCAGCGAATGAGAGAATCAGCGAATGGCGAATCCCCACTTCCCAGTCTCCAATCCCTAGTTCCCAATCCCTAATCCCTACTCCCCACTTACTCCGCCACCAACGCCTGGAAACGTTTGTTGCCCCGGATGTTGTCAAAGTCGGTGTCGCGTTGGGCCATAGCGCGGTAGCGGGGATTGAGTTCGATGGCCTTTTCCAGCCAGGTGCAGGCGACACTGGCGTTGTTCATCAGACCGGCGGCGCAGGCGGCGTTGTAATAGGCGGTGGCATACTGGGGATTGACGATGACGGCCTGACGGTATTCGGCGATGGCCTGGGCGTACTGTTTCAAGCGCACATAGCACAACCCCCGATTGTTATAGGCCACAGCATAATGGGGATCGAGGGTGACGGCCTGGGTGTAATCTTCCAGCGCCTGCGCGTATTGTTGCAAGCGCATGTAGGCCTGCCCGCGATAGTTGTAGGCGACGGCGTTTTCAGGATTGAGCGCAATGGCTTGATTGTAATCGGCGATGGCGTGCTGATATTCCTCCTGGGCGGCGTAGGTCAGTCCCCGGTTGATGTAAGCCTCGGCGTAGGCAGGGTTGCGCTGAATGGCCTGGTCGTAATCCGCCAGAGCGCGCGCATAGTCTTTGTGACGATGATACACGTTGCCCCGGCTGTTGTAGACCAGCGGGGCGTCAGGATTGAGAGCGATGGCCTGATCATAGTCGGCCAGCGCTTGCTCGAAATCGCCTTGTCGCGCGCGCATCAATCCCCGATTATAGTAAGCGTCCGCGTATCGGGGATCGAGTTCGATGGCCCGGCTGAAGTCGGCGATGGCCTGCTCGTAGTGTTGCCATTGAGCGTAGGCCAACCCGCGATCATAATAAGCCTGGATACAGGTCGGGTCGCTTTCGAGCGCCCGGTCAAGCTGCTGGACGGCCTTCTCATATTCCCCCATGTTGAGGTAGATGGCGGCGTGATGGAGATAGTCGGGAGTCGGAAGTAGGGAGTAGGGAGTAGGGGGAGATGCTTCTTCTGGCAGCCTTTCCGATTCGGCGGAGACGGTGAATGTCCTCGGTACTTCCTGGGCCTCTGGTTCTGCGGAGGTGAGTATTACCTCCGGCGTTTCGAGAGCGGCGGGTGCTTCGGGGGCGGCTTGAGGTTCGGCGACCTGCGGGGCGACGGCTTCCGGCGGCGCGGCGAGGTCTTCTTTCATCGGCATCTCTTTGATTTGCAGACGGGGGATGGGCACGGTCTTGGCCTCGCGTTCCACCTCAGACAGCGGTTCCACCGTGATCTCCGGCGCGGGCGCTGCGGCCTCGTATTTGTGTTCGACGCTCTTGAAAAGCGCTTCTTTTTCAGGGACGGCTACGGCCATGGACGGCTCGCCGACAACGGCTTCCGGCGTCGGTTGCGTCAAGGCCGCTGCGATTGGCGGTTCGGGCGTTTCCGGCGCAGCTTCGAGCTCCGGCTCAGGCAATCCCAACGCTGTTTCGGCCTCCGGTTCAGACGCTGGGGGCGCAGATTCCACCTCCGGCGCAGGAGCGAAGCGTCCCAGCCGCGCCAGGATAATCTGACGGATCTCCTGGATTTCACGTTGCGCCGCCGCGCCGAGGTCTTCGCGCTGCGCGCAGGTTTCACAGAACGTCAGCACTGCCTCCCAATCCTGGCGTTCAAGCGCCTGCCAGCCTTCATGCAGCAGGACATTCCATTCACTCACGATATTGGGCGTCAACTGCGCCTCGGCGGCCTCTTGCCACGTCGCGGCAATTTCCCCGGCCAGAGGATAATAAATGTGCAGCGCGCTCAAGAAAGTCTCCACGCCTTCCTGGATGGTCTGGGCATCCCGCAGCATCAGGCCGTGATAGAGGGCTTCGAGTTTATCGCTGCGCCACCGTGCGTCGCGGTATAGCGTCAGGCCGCCATTGCCAGCGCTGCGGCGAGCGTAATAGTCGTGGAGTCGCGTGTGGGCGCTTTGGACAAGCGCAGGCATCTGTTGTTGGGCGAAAGCCAGCAGACGACGGCGCAACTCCGGGTGATAGCGCGCGTATCCCGGCTGTTGCACCAGCAGCGGAGTTTCCAGAAGCCATTGGAGCAGCGCCGGGTCGCTGCTGTCGGTAGCGACCCCGATCACGTCCGCATCCAGACGGCGTGCGGCGGCGCATTGCAAGACGGCGTCGCGGCGCTCTGGCGGTTCGAGCCATTTGAGGTAGCGATCCACGGGCGTCAGCGCCAAATCGCCAGCGCGTCCCCCCGTGGCGCTCGCCAGCAGACGCACCATCACCGGCAGCCGCTCGGAGAAGGCCAGGATGTCGTTCACGCGGTCGGCGTCGGTGACGCCGGCAGCGGCCAGACAGGCGCGCGCTTCCGTTTCGGTGAGGGGGGGCAGGTCGAAGGTAATCATCGCCGGGCGGAAGGCCGTCCACGTTTCATCCGGCGGCTGCGTTCCGGCCAGCGCCACCCAGATATTGGTGCGCATTTCGTAGCGCGTGAACCAGTCCTGGAGCCAGCTTTGCAGGTGTGGGCCGAGACGTTCCCAGTCATCGAAACACAAAAGCATTGGGCGCACGGTCGCCCAGGCGTTCATGTCTTTGACGAAAATCTGGGTTAAGGTTTCGACCGGCGTTTTGACCAGCGCGATTTTGGTCGGGTTGCCAAAACGCTCGAACAGGTATTTGTTCCAGGCTTCGGTGCGCATCTCTTGCGCCTCGGCGATGTCGCCGAGTAAGTCGAAGACGCCGCCGGGCGTGTTGAAATCTTCGGCCACCATGCGCATGCAGGTGGTGTATTCCTCGTAACGTTCCTCAAAGGCAGTGAACGGCGTTCCGGCGGCGGCGAATTGCTGCGCCATGCTGAGCAGCGTTTGCAGAACGGTCTGTTCGCGGATCGCCGTGGCCTGCGCTGCGTCCACGCAGACGGTTACGGCATTGTGCTCGTGGGCGATGGTACGGTATTGCGACAGCAGTGTGCTCTTGCCGATGCCATCCGGCCCGTGAACGGCGAAAATGAGATACGCGGGAACCTGATACAAAAAGTTGAGGCGGAACAACTCTTGTTCGCGTTCACGCCCGAAGAATTGCGTACCGCGGCGCTGTTCCAGTAGTTTTTGCCAGGTAGCAGACCTGCTAATCATAGAACCTCCCTTGCAAATCGTTTGAACGTTGGCATGCTAATACGTTGAAACATTTCTCGCATCCTATATCCATTCTGCTTCTTGCTCCTTGCTCCCTAATCCCCCCTCACTTCCTCCCGATACACCAGTTCCCAGCCGTGGTAGATCAGCACCACGCCCTTGAGCGTCACGCGCCCGGCCACCTTCTGCACGCGCTCGTCGGCGAGATACCCGCGCAGTTGCGCCGCCGCCTCGGCGACCAGCGCCGGCAGCCGCGCCTCCTTGTCCTCCCCGCGCGGC
>JAIOAX010000062.1 GCA_019873645.1 Chloroflexota bacterium | reverse complement strand
CGGGCTGGCGATGTTCGATGAGCTACAGGACTTACAAGCATCGTTGCGTCGCTGCCTGGATTGGTGTGAGGAACCCCACTTGCGACACTGGCACGACGTTCTCAGCCGCGTACTGCCCCAGTATGCCCCGGCGTTCGCCGCAGTTCGTCAAAGACAGGCCTGGGTCAATGCTCTACGCGAGGTCCTGGAACAAGCGCCCCTGCCTACCTGCGAATCCCCGGCACCCCCTGGCGCTGCTGATGCAGTGGCGCGCAATTTGGCCCACGTGCGGGGAGGCATCGCCGATGTGCCAGTGCCAAACAGGGCGTTGCGAGCAACGCCAGGATTGGTTACGCTATGGCGTCTGGTTGCTCTATCGCAGTGCAGATGCGACTGTAGCCGATTTACTGCAGCGGCTACAGCAGGTGTCCCCAGAGGCGTATCGCGCAGCCTGGCAGCGGTTTGGGTCGCAGCAGGAACGTTTCCGCCTCCGTTGGCACTGGCGTCATCAACGGGCGGATACCTTGCAGCACCTGGAAGACTCGTGGGCTGCCGAAAATACCTCATCACGTGTTAATGTGCCAATTTTACTATAATGCATTTTTGGGTTGAGTGTTTTGCTTACCTCACGATACTGCAAGTAAGTTGCCACAGTCGGCTTATTTTTCACCGCCCCCTGTTATCCTATGATCCGCTCGAAGGGATCCCAATTCTTGATAGATATGCTATTCCTCCGAAAGTTTCACGATCTCTCATAAGCCACACGTTCTTTCAATAACACTTTCTCGCAAGCCAGCAGCAGGCTTCCCACACCGAAGAGTACGATGTTAAGGATAAACGGCAGGCTACGATTGATTTCAGACAGTTGCCCGGCGATCCAGCCGAAAGGCGAGGTGATGACGATGACGAGGACCGCGAGCAACCCCATAATCCGGGCGCGTTCCTTCGCGTCTACGGCGATCACCACCAGTTTATCGAGCAACGTCGAAGCCAGTGGGATACTGCACGCTTCCACAATGGTTGACAACGCTAACAGCCAGACGTTGCCGGCTGGCGTCAGCAACAACAAGACCTGGCTCGCGGTCAGGCCCAGGAACCCCACGACCATCAATTTGTGGATGTCTTTGGTTCCCAGGCGCGGCATAACGGTGAAGAAGAACACCAACATCGTCACCGAGCGCACAAAGGCATACCAGGCCAGTTGCGCCGCAGGGATGTGCAGCTTCTCGGTAACCAGGATCGCCCAAAACGTGCCACGCACCGTGTTGGTGATCCCCATGATAATCATCAGGGCTGCCGTGAACAGCGTCGCCGGGCTATGCAAAATCTGCCTGAGCACGCTTTTCGATTCGCCCACCACGGCAAACAGCGGCTGGTGACGGGTCTCCGCCATACGCACCAGCCCTTGTTGGGTCTCGGTCGCCAGCGCGTTCAGGACGATGAATTTGGTCGTCATCATCACAAACGAGAGCAGGTACAGGCCGCGCATGGTGGGAATGAGGCTGTACTTATCAATCAGCAGACCGGTCAGCGGGGAGGCAAATGCCGCCAACAGACCGGCGATATAAATCCAGGAGTAAATATCCACCAGCAAGTGCTCATCGGTATCCTCCACCAGTAAACACTGCCACGAGTTAGCGGTGACGCGCCACACCGCATTGACCACCACGCCGAGGAGAAAATAGGCGAAGTTCTGCGCCACGGCCCAGATCAAACAGGGGATGCTCCACGAGATAATGTCGAAGATGAGCGTGGTGCGCTTGCGCCCCAGTTTATCGGTGATCGGGCCGCTCATCAAGGCCCAGAAGACCTGCAAAACCAGCCCCACGCTGGTCAGCAAGCCGATTTGTATATCGTTCAGCCCCACGGCCAGCATGTACACCGAGGCATAAGGCGAATAGAGATTGAACGGGATGCCCCACAGCGGTTCGGTATACACACATGCGCGCGCATTGCCGCGCAACCTGCGTAATGTTTTTACCAGCGGATGATCGAGAAACATAACACCCCTATCTACGAGTAGATTCAGAACCTGTCCAAGCATTATACCCGCAAAAACCCAAGCCGGTAGTGGAAAGAAAAGCCGTGATAGATCGGCCGCCGACCGACTTCACTTGACAGAACGTGCTTCCGTGTTATGATATTCACGCTATTGTACCGGATCATCTAACCAACGAAGGGGGTCAGCATCAGTAAGCAAAAGTATCGTGTCAATCGAGAAATTCGCGCGCCGGAAGTTCGCGTCATAGACGCCGAAGGCGGTAACCTGGGCGTTCGCCCCACAGCAGAAGCCGTCCGCCTGGCAGCCGAGGCCGGACTGGACCTGGTGGAGGTCGCGCCCAATGCCGAGCCACCGGTAGCCCGCATTATGGATTTCGGGAAATTCATCTACGAACAGGCTAAAAAAGAGCGCGAGGCGCGCAAGGCCCAAAAGCAAATTGAAGTCAAAGAAATTCAACTGCGCCCTAAAACCAACGAACACCATACACAGTTCAAGGTCAAAAGTGCGCGTGGTTGGCTCGAAGAAGGCAACAAAGTCAAAGTGCGTATCCGCTTTCGGGGACGTGAGATCACCTACCCTGAAGTGGCTATCGAGCAGCTTGAAGAAATCGCCAATGAACTGAGCGATGTCGCCGCCGTCGAGCAGCCGCCGCAGTTGGATGGACGGACGATGTTGATGATCTTAGCGCCGAAAAAGAAAAAATAGCTGTAGGAGGAACAGAAAGTGCCAAAACTCAAGACCCATAAATCAACATCCAAACGCTTCCGTATTTCTAAAGGCGGCAAGGGTGTGTTGATGCGTACCCGGCAGGGGAAAAGCCACTTCCGCCGTAACAAGCCCGGCAGCGTGCGCGCGATGTTTGATCAACTGCATGTTGTGACTAGCGCCGGCATCAAGCGCCGCGTGCGTCGCCTGGCGCCCTATCTGCACGAAAAATCTTAATCCAATCTGAGGTGAAATTGTGAGAGTTAAAGCTGGAACCGTAACACGCCGTCGCCATAAGAAGATCGTCAGCCGGACTAAAGGCTTTTATGGGACGCGCCATAAGTTGTTTCGGCGAGCTAATGAAGCCTGGATGAAATCCATGGTCTACGCCTATCGCGACCGGCGCAACCGGAAGCGCGATTTGCGCCGCCTGTGGATCATCCGCATCAACGCTGCCGCCCGCGACAATGGCGTCTCCTACAGCCGCCTGATGAACGGTCTCAAAAAGGCGAACATCGCCATTGATCGCAAAATGCTGGCGGACCTGGCCGTCAACCATCCCACGGCCTTCGCTGCCGTCGTGCGCACCGCCGTTCAGGCGTAAGCACCCGTTTCCCTGCACTTCAAAAAGGCGACGCTTCCGCGTCGCCTTTTTGCATGGGTACATTTCAATTTGTGGACGCCCCTCGCTGTGGCCGGTCTCCGACCGCGCCACCGCAGCCAAAATGATGTTGTGAGGCGGGCACGGTCAGGAGACCGGCCCGCGCATCTCCCAGAGCCACGTCTGGTAAGTCGCCCCTGTCCTGAAATGCACCCTTCTGCATGCCTCGCTTTCACGATTCCCATTCTGAAGTATCATAGCCATACAACGCGACTAACGACGTTTCGACTACCTGACTAACGACTACTTGACTATACTGTTACCTTTTTCTCAGAAACCCGACATACTCTGTGAACTCCCTTCAGCGCTGAAGACGGTCCCAGACCGCAGGAGAACGAATGGAAGACTATACGCAAATGGAAGACGGCCAACTGGCATGCCTGGCGCGTGAAAATCAAGACGCTTTTGAGGCGCTCTACCGTCGCTATGTGACGCCCGTGTATCGCTATTGCTATGCGCGCACCGATAACGTCGCCGATGCCGAGGATTTGACGGCGCAGACCTTTCTGGCGCTGCTCGAATCTCTGCACCGCTATCGCAGCACGAGCAACTTCTCGGCCTGGCTCTTCGGCATCGCGCGGCACAAGTGCGCCGACCATTACCGACAGGTGTATGCAACGCGCCAGGAACCCGTCGCCGCTGTCGAAGTGGTTGACCCGGAACCGGAAGAGCCTGAAGAGCGTTTGTTTCTCAATGAGGTTCTGGAATGTGTGGAACGCTTGCTCAAGCAGCTCAGCCCGGATCGGCTGGAGGCCCTGCATCTCCGTTACTGGGGCGGATTGAGCGTCCAGGAAGCCGCCAAGGTGATGCGCCGCAGCGAAGCGGCCCTTAAAATGCTTGTCTCCCGCGCCATCGCGGATCTGAGAGAAAGGTGTGTGGCACAATGAGAAAAGAATCAGCGAATCAGCGAATCAGCAAATCAGCAAATCAGCAAATCGCAGAATCGGCAAATCAGCAAATCGCAGAATCGGCAAATCCGAGAGTCGAAGAAGAGGATCCGGTGGAGGCGGCGTTGCGCTACAAGGTCGCCAAAATCAAGCCGGACCCCAATTTTGTGACGCGCCTGGCGATGCAATTGCGGCGGGAATGGAAGTTGCGCACCGCACAGACGCAGCGCCGCGTACCGCTGTGGGGCTGGCTCGGCGCGGCCGTCGCCGCCATCCTGCTCGTCACCTTCGGGGCGCAGGCGCTCTTGCCCGAAAAACGCGGCGTCCCCGCGATGCCCACGCAAATCGTCGAGGCGCTGCCGACAGCGACGCCGCGTCCACCCGCCACGGCTGCCGCCCCCCAGGCGACGGCAACAACCGCCGCACCCACGCCTGAACCGGAGCCGGCCTTCGCCGCCGACCTGCCGCCGGCCGTAGCAGCGGCCGTGCCGCGTCCCGGTGAGGAAGTCAATACCCAGGCCGGTATCCTCCTGCAATTCACCCGCGCAATGGATCGCGCCAGCGTCGAGACGGCGCTGCGCGTCACCCCTGAAGTCGAGGGGACGTTCACCTGGCGAGACGACCGCACCGTCACCTTCAGGCCCAAGGTGCTGGCGGCCGGCACACGCTATCACGTCTCCCTGGGTGTGACCGCCCGCGCCGCGGACGGCCTGCCGCTCACCCGCGACCTGGCATTTAGCTTCTCCACGATGGACGCACTCACGGTGACGCACTTCACGCCAGCGCAAGGCAGCGGGGATTTGCGCGGCGATACACCGGTGCTCGTCGTCTTCAACTACCCGATGGTACCCGTCAACTGCGCGGGACAGGTCGCCGACGCCGGCGATGGCTGTCCTCCGCTGCCGTTGCAATTCACGCCGGACGTTGTGGGTCAGGGGACATGGATCAACACCAGCGCGTATCGCTTCGATCCCCTGCCCGGCTGGAACGCCGGTACAACCTATACGGTGGAAGTTCCGAAAGGCATCGCTTCCGTCGCCGGTGCGACTTTGAACGAGGCCGTAACCTGGACGTTCAGCACGGCGCTGCCGCGGATCATCAGTTTCCAGCCCGGCAACTGGAACACGAATGTCGCGCCGGATACCGACGTGCGCGTATACTTCAATACACCGATGGACCCGCAAGCTACCGCCGCAGCCTTCAGTCTGAACGGCCCCGGCGACACAGCTGTTGCCGGCGCCATAAGCTGGGAAAACAACAATACCACGCTGGTATTTACGCCCACGCAGAATCTGGCGCTGGACACAAAGTATGTTGCGCGGGTCAGCGACCAGGCGCGCGCCATCAGCGGCAGCCCGGTCAAGGCCGGCCAGGAAGCTCGCTTCACCACGGCCCCCTACCCCGGCGTGATCAGAATCACCGGCACGGATGAAGGCTCCAACGACAGGACACTGAATTACTATGAGTCGCTGCGGGTGGACTTTCGGGGATTGATTGATGAAACCACCCTCGAAGGCCACTTCCGTATGACCGAGAACGGGAACCCCATCGAGGTGAACTTCTGGTGGGACAATTACGAAAATCACAACTACGCTTACATCAATTGGGATAAAATCGCCGGAGCGCAGTATTGCCTCACCGTGCTGCCCGGCATCGCCGACCGGTACGGGAATACCATCACCGAAGAGCTGACAGCCTGTTTCACCGCCGGCGACCTGCCGCCACTGTTCGCAGTCGCCACGCGCCAGAACACGCTCGCCCTCGACGCGGCCGAAGCGGCACGGTTTTACTTCGTCGCCCAAAACGTGAGGCAGGCTACCCTCAGACTGGCAACCATGGCGGAGCGCGGCTTTATGGATTATGAAGGGATGCCGGGTAGCCTGATCCGTAGCTGGACGGTGACGCCGGATAGCCGTCGCAACCAGGTGTCTGTTGTCCCTGTAGATCTGGCCGAGGACGGCGGCCCGCTGCCGACGGGGTATTATCACTTAAGCTGGTCGGTGCCTAAAGCTGAATTATGGTGGAATACCAGCATCCGCTTTGCCGTCGTGGATCGCCACGTCACCCTTAAGATGACGACCCAGGAGGCGCTCGTCTGGGTCACAGATCTGCGCAGCGCGCAGCCCATCGCCGGTGCGGAAGTGCGCCTGCTCAACCGCCTGGGGGAGCGAATCGGCGTCGGCGTGACAGATGCCGACGGCATCGCCCACTTCGCCATCCCCCCACAGCTGGAGCAGTGGGATAACTACACCGCCGTCACCGGCACACCTGGACAACCCGGGTTTGGCGTGGCGCGCAAGGACTGGAATCAAGGCGTCTCTTCGTGGGATTTTGATATTACATCCGATTACTCACGACCGGCCCCTTATCAGGTCTACCTGCACACCGATCGCCCCATCTACCGCCCCGGCCAGGTCGTGCATCTGCGGGGTATCCTGCGCAACGACAACGACGCGCGCTACACCCTCCCCAAGGCCGGACAGACGGTCGAAATCGCTGTACGTAATCCGAATTGGGAGATTGTCACCCAAACGGTAATGACGGTGGACGAGATGGGCATATTCGCCGGCGACATCGAGCTGGCGGCGGATACGTTGCTGGGAGGGTATGCTTTGGAGGCCACCATCCCCGGCGTTGCCGATCGCACGTGGAGCGTCAACTTCACCGTGGCAGCCTACCGCAAGCCGGAGTTTGAGGTCACGGTGACGCCGGAGCAAGCGCAGATCGCCGACGGCGAGACACTGCGCGCGCTGATTGCCGCGCAGTATTACTCCGGCGGCCCGGTCAGCAACGCGCGTGTCCACTGGATTGTACGCGCCACGCCGTTCTACTTCGCGCCGGACGTCGCCGGTTGGTGGAACTGGAGCGCCGGTGAGAGCGGGTGGATGTGGTACTACGAGGCCAAAGTCATCGCCGAAGGCGACGCGACGACCAACGCCGCCGGTCAATTCCTACTCGAATGGCCGGCCGCGTTACCGCCCCTCACGGATAACGCCACGGCCAGCGGCTCGCAAACCTGGAGCATCGAAGCCACCATCACCGATGAGGCGGGCTTCCCCGTCACCCACAAGGAGACGCTGACCGTGCATGCCACGCGCTTCTACATCGGCCTCAAGCCGCGCTCATGGGTGGCGCAGGCCGGGCAGCAGACCACGGTTGACCTGCTGGCGCTGGACTGGGATGCGCAGCCCGTCGCCGGGCAAGCCGTCACCGTCTCGCTGGCGCGGCGTACATGGAAATACGTTCCGGCAAAAGAACTTTTCCGCGATCCCACGTGGACCTATACCGACACCATCGTAAGCACGCTCAACGTCGTCACCGACGATAAGGGCAAGGCGGAAATTGCGCTGACGCCGCCGCGCAGCGGGCCTTACGTCGTGCTTGCCGAAAGTCAGGACGCCGCCGGCAAGCCGGTGCGCAGCGAGACGTACCTGTGGGTCGGCGGCGCGGAAGCCGCCGGTTGGCAGATGCCCGAAGGGCAGATCAAGCCCGTGGCCGACGCCCGCTCCTATCGCGTGGGCGACACGGCGCGCGTGCTGGTGCCGACGCCTTTCGCCGCGCCCTACGAAGTGCTGATGACCATCGAGCGTGGGAGCATCCTCTCCGTGCGGCGATTTACCGCGCAAGAAGCCAACTTGCTCATCGAAATCCCTATCACTGCCGATCACACGCCCAATGTCGTCGTCTCCTTTGTGGCCGTGAAGGGGGTGAGCGCCGCTAACCCGACGCCGGACGTGCGCATCGGCATGGTGGAACTCAAAGTTGAACCGGTGGAGAAAATCCTCACCGTCGAGGTGACACCCGACCGCGCGACTTACGAACCCGGGGATCAGGCCAGCCTGACCATCCGCACGCTGGATCATCAAGGGCGGCCGACACCGGCGGCGGTGGCGCTGGCCGTCGTAGATAAAGCGGTGCTGGCGCTCGCCGATCCCAACGCGCCCACACTGGAAGCGACCTTCTATCAACCACGCGCACTGCGCGTCTTTACCGGCGACGGGCTAATCGCGCTGTTCAACCGCAGCGCCGCCGATCTCGCAGCCCTGCAGCGAACTGCCGAGCGTCTCTCAAAAGAAATGCTGGCGGGGGGCATGGGCGGAGGCGGAGGCGGCGAGATGTATGTGGCAGATGCGCGCCAGGAGTATCCCGACACCGCGTTGTGGGAAGCGCACCTGCAAACCGACGCGAACGGCATGGCGCAGGTGAGCTTCAAAGTCCCCGATTCGCTCACCACCTGGGTCGCCGATGCGCGCGCCGTCACCGCCGATACGCAGGTGGGGCAGACGACCGCCGAGTTCAACGTGAGCAAGCCGTTGTTCGTGCGCCCGGTCACACCGCGCTTCCTGACCGCCGGAGACCGCTCCGAGGTTGCGGCGGTGGTCCACAACAACACCGACGCGGATTTGGATGTGACGGTGGGCCTGGAGACGAATGTAAGAATCAGCGAATCGGCGAACCAGCAAATCCGTGTGCCGGCGCATGGGCGGGTGCGGGTGAGCTGGATGGTGGAAGTGCCGGCCGGCGTGGATATGGCGGAGCTAACCTTCAGCGCCGAGGGAGGTGGTTACCGCGATGCAGCGCGGCCTACGGTGGGGCGCGAATCCGATCACGCACTGCCCATCTACCGCTATGAGACGCCAGACGTGTTCGGCACGGCCGGCGCGTTGACCGAAGCCGGGACGCGGCTGGAAGCGGTCGTCATCCCGCCGGAAGCCGGGCCGGAGAGCTACCTCACCGTGCGCCTGGAACCGACGCTGGCCGCCGGGATGACCGAGGGTCTCACCTACCTGGAATACTTCCCACACGCCTGCACCGAGCAACTGGTCAGCCGCTTCCTGCCGAACGTCGTCAGCTACCGCGCGCTCAAATCGCTGGGCGTCTCCAATCCCGAACTGGAAGCTAAACTCCAGGAACTCGTCGTCGAGGCGTTGAAGGAACTCTATGGCCGTCAGCTTGCGGACTCCGGCTGGGGTTGGTGGAAGGACAGCAGCGATATGCAGGTGACGGCCTACGTGGCCTTTGCCCTGATCCAGACGCGCCGCGCCGGGTTTGACATCCACGAAAACCGCCTGAACCGCGCTCTGGAGTACCTGAAGAACGCCCTGGACAGAGGCTTACGGGGCAATGCGCGCACGCTGCCGCAGGCCTTCGCGCTCTACGTGTTAAGCGAGGCCGGCTATGAGTGGCCGGCCGGCGCAGATACGGCGCTGTTTGATGCGCGGGCGCAGCTCGAAGTGACCGGGCGCGCCTATTTGGCGCTGGCCCTGGCGTTGAAGGACCCCGCCGATCCGCGCGTGGCGACGTTGCTGGAAGACCTGCGCGCCGACGCTGCCATCACCGCCCGCGGGGCGCACTGGGAAAGCATGGATAGCGACTATTGGGTGACGTGGACGCGCGCTACCTCCATCGTCCTGGACGCGCTGGCGCGCCTGGCGCCCGATGACCCGCTGATTCCCCAGGCCACCCGCTGGCTGATGATCGCCCGCCGCGCCGACCGGTGGGAGACGACGCAGGAAACCACGTGGGCCATCATCGCCCTCACCGATGTCATGCTGGCAACCGGGGAATTGCAGGCCGACTACACCTGGGGCGTGGCCGTCAACACCACACCGCGCGGCACGGGGCAGGTGACGGCGGAAAATCTGCGCGACCCGGTCGAGTACACCATCCCCGTAAGCGAGCTGCTGCGCGAGTGGCCGAACGCGCTTGAAATCTCACGCAGCGCGGGGCGCGGAACACTCTACTACAGCGCCAACCTGGCCCTGTACAAGCCGGTGGAGCAGGTGGAAGCCGAAAGCCAGGGGATCACGGTGGAGCGTCGCTACTGCGCCGTCAACGGCCCGCTCGAAACGTTGGGGTGGGATGAAGACTTCGGCGAATGTACACCGGTGACCGCGGCAAAACCCGGCGAGCTGATTGAGGTGCGCTTGACGGTGGTGCTGCCGCGCATGCGCAACTATCTGGTTCTGGAGGACTTCTATCCGGCGGGGATGGAGCCGGTAGACCCCACCCTCAAGACCGAACAAGGGGGTGCAGAACCGGAAGTGCGGCGTATCAACACCAGCTATATCTGGTGGTGGCCTACCTTCGATCACCAGGAGCTGCGCGATGAGCGCGCCGTCTTCTACGCACGGCAGCTCAGCGCGGGGACCTATGAGGTACGCTATTACCTGCGCGCGGCGATTCCGGGTGAATATCGTGTGCTGCCGGCCACGGCGAGCGAAATGTACTTCCCGGAGGTGCGAGGACGCAGCGAAGGGATGTTGTTCACGGTCGGTGATTAGCGGTCAGCGATCAGTGGTCAGCGGTCAGCGGCTGGTGGTAATGAAGTATTAGCCAAGCTCAGAAGTTGTTTGTGTAGCAGGAGTGATGCCAGCGATGGCGCGGTCTGAAGATCGCGCCATCGCTTAATTATGGACTGGTTAACTCACCTGGTAGTTCGGCGGCTCCTTGGTAATGATAACATCGTGCGGATGGCTTTCGATCAAGCCGGCGTTGGTGATGCGCATAAAGCGCGCCTTTTCACGTAGCTCCGCCAGGTTGGCGGCGCCGGCGTACCCCAGACCGGCGCGTACCCCGCCGACCAGTTGATAAATGTAATCGTGCAGGGGGCCTTTGTAGGGAACGCGCCCCTCGACACCTTCGGGAACCAGCTTACCGCTGCCTCCCTGACCCGTGCCGTAGCGGTCGCGTCCGTAGCCGCGCATGGCCCCCAGACTGCCCATCCCGCGGTATTCCTTGAAGCGCCGCCCGTCATAGTAAACGACCTCACCCGGCGCCTCATCCAACCCGGCGAGCATGCTGCCCAGCATCACCACATGCGCACCCGCCGCCAGTGCCTTGACGATGTCACCGCTGTACTTGATGCCGCCATCGGCAATGATGGGCACACCGTAGGGTTTCGCCGCCGTGGCACACTCGTGGATCGCGCTGAGCTGCGGCATCCCGGCGCCGGCAATGATGCGCGTTGTGCAGATCGAACCGGCGCCCACGCCCACCTTGATCACGTCGGCCCCGGCTTTGATGAGCATCTCCGTCCCTTCGGCCGTCACCACATTCCCGGCGACGATGGGCAGATCAGGCCAGTGGTGACGGATGCGCTGGATGGCGCGGATCACACCCGCCGAATGTCCGTGAGCGGTGTCAATCACCACCAGGTCCAGCCCCAGAGACGTCATCAGGTCCAGCCGTTCCTCAAGGTCTGCCCCCACCCCTACCGCAGCGCCGACGACCAACCGCCCTTGCGGATCCTTGGCGGCATGGGGATAATCCTGCGCTTTCTGGATGTCCTTGACCGTAATCAATCCCTTGAGCACCCCATCCGCATCTACCAACGGCAACTTTTCGATGCGATGTTTGTGCAAAATATATTTGGCCTCTTCCAACGTGATGCCAATCGGCGCCGTGATGATGTCTTCTGCCGTCATAAAAGTCGTCACCGGTTGGTCGAAATCCCGCTCATCCACAAAGCGGAAGTCCCGGTTGGTAATGATGCCCACCAGATGATTGTTGGCGTCCATAATCGGCACGCCGCTGATATGATACGTGGACATAATCCGCTCGGCATCTCCTAGCGTGGCCGTTGTTGGCAGGGTGATGGGGTCCACGATCATCCCCGACTGCGAGCGTTTGACTTTGGCGACTTCGGCGGCCTGATCTTGCGGCGAGAGGTTACGGTGGATGATCCCCAGGCCGCCCTCGCGCGCCAGCGCGATCGCCAGTGGGGCCTCGGTCACGGTATCCATCGCCGCCGAGAGGATCGGGATATTGAGCGTAATATGCGCGGTCAGCGGCGTGCTGATGTCGGTTTGATCGGGCAAGACTTCGGCATATCCCGGCACGATGAGTACATCGTCGAAGGTCAAGGCTTCAAATTGGTTAAAAATGGTTTCATTCATCGAAAAACATGCCCCCTCTATTCCGAAAATAGTCAGCAGACATCATGAGCGACGCGCTCAACCCAGCATGAAAATGCATGTCAACGGATTAAGCGGATTTGAACGGATTAGCTTTCAATTGTTGCATAAATCTGCTCAATCTGCTTAATCCGCTGACCATTTTCGGAATAGATTAAGCAGATTTATACGACAAAGAACACAGAGATGTTCTAAGTTTTGTCAAGTCGCAGAACCTTAAGAAATTGAATAGCTAAAACTGAGCGCGGGCCGCAAAATACTAACGATGGTGTAGGGAGTACGTTAACACCAT
>JAIOAX010000061.1 GCA_019873645.1 Chloroflexota bacterium | reverse complement strand
GCAGTCTTGCCCGGTACAGCCGTAACTCAGACTACCTGAGTCGTGCTTATTCTCGCTCAATAGTTGGGTTTGCCAACTACGTTTAAGGATATTTTATACAAGGAGGTGAAGATGACGGTTCATGCTGTATCGGAAAACGGGCAGGTCAACTGGGAACGCTTTCTGGCGCGGCGCGTGCAGAAGATGCACAGCTCTGCCATTCGGGAACTGCTCAAGGTGACGCAGCAGCCCGATGTGATTTCCTTCGGCGGGGGCATGCCGGCGCCGGAGCTTTTTCCGGTGCGGGAGATCGAAGAAGCGTGCAGTTATCTGTTACGCGAAGCTCCCAAGATGGCCTTGCAGTACAGTACGACTGAAGGATATCGCCCCTTGCGTGAATTTCTGGCCGAGGCGATGGCCAAATACGGCATTCGTCACAGCCCGGATAACATCCTCATCACTACTGGATCACAGCAGGCACTGGATTTAATCGGGAAAATTTTCCTGGATCCGGGCACCTACGTATTGTCGGAACGCCCGACCTACCTGGGCGCAATCCAGGCGTGGCGTGCCTACGAGGCCGACTTTGTCACCGTGCCGCTGGATGATGACGGTATGCAGGTGGAATATGTGGAGGACGTGCTCAAAAAGACGCCCGTGCGCTATATCTATGTCCTTCCCAATTTCCACAATCCGGCCGGCACCACGCTTTCGGAAGAGCGCCGCCACATGCTGGTGGACATTGCCCGTAAATACGATTTGATCATTGTGGAAGATGACCCCTACGGCGCGCTGCGCTACACCGGCGAGGACATTATCCCCATCGCCGCATTGGCGCCGGAGCGCACCATTTACCTGGGGACGTTCTCCAAGACGCTGACGCCGGGCGTGCGCATCGGTTGGGTCGTCGCGCCGGCGGAGATTATCCATCGCCTGGTGCAGGCCAAGCAGGGCGCGGACTTACATTCCAGTACCTTTGACCAGATGATTGCCAACGATGTGGCGCAGCGGGGAATCCTCAAAATGCACGTGCGCAAATTGCGTAAAGTCTACGGCGAACGGCGCGATATTATGCTGGAAGCGCTTGCTGAATTCTGGCCTGAAGGCTCCAGTTGGACGACGCCCAAAGGCGGACTGTTTTTGTGGGCGCGGGTGCCCGAGTCTATCAACACGCTGGCTTTCATGCCCAAGGCGTTGGAAAAGAAAGTGGCGTATGTGCCGGGGGTACATTTCTATCCTCATGAGGACGGCGGCTTCAATGCTATGCGCTTGAATTTCTCCAACGCGCAGCCGGAGATGATTGTCGAAGGGATTCGCCGTCTGGGGGTGGCGTTCAAAGAGGAGCTGGCGCGGAAGTAGTTGTCAGCGGTCAGCCCTCCGGGGCGCTTGCGGCGCCCCGGAGGGCTGTGTTTTTAGCCTTTGATGACGGCGACCGGGCGCACGCGCGCCACCTGTCGGGCGAGGCCTGCGCCGACCACCGACTCCACGACGATGCTCACATCTTTGTAGGCGTAGGGGGCTTCTTCGGCCAGCCCTTTGACGCTGTCGGTGCGCACCACAATCCCCTGCTGTGAAAGCTCCGCGCGTACCTGCTCTCCGCGCATTTGCTTGATGGCGGCATTGCGGCTCATCATGCGCCCCGCACCGTGGCAGGTGGACCCGAACGTGTTCTCCAGCGCGCTTTCCGTCCCCACGAGGACATAAGAAACCGTACCCATCGAACCCGGGACCAGGACGGGCTGGCCGGTTTCACGGTACACGCCGGGCAAATCGGGGTGGCGCGGTGGGAAAGCGCGCGTCGCGCCTTTGCGGTGCACGACGACTTTCAACCGCTGGCTGCCCACCTGATGCTCTTCGATTTTGGCGATATTGTGGGCCACGTCATAGACTTGATGCAGATGCCAGTCGCGCACCTTGCCTGCCAGCACCTGCTCGAAGGCGCGGCGCACGAAATGCGCCAGGATTTGGCGGTTGGCGAAGGCGTAATTGGCTGCCGCGTTCATCGCCGCCAGATAAGCGCGCCCTTCGCGTGAGTCTACCGGCGCGGCGACCAGCTCGCGGTCGGGGATGGTGATGCCGTACTTGCGCGGCGCGTCTTGCAGGACGTGCAGATACTGGGTGCAAACCTCGTGCCCCAGGCCGCGCGAGCCGCAGTGAATCTGCACCACGACGCCGTTGTGCACCAACCCGAACGCTTCGGCGATGACGGGATCGTAGATTTCATCCACTACATCAATTTCGAGGAAGTGGTTGCCTGCGCCCAGCGACCCCAACTGCGGGCGGCCGCGCTCTTTGGCGCGCGCGTCCACGACGCCGGCATTCGCGCCGGCGATGCATCCGTAGCTCTCGGTGCGTTGCAGATCGTCGCGGGTGCCGTAACCTTTGGCGACGGCCCATTCCGCGCCCTGTTCGAGCACGGCGTCGAGTTCCTTGTCCGAAACCTGCACCGCGCCTTTGCCGCCGACGCCGCTCGGACAATTGTGGAAGATCGTCGTTGTGAGGTCTTTGAGGTATGGCTCGAGGCTTTCGTATTCCATAGACGCGGCCAGCATGCGCACGCCGCAGTTGGAAACTACAAAGCCATCGGCCACGAAATTATGCCCCGGATGAGCTACGGTAAAATCGTAGACCTCGCCGGTAAAGTCAGCAACCGGCTCTACCGCAGCCACGGTAGTCCATACCATTCCGCTCTCGCCAAGTTCCGCCGTAGCGGCTACCCGGTAGTCGGCAAAAGCCTGAAAATCCATCCCTACGCGCACGGTCGTTTTGCGGCCTTCGTACAGGGAACGTTCCACAAAACGGCGGTTCGTCGTTTCAGTGACCAGCTCATTGTAGATTTGAGCAGGAGCGACCCCGGCCGCCTGGAGTGTTTCTGCGGTTTCGGCTACCGTTTCACGCATCTTCACCCGGTTCAGCTTCTCGCGGAGATATTGTATGGCGACCAGGGCCGTGATCTGCCGCTGTCGGTTGTATTCAAATCCCACCCGTGACCACAAATTCAGGAGGCTTTGCGGCTGACCGGAAAGCACCAGCCGCAGTCGAATGGAACGGGTGCCGTCCCGGTTGACTTGTTCAGGACGTTCGCTGATGGTTTTAGTCTCCACGCCAAACCCGGCCAACATGCGGCTCAGATCTTCCAAAAACGCCCGCCCACTGTCCACATAGCCTTCACGTTTGTTCATAGAAAGGGTCGGCATGTAAAAATTCGCGCCGTGCCCGGTCATCGTTTCCGGCAAGCTCAATTCGGCACCAAAGAAGGCGGCGAGGAAAAGCCGTTGCTGCCAACGCGGAGCGTCGAACAACCACGCCGGCAGACGGAAATCTTGCTTTGTTTTTACACCATGCGGCACGCCCAAGGCCGCCAGCAAAACCGCAAAGGCGCTGCTGACTACCTTGAAGCTGGTTTCGGTGCGCGAAAATTGATAGGTATCGTAGGTGGTGGTGATTTTGTGCTCGCGCTGCCGGGAATAGATTTGCGAAGGGGTGAACCCTGCACGTATAACGTCTTGCCGCATTGTTTCCAAATCGGTCGGGTCGCCGTAAAACCAGACGACGCCTTTCTGCCCCTTCCCGGTAAATGAGAGGCTGCCATCTCCCCAGACGTAGCCCATCAAGCGCAACAGGGCCGGCAAAGCCGCCGAATTCAGGCGGAGCGGCAGTAGATTCGCGCGACGCAAGTGCTCTTTGATTTGCCCGGCAGCATGTCCCGCTTCCCCCTTATCCAACGCGGCTAACACCCGGTCCACAGCCACTTCGTCTACAATGACTGTATCCGGTGGCGGCTCGTAGGCTACGCCTTCAAATGGGTAACGGGCTACCCGGTCGCCAGGACGTAAGGAGCCCAAAGTGCACATTCCCTGGGGCGTCCATATCGGATGGTCGGCAGTGGCAACCAGCTCGTCGCCGCCGGTCGTCACCAGGCGCAGGACAGGTGCCTCCGGTATCCGGCGCAGATAGCCTACAATCAACGTCTCGGTTTCTTGCCGGGCTTCTAAATCCTGGCAGCGCAAACGCGCTGTTTCCCACGCTGTTTCCATCTCTGCGATGGAAAGCGTGTACCCATCCGTGTGTAAAATTCGGCTTGCGCCGGCCAGGCAGTTGATGTCGTACCCCACGCCGCCGGGGGAGATGATGCCCTCGTCGTAGCGGAACGCGGCCACGCCGCCGATGGGGAACCCATAGCCCTGATGCACATCCGGCATTGCCATCGCGTATTTGACGATCCCCGGTAGCATGGCGACATTCATCAACTGTTCCACCGATTGATCGCGGAACGCCATCTCGAAAACGTCCTCATTGCCGTAGATACGCGCCGGGACGCGCATGCGACCATCGAAAGCCTGCGGCAGTTCCCATACATAGTCGTTAATGCGTACAAAATCGTCCTTGCTGACCATTGTACACCTCCAGCGAGTGGCGAGACGAATTACGAATTACGAGTTACGAGTTACGAATCTCAATCCCCAATCCCTACTCCCCAATCCCTACTCCCCAATCACGTATCAAACACAATCTCCGTTTCGTAACCTTCCGGCGTTTGAATCACGGCCAGATCGTGGAAGGTTGCAGCTTTGACGTAGCGGGAATATCTGGAAATCGGCCCACCGTGGACTGCGGCGACCAGGCGCGTCGGTGTGAGACATTCAAACTTGAAGGTCGTAAAGGCCAACCCGGCGACTTCGGTTTGATAGAGCAGTTCGTTGAGCCAGTCAACCAGCAATGTCTCGACATCCAGCGCTTCCAGTTTTACAGTCAATGTGTGGGTGGGGGCGATGCTCTCATCGCCAATGATGAAAGCGAACATCCCCTGCGCCGCTGTCGTAAACAGGTCGGGCAGGTCGGCGGCCCAGACATGCAGGGCCAGATCGGCGGTGTGTTCGATTTCTTGCCAGCGTCCCATTGTTAGTCGGATAGTCGTTAGTCGGGTAGTCGTTAGTCGGATATGAGTTGGCTTTCGATGAAATCGGCCAGCGCGGAAACGTCGTCCAGGCCGAAATGCGGTAAATCGTCGGCCAGATTGGGCACATCGGTCACGCAGGCGATGCGGTGCTCCACGTCGGGAATCAGGTGTGGATCGCGCGCTGCCCGGGTTACCTCGATTTTGGGAAACGGCCCGTGCTTGAAGCCCTCGGCGATTACGATATCCACGTCCGTAATGCCGGCCAGCGCCGTTTCCAGCGTCGGTGGCGTAACACAACGCCGTGTGTGCACCAGCCGATCCGGTGTGACAAAGGCCACATGCTCGGCGCCGGCGTCCCACAGTCGGCGGGTATCCGTACCGGGGATGTCAGTTTCGACATCCTGCCGCAGGGTATGCTTGATCACCGCCACGCGATGGCCGCGTTGCCGCAGCAGCGGGATGAGTTTTTCGATCACCGTCGTCTTGCCGCTGTTGGAGCGTCCGACGAAAGAAATCACCGGAATATGGGTATTCATCCTGTTACCAGAAACACCAAGACGCGCGCTAGAACTTCTTCGACCGTCAGCGCCGACGTATCCACGTACAGGTCGCAGTGGGTGCGCGCATGCGCCAGGCGGACGGTACGTTCTTCTTCCCACCAGGAGGAAGGATGCGCCAATCCTTCGCGCTGCGCGGCGACTTCCATGCTCACATCCAAATAAATCAATATGTCGGGATGGGCGAGACGCTGCCACATGGCCGGGGCGGCGCAGTGCTCCTGCATAATCTCTTTGACGCGATACCCACGCGCGCGCAGGGCGCGGGTCAGCTCGGATTTCCCGGAAGAACACGGCCCGACGATGCCGATCAAACGCTCATCGGTAGCCTGGGGAGGCTCATCCATTTGTGTTACTCTGGGACCATTGATCCGTCAGTGGATATCGGGTATGGGCACCTCGACGCGCATGTAGCGTGCGCCTTCGGGAATGCCGGATTGGATGTGCAGTACCAGGATACTCGTATCGTCCCTGGGGCGGTTTTGATCGGCTTCCAGAGCACGCTCCAATAGTCCGTCGGCGACTGCCTGCGCTGTGGGTGTGACCTGCCAGATCTTTTCAAAAGCTGTGGGAATATCTAGCGGTTCGCCGGTATATTCGCCGGCATGGATCAGCCCATCGGTGCAGGCGATGGCGATCAACCCTGGCTCCAGATAAATCTGATCCACAGTTGGACGCGCATGCTGGTGGAAACCGAGCGCTGGCGATTGGCTTTCCAACAATTCCAGGTCGCCGGCCGGTCGGCGGATGTAGACACCTGAATTGCCGCATTGGGTGACGACCAGCGAGCCACTGTCCAGGTCCACAGAGAGGATAATCAGCGTTGCCGACACCTTTCCGCGCCGCAATTCGTAGAGCATGTCATTGGCCGCGCGTGCCGCCGCGCCGTCGCGTACCCCTTCGGCCAGTTCTGAGACTACTTTGCGCACCACGCGGATACTGATGGCTTTGGCGGCTTCGCCGGAGCTTTGGCCGTCGGCCAGCACAAAAGAAATGCCGCCATGGGGGCGTTCGATCATCTCCAGGGTATCGCCGCTTTCACGCACGGCCCATTTGTTGATTTTGCTTGCTGCGACGGAAAGGTGCATGGCCCGGCCTCCTTACCTTTGCGCCTCCTCAGGGGGGACGTGTTTGCCGCCGATGGCCGCCGGCACAATATCTACTTCCACGCCTTCGGCAATGCGGATGCGGGCGATGTTGGCCTCCGGGTCGTAGCGGGTCAACGTGCCCAGCAAGCCGCCGATGGTGATGACGCGATCCCCAACGGCCAGCTCTTTCTCCTGTTGCCGTCGCCGCCGTTGTGCCATCCATTGCGGCACGTACATAAAGACGATGATCAAGATCATCGCTACAATCCAGAATGTCCAATCTGTTCCCTGTCCCATGATAGCGCTCCTCTCGCAAAACTCGTCTTTCTCATTCTCTAGGGCTACACTCTGATTATACCCGTGAGCGTCCAGAAGAACAAGTCCACCTCCCTATTTATTTACTTCCAGATCAGCCCTGGCAAGTAAGGGAGCAACGCTAGCAGCGCCACCAAGGGATGCCCGCGCCGGGTCCGGTGACGGCTGTCCCAGTTGAACGCCCAGGATTGGGCTGAGGAGGTAGCCTGCATTGTCGAGCAGCTGTATCCCACAGCCCAGAAGATCACCTTGATCCAAGACGATCTCAGTGTGCACAAGAAGGTGGCTGTATACGAGTGCTTTGCCCCGGAACGCGCGCAGGCGATTCTTGCCAAACTGGAGTTTGTGTTTACGCCCAAGCATGGTTCCTGGCTGAACATCGCGGAGATTGAACTGAGTATACTAACCCGGCAAGAGTTGCCCACACGAGTGGCTTCACAGGCCGAACTGCGCGCCTGTGTCACCGTCTGGTATGAGCAGCATAATGCATACGCGTCTACCGTGAACTGGCAGTTCACCACTCAGGATGTGCGCATCAAGCTTAAGCCACTTTACCCGTCGTTCAATTCTTGAAAGAATAGTAGGTCATGCTGCCCAAGGGGCGCGTGAGCATGTGGTTGTTCGCATCGTACCAATACTTCTGGTAACTGCTGGTCGTACCGTAATCGTATCATGCATGGTGGGGGAGTGACAAAACATAAGCCGAGCAGGTTAGTTTTGGATTTACCACACGATGATACAAAGAGGCCAGGAACCAATATAAGATGTTTCGGTAAAGTTATAGCATAGCACAAAAGAAAGGCAAGTGAGGATTGAGAGTCATCCCCGACTTGCTGAAATGCCATCCTCGGCGTAAAATTGTGGTCGTATCATACTAACGTTTCAACGTTCGAACGTTCCAACGACAACTTTCACAAGGAGGACACACACGATGACGCGCAAACTATCCCATAAAAACCCAACGAATTTGAAAACCTTCTACTATGGGGCGCCGTACTACCCCGAACATTGGGACGCCGCCACCCGCGAGAAAGACCCGGAGTGGATGGCCGCGGCGGGTTTCAACGTCGTGCGCATGGCCGAATTCGCCTGGGATTTGATGGAGCCACGCGAGGGTGAATACAATTTCGCGTTGTTCGACGAGACGATTGCCCGGCTCGGCGAGAAAGGCATTGCGACGTTCCTCTGTACGCCTACGGCGACGCCGCCGCGCTGGCTCACGTGCGCGCATCCTGACGTTTTGCGTGTTGACGCGGACGGTGTGCCGATGCAGCATGGCTCGCGGCAGCACGCTTGTCCGAGTAGCCCGGTCTTCCGCGCGTACAGCCGCAAAATCACCCAGGCAATGGCAGAGCACTTCGCCGGGAATCCCTACGTCGTCGGCTGGCAGACCGACAATGAATTGAACTGCCACTTCAGCGAGTGTCACTGTGCGAATTGCCAGAGCGCCTTCCGCGAGTTTCTGCGCGAGAAGTACCACGGCGACATCGGCGCGCTCAATGCGGCGTGGGGGACGGCGTTCTGGGCGCTCACCTTCGGCAGCTTCGACGAAATTCAGACACCCAGAAACGGCAAGCCCGCCTATGCCAATCCTGCCCAGTTGTTGGATTACGCTCGCTTCATCTCATGGAACGTCACCCGCTTCCAGCACGAGCAGGTAGAAATCCTGCGGGCGGCGAATCCGCAGTGGTTTATCACCCACAACGGTACCTTCCGCCACATTGACTATCGCGGCGAGTTCACCCAGGACCTGGATTTTCTGGGATACGACGTGTACCCCTTCTTTGACGCCGATCCAACCCACCGCCCCCTCAGTCAGGCGTTCAACCTGGACCACGCCCGCGCCTGGTCGGGTAACTTTATGGTTCCGGAGCAGCAATCCGGGCCGGGCGGACAGGGCAACTATTTCCACGACAATCCCGAACCCGGCGAAATTCGCCGGATGGCCTATACTTCCATCGCCCACGGCGCCGATAGCTTGCTTTTCTTCCGCTGGCGGACGTGTCGCTTCGGCGCGGAGGAGTACTGGTGTGGCATCCTTGATCACGATAACGTCCCCCGCCGTCGTTATGAGGAAATCAAACAGCTTGGGCAGGAGTTGAAGGCCCTGGGCCCGGAAGTGCTCGGCACGCACGTGCGCGTGGATGTGGGCGTGGCCGCCGCCGATATGGCGGTTTACGACGCGCATGAAGCGCTGTCGTTGGGCCTGCCTTCGCCCTGGCAGATGGCCGCCCTGATTCACGGTTTCTTCTGCAAGCGCGGCTATGCGGTGGGGTGCGTGCATCCGGCGGACGATTTGAGTGGGCTGAAGGCTTACATTATCCCTCACTGGGCGCTTTTTAACCCTGAATGGGTGCCGAATCTGACAGCGTTTGTCGAGAACGGCGGCACGCTGGTCATCGGCGCACGGACGGCGACGAAGGATTGGAACAACAACGTCATCGCGGCGACGCCGCCGGGCGTGTTGACGCCGTTGGTGGGCGCGCGCGTCTCCGAATACGGCCGACAGAACGCGCCCGATAAACGTCCGTTGAGCATCAACTTCCCGAAGGCGAAAGTGGCGACTCAGCACTGGTATGAGCTATTGGAGGTCTTACCCGGCGGCGCGGTTATGGCGCGTTGGGAAGGGCGGCTGCATCTTGATCGCAAGCCCGCCGTGATGATGAAGAAACTCGGCGCCGGCGCGGCGTTGTATGTAGGGACATACCTCACCGAGGAAGTTCTTGAACAATTGCTCCCGGCGTTGCAAGAGCGCAATGCTCTCGCTCCATTGTGGCCGGCTGCGCCGGAAGGTGTCCACGTCGTCGTGCGGGAGAACGATGAGAAACGGCTGTGGTTTTTCATCAACAATACCGATGGCTTTGTGTGTCTGGAAAACATCCCGGAAGGCGAGGATCTGATTAACAAGAGGCTCACGGGCAAGTTCTATCTCAAACGCCATGAGCTTGCTGTGGTGAAACAGTTACGGTGATGGGCGTTGGAACGTTAGAACGTTTGAACGTTCTAACGTTTTGACGTTTGCTTAAGGGGGCTTTTGGTGTTACGTATTCTTGCGTTTAGCGTTTTGCTGGTCATTTTGGCGGCGTGTGCCGGAGCAAAGCCGACGCCGCAAAGTATCACTACCGATGGCGGGACGTGGGTATTGGTGTGGGCGGATGAGTTCGACTACAACGGTTTGCCTGATCCTCAGAAGTGGAGCTACGAAGTCGGCTTTATCCGCAACAACGAGCTGCAATACTACACTGCGAAGCGCGCGGAGAACGCCCGCGTAGAAAACGGCATGCTCATCATCGAAGCGCGTAAAGATGGTGACGCTGTGCCCGGCGCGACTCGTGGCTACACCTCGGCCAGCCTGCACACCAAAGACACCGCCAGGGCAACTCCCCATCGCGCTGCTGTCCACCCCGGCCGTGCCGCCCGTGTCCCTGCGCTTTGGCCCTTGAGGTTGGGCGGGCTTGCCGGTTTTGTTCACCTGGGGCTGCTTGCTTTATTGTAAAGCCTGGCGCCGCTCGTGTAAAGCGCTGCCCAAACATTATTACGTGCCACGCACCTCCCAGGTGCGTGGCACGTTTCGTTTAGAGGTTTATGTGCCGATGGAGACCAGGTCCATTCCCCAATACCACTTACCTTCGTAGCTGAACCACCGGCTTATGCCTACCTTGTAGCTACATTCGCTAAAGATGCCAATGTTGAGCTTGCCGCCATACTCGGCCGCTGCATAGATGCCTGCTTTGCAGCCCGCTTCGGCGACGCCGATGCTGCCGCTGAACTGCACATAGAGCCGCACCTCGCCGCCGCAGGTCAATCTCCTGTCCGGGTAGCAGTACTGGCAAGTCAGATTGGCATCCGCGCCAAAGCCCACCGACTGGCCACCCGACAGCTCAAAGCTGCACCCAACGCAACCCTTGATGGGTTCGCACGGATCCGTGGGAACTTCGAGCGACCCGGAGCAGCGGAACGCGAACTTGATCTTGCCCAGGCCGGGGATCGTGACCTCTCTCTCGGGAATGATTTCCCAGTTGACAGACAGGGAGGCAGTGCCTGCATCCAGCAACCCCATCGGGTCAACCCGGCTGGCCGGATTGTTGTGGGCATAGGTGTACAGGTTCAACCCATCCAGCGCTCCCAACGGGTCCTGCTGCAAAAAGCGCCCCAGGGTCGGCGAATAGGCGCGGGCGCGATAGTGGTACAGGCCGGTCTCGGCGTCGTACTCGCGGCCGGTAAAGTAAAAGATGTTGCCGGTGGCCGTGGTGGTCAGCGCCTGCCCGCTCGCATTGTAGATGGTCACTGCCCCGTACACGTCGTATTCATAGCGCTCGACCAGCGCGCCGTCGGCTCCATACAGCGCGGCGACGTTGCCCAGGCCATCCTGCTGATAGGTATAGGTCTGGCCGCCACGCTCCATCGTCAGTGGATTGTCTACGCCCGGACCGTGGACGTAACGCGCCAGCAGCGCGCCCGTTCCATCTCGCTCTTCCAGGATGTGGTAAGTGACATCATAGACGTAGCGGGTCAGTTGGCCGTCCACGACTTTGGCGATCCGCCGACCCAGCGGGCTGTAGATGTATTCGGCTGTATGCTCTGCACCATGCGCTCCAATCAGACGGTTGGTCAGGTCGTAGGTGTAGGTGTAGGCGCCGGCGGCAGTCAGGTTGCCGCGCGGGTCATAGGTCAGCGGTGCGCCGCCCACTTGCTGGTAGCGATTCAGCGGATCGGTCAAGCGCGCGCCATCATTCGGATTGTAGACAGTCTGACCGGCCGCGCTGTCGTTCACCATCACGCGGTTGCGCAGGCCGTCCAGCGTATAGGTGACCACGCGGCTGAAACTGCTGATGCTGCCCGGCTCGCTGGCGTCAGCGCCGTAATAGACTCGGGTCAACTGATTGCTGCCATCGTAGACATAGACATCATAGCTGCTGCCGCGCTGCGTCCAGACGCGGTTGCCGGCTGCGTCGTAGCCATAGCGGTACTCGGCCGTCGCCGGGCCGGTCCGACTGACCCGCCACAGCGCATCATATTCGGTGACGGTGGTCTGGCCGTTGGCAAACGTGACGCTCTCGGCGCCCGTTGCGTCTGTATAGCTAAAGGTGGCGACCGGGTTGCCATCCTGCCGCACCTGGGCAGTGCGCTTGAGCGTATCCAGCCGGCGGCTGATCTGCGCGCCAGAGGGATAGATGGTGGTCATCACGCCGCCGGCATAGTCGTAGGCGTACTGCACCGTATAGGCTATGCCGTCCAACGTCTGGGTCTGGCTGATTACATCGCCCATCGCGTTGTAGACGGTCTGTTCTTGCGAGACATGACGCCCGTCGTCGAACGTGGCCTCCGTCATCCGCCCGGCGCCATCGTAGGCAAAGGTGTAAAGCGCGCCGTCAGCGTAACTGCGCTGCGTCACTCGCCCCAGCCCATCGTAGGTATAGGTGGTCGTCTGACCAGCCTGGTCGGTCCGCCGGCTGACCAGGCCGCGAGCGTTGTACTCAAAGCTGACCCGGCTGCCATCGGCATAGATTTCGGCCGCCACCTGGCCCAATGCGGTGTAGGTGTAGCGCATGACGTTGCCATTCGCATCCTCGATGCTGGTCAAGTTCGAGCCGCTGTCATAGCTGTAGCGGGTAACATAAGCCAGCCCTTCGGCATCTTCGACTTTTTGCACCGGCAAGCCAAGGGCGTTGTATTGAGTGCGCTCGACTCGCCCGTCGGGCGTGGTGACGGCAACCTGGCGGCCCAGCGCGTCGTATGCGTATTGCGTGACGCGCGCCAGGCCGTTGGCGTCTTCGGTCAGCCGCGTCAGGCGGCCCAACGCATCATACTCATAGGTGGTGACGACGCCGCGTTCGTCCTGCGCGGCTATCAGGTTGTTGTAGAGATTGTAGGTATAGACGCTGGTAACGGCCAGGCCATTCGCATCACGCACCATGCGCACCCGACGGCCCAGCGCATCGTAGGCATAGCGGGTGACGATCCCCTGTTCGTCCGTCTTGCTCGCCAGTTGGCCGTGGAGGTCATAGGCCATGGTGAAGGTGAGGTTCTGACCGGCGACGAGATGCACTTGAGCCGTGCGGCGGCCCCAGGCATCATAGCTATAGCGCGTCACCTTGCCGGTTGGATCCTCGACGGCGACCAGGTTGTTGCCCAGGTCGTAGGTATAAACGGTGGTCAGGCTCAGACCGCCTTCATCCTGGACGAGACGCACCCGGCGGCCCAGGCCGTCGTAGATGTGGCGCGTGAGGTATCCCTCGGCATCCAGCTCAGTTTCCAGGCGGCCTTCTGACGTGTAGGTGCGCGTGATCGTGGCGCCGGCCGGATTGATGACGTGAGTCAGACGGTCGGCAACATCATAGACATAGCGCGTGATGTTGCCCAGCTCGTCTTGCTCCAGCGCCAGGTTGCCGTCCACATCGTAACCATAGGTCCGCTGCACCTCCAGCCCGCCGCCGGCAGTGCGTTCACCGATGAGATAGCCGGCCGGGTCGTAGCTATAGACCGTTGCAATAGCCTGACCGCCGGCGTCCTCGACCTTGCGCGTCAGGCGGCCGGCGCCGTCGTACTCGAACAGCGTGATCACGTTCAGCGCATTGGTGATAGAAATGATGCGCCCAAAGGCGTCATAGGCCAGGCGGGTCTGGCGAGCGTCGCCGAGTGGATATGCCGCGCGCAAGCCGGCTCCGCAGGCCGGGCAACCGCCCCCTCCACCGTAGCCAACCTCTGCTCCATAACCGGCTATCACTTGCGGATTGCCGGCCACGTCGAACTCGTGGTAGAGGGTGGTCTGATTCAAGCCGCCGCAGTCGCGGGTCACCTGGGTCAACAGGCCCGGCACCGGATTGACGCCTGGGGCAAACAGCGGATTGCTGCCGTCAGCGGCCTCATCGGGCGTACCCTGGGTGTAGGTGTAGCAGGTGGTCACGCCCATCACGTCGGTCTGGCGCGTCGTTTGGCCGCGGGCATTGTAAGCAAAAGTGACCGTCGGGGTGACGACGACTCCATTGGCATCGGGCACGGGTGGATACCGCACGGCAACCACCAGTCCGCGCTCACCCTGCCCCAATTCGTAATCGTAAGTGTAGACGGTGGTATACCCCAGCGGCGTGGTCATGGTCTTGACGCGGTTGAAACGGGCCTCGTAGGTGTAGCGCGTGGTTTGCACCTGGGCCGGGTCGCGCTGTTCGGGCGGCAAGGCGCACTGCCCGGCCGCCATGCGGCTCTCGCTGAGGACGTTGCCGTTTTCGTCATAAGTGTACTCGATGCAGTCGCCCGAAGGCAACACCGTGCGCATAACATAGTCGCGCTCGTCGCGCTCGTGGCGGATGGTGTTGCTCAGCGCGTCGGTGACCTGAATCAGCGACCCCCACTTGTTGGTCAGGCCCTGGTAGCCGCTCTGCCCGGCTGTGACGCGCTCGACAAGCTGCCCGCTCTTGACCAGCGGCGCAGTGGGCGAGAGCGGGTCACCGGGCGCCAGGTCGTTGACGAGTTGATAGGACACATCGCTGGGCGTGTAGGTGTGGACCTCTTGCTGCATCGTCAGCGCGCCGGTGGCGGGATCATAGACCTGGCGCGGGGGCAGTTCCAGGCGGACAACGCGCCCGTGCGCGTCATAGACGTAGGTGTTGATATTGCCCAGCTCGTCTTGCTTGTGGGTCATCAGGTGGTCGGCGTTGTAGACGTATTGCGTACTGCGTGTTGCGTGTTGCGTGACGCGGATGAGGTCGCCGTGGCGATCTATTTCGAGGGTGGTCACACGCCCGGCCGGATCGGTGATGCGAATGGCGAATGTGTCCTGCTGACCGCTGATGGCTGATAGCTGATAGCTGACTGCTGATGGCTGATAGCTAAACGTCCACGTCCAGCGCGGGGTGGATTCGCCGGCCGGCGTGATGTGGATGGCGGCCAGAGCGCCGTCGGCGTTGTAGGTGTAGGCGGTCTTGTTGCCGGCCGGGTCGAGGGTGTAGGCATGCGTGCCATCGGGGTTGAAATGCACCTCACTGCCATCCGGGTAGAGGCGGATGTAGGAATGGGTGGCGGTGCTGTAAATCAGCGTGCTTGTGTCGGTGGCGGTGCGCTTGATAATGCCCAGATTCTGGCTGGGCGCCTCCAGCCAGGGGTCGAACAGCACATCGTTGCTGACCTGGTTGCCCTGACCGGTGGGGTTGGCGGTGGGATGATAGGGGCCGGAGAGATGCCCCCACCAGTTGTAACGGGCGTCCACCGCTTGGCCGGTATCGTTGCGCAGGCCATAGTAGGTCGGGCGCGGGCCGTTGCCGCTGATGCTGGAACCGACCGCCAAGAAGCGCGTGTTGCCGCCGGTCAGGTGGATGCCGTTCTGGCTGTTGTTGACGACGCTGCTATAGCGCAACGTCACATCGCCGTTTTGCACCCGCAGGCCGTTGACGGCATAGCGCACCGTGGTGTGATCCAGCCGTCCCATGCCGTCGCCAAACAGGACGCCCGCCCACTGGCCGGGGCCGGTATTGGTGCTGGAGGTAAAAGTAATGGGCTGTGTCCTCTCGCCGATGGCCTCCAGGCTGCCGTGGACGGTCAGCCCCTTGCCGCTGGCCCAGAACAGCCAGACGCCTGGCTCAACCGTCAGCGTGATGCCGGCCGGGACGGTCAGATTGCCCTCGAACTCGTAGCCGGCCAGACCTGTTTGCGGCGCAAGCTCGGTATTGACCGTGAGCACATAATCGCCATACAACCTGGCGCGATTGTAGCCGTTGGCGATAAAGATGTTGCGCTTGACCTGGCTCACATCTCTGGCCGGGATGCGCAGCGGATAGCCGGCGTTGCGCTGAAAGATGTTATCGGTCACAGTGATGGCGCTGCCGCCGGCGGCGTAGAGGGCATAATCGCCGGTGTCATAGCCGTTGCCGGTAAAGAGCGTAGCGCTGACCACCACCCGGCTATTGTCTGCGTACAGGCCATAGTCGGCATAGTTGCCATAACAGTCGCGCTCGTTGAGCACCTGGCTGCTCTCGATGGACACCTGGCCGGTGAGCACATTGCGGATGGTGATATTGCTGCCATAATAGCTGCCCAGGACCGAGTTGGGGGCGCCGCCGTAGCGCACGACAGCGTGACGCAGCTCGCCCGTGCCGCCGACAAACACCAGCCCCGACCACTGGCTCGGCCCGGTGTTTGTCGCCGAGGTGAAGGTGATCGGCTGGGTGGGTGTGCCGATGGCCACCAGATGCCCCAGCACCTT
>JAIOAX010000060.1 GCA_019873645.1 Chloroflexota bacterium | reverse complement strand
GCCGTGATTGGTGCAGATAGTACGTATGTTAAGGTCAAGGGCCAAGTCACGGGGATTGAAATGGGGGGGGATAAATTAAAGAACGTTACCGCACCCTGCGCGGCTACAAACGCGAACTCTCCATCAAAAACGTGGTCACCTTGACCGCGCGCCCATGCGCGCGGCCAGGGCACTACGATATGACGGAGTTGTTCGCTTAAGCCCACCGGTGTGACTCCGGGGTTTACCCCTGCCGATCTACCGTTCTTTCCCATATTTTGAACAGACACATTGAATAACTTGCATTTTAATAACCCACGACTACAATTTTATTGAGACTAACCCAACTCAACACCGCGCTTACTCCATTCCCAGTTGGCAGGTAAGATTCATCCATATCTCTGAGAATGAACATAGGGCTACATAAACCTGTCAGGTGATTCATCAATGATTGATTATTAAGGAGGTTTCCCCATGGTGCACACAAGCTGGTACAGAAAAGTCTCCATCGTCATTGTCTTAATGGCATTGCTGTCGGTTCTCCTTAATGCGCCGCCCGCGCGCGCCGGCAGCCGTACCGTGGATGGCGTCTCCACCGATTGGACCGGTACCGCCCCCTCCATCGCGCACACCGACGCCGAAAGCAATGGTGAGTGGATCTACAAAGGCGCGGCGGATGACCGGCGTACCGACAGCGGGATGACCGATGACGCCGACCTCACCGAAGTGCGACTGACGACCGACGGCACGTATCTCTATTTTCTGTTTCGCCTCAAGGACATCCAAACGACGAGTGAAGTTCACATCGGCGTGGGGATTGACACCGACCAGGAAGCCACCGATACGGCGTTGAACTGGATCGGGGATGAGTCCAATCTGACCATTGGCCGGGCGTTTATGGATGCCGAGCGCGTCCTTTCTTTTCACGAAACGGGCGGCGGGAATCAGGCCGTGGAATGGTTTGCCGGTGGTAGCTGGTATGGGATCAGCGGTTCTCAAATCAGCATCAGCGCTGCCAACGATGTTGTCGAGGCGCGGGTGCCGCTCAATGACCTCAACGGTCTCACCGGAACGTCCGATTTTATCCTCACCGTAGCCACCTTTCAGAATAACCCCGGTTGGAATAATAATACAGACACCACCGATGACTTCTACATGACCGATGCCGTTGACGTGATGAGCACACCCGGCCAAACCGGCAACGCCTGGGGCCGCGACTTGAACGACGGCAACGTTTACTTTGGCTGGTGGATTCAGTTGCGCGGTTCAACCGACGCGCCAACCGCCGTCGTGTGGGACCGGCTCTATCACTCCTCGTGCGACCAACTGACGGCTTACGGCTGCGCTGCTGGCGATCATCCGGCTGTACAATATGTGCCCTCGGCCGGACAAAGCGCGCGCTTTCTGAGCGCGCGGCGTTATAGCACGGATGGTACTCTCGCGCCCGGCGGGGTGACGGATGTGTACGTCTTCGACGATGAAAGCGCAGAGGCTTATTTTATGGCGCACACCGGCGATGTAACCGACGACGCGACGTATCCCCGGCTGCGCTACTATTACAGCAGCGAGCAATTTGTCAACGCCGATAAAGTGGATAGCTGGACCGGGACCTGGAACGGCACGACCGAACTCACTTATGACATCTTCAAAGCCACCATCCCGGCGCAGAATCCCGGCGATGTGTACTATACCTTCATCACCAGAGATGAAAGCGGCGATCGTTATCTCTGTCGCAGCGGGTTTGGCAGCGGGCCGGAGAATCGCGGTTGGATCAAGCAATGGGTGCGCGACGAACAATGCACCAATCACGATTACGCCTACACCGTGCTGGATGACGACATCACCGGCCCAACCATCGAGAACGTGACCTTCACCGACAATGGCGTGAATGACCAGGTCTGCGCCGATGTTTACGACGCCAACACCCGCAGCGGCGACAACGACAGCGGCATCTCCAGCGTGCAGGTGCGTTACAGCGCCACCCGATCCGACGTCGCCAATGGCACCGGCGGGACGACTGCCGCCATGTCCAACAGCAGCGGGAATACCTATTGCGTCAACGGGCTGAACTTTACCGATCCCACCTATTACCGCGTCGAGGCGACCAACAACGACTATGACAACAGCCGCGCCGCCGACCGCGAATCCAACGCCAGCAGCACCTACTGCACCGGCGCGAGTTGCGCCGGCGGGGCCGGCGCCTCGCAGGACAACGACGTATGGTGGAACGAAGTCTATCACGACACCCGCGCGGCCTACTACCGCACCCCGTTTGGCGCTGTGCCCACCGGACAGAGTATCCAGATTCGCTTGCGCGCGGCGCAGAACGATCTCACCGACGCGGCGCTGGTCGTCTATAACGCCGAAGGCGGAACTCAATGGCTCATCCAGGGCACGCCTGAAAGCAGTGACGGGACATACAGCTACTACAAATTCACCATTCCGGCGCAAACTACGGCCCGTGTGCTCTACTACAAGTTCCGACTCAGGGACGATCCCGAAAATGACTATACCAACGATTGTGACTGGTACGTGGACAACTATGCCCACAACGCCTACGACCACGAAGACCGCTATGAAAATGGAACGGGGATGATGGTCAATGGCCTCTCCGGCAATCCGTGTAGCAGCTCGGCAGATGGATACGCCAACAACGCGTTCAACATCACGGTTTACGACCAATCCGCCTACACTAACCATCTCGACGCCTGGGCCAAGAACGCCGTCATCTACCAGATCATGCCCGACCGCTTCCGCGACGGCGACCCAACGAATGCGGATGATTGGCCTTACACGGACGTTTACGGCACACCACAGCACATCCACACGACCTGGAACGAGGCGGTGGATGACCCGCGTGTGGCCGGGACGTATTATCAAAAGTGGAGCGCGGACTTCTTCGGCGGCGACCTGCAGGGCATTATGGATGAACTGGACTACCTCAAGGCACAGGGGGTGACGGCGCTCTACCTCAACCCCATCTTCGCCTCGCCCTCCAACCATGGCTACGACACGAGCGACTATCTCAAAATCAACCCGCGCTATGGCGACAATGCGCTTTTCGCCCTCCTGGCGACCGAGGCGGAGAGTCGCGGCATCAAGATCATCCTGGACGGCGTCTTCAACCACACCGGCTCGGATTCGCGCTACTTTGACCGCTACAATCGCTGGGATGCTGATGGCAACCCTTCAACCTTAGCCAACACCACCGGCGCGTGTGAGACGGAGAGTTCTTCTTACAACGGTCTCTACACGTTTAATGCGGGCACGACCGGCCCCTGCACCGGGCGCACCGATGGCAAGCAGCAGTATGATTCCTGGTGGGGTTATGATACGCTGCCGTTATTGAACGAAAATACCGCCGTCAAGAACCTCATCTTCGATCACAGCAACGACAACACCCCTGCCAACCACGTCATCCAATACTGGTACAGCCAGGGTGCTGACGGCTGGCGCTTCGATGTGGCCGACGAGGTCGGCCATAGCTTCTGGCAGGATTTCCGCACGCGGGTCAAGAACGATGACAACCTCAACGGCCCGCTCTACTCCGAAGTGTGGTACGAGGCCACGCCCTGGCTGCTGGGCGACCAGCTCGACGCGACGATGAACTACCGCTACCGCAAGGCCGTGCTCGGTTTCCTCATTGATTCCACCTGGACCGACAACGACAACAACGGCGACCAGACCATGTGGGCGCTCTCGCCGTCAGAGTTCGATTACGTCCTCAATTCCATCCGCGAGGACTATCCCGCCGAATCCTGGTACACGATGATGAACCTGATGGACTCACACGATACCAATCGCGCGCTGTTCGTGCTGCGAGAAAAATCCACCAGCCTGGCGAACGCCATCGCCAAGCTGAAGCTGATGGCGGCCTTACAATTCACCTACCCCGGCGCGCCCACCATCTACTATGGCGACGAGGTAGGGCTGGGCGCGCAGGATTACGGCGGCTACGGAACATGGGGCGCGGGCAAGACGGTGGGCGGCATCACACAGGACGATCCCTACAACCGCGCACCGTATCCCTGGCCCGATGCGAGCGGCAGTTTGCCCTCCGGCCTGCCCAACACCGATTTGCGCGATACTTACCGGATTCTGGCGCTCACCCGCAACAACTACGATGTGCTCCGCACCGGCGATGTGACCACGTTGGCGGCCAACAACACCACCAAAGTCTATGCCTACGCCCGCACCGATAGCAACGGCGCGCCCAGTTGTGCCATCGCCATCTTCAACCGCGACGCCTACGCGCATGACGTCACCCTCTCCCTGAGCAGCATCGCGACGGCTTGCCCGAACGGCACGGTACTGGAAAACGTCCTCAATGGCGGCGCGGATTACACCATCAGCGGCGGCAGCCTCACCGTGAACAACCTACCCGCGCTGAGCGCTGCCGTCCTTGTGCCGGCCTTCGACAATCCCAACACCGGCGATACCACCGCCAGCCTGCCACCGGTTAAAGTGGATCTAACCAGCGCCGCCGCCAGCCTTGCCAACAACGCCAGCACGACCCTCTACGCGACCCTCTACGACGTGGCCGGGCAGACATTGCCGGCGGGCGTCACGGTCAATTTTGAAATCGTCAGCGGCGGCGGCAGCCTCGGCAGCGCGACGGCGACCACCAACAGCAGCGGGGTTGCCTCCGTCTCGTATACCGCGCCCACATCGGGGCAACAGCCCGTGGTGCTGCGCGCCAAGATCACCGCGCCGGGCGGCGTCACCTACAGCGGTGAGACTACGGTTTTTGTAGGGTATCTTGCCAATGTAGAGTCTCGCTCAACCTCTCTGGCGACCATCGGCCCCTACACGGTGGATCAATCCGGGCAGGCACAAGTCAACCTCTGGGCGCGCAAGCTGGGCCGCGGCGAGCCGGTGCTCACGCTGGCGCGGTATGACAAAAACCCGCGCAACGGGCTTAACAATACCGGCCTTGCCTATTACGATGTTCACCTAAGCAGCACTGACAATGTAGATTCGCTTACCGTGCGGTTCTACTATTACGCTGATGCAAATGAAGCCAATAACAAATTGTACTGGTACAATCCTTCCTCCGGCTGGCAAGCAATAAGCGCGACACTCTATCAAGGTACCCCTGATGATGGCGGCGGCTACCTGGAATTTACCTTCACCTCGGCCTCGATGCCGAATTTTGCGGCGCTCTCCGGCGGCGAATTCGGCGCGGGTGGCGGCAGTCCCACCGCCATCACCCTCGCCGACTTTACTGCGACACCGCACGCAGGCGGCATCCTCCTCACCTGGGAAACCGCCGCGGAGCTGGACAACGCCGGCTTCAACCTCTACCGCAGCACAACGCCGGAGGGCCCGTATACGCGGTTGAACGATACACTCATCCCGCCGCAGCATCCGGGCGAAGTCAGCGGCGGGGTCTATACGTGGCTGGATACAGAGGTGCAGCCCGGCGTCACCTACTTCTACAAGCTGGAAGACGTTGACATCCAGGGCGTGAGCACCTTCCACGGCCCGGTGACGGTCACGGCGCGCGCGGCGACGTCCGCTCCCACGTTTACGGTGTTCCTGCCGCTGGTCTTCAGGCAGGAGTAAGCGCACTATGCTCAAACACAATGGGGGATGATTGATCATCCCCCTGTTGTGTTTTGAAAACGAAAAAAACTGTATTGAAATGTTTTCCCACAAGTATGTTGGATGCTTTTTGGAAGCTCCGCCCTAAAATTTACCCTCTATGCTCGATTCTTGGGACGTGGAACAGAAACAATGAATTCGCTCCCTTCGATGTATAAATGGGGTTCCTCGCCTGTGGCCGCGCGGATCTGGTGAATCGAACGGTAAACGCCGGAACCAACGCCTGTCACCAAACCATAACGGCGAAACAGGGTATAAATCATCGGGTTGCGCAAAACATGCGCCCCACCCAAACGGATCGTCTCAATTTTTACATTATTAGGCAATCCCCCAGGTGTGCGGATTTGCACTTGATGGTCGAACACAAATACGCGCACCGGAGAGGCGACCGTATAATCCCGATGCGCCAATGCGTTCACCAACAATTCGCGTAAAGCCTCTGAAGGCAATTCGGGACGCGCTTCTGGTTCAAGGCGCTGAATGGCGTGAGGTGTAGGCAGATGGATCTCCAAAAAACGCATAACGCCTTCCAATATGTCAGGTAAACGTCCAACAATGTTTTTCACGTCGGAGGGCACTGCCGCCAGATCAGTCCCCGGTATTCTGGCTGCCACAATATGCGCTGTGTGCAGAAATTTTTGCGGATCACGTCCGAAAAATAACATTGCTGCAACCGTTGGGTGCAATTCTTGCTCCAATGGTTTGATCAAACTCAAATTTGCCAGTAACGTTTCATAGCCGATTTCAAAATCCTCTACAGAACGCTGATAGGCCCGGCTCAGATAGTCCTCAAAAGCATAACGATCCAGGTCTTTCAAAGTGGCGCGGGTAAGTATGGTTTCATCATAGTGCAAACTATCGGCGGCCTGGAACAGACGTAATAATTCTTGTCGCGTCGCACGCCGCCGCCCCGATGCTGTGCGGATGAAATAGTCTCCCCGATTCGTGCGATAGGGACGCAGATCACCCTGGGGTATGGTAACCACAATAACCGCTTGACCCTCCGGCGTTGTCACAACTTCTTGCTGTATCGTCAAAGGCGGCTCGCTGTTTTGATAAGCGATCTGATCAACACGCTGTATGACCTGATCGCTGTCCTCGACCCCGATGATTTCGCCAGCATCATTGACGCCAAGCAATAACACCCCTCCTGCGCTATTGGCAAATGCCACTAACGTTGCGGCCAAATCATCAGCAGCCAGCGGCAAGGTCTTGAATTCGACATAAAGACTCTCACCACCCTGAATCTGACGTTGTAGTGCTTCAAAGTCCATGACATCGCCCCCTTGATATTACTAGATTCAACGGATTCGACGGAAAAATCCGTTCAAATCCGTTGAATCCATTGCCACTTAATCCCGCTTGAACGCGCCGAAGTCCGGCTGCGCGTAGCTGGACTTGCCCAGGCCCTCGATGTCGAGCAGCGCCTTCACCTTGAGCGGCAGGCCGAAGAGATGAATGAAGCCCTCGGCGTCGCTTTGCTTGTAAACATCGTCTTGCCCGAAGGTGGCGTAGTCCTCGCGGTAGAGCGAGTACGGCGACTTACGCCCGACGACGGTGCAACTACCCTTGTAGAGCTTGAGACGCACTGTGCCAGTGACGTTCTCCATCAGGCTGTTCACAAAGGCGTCCAGGGCCGTGCGCAGCGGCGTGAACCACAGGCCATAGTACACCATCTCAGCGTACTTTTCGGCGACCAGGTCTTTGTAGTGCAGCGATTCGCGGTCGAGGCACAGCGTCTCCAGGGCGCGCAAGGCCGTGTAGAGGAGCGTGCCGCCGGGCGTCTCGTAAACGCCGCGCGATTTGATGCCCACCAACCGGTTTTCCACCATATCCAGCCGTCCGACGCCGTGCGCGCCGCCGAGTTTGTTGAGCCGCGTGACCAGTTCCACCGGGCCGTGCGCCACACCGTCCACCCGCACCGGGATGCCGGACTTGAAGTCAATTTCGACGTAGCATGGTTGATCCGGGGCCTTTTCCGGCGCGACGGTCAACTGGAACATCGCCTCTTCCGGCTCCGTCCACGGATTTTCCAGGATGTGGCCTTCGTGGCTGAGGTGCCAGAGGTTGCGGTCGCGGCTGTACTTGGATTTGCCGGTGGAAGTGACGGGGACGCCGTGCGCGGTGGCGTAGGCCAGTGCATCTTCCCGCGAGCGGATGTCCCACTCGCGCCACGGGGCGATGACGGTGAGGCGTGGGTTGAGCGCCATCACGGCCAACTCGAAGCGCACCTGGTCATTGCCCTTGCCAGTTGCCCCGTGGGCCACCGCGTCCGCGCCCTCCAGCTCCGCGATCTCCACCATGCGCTTGGAGATGAGCGGGCGCGCGAACGACGTGCCGAGCAGATATTGCCGCTCGTAGATCGCGCCAGCGCGCATGGTGGGGAAGACGAAATCGGTGACGAACTCGTTGCGTAAGTCCTCCACGTAGGACTTTACCGCGCCGCTGATGCGCGCTTTCTCCGGCAGGCCGCTCAGCTCTTCTTCCTGGCCCAAATCCGCGGTGAAGGTGATCACCTCACAGCCGTAGTTCTCGATCAGCCACGGCACAATGCACGACGTATCCAGCCCCCCGGAATACGCCAGGACGACTTTGGAAACCTTTTTCTTTGCTGCCATCTCTCCTCCCTAGGAAATGTGTTGGAACGTTGAAACGTTCGAACGTTATCCGTTGAATCCGTGCGCTATTTTGGGCTATGTCGCTTTTCGAGGACGATCCCGTTACGCCACCGTATCGGTGATGGGGAAGCTCAAGGACCCCAACTCCGGCACGTTGACCTGCATCACAATCGTGTGCTCGCCGGGTGCGAGCGGGCCGGGTACGTAGAGCGTCAGCACGGCGCCGTAGCCCACATACAGCGACGCCGCCCAGGTGATCTCTTTAATCGGGCGGACTTTGCCGTTCAGCTCGACGGTCGCGCCTTCCAGCGGGCGCGCCTCGCCATCCACCGTGAATTTGGTGATGCCGCTGATCGAACCGGAATCGATGAGGTTCTTCACCTGGAAGACGAAGCCCTCGCCCTGGTTCTTCAGGCTGCCAGCCACATACAACTTCTTCAACGCATCGGGTGACATATTGTACATCGTTTTCCTCCTAGTTACTGGTTACTGGTTGCTGGTTACTGGGTCAGTATACGCAAGGGTGATGATTAGGCAAGGTACGCAGACTACAAAAGTCTCAGCACGTGCCCCATAAGAATTTTGTAATCTGGCTTATGCACTGGCTAAAACCTCTAAGGCGTGCGCCAGCACAGCGACGCCGCGCCGAAATTCGTCAATCTCCAAATGCTCGTGCGGCGTGTGATCGAGCGATGAGTCGCCTGGCCCGTAGGCGACCATCGGACACTCCCACACCGGGCCGACGGTGTTCATATCCGATGTGCCGGTCTTGAGCTTGAAGCGCGGCTTGCCACCTGCAGCGCGGATGGCTTTGAGCAGGGCGCGCACCGGCGGGGTGTTCTTGTCGGATTGGTAGGCCGGGTCACTGCCGCCGAAGGTCAGCTTCGCAGCGCCGGCCCACGCTTCCATCTTCGCTTGCAGCGCGTCAACCTCAAAATCCGGCGGGAGCCGTGCCACGATGGTCATTTCCACGTAATCGTTTAGTCCGTCGCTGTAGGTGCGCAGGTCGCGCAGGGCGGGATCGAGCGAATTGAAGCGGCCCTTTCTGCCTTGCAATACCGCCTCTTGATTGTAGGCGTAGGCATAGCGGCGCAGGCTGTTCCAGAAGTTGACGGCGTGTTCGGCCGGCCCAGCGAACTCGCCCGCGCTGTGCCCGCCGGGTTGCGTCAGACTGTACTCCATCAGCAGACGGCCTTTGTAGCCCAGGGTAATGCAATCCCACGCGCTCGGCTCACCGATGAGGGCGTAGGTGGGCGCGGGCATCGTCTCCGCCAGGTATTGCGATCCCCACCCGTGCGACTCTTCCTCTACCGCACCGATGACGGTGATGCGCGCCTCCGCCAGCTTCGGCGCGACCTGCGCCGTCGCCAGCACGAACGCCGCCAATGGCCCTTTCGCATCCACCGCGCCGCGCCCGTAGAGCTTGTTCCCTTCCCAGCGCACGGGGATGAAGCCAGATACGGTGTCCATATGCCCTAGCAGCACGATATGCCGCTCCGCGTCGGGATTGCCGACCGTACCGACGACGTTCCCGGCCTCATCGCGGTGCGCCACAAAGCCCAGCTTGCGCATCTGTGCGACGAGATACTCGGCAAAGATGTCCTCGCCGCCGGAGGGGCTGGGGATTGACAGGAGTTTTTCGAGGAATTCGAGGTCGTTCATTGAAATCTTCCTAACACAGTCAAGACTCCAACAACCCTAAATCGGCAGCACACTTAACTGCCTCTGTGCGGTTCCGCACATTCATCTTTCGATAAATACTGGCGGTATAATTTCGCACTGTACCATGACCCAAATCAAGCCTTTCGGCTATTTCGTCATTCGTCAGGCCACGGTACATCAACTGGAGAATATCGATTTCACGGGAGGTTAAAGCCAGACGACGCTGGAAAGCGAACTTCGCAGTGTCTTGATATTCACTTTTTGGTATTACCAAAACAGAATCATCCTCAGTCAAAAAAGTAACCAGAACGTTAAGTTCCCCATCAAATGGAACCTCTTCCAGCAATTCAACTTTGCCATTCTGATATTTTCCCTTAACTGTTAGCATAATTGCACCCTCGATACTTCCCTGTTTATTACAACTCTTTTGTGCGTAGATACCATCAAAGCACAATTTGTTCAGGACGTAATACCTGTGGCAACAATGCGTCACAATAAGGGTCTGGAACATCTCGCCGCATTGTTTCCAAACGTGCTCGAAGGCTCTCTTCTTGTACGGTCCAGTTATTGATCAAGGGTTGATCGTATGTCGCCACAAAGTGCATCCCCAGAATCGTCGCTTCTTCATTCGTGGCAAACGTGGCTAGAGCTAAAACAGCAGTATCTTCACGTCCAAAACTGTAATTTCGCAGACGCCGCGCCCAACGTTTGTAGTAGCGGGTGGGAAAGACAACCCCAACGCGCTCTCGAAAACGGCGCACAATGGTTGAATAGCGCGGCAATTCTACCAGCCTTTGCAACACGCGAGCCGACGACGGTGCCATGTACAAACGTAATGAGATTGACTCAGCACGAACAAACAAATCCAACGAAAACAACTCTTCCCTGGTCATCGCTGCGCCTTCAGCCAGCTTCAGCAATCCGGTCAGTGTATATCGAGCCACGACCTTATCGAGCAGGCAACGCATCGAGACCAACCTCGCGTTCGTCAAGTTCCATCAGGTCAGTATCTCCCCATGACTCCCAAAGCGTTTGCTTTTCTTCTTCGGGTAAAGCAAGGTACTCTCCCAGGGTCATATTCCCCAAAAATGGTTCTTCGGGTGAAAGCAACTCCCCCCTTAGCTCTGTTCGAATTTCATCTTGTAAACGCAACACCGTCTCACGAGCCTGGCTTTCAGTCCGATTAGAAACCTGTAACGCAGCCTTGCGTAAGTCTGGTGCGAGATCCAACAAACGTCGTTGCTCCTGACGACTCATCCTGCGGATCACTGAACCGATCTGTTCCAAACTCACCGGCAAAGAAAAGAGCGTTTCTACTCCCTGCGCCTGTTCGGAATACGTCGCCTTTTGTTCCTTCACAACTCCGAGGGACTCGTTATACGCAGCATACGCGATTCCCTGCTGCCGAACCGAGGATACCAAAGAGACCTGTCGCGTAAGTGTATAAACGATAAACTGATTGAGCGACATACCCTCTTCCTCCGCCAACGCCACCAACTGTTGGTGCAACGTATCCGGTAGCCGCAACGTTAATCGTCCCATCATTCCCTCCCCAACGCTCATTTTGTGTCAGCAGATTAAGCAGATTTAGCAGATAGGCTTTTGCCAACTGAAAATCTGCTCAATCTGCACTCTTAACTCTTTACTCTTAACTCAATTATAGCACCGCCCGTGGTGTCACACAAGCCCCAACGCCCGCACCGGCAACGTCCCATGCCGCAGAAACCGGATCGCGGCGACAGCAGTGCGTAGCGCAACGAGCGTGGTGACGTAGGGAATGTGGTATTGCAGTGCCGCCGCGCGGATGCGATACCCCGCCGTGCGCACACCCTGCCACGGCAGCGGCACGCCACGTTCCGCCGCGCTCGCCGGCAACGGCGCGTCGAGGATGCGCTTATCGCTGCGAGCAGCGGAAGGCGTGTTCACCACCAACTGCACCCGCCCCTGCGCGATCACGTCCACGCAGTCGGGCCGCCCCTCGCCGACTTTGTGGACGACTTCGGCGGGGATGCCCATCGCTTGCAATGCGCGCGCTGTGCCGCGCGTGGCGAGAATGGCGAAGCCCAGATCGTACAACTGCCCGATCAGCGCGATGCCCTCGCGCTTGTCGGCGTCGGTGAGGCTCGCCAGCACCGCGCCCGACGTAGGCAACGGATTCCCCGCCGCAATCTGCGACTTGGCGAATGCCTCCGGGAAGCCCGCGCCGAAGCTCATCACCTCCCCCGTCGAACGCATCTCCGGCCCAAGCAGCACGTCGCTGCCGGGGAACCGCCGGAACGGCAAGACGACTTCTTTGACGGAGACGAGAGAAGTAGACGGTAGACGGTAAACAGTAGACGGTAGACGGTAGACGGTAGACGGGGGGGGAGGCAAGGGGCAAGAGGCAAGGGGCAAGGGGCAAGGGGCAGGGGGCAAGGTGGAAGAGACGTCAGTTCGCTGATTCGCCCATTCGCTGATTCGCCCATTCGCCGATTCGCCGATTCGCTGATTCGCTGATTCTTGATTCATGATTCTTGATTCATGATTCGCCACCAAATCACGGAGTTTGCGCCCCACCAAAATTTTGGCGGCAAGTTTCGCCAGGGGGACGCCGATCGCTTTGCTGACGAAGGGGACGGTGCGGGAGGCGCGCGGGTTGGCTTCGAGGATGTAGAGCTGGTCGCCCTTGATCGCCATTTGCAGGTTGACCAGGCCCTTCGCACCCATCGCCACCACAAGGCGCGCGGCGGCGTCTTCGACGGCGGCGATCTGGCGCTCGGAGAGGCTCGCGGGCGGCAGCACGCACGCGGAGTCGCCGGAGTGGACGCCGGCCTCTTCGATCTGCTCCATCAGCCCGGCCACCCACACGTCCTCACCGTCGGTGAGGATGTCCACATCGAGTTCCAGCGCGTCTTCGAGGAAGCGATCAATCAGCACCGGATGCCCCGCCGAGACGCGCGCCGCTTCGGTGATGTAGTGGCGCAGCTCGTCGGCGTTTGCCACGATCTCCATCGCCCGCCCGCCGAGCACGTAACTGGGGCGGATGAGCACAGGATAGCCGAGGTTCTCGGCCACGCGCAACGCCTCGTCCACCGTGACCGCCGTCCCGTAAGGCGGGCTTTTGAGGCCGAGTTGGTCAAGCAGCGCGCCGAACTGTTTGCGGTCTTCGGCCATCTCGATCATCCCGTAGTCCATGCCGAGCAGCGGGATGCCGTGATCCACCAGCGTCCGCGCCAGCTTGAGCGGCGTCTGCCCGCCGAACGTCACCACGACGCCAATCGGGCGCTCGTTTTCGATGATCGCCAGCACGTCCTCCGCCGTCAGTGGCTCGAAGTACAGCCGGTCGGCGGTGTCGTAGTCGGTGGAGACCGTCTCCGGGTTCGAGTTGACCATGATGACCTCGTAGCCTTCCTCTTGCAGCGCCCACACCGCATGGACGTTGGCATAGTCGAACTCGATCCCCTGCCCGATGCGATTCGGCCCCGAACCGAGAATGATCACCCGCTCCCGTCTCTCTCCATCCGTTTCATCCGTTAAATCCGTTGACACAGCCTCGTTCTCCGTCCCCCCATACGTCGAGTAGAAGTACGGCGTGGCGGCCTCGAATTCGGCGGCGCAGGTGTCCACCATCTTGAAAACCGGCTGGACGCCCAGAACCGCGCGGCGGAGACGCACGTCCTCGCCGGAGCGGCCCCACAGTTCACCCAACTCCAGGTCAGAGAAGCCCCACAGCTTCGCCTGCAAAAGTGTGTCACGGTCGAGAGCGTCCCAGGGCAGGCGGCGCAGCTCCGCTTCCAGGGCGACGAACTGCGCCATCTCGGTGAGGAACCAGCGGTCGATGCGCGTCAACTCGTGGATGTCGTCCACGGTGTAGCCCGCCCGCAGCGCCGCGAAGATGTAACTCAGCCGCTCTGGCGTCGGAGTCGCCAGGTATTGCGGGATGCGGTCGAAGTCCAGTTTGGGCGTGGCGTCGAGTTCCAGCGAGCGCATGGCCTTGCCGAGCGCCTCCTTGAACGTCCGCCCGATCGCCATCGCCTCGCCCACCGACTTCATCTGCGTATTGAGGCGCGGGTCGGCGCCGGGGAACTTCTCCAACTGGAAGCGCGGCATCTTCACCACCACGTAATCCAGCGTCGGCTCGAACGCGGCGGTGGTGCGGCGGGTGATGTCGTTGGCGATCTCGTCCAGGCGATAGCCCACGGCGAGCAGCGCGGCGACTTTGGCAATGGGGTAGCCGGTGGCCTTCGACGCCAGCGCCGACGAGCGGCTGACGCGCGGGTTCATCTCGATGACCACCATGCGCCCGTCCGCCGGATTGACCGCGAACTGGATGTTGGAGCCGCCCGTGTCCACGCCGATCGCGCGCAGCACGGCAATCGAGGCGTCGCGCATCCGCTGGTACTCGCGGTCGGTGAGCGTCTGCGCGGGCGCGACGGTGATCGAGTCGCCCGTGTGGACGCCCATCGGGTCGAGGTTCTCAATGGAGCACACGATAATGGCGTTGTCCGCGCAGTCGCGCATCACCTCCATCTCATACTCTTTCCAGCCGATGACGGATTCTTCGAGCAGCACCGTGGCGGTGGGGCTTTCGATGAGCGCCTGGTTGACAATCGCCGTGAGTTCCGCGAGGTTGTAGGCGATCCCGCCGCCCGTCCCGCCGAGCGTGAAGCTGGGCCGCGCGATGAGCGGGTAGCCCAACGCCTCGGCCACGTCCAGCGCCTCGCGCAGGCTGCCCACTTGCTGGCTGCGCGGGACTTCCAGGCCAATCGAGAGCATCGTCTGCTTGAACAGCTCGCGGTCTTCGGCCAACCGGATCGCTGTGGCGGACGCGCCGATCAGCTCGACGCCGTGGCGTTCCAGCACGCCGTTTTCCGTCAGCGCCATCGCCAGATTGAGCGCCGTCTGCCCGCCGAGCGTCGGCAGCAGCGCATCCGGTTGCTCCTGCGCGATGATCGCCTCGACGAATTCCGGCGTCAGCGGCTCGACGTAGACCGCGTCCGACAGCTCCGGGTCCGTCATAATCGTCGCCGAGTTTGAATTGACGACGACCAGCTTATACCCGGCCTTGCGCAGCGCCTTGAGCGCCTGCGTGCCGGAGTAGTCGAATTCGGCGGCCTGCCCGATCACGATTGGGCCGGAGCCGAGAATGAGAATCTTGTGAATGTCAGTGCGTTTTGGCAAAGTTTCCCCCTTAGCTATCAGTGGTCAGCTTTCAGCTATCAGCTTTCAGCCTTCAGCCATCAGCTTTCAGCCTTTAGCCTGTCGTGGTCAGGTAATAGCTAATAGCTGACTACTGATAGCTGACTGCTGACTGCTGATTGCTGATAGCTAGAAATTCCTCGAAGAACCCGCGCGCATCATGCGGACCCGGACACGCTTCAGGATGATGCTGCACCGAGAACGCCGGGTAATCGCGCAGACGCAGCCCTTCCAGCGTACCGTCGTTGAGCGATAACTGCGTCACCTCCACCGGCCCAAACCCCAACGGACTTTCACCCACCAGGGTTTCCGTCGGCAACATTTCAGCCATCGTAATTCGTGATTCATGATTCGTGATTCGTGATTCGCTGATTCGCTGATTCGCTGATTCGCCGATTCTTGATTCATGATTCATGATTCCTGATTCCCGCTCCAACGGCGTCCACGCAATCCCCAAACTCGTCGGATCGACTGCGAAGCCGTGATTCTGCGTGGTGATGAGGATGCGGCCTGTCGTGAAATCCTTGACCGGGTGATTCGCGCCGCGATGCCCGAAGCGCATCTTGTACGTTGTACCGCCGAGCGCCAGACCAAGCAATTGGTGTCCCAGGCAGATGCCCGCCAGCGGCACGCGCCGTTCGAGCAGGCCGCGCATCAACGCAATCGTCGCGTGAAGCGGTTCCGGGTCGCCGGGCCCGTTCGACACGAGCACGCCATCCGGCTTGAGCGCGAGCACTGTCTCCAGGTCGGCGTCGTAGGGCACAACCGTCACGCTTGCGCCGCGCATTTCCAACTCGCGGACAATGTTGGCTTTGTAGCCGCAATCCACGAGAACGATGTGATTTTGGATTTTGGATTTTGGATTTTGGAAGGCGAATTCGCTCATCCGCCGATTCGCTGATTCGCTGATTCGCTGATTCGCCGATTCGCCGATTCGCTGATTCGCTGATTCTCGATTCTGCACTCGCTCTGCCAGGTTACTCCCCGCCATCTGCGGGCTTTGGCGCACGCGGGCGATGAGGCTCTCCAGGTCGAGATCCGTGGTCGAGATTGCGCCGCGCTGCGCGCCGTAAGTGCGCAGGTGACGGGTGAGCGCGCGCGTGTCCACGCCCTCGATAGCGACAATGCCGGCTTGCGTCAGGTAATCCAGGAACGAGAGCGTCGCGCGGTGATTGTAGACGCCACGCGCCGCGCGATGCACCACGAAACCCGCTACCTGCACCTTGCCCGATTCCACGTCCTCCGGGTTCACACCGTAGATACCGATTTCCGGGTACGTCATCACCACGATCTGCCCGCAGTACGACGGGTCGGTGAGCACTTCCTGATAGCCCGTCATCCCCGTGTTGAACACGAACTCGCCGAAGGTCTCGCCTTCCGCGCCGATGTTGTTGCCCCAGAAGGCCGTGCCGTCTTCGAGGGCGAGTAAGGCCGGTTTTTGCCCAGTTCTCATTTGTTGTTCTCCTTCTGTAGACGGTTTCGACAGGAGCAAGCTCCCGTCTACTGTCTACTGTCTACTGTCTACCGTATACTGTGACATCACCACCAAATCCACCCGCTGACTCCACCCCACCCTCTTCCAAAACGCAATCGCATCCACATTGACCGCAAACACAAACAGGTGGCACTTGTCAATGCCCTCGGCGGCGAGCGCGTCCAGGCAGCGGGTCGCCAGCGCCTTGCCGATGCCCTGTCGCCGGTGTGAGGGACGCACCGCCAGGTGGTGAATGTAACCACGCCGCCCATCGTGTCCGCAGAGGACGGCGCCCACCAGCAGGTCGCCATCCCAGGCGGTGAAGCTCAGGCCAGGATTGCGCGCCAGATAGCGACCAATCGCCTCGCGGGAATCCGCGTCGCTCAGGCCCACGCCGTCCGCGGATTGCCAGAGGGCGAGGACGGCGTCGTAGTCTTGGAGTGTCATTGCGTGTATATGCATTTTGTCGTTCCTTTTTTTGTCAGCAGATTTAGCAGATTAAGCAGATTTTTATCAATCTTAATCTGCTGAATCTGCTTAATCTGCTGACCTTTTTCTTGCCCCCACCAACGCCTCGCCCAAATCCTGCCAGTGCATCGCCACATCGACGAAACCGCACGCGCGCAAGGTGTCCAGGTGAAACTGCCGGGGCAGGCCGTCATCGGTGCCTTCCCAATATGTAACCACCTCGCGCTGCGCGGGGATGCCGGCCTGCGCCAGCGCCGCCGCGAAGCCGCGCCAAAAGCCGTCCCAATCCTCCGCACCCGCGTCGAAGTTGGCCCTCTGCCATTCGTGGAGCAGATCGCGGTAGCGCGCCTGCATCGCTGGATCGTCCGCCGCGATGTGATCGGCGTTGAAGAACCACCCGCCCGGCTTGAGCGCGCGATACACGCGCCGGTAGACCTGCGCCAGGTGCGTCTCCGTCAGCCAGTGCAGGGCCGTCGCCGACACGACGAGGTCGAACGCGCCGTCATAGTCCATCCACCAGTCCCCATCGCGCAAATCCGCCAGGATAAAGTCAACGGATTGAACGGATGAAACGGAGGAGAAAGATAAAAAATCTGCTGAATCTGCTAAATCTATTCCGAAAATAACCCGCTTATGCGGCGGCGGGTAACAATTCAATGTGGACCGTGCCACCGGTAAGTTTCTCTAGCTGGCGGGTCAGATAGGAAACTTTGACTTCCTT
>JAIOAX010000059.1 GCA_019873645.1 Chloroflexota bacterium | reverse complement strand
GCAAGCTGTCAGCTTGTGAAGATGTGAAAAGCAAACTGACAGTTTGTTCTACAATACCGTAGCGCAAGCTGTCAGCTGGTGTGGCTGCGGGAAGCAAACTGACAGTTTGTTCTACAATACCGTAGCGCAAGCTGTCAGCTGGTGTGGATGCGGAAAGCAAACTGACAGTTTGTTCTACAATACCGTAGTGCAAGCTGTCAGCTGGTGTGGCTGCGGGAAGCAAACTGACAGTTTGTTTTACAATACCGTAGCGCAAGCTGTCAGCTTGTGTGGCTGCGGAAAGCAAACTGACAGTTTTACAATTGTTATCGTAGCGCAAGCTGTCAGCTTGTGTGGATGCGGAAAGCAAACTGACAGTTTTACAATTGTTATCGTAGCGCAAGCTGTCAGCTTGTGAAGATGTGAAAAGCAAACTGACAGTTTGTTCTACAATACCGTAGCGCAAGCTGTCAGCTGGTGTGGCTGCGGGAAGCAAACTGACAGTTTGTTTTACAATACCGTAGCGCAAGCTGTCAGCTTGTGTGGCTGCGGAAAGCAAACTGACAGTTTTACAATTGTTATCGTAGCGCAAGCTGTCAGCTTGTGTGGATGCGGAAAGCAAACTGACAGTTTTACAATTGTTATCGTAGCGCAAGCTGTCAGCTTGTGAAGATGTGAAAAGCAAACTGACAGTTTGTTCTACAATACCGTAGCGCAAGCTGTCAGCTGGTGTGGCTGCGGGAAGCAAACTGACAGTTTGTTCTACAATACCGTAGCGCAAGCTGTCAGCTTGTGTGGCTGCGGAAAGCAAACTGACAGTTTTACAATTGTTATCGTAGCGCAAGCTGTCAGCTTGTGTGGCTGCGGAAAGCAAACTGACAGTTTGTTCTACAATACCATAGCGCAAGCTGTCAGCTGGTGTGGATGCGGAAAGCAAACTGACAGTTTTACAATATATTATCGTAGCGCAAGCTGTCAGCTCGCGCTACAAGCAAATTATCAATTTGGGAGGAGGATAAGTTTATGAATGACTGGGAAAATCCCCAAGTCGTGGGACGCAATAGGGAACCGGCCCACGCGACTTTGCTGCCCTTTCAAGATGCTCAGAGCGCGCTCGCCGGCGACCGCTGCGCTTGCGCGAACTTCAAATTGCTCAACGGTAACTGGCAATTCCAATGGGCGCCGAATCCGGCTTCCGCGCCAGAAGATTTCTATGTCGAGCCTTTTACTAACGACGGCTGGGACACCATCGCCGTCCCCGGCAACTGGCAACTTCAGGGGTATGACGTGCCGATGTATACCAACGTCCAGTACCCCTTCCCCCCCGACAACATGCCGGAAGTTCCGAAAGATAACAATCCCGTCGGTTCATACCGTACCACCTTCACCGTGCCCGACGCGTGGCAGGGTAAGCAAGTCTTCATCGTCTTTGACGGTGTGGATTCGGCATTTTACCTTTGGGTGAACGGGCAAATGGTCGGTTACAGCCAGGACAGTCGTCTGCCGGCCGAGTTCAACCTCACGCCATATCTGCGGCCCGGCGAAAATACCCTGGCCGTGCGCGTCTATCGCTGGAGCGACGGCAGCTACCTCGAAGATCAGGACTACTGGCGTCTGAGCGGTATCTACCGCGATGTGTATCTGTTTGCGACGCCACCCGTCCACATCCGCGACTTTTGGGCCTACCCCCAACTCGACACCGATTACCGCGACGCCGTCCTCAACGTCCGCGCCGACCTGCACGCCTACGACGGCACGTCGCTGGAAGGCTACACGATCATAGCTGAGATCTTTGATGCCCACCGATCACGAATTACGAATTACGAATTACGAATTACGAATCCCCAATCCCTAATCCCCAATCCCCAATCACCGATTACTTTCGCTATGCCGGTGACGAATCCCCTCAAGTGGTCGGCGGAGCACCCGCACCTGTATACGCTGTTGCTCACGCTCAAGGACCCGGCGGGGAACGTACTGGAAGTGGAACGCTGCTATGTCGGCTTCCGCCAGGTTGAAATCAAAGACGGCAAAATTCTCATCAACGGCGCGCCGGTCTACTTCCGCGGTGTCAATCGGCACGAGCATGACCCCGATACCGGGCATACGCTCAGCATCGAATCTATGCTCCAGGATATCCTGCTGATGAAGCGTTTCAACATCAACGCGGTGCGCACCTGCCACTATCCCGACGATCCGCGCTGGTACGATTTGTGCGATCAATACGGCCTGTACTTGATTGATGAGGCCAATCTCGAGACGCACGGCGTCTGGGATGAACCGACCCGCGATCCGGTGTGGCGGACGGCGTTCCTGGAACGCGGCAGTCGTATGGTCGAACGGGATAAGAACCATCCGAGCGTGATTATCTGGTCGCTGGGCAACGAGTCGGGGCACGGCCCCAACCACGCAGCGATGGCCGATTGGATTCACGCGCATGATCCCACGCGCCCGGTGTTTTACGATTCCGCCGACCATGAGCCGTACATAGACATCGTCAGCAAGATGTATCCGAGTCTGGAACGCCTTATCGAGCTGGCGCAGCGTCCCGGTGAGACGCGCCCATTCATTATGGCCGAGTATGCCCACGCGATGGGCAACAGTCCTGGCAACTTGAAAGAGTATTGGGACATTATCGCCCAATACCCACGCTTGTGCGGCGGGTTTATATGGGACTGGGTGGACCAGGGGCTGCGGCGCAAGACCGCCGACGGCGTGGAGTGGTTTGCCTACGGCGGGGATTTCGGCGATGTGCCCAACGACGGCAGCTTCTGCATCAACGGTCTTATTTTCCCCGATCGCACGGTTCATCCTTCCTTGTGGGAAGTGAAAAAGGTGTATCAGCCGGTTGAAGTCGAGGTTGCGGACGCGCTGGCCGGGGAAGTGGCGATCATCAACAAGTATCACTTCTCGGATTTGAGCCACCTCGTCAGCACCTGGAAGTTAGAAGCCGATGGGCGGGTCATCCAACAAGGGCAGCTTCCTCGTTTGAGCACGCCGCCCGGCGGACGGGAGCGCGTGACCATCCCCTTCACGCTGCCGGAAGTGACCGCCGGCGTCGAATACTGGCTCACCCTCAGCTTCGCCCTGGCTGAAGCCACCCCGTGGGCCGAAGCCGGGCACGAAGTTGCCTGGTCACAATTTGCCGTGCCGTTCTCCGCGCCGATAGCGCAGCCGGTGGACGTGGCCGCATTGCCTGCCCTCACGCTGCGCGAATCTGACGCGCAGGCTGTGATTGCCGGACGGGATTTTGAGCTGGTCTTCGATAAGCAAGGTGGGACGATAGCCGCGCTGTGTTATCGGGGTCATGAGCTACTCAAAGCCGGGCCTAAGTCCAACTTCTGGCGTGCACCCACTGAAAATGACCTCAACACCTGGGGCGACGAGCGTGCGGCGCAGCACTGGCGCGCCGTGGGACTGGATCGCCTCGAAGAACACATCGAGGCTGTGACCGTGAAACAAACTGCGCCGCAGGTCGTTGAAATCGGCGTGCGCTCGGTGTGCGCGCCCGACGCCGGCTTTGTGCCGCCCACCGTGTCCGGGCCGGAGCAGCAGATGGAAATGTTTATGCAATTTTTGACATGGGCGATGGATAAACCCACGCTGGAAGCCTTCTGTGCGCATCTGGGGATTCCCTGGGATAGTCTGCCGGGCACCATCAAGTCTGCCAAGCTCAAAGGTTTGTTGGGGCGGTTTGCTCAGCCAGAGCAATTCATGGGGTTTGCGCTCAACCTCTATCATTTTCTCAAAGAGTTTGCGCCCGATAAAGTCCGCCCCGAATTCGAGGCGGCGCTCTTCCCGGAAAAGGCCGACACCTCCGCACAGCAACCTCAGGCCCCTCAACCGGCGCGGTTCGCCTGCGCTTACACGTACACCATCTACGGCAGCGGGGACATTGTCATCGAGCATCACGTTGTCCCGGAGACTCCCGGCCTGCCGTTCCTGCCGCGCATCGGGCTGACGCTGACCATGCCGGGGGGCTATGAGCGTTTCACCTGGTACGGGCGCGGGCCCCACGAGAACTACGTGGATCGCAACTACGGCGCGCCGGTCGGCCTTTACAGCGGCACGGTGGATGAACAATATGTGCCGTACATTGTCCCGGAAGAGAACGGTAACAAGACCGAGGTGCGCTGGGTCGCGCTGACGAATCCTGCGGGTGTGGGGCTGCTGGCGGTCGGCGCGTCGCGGCTGGAGGTGAGCGCGCATCACTACACGGCGCAGGATTTGACCGTAGCCACGCATACTTACGAGCTATGCCGCCGTGAGGTCATCACCCTCAACCTGGATTACGGCCAATCCGGCCTGGGAAGCGCGAGCTGCGGTCCGGGGCGTCGCCCGGAGTACCAGCTCAAACCGGTCGAGACGTGCTATCGGGTGCGGCTACGGCCCTTCGCCAATGAATCGCCGCTGGCATTGAGCAAACAACATCTGTAATCCCTGCGTTGGAACGTTGGAACGTTCAAACGTTTGAACGTTCCAACGTTCTGACGTTCTGACGTTCTAACGCTCTCTCCCACTGCAAACTGAAAACTGACAACTAATGACGACCTCACAACTTCATCGCAAAGATTACGGCCTGGCGGTTCTGATCGGCGTGCTGGCGCTGGCGCTGTATGTGCGGACGCTGGCGCCGGATGTGCTGTATCACGACAGCGGTGAATTTCAAGCGCTGACCTATACGCTGGGGATGACTCATTCCACAGGGTATCCGGTGTATTTGTTGGCCGCGCGCGTGGTGGGATTTTTGCCGCTCTATTCGCCTGCCTGGCGCGTCAATCTGTTTTCGGCGCTGTGCGCGGCGTGGACGGTCGGTGGCGTCTACCTGCTGGCACGCTACTTCACGCCGAACCGCATCGGCGCGGCGCTGGGGAGTACGGCGTTGGCGCTGTCATACACGTTCTGGTCGCAGGCCATCATCGCCGAAGTCTACACGCCGGGGATGGCGGTGTTGACGACGGTGCTATTGCTGCTCGCTTACTGGCAACGCGATCCGTTCGTGCGCCGGCGCGCGCTGGCGTGGGCCACCGCGCTCACATGTCTGGCGCTCGGCGTGCACCTCTCGGCGGTGTTGATCGCCCCCACTGCCCCCTTGTTTGTGCTGTGGGTGCTGGCATTTCTGCCAAAGGCGCAACGCTGGCCCTGTCTGCGCGCGGCGCTGGTGGGATTCGCCATCGGCGTCGCCGTCTATGCTGCCACGTTCATCGCGCTGGACCTCAACAACCCGCCATCCAGCTTTATCCAGGTCATGCTCTACCCTTCCCGTTCGATCTGGGGCTTGCAGGCGACCGACATGGACAGCATTCTCGAGCGCTGGTGGCTGACGTTTATGAGCGTCCAATGGCGCAACGCGATGTTCCCGAAAGCCATCAGCTTTGCCGTGTCCCTCAGCGCGTACCTCACCCGCATCCTGAGTCGGGAGTTTTCGCTGTGGATGATGGGGTTTGCGCTGCTGGGCCTGGGGGCAATCCGCCATGCCGCGCAGCAGCTTGCCAGGAGTTCCGGGAACCCGGAACTCGATGTCCCCTCAGTCCGCGCCAGACTCTTCATCCGTTCCATTCCTAATGCCCCGGCGCTGAGCCTGGGCGTTTTCATGGTGCTCGCCTACCTGGTCATGGTGCTATTCATCCTCAACTACCATCCGGGAGACGAATATGTGTTTTATCTCGGCACATACATTTTCATCAGCACGGCCATCGGCGTGGGGATCGGCCGGACGCTGGATTGGGCCGAACGTTTTCTTACGAAACGCAAGGGCTGGCTGCGGCATCTCTATCCTGTGATTGCGGTGCTGTGTGCGCTGGTGGTCATCACGCCGTATGCCGGCCCACGCTGGGAGGCGCTCCAAGCCGGCAAAGGGACCTTCGTCCAGGAAACGTATCCCTATCCGCTGGAAAACCTGCTGGAGCCGCGCAAGTTGTGCACCCTACGTTTGCAGATGTTGCCGGAAGACGCCTACGTGGTGATGAACTGGCGGGCGGTGTACACGATGCTCTATCTGGCGCACGTAGAAAAATTGCGCCCTGGCATCGTCGTCAAGGAAGCCACCCCCTATGGCAGCAACGGACAGATCGCCGAGAGCTTGCTGGAAGAGATGTTGGAGACCGTGCGCGCTGGGCGTCCGGTCTATGTGGACCAGGTCTATCCGGGTCTGCGCGAGCGTTTCCGCGTGATGCCGGGGGCGGGGGGCAATTTCTATCGGCTGACGCTGCGGCGATAACGCTTAGGTTGTTATAGGCTATCGCATTTCAAATTTGGCGTGCTCGAAGGCTTCGATTTCGGTCCAGGCATTGGCACCACAGATGGCGATAATAATGATGTCCAACAGCTTGTGTAATTGGGCTGGCCCATTGCGGGGATCCTCCAAAGTCGCAAAATAGCTTTTCAAATCAGCCGTTATGGTAGTCTCGACGGTTGTCATATCAGTTTTCCTCCTGACCGTTTCCGTCCATTCTATCAGATTGGGGAGCTCACACTGTCCCTTCCTGTTTTCAAGCGCGATAGCCCTACAGAAGTAGGGAGTAGGGAGTAGGGAGTAAGGAGTAGGAAGTGGTACGCCAAGAGGCTAACGCGGGGATTGCCTCTGACACACCGGGCAGAAATACGTGCTCCGCTGTCCCTGGACAATGCGTTCTACCGCGTAGCCGCAGCGGGGACAGTGCTCGCCGGCGCGGTCGTAGACGCGGAGGTGCTTCTGGTGCTGCCCCAAGCCGCCACCCGGATAGACGTACTGGCGATCTTCCAGGCTTGTACCACCGTTGGACACTGCTTCATGCAAAACGGCAACAATAGCCGCATGCAACCGCTGTACTTCGGCCGGGGTGAGGCCCGCGGCGACGCGCTGGGGATGGATGCCCGCTTGCCATAACGCCTCGCTCACGTAGATGTTGCCCAATCCGGCGATGAAACGCTGATCCAGCAATAAACGCTTGATCTCCCCGCGCCGCCGCGCCAGTTGCGCTGTCAGCCACTCCGCCGTGAAGTCCGCCGAGAGCGGCTCCGGTCCAAGCACGCCCGTAACCTCACGGGCATCGTCCACCAGGTAAAAACGTCCGAATTTACGCGGGTCTATATACACGACCCATGTTCCATTGCCCAGTTGTAAGCGTAGCCGCGCATGTGGATCATCGGCAGGGGCATTGGTAGAAACCACAAACTTGCCGCTCATCCGCAGGTGTATCAGCAGCGTTTGCCCTGTCGAGAGCGCCGCCTGGATAAATTTTCCGCGCCGTCCCACCTCCAAAACACGCGCAGCGGTTAAGGCGGCGCGGAAAGCATCCAGTGTGGGCTGGGCTACTGTGCGTTCCCAAAGCACCTCAACCCGGGCAATCGTCTGTCCGGTGAGCATCGGTGCGAGATGGCGGGCAATGGTTTCAACCTCGGGGAGTTCGGGCATAGATGGTTGAAAACAAGGAGCATCACATTTATCGCGGATAGCCGTAACGCGACTCGTAGCGTCCCATCAAGACGTTGAAGTGCGTTTGCTCCGCGCCCGCAAGTTGCATAAAGAGTTTTTTCGCTTCCGGGTCTGCGGCGACCTGTGCGCTGTTGTAATACAGCTTGAACGATTTGTCCTCGATGCCCAGTGCAAAGAGCAAAGCGTCGGCCTCAGTGGGATGAGGCGGCAACTCGGTCAGGGCCTGTTTTTCGGGCGGGAAAACCAGCGACACCGCGTCAAGGACCTCGACGGTCGTCATTTCCGGGATCGCCGCCCACCCTTTGCCGGCTTCGAGGGCCTGGTATTGGCGTTCGATGTAGTTGTAATGCGTCACCTCATCAGCCGCCAATTGCTTGAACATCGCCACCGCTTCCGGGTCGGCCATAGAGGCCGCAATGGCTGTGTAAAACGCCTGTCCGTCGGTTTCCAGTTTCATAGCCTGGACCAGGACATCCTTTAGTTCCATGATGTTTCCTCCTATCCCAGTGTGCAGATGGCGCCGGGCTGTTTGATGCGCAATGCCAACGTTTCCATGATGGCAAAGCGATGCTCCAGGTTGACGGTCTCGATGAATCCCGTGGCGATGTCCAGTCCGACGGCCAGATCTACATACTGCGGTTGCGCGGCGATGACCAGGACCTTGTTTTGCGGGATTGCCGGTGTGGCAAAGACACCACCGGCGGCCTGTTTCTCCAGCAGCTCAACTTCAAGGATGCCGCGTCGCCCGTAAACACGCTGGAGTTTAGTGTACAGCATGGGGTGCATAGCGACATAATACGGGGGATAAAAGCCTGCCGAAACCAGGTTCGCCGTCGCCGCAGAAATGTCGGCCAAAGCCTGGCCTTCTTCGTTCCAGTTGCCCAGTGGGAGCGTCTGCCGTCCGGCGGCGTTGAGCAACCCTTCACTGCCTGCGGCAGGGTCGCCCTCGAAGATCAGTTTATCTTCCATCAGGGCGATCTGCGTGGCCGTTGCGGCCACAGGCGCAGTATCGAACGGCTGCCCGGTGTTCATCAAGTCCAGGTCCTTGGCGGTGATGATGAAGTCCTTCATCAGCGTGCTCAACGGCAACTGCCGGGTGACTTTCGCGCGCACCGGTTCGCCCTCTTTGCTGCTGTAGGTATACAGCGGCACGGTATAAGTGCCATATCCCAACGGGCCATACAAATCAAGTATCCGCCGCCCTACCAGAATCCGGTTGACGACCTCGTTGACGGTTGCATCCATCAATGCCCACTGTTCCGGCGTCAGCGGAGCAGCATTGCGCATAAGAATATTCTCCATAGGTAAACTCCTTTCCGGTTAGAATCGAATAGCGAATGGCGAATTACGAATGGTACAAATCCCCAATCCCTAATCCCCAACCACGAATTACGTTTCACGCTTTACGTTTCAGCGTGCCCACCGTCCATACTTTGGTGGTAGGCGCAGCGGCAGGTGATGTGACCGGTTTGAGGCGTTTGAGCAGCCGCCCGAAGAGGTTCTCGTGATACAGCTCCTGACCACGCGCATCTTCGATGACACCTTTCGCGCCGGGGTCTGTCATCTGAGCGATAAACTGCCCGTACATCGCCGCCGTCTCGTTTTCGAGCTGCACATCAGCCTCCAGCATAGCCTGGGGATCGGCCGGCAGCGTCAGCGGGTGATGGGTGAGGGGCAGTTCCGCCCCGCTGCCCACCAGTTCCTCGCCGAACCAGCCCATGTGCTGCATCTCGTTGATGGCCTGCGTCATCAACTGGCTGGAGATTTCCTCGTCCTTATCCATCGTCAGGAACGAATGGACGAGATATTGAAGGATGGCCGCGTACTCATGGTTCACACCCCAGTTGAGAGCGTCCTGATCTGCGGCAGGGAGACCGGGGGCCGGCTCGACGGGGGCTGCTGAGGCGGGCGTCTGTTGTATGGCAAGCGCGGTCTTGTCCACGAAGTGCGCGAAGTCCCCGTGGTGGCGGCGTTCGTCGGCGAGAATGTGCTCGATGTCGGCGCGCAGGTCGGGATCGGCAATGCGGGTGAGGTAGCTTTCATACATGGCGATGGCGCGTTCTTCGGCGGCGACATCACGCTGCATCCATTCGGGAGGTGTCGCCCCGCTCACGTCGGTGAAGCCGCGCTGCGTGGTCGGCTGTCCTCCTAAACGCACCATCCACCGCGAGAGGATCCAGAAATGCCGCATTTCCTCGCGGGCGATGGCCTCGATTTCGCAGGCCAGCTCGCCCTCGCCCATCATATAGGCGTGCCGCAGGTATTGGATCAAGGCGGCGTGTTCGTCTTCCGCCGCCGCTTTGAGCATTTGGATCACATCTGGATTGGTCGTTTGTGGCATGATAACCTCCTCAAGCAAACGGTAGGCGATAGACAGTAGACAGGGGAGGATTCTCCCCGTCTACCGTCTACTGTCTACCGCCTACTCAACTTTGAGTTCGTGGCTGCTTTCCCACAGACCGTGAATGTTGCAGAGTGACGTGGCGATGAGTGTGCCGGGGCCTTTGACCGTGACCGAACATAGCGCCACGGGATGGGTCCACACCGGGCCGCTGTCGGCGCCCTGCACCGAGGCGCCATGCGCCGAGAAATCGAAATGCCCGAGCTGATAGATGAATTTGTCGTCATCGGGCTTGAAGTACAGCTCGATCCAGTTGATGTGGTGTGCCGTGGTGTTGGGGTGGGGGATTTCCTTGCCGATACTGAGTTGCACCACGAATGGCTCGCCCGCCTTGACCACATCCGGGGCTTCAATAACCGGGGCATGTTTCTCTTTCTTCCAATCTGCCGTTTGAATGTTGTCGCCAAATTTCATAGTTGACCTCCTTAAAATCTATGTCTATGGGCAATAAATGGGGACACTCATTAAGACAACGCCTAGGTTGCCATATTTTACTCTCCATAGTCTATACCGGTAATGCAAAAATGCAAGAAAAAAGTGCTTCTCTTTCCCCACGTGCTCTGCGATGTAATTCACTCTAGCAAGACTTTATTAGGGGACCTTGTACCGATCAACATATTCGCGGCAATTGTGCGCCCATGAGCATAGGAATCAGACGCCTGGCGCCGTAAGCGGTTCGCAACACGACGCGCCCGGCGTGCTCCCCGGTCACATGGCCGATGATTGCTGCTTGCCGTCCCAATGGATGCGCGCGCCACGTGGAGAGGGCTATGTCTGCGACCTCGGCGGCTACCGCGGCGACGACTTTGCCCTCATTGGCCGCGTACAGTGGATCCAGACCCAGAAATTCGCACGCCGCGCGCACCTCATCCCGCACAGGAATAGCGTTCTCCTCGATTTCAAGGCCCGTTTTCTTCCCCGATCCCCCTTGCTGAAGAGCCGGTGAAGGCGACACCCATTCGTTGAGCAACGTCGCCAACCCGCCGCGCGTGGCATCGCGCATACAACGCACTTGACCCGGCGCGACCTCGAGGAGCGCCGCGATCAGCCCATGTAGCGGCGCAACGTCGCTCTCCAATGTCGCGTTGAATCCCATCTCCTCGCGTTGTAACATCACCGCTAACCCATGGTCGCCGATGGTTCCGTTGATGAGCAGGACATCCCCTTCGTGTAAGTGCGCCGGACTGAGATCAACGCCGGGCGGCACCACGCCGACGCCGGCGGTGTTGATAAACACACCATCGGCTGCACCGCGGTTGACCACCTTCGTATCGCCAGCGACAACGGCAACCCCGGCTATGCGCGCCATCTCCGCCATTGAGACAACAATCTGCTCCAATGTCTTGAGTGGCAATCCTTCTTCGATGATAAAGCCGGCCGTCAGATACAGGGGGCGTGCGCCTGCCACAGCGAGATCATTGACCGTACCGCAGACCGCCAGCTTGCCAATGTCTCCGCCCGGGAAGAACAATGGCTGTACCACGTAGGAATCCGTCGTAAAGGCTAACCGCCCCTGGGGCAATTCACCTACAATCGCCGCATCACCCATAGCATCGAGAAAGGGATTGGTAAATTGCCGGGCAAACACATCCCGGATCAACTCATGGGTCAGTGTACCGCCGCTGCCGTGAGCTAAAAGAATTCGATCCTCCATTTACAACACTCCTGCTACGATGGCAGTGTCAAGCATGATAAACGAAAACGCCGACCACCACTCGCCATCACGTTGCGTACTGGAAATAAGCCGCGCATGCGCCTTCCCCGCTGACCATGCACGGTCCGATAGGATTGCGCGGTGAACAGACCCGCCGGAAAAGCGCACACTCGGTCGGCGCTATGACGCCGCGTAATACATCTCCGCAACGGCAGCCGGGCGGTTCTGACGCGGGTAGAGTGTCAACGGAAAACAGATGCGCCGCATCACGGTGCACAAACGATTCCCGCAGCGATAATCCGCTGTCGGGGAGCACACCAAGACCGCGCCAGTTTGCCGGTCCAACCTTGAACACGCGCGCGAGCAGTTGCCTGGCGACAAGATTGCCTTCTGAACGCACACCGCGTGCATAGGCATTGATGACCGCCGGTTCCTCTGCAATCACAGCCTGCACCAGCGCGCCAATCGCACTGAGAATATCAAGCGGTTCAAAACCAGAGACAGCACAGGCGATGCCATACTCGCGCGGGAGAAATTCCCATGCTGCGCTGCCAATAATCGCGCTCACATGCCCCGGCCCGATAATCCCATCAAGGGCGACTTCGCCGGTTTCCAGGATCGCGCGCGTAGCAGGCGGTGTGAGTTTGTGCAGGCTGAACACACTGAAATTCGGTAAACCATCCGTTTCTGCCTGAAGTAAAGCGGCTGCGATCCCCGGCGCCGTCGTCTCAAAACCTACTCCCAGCAAGACAACCGACCGCTGTGGATTGCGCCGGGCGATTTCCAGCGCCTCCAGCGGCGAATAGATCACCCGGACGTCCGCGCCGCGGGCGCACGCTTCTTGCAGCGTTCCCCTGCTCCCCGGGACACGCAACATATCACCGAAGGTCGTCAGAATCACACCGGGAACTTCCGCCAGGCCCATGGCATAATTCAAGTCCGTGGCCGAGGTGACGCACACGGGGCAGCCCGGCCCGGAACGCAGCTCAATGGCCGGCGCGAGCAACTCGCGCAATCCAAAACGCATGATGGCATGGGTATGTCCACCACAAAATTCCATCAACCTGATGGGACGCGCTAGCTTCCAGCGAGAGGCGTCGCGATGTATCTGCGCGACAAGCTGTCGGGCTAACGCCGGATTGCGGAACTCATCAATGTACTTCAGAGGTGTCCTCCTGAAAATTAAGTCGTACTGAAAATTTGCTTGAGTTGCTCAATCTGCCGCTGAGTCTCTCAGCATAGCATTATCCCGCCGGCCATAGTCGGATTCTTCTTGCTGGATGGCCTCCAAAGCAGAGAAAGCCTCCAGCGAGGCCTGGGCTTCTTCAGGACTCAACACCGCAATGGCATAGCCCGTGTGGACAAGGACATAGTCGCCCACCTGGGCTTCAGGCGTCATAACCAGGCTGATGCGCCGCTCCACGCCCCCTAGCGCGACCGTCGCCATCTGCTGTTCGTCAATCGCAATAATTTGTGTAGGAATCGCCAGGCACATACGTTACCTCGCTAGCAGTTGCTCAATGCTGGAGTGGTGATGCGCAATGTGTTGTCATTCACTCATTCGCCGATTGATTCATCCACCCATGTGGTTTTGATACACCGCCTGTCCCAGAGAGACGCCGCCGTCGTTACAAGGGACGCACCGATGCAACAGCACATCAAAGCCGCCGGCGTTCAGCAATGGCAGGCTCAGGCGCAACAACAAACGATTCTGGAAGACCCCGCCACTCAAAGCGACCGTCGTCAATCCGGTAGCTGCACGGATGCGGCTGCATACTGCCACGATCATCTGCGCCACAGTGACGTGAAATCGCAGCGCGATGTCGGGTACGGGAACGCTGCGCTCGATGTCGCCGAGTAGTGCGTCGAAGAGGGCGGCCAGGCGTACAACTTGAACACCGCCAACATTGTCAATATCAAAAGGATAGAACGAGTTATCTGCTTGCCGTCCGGTACTGGCGATCTGTTCCAGTTCAATCGCCGCTTGAGCTTCGTAAGTGGCGACCTGGCATACATTCAATAATGCGCTCACCGCATCGAAAAGTCGTCCCATGGACGAGGTCGGCGGAGTATTGAGGCCGTGGGTGACCTGTTGCCGCACTATCAGCGCATCGGCGGGACAGAAGAGGCCGGGCGGGAATGACGCCGGCCCCAACAGCGTATGCAGATACGCCACAGCGATGCGCCATGGGTTGCGGGTCGCCGCATCGCCGCCGGGCAAAGGCAGGTATTCAAGGTGAGCGATGCGTTCCAGACCGGCGTAAGTGCCGATAAACCATTCCCCGCCCCAGATCGCCCCATCGTCGCCATAGCCGGTGCCATCGAGGGCGACGCCGATCACCGGAGCGCCGGCGCGCGAATAACCATTGTCCGCCAAGCACGCCGCAATGTGCGCGCGGTGATGCTGCACCCGCTGTGGCGCGGGCAAGCCATGTTCGCGCGCATACTGTTCGGCAAAGCGGGTGGTCATATAATCCGGGTGCAAGTCACACACTACGATTTCCGGCGTGATACGAAACAGACGTTGGTACGTTGCCAGTGCGGCTTCATAATGTTCCAATGTCTCCAGGTTCTCCATATCGCCAATGTGCTGACTGACAAAAGCATTGGCGTCACGGGTAAGGGTGAATGTGTTCTTGAGCAGCGGCCCGACGGCCAAGAGCTGTGGCAATACAAACGGAAGCTGAATCGGAAACGGCGCGTAACCACGGGCGCGACGGAGGAATTGGAGGCTGGCGGCTGGAGGCCGGGTCCCTGTCTCATAATGCGTGATTCGTGGTTCGTGATTCACGATTTGCACCACAGAGTCGTCGTAACGGGCATGGATATCACGGTTATGAAGCAGAAATGCGTCGGCGAGAGGCATCAGACGTCTCAGGGCTTCGGCGTTGTCCATGGCAATGGGTTCTTCGCTCAAGTTGCCGCTGGTCATCACCAATGGGCGTCCCACGTCGCGCAGTAAGATGTGGTGCAAGGGGGTGGAGGGCAACATCACACCGAGCGTATGGTGACCGGGAGCGACTGCCTCAGCGACAAGCTGCGAACGCCGGTCAAGCAGCACGATGGGGGCTTGCGGCGAAGTGAGCACCGCCGCGGCTTCCGGCGTTACCTCGCCAATGGCGCGTGCGTCATCCAGCCTCGCGACCATGATAGCAAAGGGCTTGTGAGGACGATGTTTACGCTTTCGCAGTATCTGCACCGCATCGGCGTTAGTTGCATCGCACGCCAGATGAAATCCCCCCAGTCCCTTAATGGCGACGATTTTGCCGTCCAGCAACAAATCTTTAGCCCGTTGCAGCGCTGCCTCGTGGCTCGTGATTTGTGGTTCGTCAGGCGTCATTCGTAATTCGCCCTTTGCCATTCGCCGACGCGCCAATGCGCCGATGCGTTCATACTCCTCTAGCCACACATGCGGACCACAGGCAGGACAGGCGTTGGGTTGCGCATGAAAGCGGCGATTGGTAGGGTCCTCATATTCGGCGCGGCAGGCGTCACAGAGAGGGAAGTCGCGCATCGTGGTGTTGGGGCGGTCGTAGGGGATGTCGTCAATGATGGTGAAGCGCGGCCCGCAGTTGGTGCAGTTGATAAAGGGGTAGCGGTAGCGTCGGTCGCGCGGATCGAAGAGTTCGCGCAGACAGTCGGGGCAGGTGGCGACATCGGGCGAAAGGAGCAGGTATTGGCCGGCCTGCTGCTCGGAGTGACGAATCTCAAAGCCGTCGTAGCCGTTCGGAGCAATGGGCTGTACGGTCAGAGTTGTAATGTGCGCCAACGGCGGCGCCTCTTCGCGCAAGGCAACGATGAACTGCGCCGCTTCTTCCGCCGCGCCTTCAATCTCGATAGTAACGCCGCTGGAATGGTTCAGCACCCATCCCTTAAGCGCCATGCGCGTTGCCAGGTTGTAGACGAAGGGACGAAAGCCCACCCCCTGCACAACACCGCTTACGGTGATACGATAGGCAATCACAGTATGCTCCGCTCGAAATTCTCTACCAACCCTTACGGGGTCCAATTATACCGGATGACCGCAGCCCATAATCGTTCTGCCGCGGCCAGAGATATAATGGTCTATCTTGTGGGTTTGTCAAATAGCTACCGGAGGAGGGCATTTCAGCCTTGCCAAAACACGCTTGCCAAATCTGACTTCACGGGTATAATTGTTGTTTACAGGCGATGAGGCTCGCCGGGGAAGTTTTCCCGATACGTCAGTACTGTGCTTTTGACTAATAGCCTCTACCGTCCCGCCACTTGCGGAGATGGTAGGGGCTTTTTGTATGCTACGAAACCTTAAAAATCTTTGCGTTCTCCGCATACTCTCGGTGGTGAGATTCTTTGCTTGCCAGGCCAGAATTTTGCTGCTGAGATACAACAAAATCTATCCAAACAGAGGTTCAAGAAAGGTATGGAAACATTATTTGCTAAGGCTGTACTTTGGTTTGCATTGGCGTTGCTTGCTACGATCCTTGCCTATCATCTGCGTATTTCTTTGGCTTTAATTGAAATCTGCGTAGGCATTGTGGCTGCGTGGGTAGCTTCGTTGTTGGGGTTTTCCAGCCTGCCGGGTTCTGCGGATGAATGGCTGCGCTTTATCGCCGCCACCGGCTCCATTATGTTGACATTTTTAGCCGGGGCAGAATTGAACACCGAATCTATCAAATTGAAGTGGAAAGAGAGTCTCATTATTGGATTGATCGGGTTTCTAAGCCCTTTTCTGGGCGGCGCGGCGCTGGGGAAATACCTCCTGCATTGGACCACGCCTGCCAGTCTCCTGGCCGGGATAGCCCTGTCCACCACCTCAATGGCGGTGGTCTATTCCGTGTTGCTGGAATACGGCTTAAACAAAACGGAATTCGGCAAGGGCATTCTGGGGGCATGTTTTGTAAATGACCTGGCCACAGTGGTGGCACTGAGCCTGATCTTTTCACCCATGAACTGGAAAACGCTCATCTTTGTGCTCGTTACCGCCGGCGGATTGTTCGTCCTTCCCAAACTTATTAAAGAACTGACCCGTTTGTATGGCAATCGCACGTCCGCTGTCAGAACAAAGTTCATTTTGTTCGTGCTGTTCGGCCTGGGCGCTTTGGCAATTTGGTCAGGCAGCGAAGCCGTTCTCCCTGCCTATATCGCCGGGATCGTGTTGGCGAATTTTTTGGAAGAAGACGGCTTCTTCATCCGGAGAATTCGTACCATGACGATTGGTTTTATGACGCCGCTGTTTTTCATCCGCGCCGGCTCGCTGGTTTCGGTCGCCACCTTGATCACCGCGCCGTTAGTGTTCCTTGCGCTTTTCGGCTCCAAAGTCATCTCGAAGATCATTGGGCTGTACCCCAGCATCAGCACTTTTCGGGGTGAGAAAAATGAGCGCGGCTATTATACGTTGCTCATGTCCACCGGCCTGACATTTGGGACAATCGCCGCCCTGTATGGACTGACCCATCAAATTATTGACCAGGCGCAGTACTCCGCTTTGGTTTTGGCCGTCATTGCCAGCGCAATTATTCCGACGGCCATCGCCAACGCTTTCTTTTTGCCCAAACATCTCATTGTCGAGGGAATGGCGCGACAAATGAATCTATCGCGCTACGATGTGGTAGCAGAAGAAGGGAAAAAAGGGTAAGGTCTTGCGGCAGCGCGGTCGGGGAACGTGCTCGGGCCACTCTCTGACCGCGCCCACGCGTACACCAGAATTTCATCCGGCGATCAATGCCAGAATGTGCTCCACCGCCGGTTCGATCAGCGCCGCCGTCTGCGCCGATAATCCCTCGCCGAAATCGAAATCGTATCCCCGGATAGATAGCAGCACGGTGCGCGGCGCAGCGCCATACAGTTGCTGCGTCAACGCCAGCACTGTCGCGGGATGAATTTGATGCGACACGAAAGGCTGGGTGTACGTTGCCTCCAACGTTTCCACGCGAATATCTTCCGGCAGATTGCCCACATGCGCGTCTACGAAGATCAACAAAGCGTAATCCTTGAATGTTTCGCTTAATTCTGGGACGAGTTGATGCAGCACAATAGTATCTACGCTATGGCCCAAATCGTCAAAGCCGTCATCCAGCGGATCGAAAGGCGCGCGGCCCAGGCGCACGCGCAGTGCATTGATCACCGCCGGGCCTGCGCCATCATCCCGTCGAAAAACGTTGCCAAAACCGGCGACCAGGGCCCGGTTATGCTGCTCACTCATTGAAAATGCTCCAGTCTATTCCGAAAATAGTCAGCAGACATCATGAGCTACGCTCTCCACCCAGCATGAAAATGCGTCTTCCAGCGCCGTTCGTGCGGACGTGGTATACTGGTCAATCAGGCTGGTCTGAGGGCGCTTGAA
>JAIOAX010000058.1 GCA_019873645.1 Chloroflexota bacterium | reverse complement strand
GTACACCCGGTCCCATCCCGAACCCGGAAGTTAAGCTCGTCAGCGCCGATGGTACTGCCCTGGTAGCGGGGTGGGAGAGTAGGTCATTGCCAAGGAACTGTTGCTGTTTATGGTGCATTGTGCAGTCTTGACGAAAAGACCGGAAGTGTTACACTACTGAACACTATTTGCAAATACAAGCATGGGTTTAGACGTGGATAGTAAATTTTCGGTGATCCTGGTGATCCTGATTATCGGCTTGATGGTGACGGGGTGTCAAGGGCGTGAGGTCGAGGGCGCCACTGTTCCCACAATGCTTATTTCGGCGATACCCCCGATGCTTTCAGAGGCTGCTTCGACAGAAGCAAAGGAAACTGTTCCCGTTACTGCGGACCCCACCGCCTCACCTACACCACAGCCGACATTCACGCCGTCGCCTGCTCCTACCCCCACACCTACCCCAACGCCCTATTATTGCGCTTACATGCGTGGGAAAACCGAATCGGCCACATTTTCGAGCAAAGCGATGGGAGAACGGGTGCGTTTTCTGGTGCACCTGCCGCCATGTTATGACGATTATCCTGCTGCAGCCTTTCCGGTGGTGTACCTGCTTCACGGCTGGCCTCTTGATGAACGCCACTGGGATACCCTGGGCGTTGATGAAGTGCTGGACGACTGGGTCATCCGAGGAATGGCCGGCCCGGCGATCATCGTTTTGCCCGGTGTCAGCGCGGATGGACTCTATGTGAATTCGAGCGGCGGTTCCTGGTCTTTTGAAGGCATGCTGGTGGATGAGCTGGTGCCTCTGGTTGACCAGACTTACCGTACCTGGCGCGACCCTGCCGGACGGGCCATCGGCGGTGTCTCCCGTGGAGGTGTATGGGCACTGGAGATCGCTTTCCGCCACCAGGATATGTTTAGCATTGTGGGCGGCCATAGTCCGGCCCTGGCGTTGAATCGTCCGATGCCGCAATATGATCCTTTCCTGCTCGTTAAAGAGGACGTGTCGGGAATACGTATCTATTTGGATGCGGGGGATCTGGATTGGGCCAAGGCTTCGACGGCTAAGTTGTATGAGGCCTTATCGGAACGTGGCGCGGATGTGACCTATCAGGTGCACAACGGCGGCCATGTGGATAAGCTGTGGCAAGAAAGTATGGCGGATTATGTGGCCTTTTACACGGCCACGTGGCCGCGTTCCTATGCGGATTTACCGGCCTGGGAGAGTATACCTCCGACGGTTACCCCAACCCCTTAGGGAAAATCACAGGGAGGGCTTCACGCCCTCCCTGTTTTCTTGCCTGAACGACCTAGTCCAGCCCCCAGAGCCGCTGTAGAGCCGCAACGTCATAGGGCGGTACTTTGTCTTTTTGGGCCACCAGGTTGCTGAGCGTGTCCAGCGTGGCCTTGACGTTGTTTTGGGCTTTTTGGGGATCCAGGGTCGCCAGAGCTTGCCATAACAGCGCCAGGACGGCCATCAAAACATCGAAAGAAGGATAACCGGCCGGTGTTTTGGATAATGTCACCAGTTTGATATCAGCCTGACGGGCCGGCAACAAGGTTGGGCTTGTGGTAATGGCGATCGTGCGCATGCCCTGTTCCCTGGCAGCGCCGAGCAGGTGCCCCACTTCGACATCCGGTCCCAAGCCTAAAGAAATGGCGATGAGCAGATCCCCCGGTTCCGCATCGCGCAACATTGCCGCCGCCTGGGCATAGTCTGCATAGAGGGGATAAGTTTCGATGCCCAGGAAGTTGAGGTAGGTGCTCCAGACGGCCGCAACATGATAACCCTCGGCGCTGCCGGCGATGAACAATCGCTGCGCTGTGTGAATGGCTTGCGCAACCTGGGCAATTTGCCCGACATCGGCCTTCAGATCGAGAATGTGGTCACTCATCTCGTCAATCAACATTCCGATTTGTCCCGTCAGCCCCTCGGTTTCGGCAGCCCCCTTTTGGTAACGCAGGGCTAATTGCTGGTTGACGTAGCGCTTGATCTCACGCGAAAGCTCGCGGTAGCCGGAGTAGCCGAGTTCCTGAGAAAAACGTACCACGGTTGCCGGATCAACACCGACACGGCGGGCGAGTTCGGTCGCCGTCAAGAAACCGACATCGAGGGTATTCTCCAGAATGAAGTCGGCAAGGACCCGAAAACGTGGAGAAAGCTCTTCGTAGGCGTTTTGAATTTTGTCACGAAACATTGTGAACCTCCTCAATATGCTTCTTGTATTAAACTTTGCGAAACCCTGAATTATGTTCAATGATACCATGACTATCAGAGCATGTCAATACTATTTTCCGGTATTAATGCTTTCGTAACGTTTTTTTAATGATGATCATTCACCCATCAAATAGCTTCTGCGCCTTTTTGTCGGTTGCCTTTTGGTATATCCGTTGTATTATAGCCACGTCATGAATAAGAATGTACGGATTGCAGCCTCCATACTTTCCGCCGACTTTGCCTATCTTGGCGCGGCCGTTGAAATGGCCGAAGCAGCGGGCGCCGATGCCATCCATGTGGATGTGATGGATGGTCATTTCGTGCCTAACCTTACGGTCGGACCGCCGATGGTCGCGGCGTTGCGCAAAGTTACTCACCTGCCGCTCGATGTGCATTTGATGATCGAGGCCCCGGAGCGTTACGTGGAAGCCTTTGCGCAGGCCGGCGCTGATGTGTTGACGGTTCATCCGGAGGCGACGCCGCATTTACATCGGGTCGTGCAGCAAATCCATGACCTGGGTGTGCAGGCCGGTGTGGCACTGAATCCGGCCACCCCGGAATCTTCTTTGGACTACGTAGCCTCTATACTGGACCTGGTTTTGGTGATGACCGTTAATCCAGGCTTTGGAGGCCAGGAATTCTTGCCGGAGATGTTACCCAAAATTGCGGCCGTGCGGCGTATCCTCGATGCGGCCGGCAGAGGAGCGCGGCTGTCTGTGGATGGAGGTATCAATGTGGCAACGATACCCCTGGTCGTTGCACAGGGCGCCGATCATCTGGTTGCGGGGTCGGCGATTTTTAGCGCGCCGGAAGGGGTCGCCGCAGCCGTCCGCGCGTTGCGTGGGGCTGTTCTAGTCGCCTACAACACGCCAGCCCCGTCTGTGGTGAACGGGGCTGGCGCGTAGGTTTTGCCGGAAATGCAGGTTACTTCTCACCGCGCGAGAGGGTGCGCAGGCAGCGAGTGCAAATGTACATACGCCGCCACACACCATCTACCAATACCCGCTTGTGCTGGATATTGGGGCGGAATTGCCGATTCGTCGCCCGGTTAGAGTGACTGACATTGTGCCCGAACATCGGGGCTTTGCCGCAAATTTCACATTTCGCCATAGTTTCACCTCTTCTGTCTCGCTAACAGGTGTTATAATACCACAAAGAGGAAAAGACGCAACCGGGAGGAGGACGTGATGAGTGATTCGATACAACCTCGGGGCAAAATTGAAGTATCCCCGGCGGCTATCGCTTCGATTGTCAGCGAAGCCGTTCAGACATGTTACGGCGTTGTAGGGACGGTGCCCAAGAACTTCGCAATGGGGCTGGTGGATATTTTCTCTGCCGATCGCAAGCGCGGTGTGGAAGTGCAAGTCCGCGACGGGCATATCCTCATTGACCTTTACGTCGTGGTAGAATATGGGACGCGCGTTTCGAGTGTGGCAGAAAGCATCAAGCATGTGGTGAAATATCAGGTGGAAAAAGCATTGGAACTTCCGGTCGCCGAAGTGAACGTGCATATCCAGGCGTTGCGCGTGAGCGATACGGACTAGGGGGCTTAGCGTGGGCGAGCAAACGGGTGATACCAGGATAGAGTCTTTGAACGGCCACGATTTGAAGGCCATGGTGGCCGCTGCATTGGCGTGGTTACGTCAACATCAAGCCGAGATTAATGCCTTGAATGTTTTCCCGGTTCCCGATGGCGACACGGGCACGAATATGACCTTGACCATGACTTCGGCCTGGAATGAGATCGTTGACATTGAGGAAGACAACGTCGGGCGATTGGCGGGCAAAGTAGCGCATGGTGCGTTGATGGGCGCCCGCGGAAATTCGGGAGTGATCCTCTCCCAGATCTTGCGCGGTTTTGCACGCAGTCTGGATTCAAAAGCGCATATCTCTGCGACTGACATTGCCCTCGCCATGCATGAAGCGCGGGAAACCGCGTACAAGGGGGTTGTCAAACCGGTAGAAGGTACCATCCTCACCGTTATACGTGAAGTGGCCGAAGAAGCGACTGCCGCAGCCAAAGAAACCGCGGACCTGCGGCGTCTGTTTGAACGGCTGGTGCAACGAGCCGAATCGGCGGTGGCGCGGACGCCGCAGTTGTTGCCGGTGCTGCGTCAGGCCGGCGTGGTAGATGCCGGCGGGCGGGGATTGTCCATAGTGCTGGAAGGCATGTTGCGCCATTTGCAGGGGGTGGCCGTCGCCGAGGTTGCCCATCCTGCGGCAGCCAGGATGCATCCTCCCATGACCGCGCATGCCTTTACGACCGAAGAGGTAACTTTTGACGAAAATTATCCTTATGACGTGCAATTTATCCTCGTGGGCGAGGAGATGAATGTTGCAGAGATCCGTGCGACGATTGAAGCGATGGGAGATTCCGCCCTGGTGGTAGGGGATCCGCATACGATCAAAGTGCACGTGCACGTCCTGGATCCGGGTATTCCCATCAGCTATGGTGCAAAATGCGGCTCCTTGCGCGATGTGGTGGTTGAAGATATGCAGGCGCAGTATCAGGCGTTTGTCGCCGGGCAAGCAACGCCTGTTATACATACCCCGCCGCCTGTATCGGTTCCATTCGTCGCAGCGGAAGAAACACCACGCATCGGCGTGGTGGCCGTGGCGGCCGGCGAAGGGCTGAAGAAAGTGTTCCGCAGTTTGGGCGCTACGGGAATTGTTGAGGGTGGGCAGACGATGAATCCGAGCACGGCGCAAATTCTCGAAGCGGTTGAACAGTCGCCTGCCGAGCATGTCATTATTCTGCCGAATAACAAAAATATCCTGATGGCGGCCCAGCAAGCCGCCGAAGTGAGCCGCAAACAGGTTGCTGTAGTGCCGACCCGCAGCGTTCCCCAGGGTGTTTCGGCGTTGCTGGCCCTGGATCAACAGGCAACGTTGGATAGCAACGTGGCGGCGATGCTCCGCAGTGCGCGGGACGTGATTACCGGAGAAGTCACCTGGGCCACGCGGGATGTGGAACTCAACGGTGTGGAAGTGCGCGAGGGGGACGCGATTGGCTTGTTGGATGGCGAACTGGTGGTGGACGCTCAATCGTTTGATGACGCCGTGTTCTGGCTACTTGCCGGCGTTGACCTTGAGGATCGGGAGTTGGTGACGTTGTATTACGGCGAAGATGTGGATGCCGCGCAGGCTCAAGACCTGGTGGACAGGCTGAGCGAGACTTATCCCGACCTGGAATTTGAAGTTGTCGAAGGCGGACAGCCGCATTATCCTTATATTATCTCGATTGAATAGTGTACTTGTTTTAAGGAGAAGGTGAGTGAGCAGCAATCATATTCAATTGATAACCGATGGGACGGCTTATCTTCCGGCGGCGCGGTTGCGCGAATTAGGTATTATTTCACTTCCCATCATTGCCCAGACCGGTGGTCGGAATTTTATGTACGACCAGCAGACAAACGAACACATTGATCTGCTTCAAGAGCTGGAGAAATCCCGCAGTCCGGTGGAGATCGTCGGCCCTTCCGCCGAGGATTTTCGCGCCGTTTTCGAGCGTACGCTTTACCGCACCAACAAGATGCTGGTCATCCTGTCTTCCAGCCATCTCAGTCCGGTGATGCGCAACGCCCGGATTGCGGCGCGCGACTTCATGGGGCGTTGCGACATCACAATTTTGGACTCTCAGACTATCTCGGTTGGCCTGGGCCTGTTGGTGGAAAGGGCCGGGGAACTGCTGCACCAGGAGGAGTTGCCCCTGCCCGATGTGGTCAAACTGATCCGCGGCATGATCCCGCGTATTTATGTTGTCATGATTTCCCATACGCTGGACTATATCTACAGCAGTGGCAAATTGAGCGCCATGCAGGCGATCCTGGGGGCGATGCTCAAGATTCATCCTTTCCTGGTGATCGAAGATGGCGATATTATTCCTCAGGAGAAAAGCCGCAAGCCCGAACGGGCGCTCGATAAGCTGGTGGAATTTGCTTCCGAGTTCTCGCGCATCAATCAGCTGGTCATCTTTCAAAGCGGAGCCACGCCGACCGATGAGGCGCTGCTCCTCAAAACCCGGCTGGAACAAATCATGCCCAACCGCGAGTTCCCCATCATTACCTATGATCCGATTCTGGCGACGCACATCGGCCCGGAAGGCATCGGCATGGTCATCTATGAGGGAGTGTGGCGCTGACCGCAATGAACAATCCCCGTGTACGTGTCATCACCGACAGTGTTGCCGATATTCCGCCCCGGTTGACCCGGCAGTTGGGCATTAAAGTCGTCCCTATCCACCTGACCCTGGGAAAGGCGAGTTATCTGGTGGATGGGGCCGCAGAGAGTCACGACTGGTTCTACCGTGAATTGATGCAATCCTCTGTGACCCCCAAAACGGCGGCCCCGGCACCGCAAGAGTTCCTAAAACTTTACCGCGAACTGGTCTCCGAAGGAGCAGAAAATATTATCGGCCTTTTTGCGTCCTCCAATGTCAGCAGCCTGTGTGATCACGCGCTCCTTGCCGCGCGCGAATTGCCGGAGGCGCGCGTCTCCGTCATAGATACCGGTCAAATCTCAATGGGGATCGGGTGGCTGGTCTTGATGGCGGCCGAAGCCGCTGAACGTGGGGCTTCGCTGGATGAGATTGAAACGTTAGTCAAGGCGGCGCGGGGACGAACCCAGGTTTTCGGTTTGCTGGATACGCCGGAATACCTGCGCCGCAGTGGGCGTGTGAGCTGGGCCACCACACAGTTGGTCAATCTGCTGCAGATCAAACCCATGATCGTCTTTGCCGAAGGTGAGGCGCGGCTGATCGGTCGCGTACGTACCCATCAACGCGCCTTGCAACGGATGGTGGACCTGGTGCAAACCATCACGCCCCTGGAGCGTTTGGCCGTTTTGCATGCCCACACAGATTCCAGGACGGTGATGCGTTTACAAGAAGCATTGTTGCCCTATGCGCCGGAAGTCCCTCCTCCCATCATTGAAGTCGGGCCGATTTTTGGGGCGCACGTTGGCCCCGGCGCAGTGGGCGTGGCCCTGGTACGTAAAAGCGCCACCTCGGCGGGTTCTCAGGGTGTGCAAAATGGATAGACCGTTGGAGCTTTTGGAGAAAATTCTGAATCTGGAGGAGAAAGACTACACCTATCAGGATAAAGCCGTTGCGGGAGGGCTGGCGCGGTATGCCAATACCTGGGTCAGACAGGCGACGCAAACATTTGGGGAAACGGCCCGCCCGTGGATTGAGGATATAGCCGATCGTTTGCGGGCCTACAGTAGCCTGCATATCGAGACGCGGCCGGCCGCGATGGCGGCATTGCGGGAGGCATTGCGCGCCGCTCCGAAGGATAAGGCCTCCCCTGCCGGGCCATCCGCAGCGCCGTCATCTAAACCTCATACACTGGCGCACCGTCAACCTCGCTTTCCGGCAGGACGGGGACTGGACGCGCCTGTGGAGACGTTATCCGGCGTAGGGAAAAAACATGCGGAATTGCTGGAAAAAGTCGGCGTCAAAACGGTGCGCGAGCTGCTCTTCTTTTATCCACGCCGTTACGAAGATTACTCTACGCTCAAGACCATCAACCATCTGGTCTACGGCGAGCAAGTGAGCGTTTTGGCGACGGTGTGGTCCGCCGGCGTCCACAAAACCAAAATGGGGCGTTCCATCTTTCGCGCCATCCTGTCTGACAATACCGGCACGCTGGAAGTCACCTGGTTCAACCAGCCCTATCTCGCCGACCGTATCCAGGCCGGTATGCAAATCGCGGTCAGCGGCAAGGTGGATGCCTATCTCGGACGCCTGACCATGAATTCCCCGGAGTGGGAGGCCGTGGGGCGCAACGAGCTGAGCAATATTGGCATCCAGCCGGTGTACCCGCTGACCGAGGGCCTGACGCAGGGGTGGTTACGCAAAACCCTGCAGAAGGCCCTGAAAGACTGGGCCAAGCGCGTTCCCGATCCCTTGCCCGAAACCTTGAGAGCGACGTACAATCTTTTGCCGCTGGTGCGTGCATTGTGGGGGGTGCACTTCCCCGATAGTCAGGAGCACCTGCGTGCCGCGCAGCGCCGGCTGGCCTTTGAAGAGACCCTGTATCTGCAACTGGGGCTCTTGCGCCAACGGCTGCTGTGGAAGGGACAGCCCGGACGGATCATCCAGCCTGCGCCGGACTACCTGGAAACTCTGAAAAACAGCCTGCCCTATACTTTGACGAACGCACAGCAACGGTCTATAGACGAAATGTTGCGGGATATGGCCTCCGGGCAACCGATGAACCGCCTGTTGCAAGGCGATGTGGGCGCCGGAAAGACGGTGGTGGCTGCGTTGTTAATGGCTGTGACGGCGGCCGCCGGCGCGCAGGCCGCGCTGATGGCCCCTACCGAAATCCTGGCCGAACAGCACTACAAAAGCCTGACGCGCCTGTTTGCGCAGTTCCCTGAGCCACGCCCGACCCTCGGTTTGCTCACCGGCAGCACCGGCGGAGAAGAACGCGCCGCTATCTACGCAGGTCTGGCGGATGGCACATTACAAGTCGTGGTCGGTACGCATGCGCTGATCCAGGAAGCCGTTGCATTCAAAAACCTGGCGCTGGTGGTGGTGGATGAACAACATCGGTTTGGGGTGGAACAGCGCGGGGTATTGCGCCAGAAAGGCTACAATCCCCACCTGTTGTTGATGACGGCGACACCTATCCCGCGCTCGTTGGAATTGACCGTTTGGGGGCATCTGGATGTCTCGATTCTGGATGAAATGCCGCCGGGACGGCAGCCCATCCAGACCCGCGTGTTGCACCCCCGTGAACGGGAACGCGCCTATGGGTTTATTCGCAAACAGGTGCAGGAAGGGCGCCAGGCGTTCATCATCTACCCTTTGGTGGAAGCCTCGGACAAAATCGAGGCCAAAGCCGCGGTGGATGAATACCAGCGTCTCCAACACGATGTATTCCCCAACCTGCGCCTGGGATTGCTGCACGGGCGTTTGCGTCCTGCGGAAAAGGAAGCTGTGATGGGCCAGTTTGCGCGCGGTGAACTGGATATTTTGGTCGCCACTTCGGTTGTGGAAGTCGGGATTGACGTACCCAATGCCACCGTCATGCTCATTGACGGTGCAGACCGCTTCGGCCTGGCGCAACTCCATCAGTTCCGCGGGCGTGTGGGACGTGGCGCCCATCAATCTTACTGTTTATTGCTGGCCGACAGTGCCTCGGACGAGGCCAATGAGCGCCTTAAAGCCGTCGAAATGACCACTGACGGCTTTGTGCTGGCGCAAAAAGACCTGGAGATGCGCGGGCCGGGGGAGTTCCTGGGGACACAGCAGAGTGGCTTCCCGGAACTGCCAATGGCGGCGCTGGCCGACACCCGACTCTTACATCAGGTCCGCGAAGTCGCCGAAGCCCTCTTGAAAGAAGACCCCGACTTGAGCCGTCCGGAACATCAAGCGTTGGCCGAGCGCGTCGCCACATTCTGGCGTGGCGGAGGAGATTTAAGTTGACCCAAAAAATTGCTCTTTATCCTGGTTCTTTCGATCCGGTGCACTATGGGCACATAGACATCGCGCAGCGCGCGGCGGCCATCTTTGATCATCTGATCGTCGCCGTTTACGAAAACCCCAAAAAGACACTGCTCTTTTCAACCCAGGAACGGGTGGCGCTGTTAACCGCGGCCCTGGCCCATCTTCCCAATGTCACCGTGTGCGCCTATCGGGGGTTGACCGTGAAATTCGCCCGTTCGCAGGGGGCGCAGGTACTGGTGCGCGGCCTACGCGTCATCTCCGATTTTGAACTGGAGTACCAGATGGCGCTCACCAACCAGCAACTCGGGCCGGACATTGACACGATTTGTTTGATGACCCGCAACGAACATGCTTTTCTCAGCGCCAGTCTGGTCAAAGAGGTCTTTGCGGCCGGCGGCGACGTCTCGCAGATGGCGCCACCGGTGGTGGTCGAGGCCTTGTTGCAGAAGCTCGGGCCGCGCAATGCGAACGGCGTTGAAGTCTCTTCGATTATGTTGTAAAATAGGAGTGCTTCAGGGGATTGGTCTATGGACGGATCGGGATTCAGGAGGTAAGAATGGACGTCGAATTTTTGATCGAGCGGCTGGAGCATTATATCCTGGAAGAATCCCCTAAGTTTTTGGGAGTCCGCGCCGTCAATGAAGCCGAGGTGCGGAATCACCTGACACAATTGCGTGAAGCCGTTCCCGATGAGGTCCAGCAGGCCCGCAAAGTGCTCCTGGAACGCGAAGCCATCCTGGATGCAGCGCGTGAGGAAGCGCAGCGGATCCTGGCGACGGCCCAGGCGAAAGCAGAACAACTGGCAGCGGAACATCGTTTGGTGCAGGAAGCCCGGCAGCAGGCCGAAACCATTACCCGGCGCGCCAAACATGACGCCGAGGCATTGCGCGCCGACGCCGATGAGTACGCCTTCAATTCTCTGAGCCAATTGCAGGCGGAATTGAACCGCCTGCTGCGCGTGGTTGAAAACGGCCTGCAAAAGCTGGAAGCCGAACGTGAGCAAAGGCTTCAAAAAGAACCCCCGACTTCTTAGAGAGCCAGGTGCTCTGCGGTAAAAAACGCCCCATGCTGAAAATCCGGTGGGTAACTTGACGAAATCCCAAAGATATGTATAATGTTGCCCGAATGATGCGGGGTGGAGCAGTGGCAGCTCGTTGGGCTCATAACCCAAAGGTCGGTGGTTCGAATCCACCCCCCGCTACTCTTGTTGTGGCGAGGTAGCTCAATGGCAGAGCAGGGGACTCATAAGCCCTTGGTTGTGTGTTCGAATCACATCCTCGCCATTGACCATCCGCCAGCCGAGGAAAATATGTTTTTTGATTGTCAGAATCGAGACCGTCGCGCCCGTACCATCGCGGAACCAGCCTGTCTGGGTCTGCGCTTTTCGATTTAGCTGCACGGCCTATCCGTTAAGAATGTTAATTCGAGCCAGTCCCTAGACAAGGGGCTGGCTTTTTTGTTGTATAAATTCAAACAAAAGGAGATGAGATCATGGCAACTGTAGAATGTCCCGAATGTGCAGCCGAGTTGGAACTGGAAGAAGGCATCGAGGAAGGCGAAATCGTCGTGTGCCCGGATTGCGGTGTCGAGCTAGAGGTCGTGGGCGTGGACCCGCTCGAAGTGGAATTGGCGCCGGAAGTGGAAGAGGACTGGGGGGAGTAGCGAATTACGAATCACGAATTACGAATTACGTAATTCGCTATTCGTAATTCGCAGGATGAGGGCATTATGAAAATTGCTGTATTCTATTCCCGCAAACGGGTGGAAGAGAAGTTGATCACGGCGGCGCTGGATGCGCGGGGCGTGGCGTGGGAGCGCATTGATCCGCGCGAGGTGCATTTCGAGGTGGGCGGGCCGGGGCCGGGCGATTATGACGTGGCGCTCATCCGCTGCCTGAGCCACACGGAGGCGTACTACGTCACGCGCTGGCTGGAAGGCGCGGGCATCCCCTGCGTCAGCCCGCACAAGACGGTGCTGACCTGCGGCGACAAGTATCTCACGAGTGCGGCGCTGGTCGAGGCGGGGATCCCCTCGCCGCGCACGCTGATGGCGCTCTCGCCAGAGGCGGCGCTGGAGGCAATTGAGACGCTCGGCTATCCGGTGGTGCTCAAGCCGCTGTTCGGCTCGTGGGGACGGCTGCTGGCGCGCGTCAATGACCGCGACGCCGCCGAGGCGCTGCTGGAGCACAAGGCCACGCTCGGCGGCTACCAGCACAACGTCATCTATATCCAGGAGTACATCGAGAAGCCGGGCCGCGACATCCGCACGATGGTGGTGGGCGATGAGGTGATCTACGCGATTTATCGCCAATCCGAGCACTGGATCACGAACACTGCGCGCGGCGGCGCGCCCGTCGTCTGCCCGCTGACCGATGAGATCGTCCACTGGTCACGCGAAGCCGCCAAAGCTGTAGGCGGCGGCGTGGTCTCGGTGGATTTGTTCGAGACGCAGGACGGGCGCATCCTCGTCAACGAGGTGAATCACGCCCCGGAATTCCACGGCGCCAGTGAGGTGGTGGACGTGGATATTGCGGGGAAGATGGTCGAATACGTGTTACAAGTGGCAGAGAAAGGGGACTAGGGATTAGAGATTAGGGATTAGGGACTAGGATGAGATGCCCCTAATCCCCAATTACCAATCCCCAATCCCTCAAATTACAGAGGGGGTAAGTAAGCGTATGATCAAAGCTGCAATCGTTGGCGCTTCCGGCTATGCCGGGGGGGAGTTGTTGAGGTTGTTGTTGTTTCACCCGCACGTGGAGGTGACGCAGATCACGTCGGAGACCTACGCGGGGGAGTTCGCGCATTTCGTGCATCCGAACCTGCGCGGGCGCACGCAGCTCAAGTTCAGCCGTGCGGCGGACTTGAAGCCGTGCGATGTGCTGTTCCTGGGACTGCCGCATGGTACGGCGTGGAATCGCATTGACGAGTTCGCGGGGATGGCGGAGCGGATCGTAGACCTTTCCGGCGACTTCCGCCTGCGCAATCCGGCGGACTATGAGAAATGGTACGAGCACAAGCACCCGCATCCAGAGTGGCTTAGCCGCTTTGTCTACGGGCTGCCGGAACTGCACCGCGCGGAGATGGCGAGCGCGAAGTACATCAGCGGGGTAGGGTGCAATGCGACGGTGACGATTTTGGCGCTCGCGCCGCTCTACAAGCGCGGCCTGGTGCGGGAGACGGTCGTCGAGGTGAAGGTGGGGTCGTCCGAGGGCGGCAACAAGGCGACGGAGGCGTCGCATCACCCGGAGCGGTCGGGCGTGGTGCGGACGTATTCGCCGTTCGGACACCGTCACATCGCGGAGATGATCCAGGAACTCAAGCTCGATCCCGCCGATCCGCATTTCCACTTCACCGTGACCTCGGTGGACATCGTGCGCGGCGCGCTGGCGACGTGTCACTGCCTGCTCACGGACGAGGCGAAAAAGCTGGCGGAGCGCGACCTGTGGAAGTTCTACCGCGAGGACTACGGCGACGAGCCGTTCGTGCGGTTGGTGCGCGCCAGCCGGGGGATTCATCGCTTCCCGGAGCCGAAGCTGCTCTCCGGTTCCAACTACTGCGACGTGGGCTTCGTGCTGGATGAGCCGGGCGGACGCGCAATCGTCGTCGCTGCCATTGACAACCTGATGAAGGGCGCAGCCGGCAGCGCAGCGCAGTGTATGAACGTGATGTACGGCTGGCCGGAGACGACGGGCCTGGAATTTCCGGGATTACATCCAGTTTAGTCCATAGTCTTTTGGTAATTGGTAACTGGTAATCGGTAAGTGGTAATCGGTGACTGGTTTCCGAATTGCCAATTCCCAGTTACTGATTACTAATCCCCAATTACCGATTACCAATCACTCATTTCGAGGAGGACGCATGTTAGTCATCAAAGCCGGAGGGGGCGAAGGATTGGATACGGAGGCGGTGCTCGCCGATGTTGCGGCGTTGGTCAAACAGGGGCAGCAGGTGGTGCTGGTCCACGGCGGGTCACACGAGACGAACGTGATTTCGGAGAAACTGGGGCATCCGCCGCGTTTTGTCACATCGGTGTCGGGCCACAGCAGTCGTTACACCGACCGCGACACGCTGGAGATTTTCGTGATGGTGACGGCGGGCAAGATCAACAAGCTGCTCGTCGAGCGGTTGCAGCAGTTAGGCGTCAATGCGGTGGGCTTGTCGGGCATTGATGGGCGGCTGCTTGAAGGGACGCGCAAAGATCACCTGCGCATCATCGAGGATGGCAAGCGTAAAATCTTGCGCGGCGAGTACAGCGGCGTGATCGAGAAGGTCAACGTGGGGCTGCTCACGCTGTTGTTGGACGCGGGCTACACGCCGGTCATCGCGCCAAACGCGATCAGCTACGAGGGCGACGCGCTCAACGTGGACGGGGACCGGGCGGCGGCGGCGGTCGCGGCGGCGCTCAAGGCCGAGACGTTGCTCATCCTCACCAACGTGCCCGGCGTGCTGCGGGATGTGAAGGACGAGGGCAGCCTCATCACCCACATCCCCCAGAACCAGGCCGAGGACGTGCTGGAGCGTTACGCCGAAGGCCGGATGAAGCGCAAGGTGCTCGGTGCGGCGGAGGCGCTGCGCGACGGCGTCCAGCAAGTCATCATCGCCGACGGTCGCGCCGCCCAACCGGTCAGCCGGGCGCTGGCAGGACAGGGAACAGTCATCAAGTGATGCGGTTTTGATACAAAATTTTGTCAGCAGATTTAGCGGATTAAGCAGATTTTTTATGATTGGCAAACAAAAATCTGCTCAATCTGCTTAATCTGCTGATGAGAAAAGGGGTGGGTGATGGAGGAGATGGTGAGTCGGAATCAGGTGATGGCCTGGGAGGAGAAGTACGAGAGCGGGGTGTACAACAAGCAGCCGATTGTGCTGGTGCGTGGCGCGGGAGCGCGCGTGTGGGACCTCGACGGGACGGAGTACATTGACTGCGTGGGCGGGCACGGCGCGGCGAATCTGGGCCACGCACATCCCGCCGTCGTCGCGGCGGTGACGGCGCAGGCGCAGCGGATGTTCCTGGCGCCCAACGGCTTCTACAACGATATGCGCGCGCAATTGCTCAAGGAGCTGGTGCGCATCGCGCCGCCGGGGATTGAGCGGGCGTTCCTGTGCAGTTCGGGGACGGAGGCGGTGGAGGCGGCGCTCAAGTTCGCGCGTTTGGCGACGAAGCGGACGAAGATCATCTCGACGATGCGCGCGTTCCACGGGCGGACGATGGGCGCGCTCTCGACGACGTGGAACAAGGAGTACCGCGAGCCGTTCGAGCCGCTGATCCCCGACGTGACGTTCGTCCCCTACGGCAAGCTCGACCGGTTGGAAAAGGCCGTGGATGACCAGACCGCCGCCGTGATCCTCGAAGCGGTGCAGGGCGAGGGCGGCGTCAATCCGGGGGACGGTGAGTATTTGCGCGGCGCGCAGGCGTTGTGCCGCGAGCGGGGTGCGCTGTTCATCGCCGACGAGGTGCAGACGGGCTTCGGGCGCACGGGAAAAATGTTCGCCTGCGAGCACTACGACTTGCGGCCTGACCTGATGGCGGTCGCCAAGAGCATCGCCGGCGGGCTGCCGATGGGCGCGTGTCTCATCGGCGAGCGGGTGGGCGAGATGCCCAAGAAGTCGCACGGCAACACGTTCGGCGGCAATCCGTTGGTGTGCGCGGCGGCGCTGGCGACGATCCACGCGCTGGAATCCGAGCAGTTGCCGGAGCGGGCGGCGAGGCTGGGCGCGCGGCTGATGGATGGCTTCCGCGCGATTGATTCGCCGGTCATCCGCGAGGTGCGTGGTCTGGGGCTAATGGTGGGCATCGAGCTGAAGACGCCGTCCGGCCCGTACCTGGGCGCGCTGGCGGAGAAAGGCGTGCTCGCGCTCCCGGCCGGCGGCACGGTGATGCGCTTCTTGCCGCCGCTGGTGATCTCGGAGGCGGATATCGAGACGGTGATCGAGAAGGTAGCGGCGGTTTTGTCAACAGATTGAGTTTAGCGTTCAGCTATCAGCTTTCAGCTATCAGCCGTCAGCGTTCAGCTATCGGCAAAGAGTCTCAAACTGCGATCATTTTCCTGAAGCAACAGGCACAGTGTTTCAGGGTGCTTTCGCAAACACTGAAGCTGAAGGCTGATAGCTGATAGCTCATTGGGAGGATTGGTTGCAAGAATACATCGAAGGGGCGATTCGTTGGGCGATGGAGCGATTGGGTTCGACTGAGTATGCGTTTATGTGCTACGGGTTTCTCGAAGATGCTTACGAGTTGGGCAACGACATCGTGTTGGATGGACAGGGCTGTAGCGCGAAGGAAGCCGCCAATGCTTACGGCGCGCGGCGCGACCCGGAGATTCCGCCCAGGGGCGCTTACGTTTTCTACGATTGTTGGGGCGTCATTGATGGGGACTCGCGTAACTGGGGCCACATTGGGCTGTCGCTCGGCGATGGGCGGGTGGTCCACGCCTGGGACAAGGTGCGGGTGGATGGCTATCTGGACATCGAGGCGCTCGAAGCCGCGCCGGGCTGGACGAAGCCGCGTTACATCGGTTGGGCGCCGGCGGAGCAGGTATTGCGGGGGATGACTGTATCCGTGAGTCTGACAGAGAATGGAGGGATGTAATGACAAAGAAGCAGCAAAAGGCTTGGATTTATAGTCTGGGCAGTGCACAATCTGGCAAAGTTCCGGAATCAGTGAAAGCCGAGGTTACGCGCAAAGCTCAAGACCTCGTCGAAACGGTGCTTAAGCCGCACTATGTACAGCCCGCGCCGGAAGATCCGCAATTCAATTACATTGTGGACATCTACACCCGCTGGCACGGCCAATACTTCTATTTTTGCGCCAAGTATTGCGTTCCCGGTCCAAATGCAATTCAACCCTATTTTGAGAGCAAATTTGCCCGGCTTGATTACATCGGGAATGATCAGTTCAACCTGAGCTTTCAACGCTATAACGGGCAATGGATAACGATTTATACCGATTTGTCATTGGATGAATGTCTGACTGCGGTTAAGGACGACCCGTGGTTTGCTGCCGGTTGAATACGATAGAAGACCTGCTTCACCGTGTCGCGCAACTCAACCGCGAGCATGCGGCGAGGGCGCAAGAGGAGCGGCGCGCGTTCAACGTCTTCTCGATGCTTCGCGTGGAGGACGAAGAGGTGAACCTGCACTCGCGTTTCCTTTTCGAGGTGCTGAATCCGCGCGGGACGCATGGGATGGGGACAGCGTTCCTGGAACGGTTCCTGGCGCAGGTCGGGCTGGCGGACTTCGACGTGACGACGGCGACGGTGCAGCGCGAGTATCAGAGCATGGACATCTTCATCGCCAACGCAGCGCGGCAGGCCGTCATCCTGGAGAACAAAATCAACGCGTCGGATCAGCCGGGGCAGTTGCAGCGTTATTACAAGGCGGTGCGGAAAGAGGGGTATAAGGATGTCAAGGTGTTATACCTTACGCCCTACGGCGATGCGCCAAGCGCAGATAGCGCGGGCAACCTGGATGAAGAAATCCTCACGTTAGTGTCGTATGCCGACGATGTGCGCGACTGGCTGGCGGTGTGTATCGAAGTCGCCGTGCCGTATCCCACGCTCCGCGAGACGCTGAAGCAGTATCAATGGCTGGTCGAAAAGCTGACGGGCCAGGCAGGAGGGCGGTTGTTGATGGACGTGAAGGCGTTGTTGAAGGATGAGGAAAGTCTGGCGGCGGCAATCAACATTGGTCAGGCGTTCACCGAAGTTAAGATCGAAGTACAGTCCGCGTTTTGGTCCCGTTTGGAAGAAAAGCTCGCCGCTGCCGGATTTGAGATCGCTGAACATTGGAAGTATTCACAGCAAAGCGTTGAGGCATATTACAAAAAAGGCCGCCGTGAGTATGGGATCAGCTTTGCTTTGCCGGAGTTATTGGGACAGAATATTCTGGCTTTCCTGATCGGCATGTCGCCTTCCGGTCAACTTTATTATGGCTTTGTCGCTTTGGAGGAAGGGCAACCTGTCAAAGTTGCCAATCACCCAGGATTCGCTCTGTTGGGTGAGATCTTGAAGGGACTGGACGAGAAATGGCGTAGCGGCGTTTACATGGTCGGCTTGAGATTCCTGAAACGCCCGATAGATTTTTACAACTTCGACACCCCTGACACCCTCGCCCTCATTGACCCGGCCAAACGCGACGCCTACCTCGACGAACTGGTGGAAGAAGTCACCGCCGCGATTGAGCAATTCTACGCGGCGTGCGAGAAAGACCCGCGCTTGCAGGATGAGGCGGCGTGGTGATTGCCAGACCTGACAGGTTTTCTGAAACCTGTCAGGTCTGTTTTGTTGTGAGGGGTAAATGATACCGATAAGCATCCTTCTTCGCGGCATCGTGGTGGCTGCTGTTGAGCGGCGGCGTGAGCCTGTTCCGCACGAAGTCCGATGCGCGCAGCCTGCTGTGGGTGAACCGCATTTCGGGCGTGGTCATCGTTGGATTTAGGCTTCTGGCTTTGTTCAAAATGACGGGATGGTAGACAGTAGACGGTAGACGGTAGACAGTAGACGGTAGACGGGGGCGGCTTTCGCTCATTCGCTGATTCTTGATTCTTTCATTCGCTGATTCTTGATTCTTTGAGGGGCTATGTTCGACATTATCGCTTTCGATGCAGATGACACACTCTGGCAAAATGAATCGCTTTATTCGGCGACGCAGATGCGGCTGGCGGAGTTGTTAGCGCCGTACCTGGATGGCGTGGACGTTCCGGCGCGGCTCTACGAGACAGAGACGCGCAACATCCCGTATTTCGGTTACGGCATCAAGAGCTTCACGCTCTCCATGATTGAGACGGCGATCACGCTGACCGAAGGCCGCGTCACGTCTGCCGACATCCGACAGATCATCACCTTTGCGCGGGATATGATTGATATGCCGACCCAGTTGCTTGACGGCGTCGCCGAAGTCGTGGCGCAACTGGCAGCCTCGTACACGCTCATGGTGATTACCAAAGGCGATCTGCTGGATCAACAGCGCAAGCTGGATCGCTCAGGGCTGGCGGAGTACTTCGCGCACATCGAAATCGTCGCCGACAAGACGGAAAAAACGTACCGGACGATTCTTGCGCATTACAAAGTGGACGCGGCGCGCTTCCTGATGGTCGGCAACTCGCTCAAATCGGACGTGCTGCCCGTGGTGGCGATTGGCGGGCAGGCCGTCTACATCCCGCACACGCTGACCTGGGAACACGAGCGCGTGGACCCGGCATATACGCAAGATGCGCGCTATTATGAGCTGGCGCACATCAGCGAGTTGCCGGATTTGGTGAAAAAGTTGACGAAGGGATAGGGATTGATGGACTGGCTACACTGGTACACTCGTTGGGAAGCGATGCAGAACGCCTATCTGCCGCAGCGACAACACCGCTTCGACCTGATGTTCCGCTTGCCGGATTTCTCCCGCGAGGCGGACGTGCGCGTCCTCGACCTGGGCTGCGGCCCTGGCTCGGTGACGTTCTGCGCGCTGCGGCATTATCCGAACGCCCGCATCGTCGCTGTGGATGCCGACCCGGTGTTGCTGGCGATGGGGAGAGGTTTGTCAGCAGAGGTTTGTCAGCAGACATCATGAGCTACGCTCTCCACCCAGCATGAAAATGCGTCTTCCAGCGCCGTTCGTGCGGACGTGGTATACTGGTCAATCAGGCTGGTCTGAGGGCGCTTGAA
>JAIOAX010000057.1 GCA_019873645.1 Chloroflexota bacterium | reverse complement strand
GCATGAAAATGCATGTCAACGGATTAAACGGATTTGAACGGATTAGCTTTCAATTGTTGCATAAATCTGCTCAATCTGCTTAATCCGCTGACCATTTTCGGAATAGATTGGGCAGATTGGGTAAACCGGCTTGAATCTGCTTAATCTGCTAAATCTGCTGACCTGTATTTTACCGTACAGTCAGGCTATCTTCTGCGCAGGACGAGCAGACTGAGGCCCTTATCGCGCTTGCGCTTCTCGATCCGCCACAGCTTGCCGGCCTGGAGAGCTTTTTCCAGGCGCGTGATGGGCGTCGAACCGGCGACCAGGCAGGCCATTCCCCCTGGCGTGAGTTGTGCAGCAGCCTGCTGCATCAGCCACTCCGCGGCGGCCGGGCCTTCCTCCTCCCGCAAAATACCGACGATTAAATCTACGGTCTGGTCTGAAGTTTGGGACGCCAGGTCAACCTGATGCGCCGTGGCAATCCGCGAGGCCGGGCAGCCGTTCTGGATGAGATTATAGCGCGTGTATTGCAAGCTCAGCAAGTCGCGGTCCACCAGAATAACGGTTTCGGGCTGCGCCATCTGCCACAATGCGACAGGAATGTGTCCCTGGCCGGGATTGAAGACCAGAACATCCTTGGCAACTGTGCCGCGCAGGGTCAACAAACCTTCGATCAACAACCGGCTGTGATAACTGAGACCGTCAAACTCCGGCAAGCCGCGCGCCGTCTGCATGGGGAACGCCAGCGGGCCGACGGTGATGGTCACAGCGTCGCGGTGATACAGACCGGCGGCAAACCTGTTGGTGTAAGGCGGTTGGACGGCGCGGTAAGCCTCGGTGAAGCGGTAATGGAAGATAGCATGCCCGGAGCGCGTTTCCTGGAAAATGATCTCGATACCAGGGACACTGAGGATTGGGGCAACGGCGGTCTCCAACGCCGCCACGACGACAATCGCCACCCAGCCCTCCGGTTGGAGGAAGTGGCACGCATCATACAGCAGACTGGCAATGACCTTTTCCCCGGCCTTACCGGGGATGTTGGAAATGATGAGATCGAAGTCCCGCTCCGGCACCGCGTCATAGCCCAGGCTGCCGTAGACATGCACATCCGCAATGCCATTGAGCGCCGCGTTCTGGCGTGTGTACTGCACCGCGAGCGCGTCCCGATCCACCAGATGGACACATCTTTCAGGACGCAGTTTCTTGAGAGTCAGCCCCAGGGGACCATAGCCACAGCCGAGGTCCAGAATCTTGTGGCAGGGCTGTGCTGCATCGAGACTGCGCAACAGCCGCGCCGTGCCCACATCAACCTGGTGGCTGCTGAACAAATCCTGGCTGACGCGGAATTGCAACGTCTGTCCACCGTGAAAAAAATCCAGCGTTTTTTTATAATAAACGTCTTCCATGCCCCTTTGCCCCTTGCCCCTTTCCTCCTGCCCCTTTACGCGCCTGCGGGAAACACCAACTTCGGTCGCCACCCCCCGGCTTCAACGGGAATCAACACGGCGACGAGTTGTCCGGCAGCATTCTGCGCCTGAAGCATGGCAGTTTCGGTCGCCACAGCCAGCGGGAAGGTCTGCCCATGCCTTGCGGCGCGTTCCTGCTCCACTGTAAGGGTGATGGTCGGCAATCCCGCCAGCGCCGCCTGCGGCGGCAGCAGCACTTCGGTCAAGCGGCCAGCCTCGGCCAACGCACGCAGCGTCTCCAACGTGTGGCTCTGGGACAGGGTAAAACGGCCCGCAGCGGTGCGCGTGAGCGCGGTCAAGTGCGCGCCACAGCCCAGCGTCTGTCCCAGATCGCGCGCCAGACTGCGGATGTAGGTGCCCGCCGAGCAGACAACCTCAAGGGTTACATCGGGCGGCGTCCACGCGGCCATTTCCAGCCGGTGAATCGTGACCGGGCGTGGCGCACGCTCGATTGCCTTTCCCCGATGCGCCAGCTTATAGAGCTTTTGGCCGCCGATTTTGATGGCCGAGTGCATGGGGGGAACTTGCAGGATCGTCCCCCGAAAGCTCGCCAGCGCCGCCTCGACTTCAGCTCGCCCTACCGTAACCGGATGACGCTCTACGATGTCGCCGGCGGCGTCGTCGGTGGTCGTGGTTTCGCCCAGGCGCACCACGGCGCGATAGGCCTTGTCATTGTCATCTATGAACTGCGCCAGCCGCGTCGCCGCGCCGACCAGCACCACCAGCACGCCGGTGGCCAGGGGATCAAGGGTGCCGGTGTGGCCCACGCGCTGCGTATTCGCAAGTCGCCGCACCACGTTGACGACATCATGCGAAGTTATGCCGGAGGGTTTGTTGATGATCAGCAGGCCGTTCATTGTTAGCGGTCAGCAGTCAGCGATCAGCTTTCAGCGGTCAGCGATCAGCGGTCAGCGGTCAGCCAGCGGCTTTCAGGAGGGCAGTGCGCAAGAGGGGCAGCACGCGCGCTTGCGCATCGTCCAGGGTTCCGGGGATGGAACAGCCGGCCGCCTGCTGATGTCCGCCACCACCCAGAGCTTTGGCAATCGGCGCCACGTTATAACCGGGACGGGAACGCAGGCTCACTTTGACCGTGCCATCGCGCATTTCGAGGAACGTCGCCATCACCTGCGCTTCGGCCACCCGGCTGATGAGATTGCCCAGGTCGAGGTCGTCGTGGTCGGCGATGCCCAGGCTGAGCTTCTCTGCCAGAGGGAATGTGGTCCAGGCGAGCGCGCCGTCGAGGCGTAGATTTCCGAGCGCCACACCCCACGCTCGCATTTGTTGATAGGGCACCGAATCCAGCGTCTTTTCCATCACGCCGGCATAATCGCCACCGGCTTCGATGAGCCGTCCGACAAAATGCAATACCTCCGGCGAGGTATTGGCGGTGCGCAAACCTCGCGTGTCGGTCAACACGGCGGCAAGCAGGCACGTCGCCATCGCGTCATCCAGCGGTACGCCGAGCACGTCAATCAGCGCCGTCATGGGCAGTGCTGTGGCGACAGCAGCCGGATCCACCAGATTGACGTCGCCGAAATGCTCATTCGTCTCGTGGTGATCAATCACCAGCAAGGGGAACTTGCCGCGCCAGGTTTCCCGGTAGATGCCGCCGCTGCGATTCAAATCGCTCAGGTCAACGGCGACGACCAGATCGAGGTCCTCGTCGGCAGGCGCGACATTCTGGTAGGCCGCAGCGCCCGGCAAACAGGCCAGCGCCTCCGGGAGCGGATGGGCGCAGGCGAGTTGTGGCGCTTTTCCCAGGCGGATGAGCGCCAGGCGCAAGGCCAGAGCACTGCCCACTGTGTCGCCATCGGGGCGCGGGTGCGAGATGAGCAAGGGGCAGCGGCTATGCTGCAGGAGCGTCGCTGCCTGGTGTAACGCGGCGGCCCACAGCTCAGGCGTCTGCACTGTCGTCATCATCCGCGACTTCAAAATCTTCTTCGAGAGCCTCCTCGAAGTTCGGCGTCACCGGGCCTTGTCCGTGCAGTTCCTGTTGCAGCAACGCTTCAATCCGCGCCCCCTGGGCCAACGAGGGGTCATAGGTGAACACCAGCTTCGGCACATTGCGCAGGCGCAGCGTTGGCGCCATCTCATTGCGCAACCAGCCGGCCGCGCCGTCCAGGACGCTTTGAACCGCGGCGATCTCGTCCACGGAGCCGATGATGCTGTAGAACACCTCGGCGCGGCTCGTGTCCCGGTTGACCACCACGTCGGTGATGGTGACATTCGCCAGGCGCGGGTCATTGCTTTCTTCGAGCAGCAATTGGGTGAGCTTACGCCGGATCAACTGCCCGACGCGCCCCATGTATTTTTTACCCATAGTTCACTCCCTGGAAAAACGTTGGCATGTTTGAACGTTGGAAAGTTGGCAAGGTGCAGCCGGTTGTTATACTGCGACGCGCTCCATCACGTAGAACTGGAGGCGGTCGCCGACTTCGACGTTGTCAAAGCCTTCGATCTTCACCCCACATTCAAAACTCTGGCGTACTTCGCGGACATCTTTGTCATAGCGTTTCAACGAGTTGATGGAGCCATCGTGGATGACCTGGTTGTTGCGTAGCACCCGCACTTTCGCGTTGCGCTGGATCACGCCATCGGTCACATAACATCCGGCGACACGCCCCACCCGCTGAATGTCGAACGTCTGCCGCACCTGCGCTTCGCCGATGACTTTCTCCACATAGGTCGGCGCCAGCATACCTTTGACGGCCTTTTCCACGTCCTCAACAATCTGATAGATGATGTCGTACACGTGGACTTGCAGCCCCTCCATATCGGCCATGCGGCGCGCTGCGCCGTCAAGATCAACCCGGAAACCGATGACGATGGCTTCGGACGCCAGCGCCAGGTTGATATCGGACTCGTTGATGTTGCCGGCGGCGGCATGGATGACTTTCACCTTAACCTGATCGTTGCTGAGACGTTCCAGGCTGGTGACAATCGGCTCGATGGAACCCTGGACATCGGTTTTAAGGACAATGTTGAGTTCTTTGGCCTGACCTTCGCGGATGCGGCTGGCAATATCATCCAGCGACAGCGGTCGCACTGCACGTGCCTGGTCGTGAGCGCGCGCTTCTTCCTGACGTTTCTGCGCCATAGCCCGCGCGATGCGTTCATCCTTGACCACTTCCAGACGGTCGCCGGCTTCGGGGACATCATGGAGTCCGACAACCACCGTAGGCGTTGCCGGCGGCGCCGTCCGGTGACGTTTGCCGTTTTCGTCCTCCAGGGCGCGAACTTTGCCCCAGGTCTTGCCCACCACGACGATGTCGCCGGTGTGCAGGGTCCCGTTCTGGATCAAGACCGTAGCCAGCGGCCCCTGCCGCTTATCCAAACGGCCTTCCAACACCGTCCCCACAGCCTCGCGGTCGGGGTTAGCCTGCACGCAGACTTCATCCGCCACCAGCAGAATCGCCTCCAAGAGGTCGTCCAGGCCGGTCTTTTTCTTTGCCGAGACCGGAATCACCAGCGTCGTCCCCCCCCATTCATCCGGCGTTAGCCCCAGGTCGCTCAATTGCCGTTTGACGACTTCGGGCTGGGCATTAGGTTTGTCCATCTTGTTTAAGGCCACAATAATCGGCACATGCGCCGCCCGCGCATGGTTGATCGCTTCGATGGTTTGCGGCTGCACGCCATCATCTGCCGCCACGACAAGCACCGCAATATCGGTGGTGTTAGCGCCGCGCGCACGCATGGCGGTAAAAGCCTCGTGCCCCGGCGTATCCAGAAAGGTGATCCGGCGGCCATTGTGTTTGATCTGATACGCGCCGATGTGCTGCGTAATGCCGCCGGTTTCCTGGGCGGCGACGTTGGTATGGCGAATCGCATCGAGGAGGGAGGTTTTGCCGTGGTCCACGTGCCCCAGAACGGTGACGACCGGCGGACGGCTGCACAGGTCCTCCGGCGCTTCTTCGGCGAGCAGAATTTGCCATGCCGAACGTTCGGTTTGCGCCTCGTCTTCAAGCTCAGCATACGGTTGCCTGGCCTCAAAGCCAAACTCGCTGGCGATGACCGCCGCCGTATCGAAATCAATCTGCTGGTTGATGCTGGCAAGCACCCCGTTGTTCATCAGGATTCTGATGATCTTGATCGGCGTCTCACCCAACAGGTCGGCCAGATCGCGGACCGTGATAATCTCTGGAATCGTAATTTCTTTGGTTTCCATAAGCTCAAACCTCCTCTATTAAGTTTTCACCCGTTGGAGTGGAGGTCGCTGTCCCCTCCAGGGTCTCCGGAAGCGTGGCGGCATACGCCTGCAAAGCCGCCGCTTCCTCAGCCGTCAGCGTGACGCGCAGGGCATGGTTGAGGGCGCCGCGCTTCAGCGCGAGCGTCCAACAGCTCTGCTGGCGACACAGATAAGCGCCCCGGCCCTTTTGTTTTCCGGTTTCATCCACGATGACGCCGCCTGCGGTCAGGCGCACGATGCGCACCAGCTCCCGCTTCGCGCGCTGCATACGGCATGCAACGCACGTGCGTTCTGGAACATGCTTTTGACGTGGGCGTTGCTTCTTTTTCACGGCATAGCTCCGTAGTCATAATCTCTACGGTGGCACGGTCAGAGACCGGCCACCGCCATACTCAAACCACCTCGGTGCTCTTGCTCGGGCCGGTCTCCTGACCGCGCCCGTTTAGACACAAAAATTAAGGGACGCCAGCAATCTCTCTGGCGTCCCTTACATCTCCAGGACTATATCCCGCGAGGATAAGCTAATGTCGTCTCTGCATCATCAAATGCATCCTCGACGGGTATCAGGACCTACAGAAAGACTGCATAGCATACATCGGTCTGAAACTAGAACTCGTCACCGAACTCTTCCCACATGTCCCTATGGCGACGCCGTTTGCGTACCACAAAGGTCTCGCCGGTTTTGTCGTCATAAACGACGGTTCGGCCTTTCTTTTTCCTGCGTCTGTCTCTGCGATCTTCTTCTTCCTCAAGGAGTTCCTCATCCTCAAAGATGCTAATGGAGTCCTTGGCAAAAGTCACAGCTTTCTTAGCTTCGGTTTCAGGAGCTTCTTCGGCTTCGGCCGTCACCTCGGCCGCGACCATCTCCACGACCTCGGCCGTGGGTTGGGCTTCGGGCGCCGCTTCCAACACCTCGGCCTCACCACCGACGGGCGCCTCGGGCGCGATGGCTTCGGGAGGTATGGCGGTCACCTCCTCAACTGCCGGCTCGCCCTTGACCTCAGCGCCGATGGTCGGTTCTGTGACTTCAGGCGCCGTCACCTCACCCGCCTCGAGATAGCGCCAACCGCTGGCGGCTATGGCATCTTTGATCTCGCGCAAAGCTTTCACGCCGATGCCTTCAATCATCAGCATGGCCTCATCCCCTAACGCCAAACGCTCCATCACGTCGCCGACGCTGTTCACACCGCTGGAGATCAGGTGACTGTAAACCTTGTCCGAGATATTGAGTGTCTTGAGGTCCTGCGCATAAGCCGCACCCGGTACGCTGGCACGCGCCGCCTGTTGCGCCTTGCGCCGCTCAGCTTCGGCCTTCTCCTGCGCCGTGCGTCGGGCGCGCGCCTGCCGCAGAGCCGGCCGATCGGCGTCACGTCGGGCGATGAGGGCCTCGCGCACGGCTTCCACCGTCGTTTTGATGATGCGCTTCTCCTCATCGGTATAAGGATAATGCTCACTTTCATGGGTGCGCATGACGGCCGCCAGCCGCGGAATGAGAGGCGCATTGCTCTTGAGGATATCCAACAGGTCCGGGTTGGTATTGACCTGTTCTAAGGCCCACAGCGCCGCCTCGGTCGCTCCCTGGATGTCAATCCGCCAGCCGGTCAGTTTGGCAGCGAGACGCGCATTCTGCCCGGAACGTCCGATCGCCAGCGACAGTTGATCGTCGAGCACGACCACCGCAGCCGTGCGCCCGCCGGGGTTGCTCTCGTCCAGGACGACACTGAGTACCGAACTCATGCTGAGGGCGTTGGCGATGTAGATGGCCGGATCCTTGTTCCACTCGATGACGTCAATGCGCTCGTCGTGCAATTCGTTGGAGATCGTCTGGATACGGATGCCGCGCATCCCTACACACGCCCCTACCGGGTCCAGACCCGGCTGGCGGCTGGAAACGGCGACTTTGGCGCGCACACCCGCTTCGCGCGCTACAGCGTGGATTTCGACCTGACCGGAGCGGATTTCGGGCACTTCCAGCTCCAACAACCGCCGCAACATCAACGGATGGCTGCGGCTGACGACGATTTCGGGGCCGTGGGGGGTGCGCTTCACCTCCAACACGTACACGCGGATCTTTTGATGCAGCCCATAGTGCTCCCCTGGAATCTGCTCGCGGCGCGGCATAATGGCTTCTTCCGTGCGTTCCAGGTGCAGAGTAACGCCATGCGGGGTCACGGATTGAATGGTGCCGATGATGATTTCGTTTTCCTGGCGGCTAAAGCGATTGAACTGGCTATCCCGTTCCGCCTCACGTAGCCGTTGCGTGATCACCTGCTTCGCCGTTTGCGCGGCAATACGCCCGAAGTTGTGCGGCGTGACATCCACCATCAACAACTCATCGGGCTGGATGTTGGGCTTCAAAGCGCGCGCTTCTTTGAGAGCGATCTGGGTAATGGGATCCTCTACCTTCTCAACGGCCACTTTTTCAAGATAAATGCGCGCCAAACCGGTCTCCAGACTGATTTCAGCTGTGACATTCTGCGTCGCGCCGACTTTCCAGTCGCGCCGGTAAGCTGTGACCAACGCCGCACGCACGGCATCCAGTACGACCTCCCGTGGCAAACTATACTCAGCGCATATTTGATTAAACGCCAGGGAGAACTCACTCTTCATGACCCATTTGCCTCCCGCATCCCATTAAAGACTATTACAAAGAAAAGTGGGGGGAGCCCCACTTTTCTGGTGCGCAACGGCGCAGCTATTTCCCTTGTGCCTGGGATTATATCACATTTCCTGGGTTTGTGCAAGGGTTAGAATGGGCAGTTCGAGACCGAAAATGCAGGTCATCTTTGTCATTCCCCCAAAGCAGACTATAATTGAAGTCGCTTATGAACACGGAAAATCGGCAACTGATCGCGTTGAATGCGCATTTGTTGACCGCTGCGGATTCATATCGCAGCGCCGGAATCGCCGTTTATGTGATGAACCTGCTACGGCACCTGGCCGATGTCAACGATGGCCTGGAGTACCGGGTGTTGTTGGGGGATCCGGGGCTTGCTGCGGAAGATTTCAATCTGCCGGTCCTCTTTTCCCGCGTCCCGACCACCCGGCCCACCGTGCGGGTTATCTGGGAACAGAGCATCCTGCCCTGGGTGCTGCGGCAATTGGATGCCGCGTTACTGCACGCCCCGGCTTTTGTCGGCCCGTTGCTGTCACCCTGTCCGCAGGTCATTACCGTCCACGATCTGAGTTTTTTGCGCCACCCCAAGTTCTTCCGCCGCGGCAATCGTTTGTATCTGCAAACGTTCACCGGCATCGCCTGTCGGCGCGCCGCTGCTGTGATTGCCGTCTCGAATTTCACCGCGGGCGAGGTACGCACGCTCCTGCGGGTGCCGGCGGAGCGGGTGCACATCATCTATCACGGCGTTGATCCGCGCTTTCGTCCCCTTCCGCTCCAGGAGGTCGCAACGTTCCGTCGGGCGATGCAGTTGCCTGAACGGTTTGTGCTCTACCTGGGCACACTGGAACCGCGCAAGAATCTGCCCCAACTGGTGCGCGCCTTCGCCCGTCTGCGCGACCCCGATTTGCATCTAGTGCTGGCCGGAGGACGGGGATGGCTGTACGAAGAAGTCTATGCGGAGGTCGAGCGGTTAGGACTGGGGGCGCGCGTTCATTTCCCCGGCTTTGTAGCGGCCGAGGCGCAGGCGCTCTGGTACAATGCCGCCGCGGCTTTCGTCTACATTTCGCATTATGAAGGTTTCGGCTTGCCGGTTGTGGAAGCCCTGGCCTGCGGCGTTCCCACGCTGGCCGCGGCGCGCACCTCGTTGCCCGAGGCGGCGGGCGATGGCGCTCTGCTGGTCACACCCGACGATGAGACAGCGGTGGTCGAGGGCCTGCACCGCCTGTTGACTGATGCCGCATTACGCGATGCCTTGCGTCAGCGGGGACTGGCACATGCGGCGCGCTTTTCATGGGAGGAGACGGCGCGGCAGACAGCCGCCCTGTATCGGCACATACTCAGTCCCGGTCGCGAGGGGTAGATGAATACAAAACGCCGCAATGCTGCACCGATATGGGTTATCACCCTGGATATTGTGATGATCAATCTGGCTATGGGCCTGGCCTACGTGCTGCGGTATCGTTTGCAATGGTTTGTGGATGTCGTGTTTGATGCGCCATTCCGCGCTTATCTCCCTTTCTGCGCGCTTTTTTCGGTTGTTATCCCGCTTGTGCTGGAGATTAACAAAGCCTATTCCCACTGGCGTGGGCGGGTGTGGCTCGATCAGGTTTACCAGATTGCCACAGCCGTCGCGACGGCCATTGTGATCGCCCTCGCGGTCGCTTTTGCTTTCCGCCCGCTGGTCTACTCCCGGTTGTTGCTGTTAGAAGCCGGCTTCTTTATGATCGTTTTGCTCGCCCTGGGGCGCGCGCTGACCCTGTTTATTCAAGCGCACCTGCGCCGCAAAGGGATCGGCGTCCGGCGCACGGTGATCGTTGGCGCCGGTGAGGTGGGACGGCGGGTGATGCGCACGCTGGTAGCACGGCCGGATTTGGGCTATGAGATTGTCGGCTATGTGGACGACAACCCTGATAAGGGCGAAAGCAGTCTGGGGCGCATCAAGGGATTGGGCGATCTTGACCAGCTCTCCCGGATCATTGACGCCGAGAAAGTGGATGAGGTCATCATTACTTTGCCCTGGACCTATCAGCGGCGCATTTTGAACATCCTGCGTGAGTGCGAACGGCGCAACGTGGCGGCGCGGCTGGTCCCGGATTTATTTCAAATGAGCCTGAGCCGCGTTGAAGTGAGCGATCTGGGCGGTGTGCCGCTTATCGAGGTCCGCGAGATCGCCTTTAGCCCGGTAGCCTTGATCGTCAAGCGGGTGATGGACTTCGTCGGTGCAGCCATGGGCCTGCTGCTCGGCTGGCCGCTCCTGCTCCTTATCGCGGTGGCGATCAAATGTGATTCACCGGGGCCGGTGTTCTTCAAACAAGAACGGGTAGGCAAGAATTTCAAACGCTTCACCATCTACAAATTTCGTTCGATGCGGGTGGGCGCCGAAGAAGAACTGGAAAGTCTGAAAGAGGCGATTGGGCACGATGACGTGATCTTCAAAATGCGGGATGATCCGCGGGTGACGCGCGTGGGCCGCTTCCTGCGACGCACCAGCCTGGATGAACTGCCGCAGCTCATCAACATCTTGTGCGGTGAGATGAGCCTGGTCGGCCCGCGCCCCCCCATCCCCGCCGAGGTGGAGCAATATCAGCCCTGGCACATGAAGCGCCTGACCGTCCCCCCCGGCCTGACCGGCCTGTGGCAGGCCAGTGGCCGCAGTGAACTGACCTTTGATGAGATGGTCCTGTTGGATTTGTACTACATTGAGCACTGGTCGCCGTGGCTTGATATTGCAATTATTTTACGCACCATTCCCAAGGTGCTTTTAGGCGACGGGGCATATTAACATTCAACCGAGGTACCCAATATGCATGCATCTGGGCTTGAACTCACGGCTGAAGAACGACAGGCGGTGCTCGATTTTCTCTGCGCGCTGGTGCGCACCTCTGGCTTTTCCGGGGACGAAGGCGCCGTCGCAGCACTGGTGCTGGCGGAAATGCAACGTCTGGGCTTTGATGATGTGTGGATGGACGCGGCTGGGAATGTCATTGGCCGTGTCGGACCACCCCACGGCCCCGCACTGATGCTTAACAGCCACATGGACACGGTCAAAGTCGCCGATCCTGCGGCCTGGCAGGTGGATCCGTTCGGCGCCGAAATCCGCGAGGGGCGGCTGTACGGTTTGGGGGCCTGCGACATGAAAAGCGGCCTCGCCGCGACCGTGTATGCCGGCGCCTTGTTGAAAAAGCGCGGCGTCGCTCTGCAAGGGCCGTTGCTGGTGGCCTGCGTCGGCCTTGAGGAACCCGCTGAGGGAACGTGCACGCGGGTGTTGTTTGAAGAGGATGGGCTGCGTCCCGATTGGGTTGTGATTGCCGAGCCATCCAATCTGCAAATTGCGCGTGGCCAACGCGGCCATGTGGAGATGCTGTTGACCGTCAAAGGCCGTTCAGCGCACTCTTCGGCGCCTGAATTGGGACGCAATGCCATTTACGGCGCCGCGCGCCTGATCTTCAACCTGGAAATTCTGGCCGGGCAGTTGGCGGATGACCCCTTCCTGGGGCCGGGCGTGCTTGCCGTTACCGATATCCGCTCGCATGCCGTCAGCCGCAATGCCATTCCCGACCGCTGTGAGATGACCCTGGATCGGCGTTTGACCATCGGTGAAACCGAGGCCATGGCAGTGCTGGAAATTCAGCGTATCATCACCCGCGAGGGCGCCAGTGCAGACGTGCGTGTGATCGAAGAGGAGGTAACAACGCACACCGGCAAGGTTTATCGCGTGCGCCGGGCGTCGCTGCCGTGGGCTGTGGAAGAACGCCACCCGCTGGTGCGGGCGATGGCGCAGGCCGTGCGGACGGCCGGTTTACGTCCCACAATGACCCGCTGGCATTTTGCGACGGAAGGGGCGTATACCGCCGCCGTAGCGCAGGTGCCCACCGTAGGCTTTGGGCCGGGCGATCCCGCGCTGCCACACACCGTCAATGAATATGTGGAAATCGAACAGGTCTACACGGCGGCTCAGGTTTATGCCGCGTTGAGTATGCGTTTGTTGTCTGGCTAAAAGCGCACCCTTTCTTAACCAACGTTCCAACGTTTGAACGTGCTAACTTTTGAACGCTCAGGAGGGTCTCCGTGGTTAATTTTCACGTCTCCCCGGCTGTTCAGCAGGCCATAGATGCCGGGCAACCGGTGGTCGCATTGGAATCGGCGTTGATCACGCACGGGTTCGCTTACCCGGCGAACGTGGACATCACCCGGCGAATGGCGGCGGCCATTGACGGCGAGGGCGCGCTGCCGTGCGTCATCGGGCTGTGGCGCGGTGCCATAACCATCGGCTTAAGCGATGCGCAGGTGGAGGCACTGGCGACCGATACAACGGCAATTAAGGTGAGCGTGCGTGACCTCTCCCTGGCAGGAGTGCGCGGCGTCCACGGTGGTACTACCGTTGCCGCGACGGCGTTATTGGCGCACCGCGCCGGGATTCGCGTCTTTGCGACCGGCGGCATCGGCGGCGTGCATCGCGGCCACCCGGAGGACATCTCCGCCGATCTGCCGGTGCTGGCCTCTACGCCGTTGGTTGTTGTCTGTGCAGGCGCGAAGTCCATCCTTGACCTGCCGCGCACGCTGGAATACCTGGAAACCTGGGGCGTACCGGTGTTAGGCTGGCAAACGGACGAATTCCCGGCCTTTTATAGCCGGGTCTCCGGGCTTAAAGTGGACCAGCGTGTTGCGGACGCGGCGCAGGTGGCGGAAGTGTTTCACGCCCAGCGGGCGTTGGCGCTGCCTCAGGGGGTATTGGTGACTGTACCTGTCCCCGCCGCGGACGAAATCCCCGCCGCCGACGTTGAGCCGCTCATCGCCCAGGCCGTCGCCGAGGCCGACGCGCAGGGTGTGACCGGCAAAGCAATCACGCCGTTTCTCCTCGCGCGTATGGTCGCCCTGAGCGAAACACGCACCAAACGCGCCAATGAGAGCCTGTTGATCAATAACGCCCGCGTCGCCGCCCAAATCGCCCGTTGTTTTTAAGTTCCCCTGTTACCTTTTTCGCCATGCGACGACTTTACCTATGAAACAGGCTGCCTCTGACCCATAGATGACAGGGGAAGACGACGCCTGCGAAATAGGGGGAGTATGGCATATCGCATGGCAACAACATCTGTAGATTCTGCGGTACTGATTGCCGAGGCGCAACAAGGCAGTGTGGAAGCCTTTAATGCCCTCGTTTTGGCCTATCAAAGCCAGGTCTATAATCTGGCGTGTTGCATCCTGCGCGACGAAGCCGCAGCCGACGACGCCGCACAGGAAGCTTTTATTTCCGCCTACCGCGCCTTGGGGGATTTTCGCGGCGGCTCGTTCCGCGCGTGGCTTATGCGCATCGTCGTCAATGCGTGTTATGACCAACTGCGCCTCCGACGGCGTCGTTCGGCGGTTCTATGGAGTGATTGCGAGGCCCTGGATGAAGAAGCCAATCCGCGTCTGGTTGACCACGCTGAATCGCCTGAAGAGCGCGTACAGCGTGGAGAGCTGGCCGCTTTGCTGGAGCGTGCGATGGTCGGTTTACCCCAGGATCAACGTTTGGTTTTAGTGCTGGCGGATTGGTTGGAATACACCTACGAGGAAATCGCCGCCGCGTTGAATATGCCGTTGGGCACGGTCAAGTCGCGGCTGGCGCGCGCGCGTGCCCGTATGCGTACTGCCCTGCTGGCGGAACAAGAACTGTTGCCCGGACGCTATCGCCGGATGGCGTTGCCGGCCGCTGCGGCATAAGCTCGCGGCGGGTATGGTCGGGAGACCGGCGGGCGCGGTCAGGACACCGGCCCAAGCTGCTGTCTACGGAACGACGCTGAACGGAACGACGAGGGCGTCTTCCAATGGTGTCGCCGTGTCGCTGTGTACCGGCAACCGTCCGGCGACATCGTAGAGGCCGATGCGCAGTCGGTACGTTCCCGCCGGGACGCCCGCAAACGGGTGCGCGTCGGCGATAATTTCCCCAACAACCCACGTGTTCGTCGGCTTTGCCCCCAATGCCGGCCAGCCATCGTGCTGCGCGACAAGCGGCGCGGGGGCGTCCGGCGGGGTGAGATGGACGAAAGCGGTGTACGGCGTATCGCCGGTTGCACCGGCGCGCCAGTACAGCGTCACGGTGAATGGCGCGTTGGCGCGCGGCTCCGGCGTCACCGTGTAGCCGACGAGTTCTGCAATCCCCGGCCCAAAGTTACCGGTGAGGGGGAGCACGTCGGCGGGTAGGGTAAACGTCCGTCCACCGATAATCTGAATCAGCGGCCCGCGCCACCTGGAAAACGCCACCCCCGCGGTATTGCGAAGTTGTGCTTCCAGCGAGGCCTGCGCGTCCAGCGCGCGGCAACCGATGGGCAGACGAAATTGGGTGGCGAAACGTGTGCCGGTAGGGAAAGTCTGCGCCACCGAAGGCGCCCCAACCGGCATTTCCAGCCGCTGTTCCCCAACTTCCAGGAGCAGGCGCAGGTCGAGAGTGGTTTCGGCCAGGCTTTCCCAATAAGCCCATCCCTCAACGGTCCCGCAAGGGTGTACCGCATCCGCAGCGATCCACATCCCCAACATCTGTAGCGGCGACGCATTTTCTGCTTGTGGGGAGGCCACAAGCTCAACCGCCATAGCTCTCTTCGGCAGTAGGGGGATCTCCGCTGTGGAAGCGGTGAGCGTAACCGGCTGCAATGTCACCGTCGCTTCGGCCTCTCCGGCGAGGTAAACCGTGAGGGTGGGGGTGTAGACGCCCGGCGGCGTCCAGGGGTCGGACGGCAAAGCATAGCGGCCCAGCACCGGCGTCGCCGCCGGCCAGCGCGCGGGACGATAGTCGCCGCCACCCGGTGTAGCATTCGCGCGTCCCCACTCGTCGCCGCGCGCATCCACCAGTCGCAGTACGACCTGGTAAAAACGATCCACAGGGCGAATGACTTCATCGGCGCTCCAGAAAACCCACACATCGAGCGGCGTCCCGGCAGGCTGTGGCGTTTCCGGCAGACGGTAGCCCCACAACATCAGGCCGGGCAGCGTGGGTTGGAGCGGTTGTGCGGTAAGCTGCGGTGTAGCCGGGAAGTCGGCCTGGCGTTCGAGCGTGAAATACCGCAAGCCCAGGCCGTGGAATTGCGGCGTCGGCGTCTCCGGGCCGAGGGTGCTCAGCAGGGCCGGGACGATGTCGGTCGGATCGGTGATAGATTCCAGCCAGGTGACCAGCCACACGCCGGAGGCTTCCTGCAAGGCTGCGTTGAGCGCCGGCGCGACATCGCCGTAGTGCAAGACATGGTTGACATCGAGCAGTGTATCGTCGGGCAGCGCCAGCAGTCCCTCAAAGCCGGCGTAGTAGGCCCAGGCCGGGAAGGCCGAGCCGGTCTCAACGATGACGATATCGCCGGGCGCGCGGTGTGCGGCGACGTATCGGGCCGCGCTGCGCCAATCTTCATGGGCGTAGGCCGGATCGGCAAGCAAATGCAGGTCGGCGCGAAAGGCGAGCGTCGCAAAGATCAAACTGCCCACGCCGGACCAAAGGTGGACGAGGTGGCGTGCCTTCCGCCCCGAAAATGTTGCGGCCATCCCCCAGCCGACTGCCAGCGCCAAAACCGGCAGCGGCGCGAGGAAAGTGGCGTGACGGCTACCCCATTTCGGCAGGTCGCGGAAGATGAGGGCCATCACGCCTGCGGGTAGCAAACAGCACAGCGGATACACTCCAGCATGAGGACGGCGGCGGGCGAGCAGGAGCAGCGGGAATGTCGCCAGTACCATCGCCCCGCCGGCGAGCATTTTTGAGGCAGCGGGCCAATAATCGGAGAGCGTCATGCCGGCGATGGTGGTGCGCAGGAATTCGGCGATGGGTAAATGCCCGGCCCAGTAGGTGGCGTTGGTCCCCAGCGCGCGCAACGCCCCGCCAATCCACGGCAGAAACAGTGCACCCGCCGCGAGCGTGGGAGGGAGCATATCGCGGAACCACGCGCGCACGGCCGGGCGCGGCCGACGCCAGAGCACCAGCAGGATGAAAATTGCCTGCCCGATGAGCCAAAAAGCGGCAAGCGTCAGGGTGGTGAGTGTGCCCAGCAGCCCCACGCCCCACAGCCAGGCCCAGCGGCGGCGCAGTCGGGGCGTGCGGGCGTACAGCGTTTCGATGAGCGTCATCCCCGCGAACAGCGTCCAGGCGATGAACGCGCCGTACATGCGCGTCTCGCGCGCAGCCCAGATCAGAGGCGTCGCCACGGCGCCCAGGGCGAGCGCCCAGAGCGCGGCCCCACGCTGCCCGGTCAAACGGTGTGCCATACGCGCCAACGCTGCCAGGACGAGCAGACCGTAAAGGGTCGAAGGGAAGCGCAGCGCAAACTCGCCGGTTCCGGCCAGCGGCGTCCAGGCGCGCAGCGTCAGGTAGTGCAGCGGCGGCACCAGTTCTCCCACGCTCAACGCCCACATCTGCTTAAAAGGCAACCTGACGGCCCACCAGAGATAGGCTTCGTCATACCACAGGCTGGGGCCGCCGAGGTTCCAGACGCGCAGGGCAAAGGCCGCCAGGAGCAGGCAGACCCCAAGCGCCGCATAGCCGCGCCTGCCGGGTTGCTTGCTCATCGTGTCAATTCCCCTCGCAGATTGACCTGCACCTGTTGCTTGATGACCGCCACGTCTTCCTCACGGCTGAACAGGTAGAACAATTTCGCCAGCGCCGCTTCGACCGTCATATCGAAGCCGCTCAGTACGCCAATCCGCGCCAGCGCCGACCCCGTCGCGTAGCCTTCGAGGTCCACCGTCCCTTTGAGGCATTGGGTGCAATCCACGATCACCATGCCGCGTCTGACGGCGTCGGCTAACGCCTCCATAAACGCGCGGTTGTCGGTCGGCCCGTTCCCCACGCCATACGTCTCCAAAATCAACCCGCGCAGCGGCGCACGCAAGCTGTAGGCGATGATGTCCGTTGCGATGCCGGGGAAGAGCCGCAAGACCGCTACCTGACCGGCGCGCAGCGGCTGGACGGTCAGTGGAATATGCGCCGCCGGCGGCGGCAGGATGTGCGCCCAGTTGATGTTGATATGGATGCCCACCGTCCCCAACGGTGGGTAATTGGGCGAATCAAACGCCTCGAAATCCACGGCGTTGATTTTGACGGCGCGACAGCCCCGCAACAACTTGTTGCCGAAATAGAGGCACACTTCGGGGATGATGTAGTTGGCGGCAATCAGCATGACGGTGATGAGATTTTCGCGCGCGTCGTTGCGCACCTCACACAACGGCAATTGCGACCCGGTGAGGATGACCGGCTTCGCCAGCCCTTGCAGCATAAACGGCAACGCCGAAGCAGTGTAAGCCATCGTATCTGTCCCGTGCAACACGATAAAGCCATCGTAAGCGTCATAATGTGCCGCAATATCCTGCGCGATCTTGAGCCAGTCGTCAGGCGTCATATTGGCGGAATCCAGCAATGGATCATACTCGTGGATGTCGTAGGCCGGCATGATGGGATCGTGCAGTTCCGGCATTGCGGCAAGCTGCGCCGCGAGATAACCGGGTGCCGGAGCGTACCCATCTGCCGTCCGCTGCATCCCGATTGTTCCACCCGTGTAGATGATATAGACCCGTTTTTTCATTGCCGGCTCCTCCGTGAGGTGTTGGCGCGTTTGAACATTTAGAGCGGTCAAAGTATACACCTGTGGCGGATGCTGAAAAGGAGCACCAGGCTCTCAGCATATTGACGTTTTGGCGAAATCGCACTATATTTTAGACAAGATGTAGTGGGGCCGGTTTCGGCACTTTGACATACGCATATCATATCGTGGGAGGTATATCAATGGCTGGTCCAAAATCTGCTCCAGGTCTGCGTAAGCGTTATTTTACCGACGTCAGCCTCAAGAGGAAAACCCCTTATCAAACAATCATAGTCTGCGGCTTCGTAGCGATATGGCTTGTGTTGGCGACCGGCGGCTGGATAGCGCCGGTCGTTGTCGTTGCGGCTCCGGCAACGCCGGCTGGCGGCGCAACCTTCAACATCACGTGGGGATCGCCACCAACTTGCCTGGAACCGCCTCCGGCAGCCGTGACCGCCCTTGACTACGCGGCCGGCCTGTGGGGAACGTGGATTTCGTCCACCGTCCCTATCGAAGTTTCAGCCTGTTGGACGCCCAACCTGGGCAGCGGCGATGCGCTGGGCACCGGTATGCCGTCGAAGTACATCTACAATTTCTCCAGCGCGCCCCTGGTGAACGTCGCTTATCCTATCGCGTTAGCCAACGCCCTCAGCAGCAGCGATCTGTATCCCGTTGGCGCGGATATGGTGCTGCAATTTGATTCGGATGTAGACTGGTCGTATGTGACCGCGACGACGTATCTGAACGCCGCCGCGGTGAGTTACGACTTTGTCGCGGTAGCGCTGCACGAGTTGGCCCACGGGTTGGGTTTCATCGGCAATATGTACGAAGAGTGGAATGTCGGCTTTTGCGGCAACAGTTTGAGCAGCTATTACTGCCCCACCCCCTACGATTGGTTCGCGGTGGATAGCGCCGGTGTTGCGCTTCTGAGTTACCTGCCCAATGATCCTTATGCGCTGGCGGCCCGCCTCAAGGGCGACGCCAACTTCGGGGGGCCTAATACCGTCGCGGCCAACGCAGGAATTGTGGCCAAACTCTACACACCAGCCACCTGGATCCCTGGCAGCAGCCTGTCGCACCTGGACAGCGGCACATTCGGGGGCGGCGTAAACCGTCTGATGACGCCCAGTTACAGCGGCGTCACCCGCCATCCCGGCCCGGTGACGTTGGCGATCTTCCAGGATATGGGCTGGCTGCGCGCCGACGGCGTCCCCAACCTCGTCACCTCCGGCCCGCTGATTGTGGGGGCGGGCCAGGCCGCTACATTGACCGGTGACCTCGTCTGGTCGAGTTACGCCGGACAGCCGATCACCTACACCTGGACGGCGACGGATCAGGTGACGACCAGCCATCCCGGCCTGACAATCACCGATGCAGTCACCCTGACGTGGTCAACGCGCGGCGAAAAGCGCATCAGGCTCGCCGCTGCAGATGGGGCAGCCGCTGCTTTTGCAACTCGCTCGCTACTCGTCTATGATGTGACGGCAAGCGGCCTGGCGCAGGGCGACACCAACCGCGCTTATACATTCAACGCCGCCATATCGCCGGAGATTACGATCTTCCCCATCACCTATACGTGGGAAGCGACCGACAAAGCGCCTATCGTCCATGCCAACCTCTACCAGACCTACGACAGCGCCGCCTTCACCTGGACGATGCCGGGCACGAAGACCATCACCGTCACCGCCGCTATGGCCGGCGCGACGACATACGACGTCCACGAGATTGTGATCAAAGGCCTGGTACTGGACAAATACATTTTCCTGCCCCTCGTATTGCAACGTAGCGCAAGCTGTCAGCTTGCGGCGGCAAACTAACAGTTTGCCCTACCGCCAAACGTAACGCAAGCTGTTAGCTTGCGACGGCGGCAAACTGACCGTTTGCCCATTGGCAGCAAACTAACAGTTTGCCCTACCGCCAAACGTAGTCGCAAGCTGTTAGCTTGCGACGGCGGCAAACTGACCGTTTGCCCTACCGCCAAACGTAACGCAAGCTGTCAGCTTGCGACGGCGGCAAACTGACCGTTTGCCCTACAAGATC
>JAIOAX010000056.1 GCA_019873645.1 Chloroflexota bacterium | reverse complement strand
CCCTTCGCGCGCGTATGGCCGCCGGGTCCGGCGGCGATAGCCGCGTCAGCTTGAAGCGATGTTGGGCGCAGCCCAGGGAACGCACCCCACCGCCCCACATCTGAGACCCGGCCTCCCCACCACCGACCTGCGCCCGATGTTCGCTCCCCAACCCTGCCCTATCTGCGCTTCAGCGCCCAACGGGTGGCGGCTGAGCCGCGCCGCCGAAGGCGGCGTCGGCTCAAGCCGCAGGTTGGGCGGCGCTTCTGTCTACGGCCGCCAGTTCCTGAATACGAGTGGTATATAGATATAGCGACGCGGTTTCTCAGACACAGTGATAACGAACTCCTGTTCGGCAAATGCTCCAGCGCTATCCGTGACACGGAGCACAACGAGATGCTGGCCCACATCATTGTTGCTTGGCGTGCCGGAGAGCGTGGCCGTGCCGTCGCCGTGGTCCTCGAGCGTCAGCCAGGCCGGCAGCACAGGCGCGGTGAGGGTGAGGCTGTCGCCGTGGATGAGGTCAGGGTCATCGGCGGCGACGGCGTAGGCGTAGGGCGCGCCCTGCGTGGCGGTCAGCACCGGCGCGCTGGTGAAGAAGGGCGCGTCGTTGACGTTGGCGACGGTGACGGTGAAGGATTGCGTGTCTGTCAGTCCGCCGGAGTCGGTCACGCGCAGCAGCACGGCGTGGTCGCCCACGTCCGCATTGCTCGGCGTGCCGGAAAGCGTGGCCGTGCCGTCGCCGTGGTCCTCGAGCGTCAGCCAGGCCGGGAGCACAGGCGCGGTGATGGTCAGCGCGTCGCCGTGGATGAGGTCAGGGTCATCGGCGGCGACGATGTAGGTATAGGGCGCGCCCTGCGTGGCGGTCAGCACCGGCGCGCTGGTGAAGACGGGCGCGTCGTTGACGTTCCCCACGGTGATGGTAAAGGCCTGCGTATCGCTCAGCCCGCCCGAGTCGGTCACGCGCAGCAGCACGGCGTGGTCGCCCACGTCCGCATTGCTCGGCGTGCCGGAAAGCGTGGCCGTGCCGTCGCCGTGGTCTACCAGCGTCAGCCAGGCCGGCAGCACAGGCGCGGTGATGGTGAGGCTGTCGCCGTGGATGAGGTCGGGGTCATCGGCGGCGACGGCGCAGGCGTAGGGCGCGCCCTGCGTGGCGGTCAGCACCGGCGCGCTGGTGAAGAAGGGCGCCTCGTTGACGTTCCCCACGGTGATGGTGAAGGCCTGCGTATCGCTCAGCCCGCCCGAGTCGGTCACCCGCAGCAGCACGGCGTGGTCGCCCACGTCGGCGTTGGTCGGCGTGCCGGACAGCGCCGCCGTGCCGTCGCCGTGGTCCTCGAGCGTCAGCCAGGCCGGCAGCACAGGCGCGGTGATGGTCAGCGCGTCGCCGTGGATGAGGTCGGGGTCGGCGGCGACGACGGCGTAGGCGTAGGGCGCATCCTGAGTGGCGGTCAGCACCGGCGCGCTGGTGAAGAAGGGCGCCTCGTTGACGTCCGCGACGGTGACGGTGAAGGCCTGCGTATCGCTCAGCCCGCCCGAGTCGGTCACGCGCAGCAGCACGGCGTGGTCGCCCACTTCGGCGTTGGTCGGCGTGCCGGAGAGCGTCGCCGTGCCGTCGCCGTGGTCCTCGAGCGTCAGCCAGGCCGGCAGCACAGACGCGGTGATGGTCAGCGCGTCGCCGTTATTGTCCACCGCGGTGGCCGTGTAGGTGTAGGGCGCATCCTGCGTTGCCGCGACAACCGGCGTGCTGGTAAAGAGTGGCGCGACGTTAGGCACGGTGAAGGTGACGATGGCCGTGTTGTTATCCGCCAGCAGATCGCCCCCGGCGGAGATGGATGCCGTGTTGGTGTAGGTTCCGGCGGCCAGCGGCAGGGTCAGCACGGCGCTGACGGTAATGACGCCGCTTTGCCCCAGTGACAGGTCCTGCACCAGCCAGACGTAGGGAGGCAGGTACCCTGTGTCGGTCACGACGAGGTTGGAAGCGAAAGACACGTCCCCCAGGTACGCCGGCAGGGTGTCGGTGACGACGATGCCGGTAGCGGGGAAGCTGCCTGCGTTGGCGACGGTCAGAGTGAAGGTGATGGCCTGGCCGGGCGCAACCGTTGGCGACAGGACCACCTTGCCCAGCGCCACATCATAGTTGGTCTCGTATGCGCCCATATCCACGATAGGTGGCGTGCCGTAGCCGGTATCGGGAACGGTAGGGATGTCCACGAAGCGCGGATTGCCGTCCAGATCGGTGACGATCCCGGAAGGCACAGCGGTGTTGTCGCCGGCATCAATGGCCGGGGAGGTGAGTTGCAAGCGCAGGTTGAAGCCCGCGGCGTCCACGAAGCGCGGGTCGGCTTCGATGTTGCCGCCGCCGTCGGTGCCGCAGGCAGGTTTCCAACTGCCGGAGCCGCCACAACCCTGAATGTCGCTGTAGGAGATCGTCGGATTGCTGGAGTTGACGTTGTAGATTTTGTATGTGGCGCTATCGCCCCACATAATGACATTCCGCAGCCCCGGATTGCTGTAGTTGATGTTATAGATTACGCTATGGCCCGGATGCCCATTGAAGGTGACGTTGGTCAGGGTGGGACTGCTGTATTCGTTATGGATTCCAGTGCCGGCTCTAGCAAAAGCATCGTTATTCTTAAAGACGACGTTGGTCAACGTTGGACTACTGCTATTATTGGACATCGCCCCGCCAAAGCTATTTGTGCTTTTATTGTTGACAAAGGCAACGTTCGTCAGCGTTGGACTGCAATTTTGGTAGTTCATCATCCCGCCGCCGCTGCTGTCGCTGACATTGTTGACAAAGACGACGTTGGTCAAGGCCGGATTGCTGCCGTTATAGTTGTACATCCCACCGCCGTATTTTGCCGTATTGCCGACTACAACGAGCTGGTTCAGCGTCGGGCTGCCGCCATAGCTGACGATCCCCCCGCCGTTCCTACTTGACCCCGATGATCCGTTCGCCTGTCCGGCCGTGATGGCAAAGCCGTCCAGCACGGCAGTGTAGTTCGTACTGCCACTGTTGACGACGTGGTAGGCGTTGTCGCCCTGGATGTCGGCAGGCGTCTCGGCGATGAAGTTGCCGTCAGTGTTGATGTCGTTCTGGTCAATGTCGCCGCTGAGGATGGTCTGGTTCACACGCGGGTTGCGCTGCTTGCGGGCGGTTTCTGTGCCGGCAAAGCCGCCGTAGACGGCCACGCCGTTCTTGAGTTGAAAGGTCGCGTTGCGGTTGCCGGCCGCGCCGGGGTAATGCACGCCCATCTTGACCCAGATTTCATCGCCGCTGACGGCGCCCGTGAGCGCAGTTTGCAGCGTGCAGGCGTTGGCCCAACTGGAGCAGTCGCCGCTGCCCTGCGCCGTCGGCGCGGCGTAGCGGATGGCGGCCTGCGGCGCGGCCGGGGCGTTCCAGAACCCGCCGCTGAGCGTGTAACTTCCGCCGGAGAGCGCGCCCGCATCGGGTTGGCCGATGGTCCCGCCCAGCGTGTACGCGCCGCCGCTGCTGAAGGTGTGCCCGCCGGCGTCTATCGTGTTCCATTCCAGAGCGTAGCCCCCGCCGGATTGAGCCAGAACAACCGACGTTGGGAACAGCAACAGGGCGAGGAACAGGGCCAGGCGAACCGACATGACTTTGCGATAGCTTATAAACGGTTGCATGGCTTTCCTCCTTCCTTACCACATTTTCAGGCAGATGGCATAGGCCTTAATCCACCACGCATTGCCCGGGACCGACCGAGCGTATGTACAGGACCACCCACCTGCATTGTCGCTGTTATGCATCGTTCTCGTTAGCATATAGTTGCTGCTCTCACTCGCATACTCGGTTTCGCACCCACCCCCAACGCGAATATAGCCTTGACCGAGCGGGCAAGAGGCAGAACAGGTACCGTACATGTCGAAATTACCCATCTGGCAGAAGGAGCCATAGATGTCGAGGGATGGCGACTCGCAAACTACCGAGCCATCGGCATTGATGGATTTGAGATATTGACCTGGCTGGCAGGCACCGGTCACGCGACGCTGGAGATAGTTGGTATCCGCCGCCAGGGTAACGTCGCCGCTCGCGCCGCCGCCGGTCAATCCCGTTCCTGCGGTGACGGCCGTGATGTCGCCGGCGGCGACGCACGTCCAGGCGGTGCCGTTCCACTGGGCTACCTGGCCGGCAGCGCAGCTCTGCGGCAGTTGGTAGGATGGCGAGATGTTGAATTGCGTCCCGTTCAGGTACAATCCGGCGCCGGCGGAATATGTCGTGTTATCGTCGTTTTCGCACGTCACCGTGCCGTCGGCGTTGATAGCGCGGATGGCAGAACCCGGCAGGCAGTTGACCGAAACCCGCCGCTGCAGGTAGGTGGTGTCAGCGCTCAGCGTCACGTCGCCGCTCTGTCCGCCGCCGGTCAATCCCGTTCCTGCGGTGACGGCCGTGATGTCGCCGGCGGCGACGCACGTCCAGGCGGTGCCGTTCCACTGCGCTGTCTGGCCGTTCGCGCAGCCTTGCGGCAGTCGGTAGGATGGCGAGAGGCTGAACTGCGCGCCGGCGAGCGTCAGCCCGTCCCCGGCCGTGTAGGTGGTGTCGTTGTCCACCCCATCGGCAAAGCCGGCCGGCACGCCCGTCAGCCCACTCCAGGGCGCGCGCAGGGCGTAACCGGCGTAGGGCGCGGCGGTGAGCGGCTGGCGCGGCGTCAGCGTCGTGTACGCGCCGGTGTCACTGCCCGGGCGGACGCCGATTTCCAGATAGAGCGCCGTCCCGTTGAAGACATTCCCAAAGTCCAGCGTCACGGTGAACAAGCCGTCGTTCACGCTGACATCGTCCTTCATCACCGTGCCGCCGACTTGTGTGCCGCCGGTCGGGTCGTCGTAGAGCGCAAAGGTGAAGTCATACGTCCCATTGGCGGGCGCGCCGCCGTCGGTGAGGCGGCCCTGGTAGGTGAAGCTTGTGCCGAGGGGCGCCTGCAAAACGCGCGCCTGCGCCAAACTCACGGCTCCGATCAGGGCCAGGCAGAGCAGCCCGGCAATCATCCATCGAGTTAGAGTCAAGCCTTTCATCTTTCACCTCCATCAAGATTTCTCAAAGATTTCTCAGCCCTGCGGCTGTTTTGTTTCCATCTCCAGCCCGCTGCCGCAAGCAGTCCCACGCCGGGCAGGAGCAGTGTGGTGGGGAAGTGGTTTGCCGGCGCGGTGCGGCCCTGTTCCAGCGCAGCCAGGCGCGCTTCCAGGGCATCAATTTGTGCCTGCTGGTCCGCGTTCTGCGCTTCTAGCTCGGCGATGCGGGCATCTTGTTCCTGAACCAAACCGTAAAGTCCCTGGATCGCCGCCAGCGACACGCCATCCAGGTCAATGGTGCTGATGGCGACGTCGCTGTCGCCTAGCCTAAAGGCGGCGTAGAAATCCTGCGCCATCGGGCCAAGGTGCCGCACCGAGGGGTCGCCGCCTTTGGCGCTCCAGGTGTAGAGCGGCAGGCGGCTGAGCGTCTCCAGGATGGCGCGGCCATCGGCCAGAGCCAGGTTCTCTTTCAGATTGCGGTCGCTGGAGCAGGCCCAGGAACCGCCGTTGGAAACGGCGCAGCTCCAGGTGGGGTTGCCGCTGCCGTCAATGCCCAACACGAACTGCGCCCCGCCCGTGGCGCGCACGCGGAACTGGTTGGCTGCGGTGGAGGGGAAATCAAAGTTGTTGCCATCGGCAAAGAGGAACACACCGCTGTGCCCGGAGTACGCATTCTTGGCGCGGCGCCCGACGACGAAACTATAACTGCCCGCGGCGGTGTTGTCCCGGCCCCCGCCGACGGTGGCGTAGAGACCGTCAGCAGTGTTGCCATAGCCCCCAGCGACAGTGGAGGCGTAGACACTGGCGGTGTTGTACCCACCCCCGCTGACGGTGGTATAGGAGTCGCTGGTGGCGTTGCTCAAGCCCCCGCCGATGGTAGACGCGCCGCCGTTGGCGGCGTTGTTATAGCCCCCGCCGACAGTGGCATACAAGTTGCTGGCGGTGTTGCTCCTGCCCCCGCCCGCGGTGGCGTAGGCGCTGTCGCTGGTTGTGCCGGCACTGTCGCCCGCCCGGTTGTTGTATCCGCCCCCCACCGTGCCGTAGTTATCGGTCACGCGGTTGGGGTTCAGGCTGTCCCCGCCGCCGCCGATTGTCGCCCCCACCACCCCACTCGTCACGCTGTTGCCGCTGTAGCCGCCGATGAGATTGGGGCTGGTCGCGTTCGGCTCAAGTCGGAGCGCACGCTGGCTATTCACTTTGAATTCGAGGGCCTGGTTGTCTGTGGTGCCGACAAAGTGCGTGCCGGGGTTGGTGCCGCCGTTGCCGGTGAGCGACCAGTAGGTGCTATTGTGGTTATGATCACTGCGTGCTGCGGTGTTCGCACTGCCGGTGCCTGCGAAATTGACACTAAACTGCGCGCCGGCGAGCGTCAGCCCGTCCCCGGCCGTGTAGGTGGTGTCGTTGTCCACCCCATCGGCAAAGCCGGCCGGCACGCCCGTCAGTCCACTCCAGGGCGCGCGCAGGGCGTAACCGGCGTAGGGCGCAGCGGTGAGCGGCTGGCGCGGCGTCAGCGTCGTGTACGCGCCGGTGTCGCTGCCGGGGCGCACGCCAATCTCCAGGTAGAGCGCCGTCCCGTCGAAGACGTTGCCGAAATCGAGCGCCACGGTGAACATGCCGTCGCTCACGCTCACGTCGTCTTTGGTCACCGTGCCGCCCACCTGCGCGCCGGCGGTCGGGTCGTCGTAGAGCGCAAAGGTCAAGTCGTACAGCCCATTGGCGGGCGCGCCGCCGTCGGTGAGGCGGCCCTGGTAGGTGAAGCTTGTGCCGAGGGGCGCCTGTGCGTGGCCGGAGGAAACTGTGAGCCCCAGGAGGAGACCCAAGACGGGCCAAAGGATATTAACAAATCGAGGTTTCATAGTGTATCGCTCCTTTCTTCAGCAGGGGTTAGCTGCATGTATGATCTTGTTTCATCCAGGGCATCCGGCAAAGTTGCGCCCATCCCGGTCGGCCCGGCCGCCTGCTGCTCCAGGAAGGCGACCAGCCCGGCCAGATCGCTGAACCCCGCGCGTTCGCCGGTCGCAATATTCTCCAGGAGTGCTCGCAGACCCCGCGGCCCCTGCCCCGCAACGCCCCACACGCGCAGCAGATAAGACATGTAGTGGGACGGCGCACCGTTGTCCGGCATGGCATCTCCTGTATCGTCCACTGTATCGTGCCGCAGCTTCTAAACCTCTCCTGTATTCCACTGTATCGTGCTGCAGGTTCTAAACCTGTGGCACGATGGTACTCTCATTTATACAGGTGGGGCGTCAGGAAAACGTCAAGAGGGGCCTTGCGCGTGGCTTCGGAAGCGGGTACAATGGGCGTGAGGCGTGAAGCGTGATGCGTGCGTGTACGAGTGTCATCGATGGCTGAAAGTAGAGTCTGGTCAGGATCGGGTATGCCGCACCTGGTGCTCTCCCTGTTGGGGACGCTGGCGATCACGCTGGATGGCCAGCCCGCCGCCTGCATCGAGTCGGACAAGGCGCGCGGGCTGCTCGTTCGGCTGGCGCTGGAACCGGAACGGGCCTTCCGTCGCGAAACCTTGAGCGCGCTCCTCTGGCCCGAGGCTGCGCCGACGCACGCGGCCCAGAACCTTCGCCAGGCCCTTTATAGCCTCCGCCGCGCCCTCGGCGAGAATTTTTTATTGGCGACGCCCCAAACCGTGCAATTCAACGCTGCCGCCGACGTGGATATGGATGTGCTGACCTGGCGCCGTCTCTGGGCCGAAGTAGAGGGCCATCGCCATCGCCATCGGGAGACCTGTCGCCCCTGCCTGGAGCGCCTGGCGCAGGCCGTGGCCCTGTACCGCGGCGACCTGCTGGCAGGCTTTGCCCTCAAGGATTGCCCTGAATTCGACGACTGGCTGGCCGTCGAGCGCGAGCGGTTGCACGTTCAGGCGCTGGAGGCGCTGACGCTGCTGGCGAGCGCGGCCGAGCGCCGCGGGGATGGCGCGGCCGCGCAGGAGTACGTCCGCCGCCAGCTGGCGCTGGAACCGTGGCTGGAGGCCGGCCATCGGCGCTTGATGCGCTTGCTGGCGCTGGACGGCCGGCGGGCGGCAGCCCTGGCGCAGTTTGAGACCTGCCGCCGCACGCTGCGCGAGGAATTGGGGCTGGAGCCCGAAGAGGAGACCCGCGCCCTGGCGGCGCAAATCCGTGCGGGAACGCTGTCGCCCCCGGCAGCGCCCGCCCCGGCCGACTGGCCTCCCGATCTGCCCCGGCAACTGACCCCCTTCATCGGCCGTGCGCGCGAGCTGGCATTGCTGGCCGAGCGGCTGAGCGATCCGGCGTATCGCCTGATCACCCTGACCGGGCCGGGCGGAGTCGGCAAGACGCGGTTGGCGCTGCAGGTTGCCGCCGCGCTGGCCGAGCAGTTCGCCGATGGCGTGCGCTGGATCCCGCTGACCGACGCGGCCACCGACGCCGACCTGATCCTCGCCATTGCTCGCGGCCTGCGTCTGAACCTCTCCGGCGCGCAAGAGATCCGCACCCAACTGCTCGCTGCCCTGCGCCAGGACCATCGCGAGCTACTGCTCGTGTTGGACAACTTCGAGCAACTGCTGCCGGCCGGCGGCGCGGCAGTGATCCTGGAGGTGCTGCGCGTTGCGCCCCGCCTCACGGCGCTGATCACCTCCCGCGAACGGCTGAACCTGCAGGCCGAATCGGTGCTGGCGCTGGAGGGGCTGGGATGCGAGGAGCCGACCGGGGACGCGCCGTCATCCGAGGCCGCGCAGTTGTTCGCCGAGCGCGCCGGCCGCGCCTGCATCGGCTTCGTCGTGGGCGACGCGCAACGGCCGGCGGTCTCGGAGGTCTGCCGGCTGCTGGAGGGCTCGCCGCTGGGGATCGAGCTGGCCGCGGCCTGGGTGGGCGCCATGCCGCTCGAACGCATCGCCGCTGCCATCGAGGACACGCGCGACTTCCTGGCCTCCACCTGCCCCGATCTCCCGGAGCGGCATCGCAGCCTGCGGGCCGTCTTTGCCCAGTCCTGGCGTCTGCTCTCAGCCGATGAACAAGCCGCGCTGATGCAGCTTGCCGTGTTCCGCGGCGGCTTCCAGGCCGAGGCTGCGCGCGTTGTGGCCGGCGCGACCGGGCCGCTGTTGGCCCGCCTGGCGCGCCAGTCGTTGCTCTCGGTCGAAGAAGCACAGCAGCGGTATGCCATGCACGGCGACATCCGCTTCTACGCGACCGAGCGGCTGGAGGCGCAGCCGTTCCTGGCGCAGCAAACGCGCACGCGCCATGCGGCCTTTTTTGCAGAGTTCGTCCAGCAGCGCGCAGGCGCCCTGCGCGGGGTGCAGCAGCAGCGGGCGCAAGCCGAGATCGAGCGCGAACTGCCCAACGTGCTGGCCGCCTGGGAGTGGGCGGTTGCCAACGGGGACGAGACGCTGCTCGACCGGCTAGCGCACGGGCTCTTTGCGTTCTACGAATCCAAATCCTGGTTCCTGGAGGGCGTGCGCGTCTTCGGGCCCGCCCTGGAGCGGGCGAGACGTGAGGCGGCTGCGAATCCGGCGGCGGCCCCTTTGCTGCGTCGCTTGCTGGCGCGCCAGGCCGTGCTTCACCGGCAGTTGTCGCAGTATGACCTGGCGACGAGCCTGATCGCCGAGGGCCTGGCGCTGGCCGGGCTTCCGGCCGACGAGGAGCACGCCTTCCTGCTGTACCAGAACGCCTGGGTGGCCTTCCTGCAGGCGCACTATGCCGAGGCGCAGACATGGGCCGAGGCGAGCCTGGCGCGCTATCGGGCGTTGGCGCACCCGACGGGCATCGGCGACTGCCTGTACATGCTCGGCTGGACGGCGTATGAGCTGGGCGATTTTGCCGCGGCCGACGCCCTATGTCGGGAGGCGCAGGGCGTGTGCGAACAGGCCGGCTATGCCTGGGGCGCGCAGTACGCCATCTACGGGCTGGGGCTGGTCCGCCGCGCGGTGGGGGATTACACGACGGCCCGGCAGTGCTTCCGACAGAACCTGGCGTTTTGCGAGCAGATCGGCTATCCGTGGGGGATAGCGCAGGCCCACATCAACCTGGGGCTGGTGGCGCTGGCCGAGGGCGACGCGCCGGCGGCGGCAGACTGCTTTGCGAAGAGCCTGACCATCGGCGAGCGCATCAACAACCTCTGGGTCAGCGCGCAGAGCTACAAGGGCCTGGCCGGCGTCGCGCTGGCGCAGGGGGAGTTCTCGGCGGCGCGCCAGTGGGCGGAACGCGGCCTGGCGTTGTATCGGCGGATGCAAGACCGGGACGGCATGGCCGATTGTCTGCTGCTGCTGAGCGAAGCGGCGCAGGGGGCCGGCGACCTGCCCGCGGCCTGGCGCTTCCTGGAGGAAGCCGAGGCGCACATCCGGGCCACCGCGAACGGCTTCCGGGCCGCCAGGGCGCTCTACCGGCGAGCGACCTTGTTGCAGCAGGAGGGCAGGTTCGATGAAGCGCGGGCCGTGTTTCAGGAGGCGCTGCGCCATCCGGGGTGTGAGCGGGTGATCCGCGAACGCGCGGCGGCCATGTTGAACATCCCCGGTGCGCGCTGAGAAATAGCCCGATCAGCAGAAGGGCAATCCCCGCCGTGAATCTACGTATTTTGGTGTTCATTTTTGTCATCCTGTTGATTTTTTGGCGTTCCCGCCCAACGGCACGCGGCTCAGCCGCCGCGCGGCTGCGGGTAACCACCCTCGCTACAACTCCTCCTGAAAGCGCGTGGCGCCGCCGTTTCCCGCGCGCGATAGCGCGGTCGGCTGCAGCCGCTGGTTGGGCGGCTTCTTCCTACAAGTTGTCTCGGGCCTTGCGCTACGTACCCGACCCAATTGCGTACTGAGCCACGATCTGGTAGGCTTCCCAGGCATTAGCAATCAGGAGTATGATGACAGCAATCCCTAACCCTACCCACTCCGACTTGGTCAACGCTCGCCTGTCGGCTGGAGAAATCGACTCTATTCTTCGCTCGCGCGGCCACCGCCCCTTGATCTCATATCTGGGGAGAGAATAGGTTGCCACCGCAGCAAGTACGTATGCGCCAATCTCGTAAAGTCCTGAGCGTCCTAGTACGGCTAGGGAGGGTGGCATCTTCCCTTCCGGCAGAGGGATGGTAAAGGAGTTTGTGCCCAGGCTAATAGCATAGAGGATTGCCCAGGCCAGGGGGATGGCATAGCCCATGGGGTATCCATGCGACCTGAGGAAATTGAGACCGACGACAAAGAGAGTGCCCACTGTTAGATTGATGGCCGCAATTCGTAGCCATTCGGCGAGAAAGCTGTCGGCGGCTTCATTACCTGCCAAGAGTTGTGCGCCAGTACGTCCGCGGAGCACACCCTCTGGCAACATGAGATAACTCATTGCCCATGCCATCAGAAAAACGGCTGTGCAAAGCGTATACAGAGACAGAAAACGAACGTACAGCGTCCGATGAAGAAGCAGGTGTCTCATCTAGCTGCTCCTATGTTTCGTGGCAGCATAGCCGCCCAACGACCTGCGCATCAGCCGCGCCGCGGAGCGCAGCGGAGCGGCGTCGGCTGGATGCGCGGGTTGGGCGGACGCCCCTGACGCGCCGCGCCTCACGTCACCTCTGGGCCTTATGTGACCCCTTACCTTCCTTAACTGTCAAAGACCGACTGCGGCGAACCAGACGCCCTGATGACCACTTCTTTTTCTCGCCTGCGGTAGACAAGACACCTTGATAATCGCCGTTCTTTTTCTCACCTACGCCAAACAAGTCGCCTTGATAACCACTCTTCTTCCTTCCACCTGCGACAAACAAGACGCTCGGATGACCGTCTTTCTCTTTTCTCTCTCTTTTCTCTTACCTTCAGCAAGCAAGCCGCCTTGATGACCGCTTGTCTTTTTCTCACCCTCGGCAAACAGACCCCGCGATGACCATTCCTCTTTCTCTCACCTTCGACGAGCAAACCGCCTCGATGACCGCTTCTCGCTTTTTTTCACCTTTGACACCAGCTACTTCGCCCGCCGCATTTCTTTATCCACCCTCGTCAAACCGGCTTCCTTGACCCAACCTCTGAGCCTCGAAGACCATTCTCACCGCCCAACGAGCTGCGCTTCACTTGCGCCGCGTAGCGCAGCGGAGCGGCGTCAGGTGGAAGCGCGGGTTGGGCGGATGCCCTTGCCGCACCACGCTTTACGCCACCTATGGGCCTTATGTGACCCCTTACTTTACGACTACCAAAGACCGACTGCGGCAAACCAGACGCCCTGATGACCAGTGCCTTTTTCTCACCCTCGACAAACAAGCCGCCTTGATAATCGTTTTTCTTTCTCCTCACCTTCGACCAACAAGACGCTTTGATAACCGTCTTTCTCTTGTCTCTCTTTCTCTTCTCTCTCTGTCTCTTTTCTCACTTCGCCCAACAAATCGCCTGAGTGACCGTCTTTCTTTTCTCCTACTTTCGGCAAGCCACCCGCCTGAATAACCGCTTTTCTTTTTTTCACCTTCAGCGAGCCAGCGACTTTGCCCGCCGCTCTTCTTTATCACCCTCGTCAAACCGGCTTCCTTGACCCAACCTCTGAGCCGCGAAGACCATTCTCACCGCCCAACGAGCTGCGCTTCACTTGCGCGCGGAGCGCAGCGAAGCGCGTCAAGTGGAAGCGCGGGTTGGGCGGTGCCCCTGATGCACCGAGCCTTACGCCACCTACGGGCCTTATGTGACCCCTTACTTTACGACTACCAAAGACCGACTGCGGCAAACCAGACGCCTTGATGACCACTGCCTTTTTCTTACCCTTCGACAAACAAACCGCCTTGATAATCGCTTTTCTTTCTTCTTTCCTTCTTCTTCTCACCTTCGGCAAACAAGACGCTTGGATGACCGCCTTTTTCTTGTCTCTCTTTCTCTTCTCTCTGTCTCTTTTCTCACTTCGCCCAACAAGTCGCCTGGATGACCGTCTTTCTTTTCTCTCACCTTCGATGAACAAGCCGCCTTGAGGACCGCTTCTTCTTTCTCTCACCTTCGGCGAGCCAGCGACCTCGCCCGCCGCGTTTCTTTATCACCCTTATCAAACCAGCTTCCTTGACCCAACCTTTGAGCCTCGAAGACTATTCTGACCGCCCAACGGCCTGCGTTTCAGCCGCCCGCGTAGCGGAGCGAAGCGAAGCGGAGCGGGTCGGCTGGAAACGCTTGTTAGGCGCTTTCCAGATATTTTTGCAGCGCCGCCCGCCGCCGCGCCGGGGCAGACGCAATCACCGCACGGGCGGATTCGATTTGCTTTTCAAGTTGTTCCACTTGAGCCACGTATTGGTCTTGTTCAGTCAATGACGCTGGCAAAGGGATCTCCAGGGCTGAATATAACTGGCTGTTAATGCCGGGTTGTCCCGCGCCGACTTGGGTTCTTTGTACCCACTCCCAATAGCGGTCGCTTTTTGTTACCAATGCCAAAAATGCGGGTCGAAGAACTTCAGGGCGTGGGCGGAATCTAATCAGATAACCAGCATAAATCGCTTTACCGACCGATGAGCGATACAGGAATGTTTTGCCAACCGTTGCGCCTGTGCGTGCAAATAGAAAATCACCATCTTGTAGAATGTATTTTTCGTCTATGGTAGTTGCCGTTTTGAAATCATCGTTCAATGTTCCATCATCGTTGATGTCAGTAATACGAATGTACCTGTAATCTTCGTTGGGGTTTCCGTCTATTGCTTTTTCGTTTGCGCCATATTCTGGCGGCTCACATACGTCGCCTAACTTCCTAAATGGATACTTTTCATAGAGTCCGTTGGCTATTTGTTTGAGTTGACCTTGAATCGAAGCGATAGTTGCTCTTGCCTGCTCCACTTCCGCATCAATCGCCTGACACTCCGCCACGATTTGCGCCTGCACGTCCGGCGGCGGGACGGGGATTTTTATCTCACTTACAGTGCTGGATAGGTTCTTGATATTTGCGCCGGAACCAGTTCTACGAACAATATTTCTGTAAGTATCTGAATTCAAAACTTCATATAGATATTTTGGCAGAACAGAATTAGTCTCCTTGACACGTAAAATACCCATAAAACCACCGGCATAATATGAAATATCTGAATCAATGAAGGCAACTTTACCCAGATGTTCTAAGCTTCCACTTGAAAAACAGATAAAAATATCATTTTTCTTCAGCCTCTTTTCTTCTTCAATTACTATATCCGGTTTGAGATAGACAATCTTTTTTAACTCTAACCTTCCTGATAATGTAATGTTGTCGGCTGTTAGAATAGCATTTTGTGTTGGAATATCAACTTCGTCGTTTTTGCTGTAAGAAACACCCTTTACGATATCACAAATGTCACTTAAGGGCTTTTGTTCATATTGTGTGCTTACTTTTATCTTCGGCGCAAGCGAAATCTGCTTATCGAAACTGACGCGGCTGAAGTCGAGCAAATCCACCAGACGGGCAACGGTCGCATAGGGCTGGAGCGATTCAGGAACGCTGACCGGCTGCCCGCTGAAATTCTGCCGGATGAGCGTGCTGATTTTTTCGGGGTTGTAGCGGTCTTGCGGGTCGAAGAGCGGCGTTTCGATACGGTCAATCGAGCCGCGCAGGTACTTGATGCCTTCCTGCCCTTTGGCCGCGCTCCACTCGTAGCCCAGGAACTTTTTCATCTCATCCGTGCCTTGCGGGCTGCGGACGACAATGACCGGGCAGGGCTGGGTGTAGGCCAGGATGAAATAATACAGTTTTTCGCGTTCAATCTTCCGCGCAAACTGGATAAACTGCCTGTCCAGTTCCGCCTGCTGTTCGGCGGCGCTTTTTTGCTGGAAAGATTTTTGTTTTTGGAGCGCCTTGACTTCGCCGCTGGCGTCAAAAGCGCGGCGGTATTCCTTGAATATCTCGCTATCCAGAAGCGTCGGGCTGGGGTTCGATTGCAGAAGCGTCTGGTAGTCGGCAAGGCCAATGCCAATGTGGTCACAATAGGCTTGCAACAGGTGAGCGTCAGCAAATACGCCATCCTTGCCTGTATCGCCGTCAAACCAGGCATTCACGCGATTGCGGTAATGGTCGGCGGGCGCGGGATTATCGTCCTTGCGGCGCAGGAAAAGCGTCACCGTGTTGGTGCCGGTCTTGCCGAACGTGCCGCTCCCCAGTTCCACCAGCGCGATGATGTCAAAGTTCTGCAAAAGGATTTCGCGCACGCGGGTATAGACGCTGGCGGCGTTGGAAAGAATGGATGACGGCGTGATAATACCCGCCACGCCATGCGGCGCAAGCAACTGCTTGGCGCGTTCCAGGAAAAAGGCTTCGATAGCGTTGTTGGTGGGGTAACTCTTAGGGTCAACCGTCTCAATCAGCGTGTAGCGGGCGCGCCCGGCTTCGGGCAGGGTTTCCAAAAAACCCTTGACGCTATACGGCGGGTTGGAAACCAGGAGCGCAAACGCGCCTTCGGGGATGTCGGGGTGTTGCGCCAGCGCGTCGGCATAGATGATGTTGATTTCATCCTGGTTGTACATAAACGCCGACACTTTAGCGACTTTGGACAGGCGATATTCTTTTTCGATACCGTAGAACTGGCTGTAAAACCTGCTCACATCCTGCCCCTGACGCAGGCGGCGCAATTGGGAAGCCATCTCGGTCAAAAAATGCCCCGCGCCGCAGGCATAGTCAATCACTTTGGGCGGATTCTGCCCATCGCTAAAAACGGTTTCCAGCGGCAAGGAAAGAATGATGAAGCGCGTCACCGGCAAGGGGGTAAAAAACTGCCCTTCGGTTTGCTTGAAGCCCTGGTCGAGAAAGAACTCGAACATATCCCCCAGGAATTGATTCTGTTGGTCGCCGTTCAAGCGGATGTCCTGAAGCATCCGCACGATTTTGAGCAGGATGGCCGCGTTCTGGTAAAAGAGTTGTTCGTTGTGAACGTCCAGGAACGAAAAATCGTTGTTGGTGAAATACTTTTGTCGCCGGAAGTACTCCAGAATCTTGTCACGAGTCGCGTCGGGGTCATTCTTGAAAAACTTGAAGGCGTCGCGGATGGTCTGATTGTCAATGTAGGTCACGTCTTCCTTGAGAAACTCTCGCATCCCGTCGCGGTACAAACGCTGCAAGCGGTCAATCAGGTCAAAGTAGCTGTCAAAGGCGATCCCGCGCCAGTAGAACTGCAGATCGTCAGGATTGTGCTTTTCGTCCACAATTTTGCACAAGAACAGATTGACCAGTTTATCAAAAGCGTTTTCACGCCCTGAAACATTGTGCTGGCGCAGAATAGTAGCAAATTCGTGGTACTTGGGCTGAATATCCGCTTCGGTCACCGTTTGCAAATCGGCAACAGTGTATTTCGCTTTGCCTATCTGGTAAGGCTGGACATCCGGTTCGAAAATGCCGCGCGTAGCATAATCGCATTCATACGTGCGTTTCCAGACTTCGTACAGTTCTTTGGCGCTGTCAGCGTCACGGTACGCTGGCGGGTTTTCTGCTGCTTTGCGCTTGAGAATATCATCGTTATCACGCACGGCGATAATGTGACTGGCATATTTGAGCGCGCCGTCTTCCAGGCCCGAAGCATATAAACAAAGGTATTGCGTGCTTCGTTCCTGATGGGCATAGGTGAACAACTGCCCCTTGCCGTTCAGGGTGTCTTTCCAGGAATCATCGAATTCATCACCCCACGTTTTACACTCGATAATCAATAACGCCTTGCCGTCATTATCGCGGATGAGAATATCCGCCCGCCCGCCACTTGCGCCGTGTCCCACCTGCCAGCGCGGTTCGAGTTCGATGTGCTGGGGTTTGTAACCCTTCTCGAACAAGCGGCACACGCATTCAAAAACCACAAAGTTTTCGTTTGCCTTGAAATTGCACGTTTGCCGTTCGTTGATTTTCAAGCCCTTGTCTTCGGGGTAAATCAACTCTTGTTTGTCGAAATCCACACGCAGGTAGGCATCAACAGCAGGGAAATCTTTAGAAAAGACATTCCCTGTCTGTGAGAAGCCAAGTTGGAGCAACAAGTCCTTGAAGTTCGCTGTTGTAATCATCTCGCGCTTTATTTTACCGCGTTACGACCCCAAGAAAAGCGCCTAACGACCGTGCTTAAGCTGCGCGGCGGCTGCGGCGAACGGCCTGTGAGGGCAATCCCCTTCGCGCGCGTGTGGCCGCCGGGTCAGGCGGCGATAGCCGCGTCAGCTTGAAGCGATGTTGGGCGCAGCCCAGGGAACGCACCCCACCGCCCCACATCTGAGACCCGAACTCCCCACCACCGACCTGCGCCCGATGTTCGCTCCCCAACCCTGCCCTATCTGCGCTTCAGCGCCCAACGGCTCGCGCGTGAGCCGCACGCGAAGCGAGCGCAGCGAGCGAAGCGTGTCGGCTCCACGCGCTGGTTGGGCGGGCCATCTACACAAAGCAACCGACAAGCCACTGACACTCTGGATGAATCAGTATCCAATCTGTAACCGTTCAGTCGGTCTTGGATTTTTCACCGCTGAGGCCGCAGAGACCGCTGAGAGATATAGATTGGCGGACTTCTAGGCCGCCTGAAGCGACTTTTCTCTACAAATCTCCGCGTTCTCGGCGTTCTCGGCGGTAAAATTGCCCCCCATCTGAACGGTTACTCCAATCTTACACCGGTTGTCGGTTACCCTGCACAATGCTAATTGCGTTGAACAGACGGCAGGAACACCGTGGACGGATCAGTACTGAAGCGAAGTGGCAGTGTCGGTGCGACCTGCGACGGGTTATAGGTGCTGGCATTGTTCCATACCACATAGCCTTCTGCCTTGACTCCTGCTGGCAAAGTCATCTTGGCATAGGTACTCCACGTCCTAAAGTTGATCCAGACAACGTCCTGCCATGTGGATGAGACAGTGCTCACCTCGTCGCCACAGATGCGTACTAGCCATGCCGGAGGCACAGCTACCGTCGTGCTGATTTCTAATGATCCATTGAGCTCATAGGACTGCAGGGCGACTGTGGCCGTAGTAGTACTGGTGTTATACAGGAACAACACGGTTGTGCTGGTATCTTCGTCCTGCGGCGTGAAGTAGACAGTAGCTGCTGTGGTAGCAGCGGCTACACTGGCAACACCAGCCGCACTAGGCTGGTAGTGCTCTGGAACGAAGACTTCCGGTGCCCCAGTGGGGTTACTGTCACTACCCACTGAGCCAGTCCCCTGAGTGGGGTGAGATGTTGCGTTTTCTAGCTGGCTATCTGAGGGACCCTGAGCAATGGCCAGAGTCCAGAATGACAGTGCGAGTACAAAGACGGCGATTGCCACAATAACTAGCACGTGATGCCTTTTCATGTTTCCTCCTTTGCGAATGATGTACTACCCACACCGCGGCCCACCCAACGCCCTGCCGCTCAGCCGCGCCGCCGAAGGCGGCGTCGGCTGGAGCGGCAGGTTGGGCGGCCTTGCCCGATTACGGTTTGTAGTTTTTGAACACCAACACCAGATATAACCGCGCTGGCCCGATGACAAAGCGCTGTTCGGCGTATAACCCCGCCCGATCGGTTACCCGCAGTACGACCTGGTTGTTGCCAAAATCCAAATCGGCCCGTGACGGCGTGCCGGAGAGGGTCGCCGTGATCGTCCCCGGCGTCCAGTCCAGCGTCAGCCAGGCCGGGAGCGTCGGCGCGGTGATGGTGAGGATGTCGCCGTAGGCCAGGTCGGGATCGGTCGTGGCGACGGCGTAGGCGTAGGGCGCGTCCTGCGTGGCAGTGAGCACCGGCGCGCTGGTGAAGAAGGGCGCGTCGTTGACGTTGAGCACAGTGACGGTGAAGGCCTGCGTGTCGCTCAGGCCGCCGGAGTCGGTCACGCGCAGCAACACGGCGTGCTCGCCCACATCGGCACTGGTCGGCCTGCCGGAGAGGGTGGCCGTGCCGTTGCCGTGGTCCTCGAGTGTGAGCCAGGCCGGCCTGGTCGGCGCGGTGATGGTAAGCGCGTCGCTGTTGTCGTCCCCCGCTGTTGCCGTGTAGGCGTAGGGCGCGTCCTGCGTGGTGGCGGTGACTGGTGTGCTGGTAAAGAAGGGCGCGATATTGGGCACAGTAAAGATGACGATGGCCGTATTGTTCGCCAGCGCCAATTCGTTCGCTGCTGAGACAATGGCTGTGTTGGTGTAGATGCCGGCGGCCAGCGGCAGAGTCAGCACACCGCTGACGGTGATGACGCCGCTCTGCCCCGGCGCCAGGTCCTGCACCTGCCAGACGTAGGGCGGGGTGGAGCCCGTGTCGGTGATAAGGAGAGTAGAAGTGAAGGACAGTCCCCCCAGGAAGGACGGTAAGGTGTCGGTGATGACGAGACCACTTGCGGGGATAATGCTTTCGCCAGAGTTCGAGAGCGTCAGGGTGAAGGTGATGGCCTGGCCTGGCGCGACCGACGGCGGCAAAACGGCTTTGCCCAGCGCCACATCTATATATTGGGCCTCGTACGCGCCCATATCCACGATGGGCGGTGTGCCGTAGCCCGTATCGGGAATGGTGGGAATGTCCACAAAGCGCGGGTTGCCGTCCAGGTCGGTGGTGATGCCTCCCGGCACGGCGGCATTGTTCCCGGCGTCAATAGCAGGCGAGGTGAGTTGCAGGCGCAGGTTGTTGTTGGCCGGGTCCACGAAGAGCGGATCGGCTTGGATGTTGCCGCCGCTGTCGGTGCCGCAGGCGCTGTTCCAACTGCCGGAATCGCCGCAGCCCTGGATGTCGCTGTAGGAGATCGTCGGATTGCTGGAGTTGACGCTGTAGATTTTGGATGTGGCGCTATCGCCCCACATAATGACATTGCGTAGTACTGGATAGCTGTAGTTGATGTTGTAGATTACGCTAGAGCCTGCATTCCCATTGAAGGTGACGTTGATCAGGGTGGGACTGCTGTACTCGTTATGGATTCCACCGCCGGCACGGCTTCCAGCACTAACATCGTTATTCTTAAAGACGACGTTGGTCAACGTTGGACTGCTTTGATTATTGGACATCGCCCCGCCAAAGCTCCCCGTACTTTTATTGTTGACAAAGGCAACGTTCGCCAGCGTTGGACTGCAATTGACATAGTTTTTCATCCCGCCGCCGCTGTTGACGCTGACATTGTTGACAAAGACGACGTTGCTCAAATCCGGGTTGCTGCCGTTATAGTTGAACATCCCGCCGCCGTATTGCGCCGTATTGCCAACGATAACGAGCTGGGCCA
>JAIOAX010000055.1 GCA_019873645.1 Chloroflexota bacterium | reverse complement strand
CGTCATCAACGGGCGGATACTTTGCAGCACCTGGAAGACTCGTGGGCTGCCGAAAATACCTCACCACTTGTTAATGTGCCAATTTTACTATAATGCGTTCTAACGTTGGAGTTTTGGTATTGCAACTCACTGCGGGCATTTGAATTTGATGACTTCAGGCTGTGCCTCGGCCTTAGCCGGTCATCGCAACCCAAATTGCTCTTTGACATCCGCCAACCCTACCGTCTGTGTCTGTTGCGCGCGGCGCTCCAAAAACAGCATCAAATCTTCGTTTTGCTGAGTCAGGGCAATTTCACGGTCAAAATCATCAATTTCAGCCAGGACAAATTCTGTGCCATCAGACATACGCAAAATGATATTCTCTTGTCGGGCTTGTTCCAACAAAGCGTTCAAAGCTTTAGTTGGTGTGGATATAGTAATGACTTTCATAACTTATACTCCTTCCCGTGAATCAACAAACGGTTGCCAATTTTGCGCCCTACTGCAATCACCTTCACAACGGCATCCGCAGGCGTAACATCGTAGAAAACCCGAAATTCGCCAATACGCAATTCCCATTCTGCCAATTGATTAGGACGCAATTGTTTACGATTGCGCGTCGCTATAGTCGGCTCAAATACGAGCTGTGTCTCAATTTCATCCACAATCCATTGCACCTCATGTTTACGCAATGCGCGCAAATCGGCTATTGCTTCATGAGTGAACTGAATGGTAAACATTGTTGCATCCAGTATAGCATAATTCGTGCGTCATGATCCCACAAAAAGTGAGCTATTTCAACCCCTCCACAATCGCGCCTACATTGTACCGCACATAGCGCAAATAGCTATCCGCCTCGCCGCCCGGCGCGGTGAGCGAGCCGGTATACAGGAACACCAGCGTGGTATCAGTATCCTCGGCGACGCGCTGCGCGAGGGCCGGATTGACGGTGCTGCCGACGAAAACGGCCTTGACGTCGTAGGCGCGGATGCGGTCTTCGAGGTCGGCAAGGTCACGCGCGGAAGGTTGCGCGGCGGTGCTGTAGCCGGGGACGACGGCGCCGATTTGCTCAAAGCCGTAGCGTTGGGCGAAATACGCGAATGTCTCATGGTCGGTGACGAGCTTGCGGTTTTCCGGTGGAATCGTCGCCACCTGCTCGCGCACCCAGGCATCCAGATCGCGGAGTTGGGCACGATAAGCCTCGGCATTCTCCCGGTATACAGCAGCATGGGCAGGATCGCGGCGGACAAGCGCCGCTTCGATGTTATCTACCCAGCGCAGCACGTTATTGGGATCGGTCCAGGTGTGCGGATCAACGCCTTCGTGATGATGCTCGTCCCCCACAGGTTCAGCTTCATGATGCTCCGGTTCGATGAATGTGAGCCCCTCGGAGACGTGAATCACCTCCGCATCGCCGCCGGCATTTTCGAGCAGTCGTTCGAGGAACGCCTCCAGCCCCGCGCCGTTCGCAAAGATGATGTCGGCGTCCGCGACTTTTGCCATGTCCTGCGGACTGGGATCGAAAGTATGCGGGTCCGCGCCCGCCGGCAGCAACACCGTCAAGGCGATGACGTCGCCGCCTACCTGCGCGACCACATCCCCTACAATCGTCGTCGTGGCGACCACGCGCAGTTTATCCCCCCGCGCCGCCGGCCCCCCCGCGCACGCGCTCAGCATCATCAACACAACCACAGCCATCGCCATCCACAGCCATCGTTTCATGCACTTACCTCCTCAATATCAACGGATTGAACGGATTTTAATGGATTAGGAAGAAAAAATCCGTTTCATCCGTTGAATCCGTTGACAAAACTTTGCTCACTCCTCAAGACCATGCGCTGCCAGCAGTGGGGCATCGGTCAGAATGTCCGCCGTCGCACCGTCGGCGACGATGCGCCCGCCATCCAGAACGATGGTACGCGGGAACAGCTCCCGCACCATATTCAGGTCGTGCGTCGCCACGAGCATCGTCTGCGGGAGCGAACGCAGCAGGTTGATGAAGCTGCGCCGTCCGCGTGGATCAAGGCCACCGGTCGGCTCATCCAATACCAGGATTTCCGGGTCCATCGCCAGCACCGTCGCCAGGGCCACGCGCTTCTTCTCGCCTGTGCTCAAGCGATATGAGGAACGCCCCGCGAAATCCGCCATGCCCACCGCTGCCAATGCCTGCGCCACGCGAAGCCGCACCTGGGCTTCGGGGAGGCCCTGGTACAGCAGACCAAAGGCCACGTCATCGAAGACCGTCGGCGAAAAAAGCTGATCATCGGGATTTTGGAAGACCAGCCCCACCCCGGCGCGCACCTTCCCCAGATTCTCCTTGCGCATTTCCAGGCTGCACGCGCGCACCTTGCCGGCGGTCGGCGTCAAAATGCCGTTGAGGTGCAGCAGCAACGTGGACTTGCCCGCGCCGTTCGGGCCAACAAGCGCGACTTTCTCACCCGGCCCAATGCGCAGGGAAACGTCGTGTAGCGCACGCCGCCCGTCGGGATAAGTGTAAGAGAGATGCTCGATTTCAAGCGTATGATGCATCGTTGACCACCATAGAAGCAACAAACCCTGGCGAAGGTTCGACCTTCACCAGATGGCTAACCCCACAATAAAAGTCCGGCCAACGCCAAAAACGTCAGCATCGTCAATCCCGCGCCCAACACCGCCCATTGTCCTGCGCGCAGCGGCGGGCGGGACAACGTGCGCACTTCACCATCGTAGCCGCGCGCGAGCATCGCCGCATAGATGCGATCGGCGCGGTCGAAGGCGCGCAGGAACAGATTGCCGACCATGCCACCGGTGACGCGGGCGCGCCAGATCAAACTTCCTCCCACCCGGCGTTCTTGCCCATCGCGCGGGGCGGCGCTGCGCGACTCGCGCGCCCGCAGCAGGCGCAACGCCTCATCGGCCAGCACAAACAGATAGCGCCACATCAGCCCCACAATCGCCGTCAACAGTCGGGGGATTCTCAACGCGCGCATCGCCAGCAACAAATCGGGGAACGGCGTGCTGCTCACAAGGACGACCGCCATCTGCACCGAGAGCCATGCTTTAACAACGATACTCGCAAAACGCGCCGTGCCTTCCAGGGTCAACTGGATGGAAAAAGGCGTTGTCAGAGTCAACAATGGTGTCCCGGCCGTCGTGAAAAGCGTCGGCAACGCTGCCAGTGCAAAGGGCAACGCGAGAAGCGCCCGCGAGAAGACATAGCCGACGCCTAACTCCGAGAACAATATCGCCGCCAATGCCAACGCCCCCAAGACGATGTAGATCGGCCATGCGCCCGGCGGCGTCAGGGCCGTCGTCACAATGAAAGCCAGCGTCAGCCCAAACTTGACCCGAGGATCAAGGGTATGGACGACGCTGGCTCGCGGGCGGTAGGGATCGAGAGATTGATTGTACAAGTGCATCTGTTTGTGTCAGCAGATTTAGCGGATTAAGCAGATTTCTGTTTACAGAATAATAATCTGCTCAATCTGCTTAATCTGCTGATTGAAAATTATGCTCCCTGCGCGCGATTGCGCCGCAAGTAGGCCACGCCCACCACCGTGCCCAAGACGATCAGTGCGCCGATGACGCCGGCCAGGATCGTCGCCAGTGACTCGTTGGCGACGCCCGGCAGCACGTAATCTGGGATGATTTCGTAGAGCGGCCCCTGCGCCAGGTCAAGGAAGCCACGCTGTTCGGCCACCCATTCCAGGCCATCGGGATGCGCCGAAGCCAGCGGGGAGAGGACCGCCAAGGCAACGGCGATCACCAGTCCGCCGATCCACACGGCCTTGCCGCCCACAGCCTGTTGGCGTTCCATATCCAACAGGTCGCGCCGCGCCGTCTTGATGAAGGCCAATGCTCCCGCCGTGATCAGCCCCTCGCCGACACCGATCAAAGCGTGAATCCCGGCCATCGCGGGCACTGCAACATTGGCCGGCGAAGACCCGGAGAGCGCCAGTTCCAGGGCGCAAGCCAGCGCCGCGACAAAAATCGAGAGCCAGCCGGAAACAAAACCATTAACAAACAATCCGCCCGACCACTTCCCTGACAATTTGCGCAGGGTGCGCTGGGCAAAGTAGGCCACCGCCACACCGATAACGCCCATATTGACGATGTTCGCGCCCAGGGCCAGCAATCCGCCATCCTGGAAGATAAGCGCTTGCACGCCGACGACGCACGTCATCACCAAAATCGCCGCCCATGGGCCAAGTAAAATGGTGGCCAGGGCCGCGCCCATAAGGTGGCCGGATGTACCGCCCGTCACCGAGAAATTGAGCATCTGTCCGGCGAAAATGCAGGCCGCGAGCACGCCCATCAACGGGACTTGCCGCTCGCCCACATCCGCGTTGACGCGCTTGAGGGCGTAACCCACAACCGCAATGGCGATTAACCACAGCACCAGGGCAACGCCAAGCGCAAGGAAACCATCAGGAATGTGCATGGGAACGGGTGAGAAAAACATGGAAACCTCCTATAGAATCAAAGAATCAGCGAGTCAGAGAATCAGCGAAGCGGCGAGTCAAAGAAACGGCAGGTCAGAGAAATGGCGCATCATAAGGGCGTTTCTGAAGCGGTAGCGCAGACGGCGCACAGACCGGGGATGGTCAAAGCCACCGCATCGGCGACGAAACCTGAAGCAGCCGTTAAGTGTGCGATGAGCGGCTGTAATTCTTCCAATGCCACCTGCGTGACCTTGCCACACGCGCGACAGACCAGGTGATGATGGGGTGCTTCGACGCCAAGATGCTCATAACGGCGTATCCCATCGCCGGGGTCAAAAGCCGCCACCAGGTTGAACTCCTGAAAAAGCTCCAGCGTCCGATAGACGGTGGAGATGTCCACACTGGCGCTGAGGGCATGGACGCGCGCGTAGATTTCTTCGGCGGTCGCCGGCGCTTCAAGTTGATGCATAACGTTAAGCACCAACTCACGTTGCGGTGTGAGCCGCAGGCCATGCGCGTGAAGCTGACGCACAAAGTATTCTTGACAGGCCATTGTTGCATTTCCTCGTAGTTGCAATTGATTGCAAGAAGAATTATAGCAGCATTGGGAGAAAAGACAAATGTGGCGCGGGTCAGAGGTATAAATCTGCTGAATCTGCTTAATCCGCTGATGAATTACGGGGTCAAGCGGTCAACATAGCCAACGCGCCCACCCTGAACCCGCACGAGCACCACACCTTTGACCGGATTGTGCAGGTCGTCAAAGTGCATTTGCCCGGAGATAGCATCGAAGGTCAGCGTCTGCAATGTTGCCGCAACCTGATAGGGGTCTGCATTCCCGGTTTGCTGGATGGCCGTGAGCAGGAGGTTCATCGCGTCGTAACTCAAAGTCGCTACCGTATCCGGTGGGACGGAATAGCGGGCTGTGTAGCGTCGGATCCACGTCACAACTTCAGGGCGCGGCTCGCCGGCAAAGTAGTGCGTGGTGAAATAACCGCCATCCATAATAGCGAGGTTCAAATCCGGCGAATCCCAGCCGTCGCTGCCGATGAGCGGCTGTAGCAGGCCAAAAGCGCGCGCCTGCGTCACGAGGCGGTTCATCACATTGTAGTATCCCGGAAGGTAAAGCAGCTCGGGGGCCGCGTCGCGTACGTCCTCAAGCACGTCGTAGAAGCTATCGGCATCTTGATCGTAGGTAGCGCGGATAACAACTTCACCATCGCCATCCTTAAAGGTCTTCTCGAAAGCATCGGCAAGGGCCAGGCCGTATGCACTGTTTTCGGCGTAGAGGATGGCCGCCGACTTGACATGCAGCGTTTCCAGGGCAAATTTGGCCGCCACAGTTCCCTGCAGCGGGTCAATGAAAGGGACGCGGAAAACCAGCGGGCGCACCTTTCCGTCGGCGTCCAATGTCAACTCGGGGTCCACGGCGGTCGGGCTGATCTGCAGGGCGCCCAGCTTGGTAGCCACCTGCGCCACCCCTTCGGCGGCGTCGCTGCACACCGCCCCGACGATAAAGTGGATCTGCTGCGTGGTTATGGCCGTTTCGGCAGCTTTGCGGGCCGTCACATAATCACAGCCGTCATTCAAGACCACCGCCTGCACGGTTTTCCCCAGGACGCCGCCGCGCTGATTCCACTCCTCGACGGCCAGCACGGCACCGTCACGGGTCGCGTTGCCCAACACGGCAAAATCGCCCTCGGTGGGGGCAATCACGGCAACCAGAAGCGCCGCGTCCCCTTCCTTACGCGCGCTGCAAGCGGTCAATATGAGAAAGATGATACATAGCACGACGAGCCAGCCTTTTATCCGCAAGCGGCCCTCCTTAAGCGGGCACGGTCGGAGACCGGCCCGAGCAACTCCCGAAATGATGAGGTGAGCGAACGCGGGCAGAGACCGGCCCACGCAATTCCCAATAGTTCGCTCTGTACTTACAATTATAGCGCGAGCCATCAGCTCGCGCTATAATACACTCGGCGTACACTGGAATTAGTGCAATCAGCAGATTGAGCAAATTAAGCAGATTTTTTCCTGGTCTACAGCATATAAATCTGCTCAATCCGCTCAATCTGCTGATAGAGATTTTATCCGCCGCCCAGGTAGGCTTCACGCACGCGGGGATTTTGCGCCAGTTCCTGCGCCGATCCTTCCAGTTCGATGGCGCCGGTTTCCAGAACGTAGCCGCGATGGGCGACCGAAAGCGCCATGTGCGCGTTCTGTTCTACCAGCAACACCGTCACTCCATTGCGATTAATCTCGCGGATGATGTCGAAGATTTCTTCAACCAGGATCGGCGCCAGGCCCATCGAAGGCTCGTCCATCAGCAGCAATTTGGGCTTCGCCATCAACGCGCGCGCTACGGCCAGCATTTGCTGCTCACCGCCCGATAAAGTGCCACCGGTCTGTTCAAGACGCTCCTTGAGACGCGGGAAAAGCTCAAAAACGTGTTGCATGCTCGCTTCAATTTCGGCTTTGTCCTTGCGGGTAAACGCCCCCATCTCCAGGTTTTCGCGCACGGTAAGCGGCGCAAAAATGCGCCGTCCCTCTGGCACCTGAACGATCCCCAGGCGCACAATATCACTGGCGGCCTTACGGGTGATGTCTATGCCATCATAAATGATGGAACCGCTATCGGTGGACAGCAAGCCGGAAATGGCGCGCAAAGTTGTGGACTTGCCCGCGCCGTTTGCACCGATAAGGGTCACGATCTCCCCACGCTCCACGTGAAAGGAAACGCCATGCAGCGCACGAATTGCGCCATACGACACGTACAGATTGTTGATTTCTAACAGCGCCATACGTCCCCCCTACCTGATCTCAACAGCCTGGCGGCCCAGGTAAGCCTCGACGACATGCGGGTCGCTGCGCACTTCCGCGGGCAGGCCCCGCGCAATGATTTCGCCGAAGTCCATCACCGTGATCCACTCGCAGATGTTCATCACCAGGCGCATGCGGTGTTCCACCAGCAGGATGGTCAAGTCGAAGCGATCGCGGATGAAATGGATCAGTTCCATCAACTCGTCAATTTCCTGGGGATTCATACCGGCCGCCGGTTCGTCGAGAAGCAACAGCCGCGGGTAAGCCGCCAGCGCGCGCGCAATTTCCAGGCGGCGCTGCAAACCATAGGGCAGGCTGCCGGCAATGTCATTGCGACGGTCGCCCAGGCCGAAGATTTCCAGGAATTCCTGTGCCTGCTGCGCCATCTCGGCCTCTTTTTCACGGAAACGGCGCGTGTGCAGGATGGAGTCCAGCAACCCATAGCCGGCATGCGGATGATAAGCGATGCGCACGTTATCCAGCACCGTCAGGTTAGCAAACAGGCGAATGTTCTGGAACGTACGCGCAATCCCCATCTGGATAATTTCATGGGAAGGCAGACCCAACAGGTCGGCGCCTTCGTAATGAATACGCCCTTGTGTTGCCTGATAGACCCCCGTGATGAGGTTGAAGATCGTCGTCTTGCCGGCGCCGTTCGGTCCGATCAAGCCCACCAGTTCACCATGCCGCAATGTCAGATCGAAGTTATACACGGCGCGCAGATTGCCAAAGAAATGCGTCACCCCTTCCATCTCCAGAACGACAGGGCGCGCCTCGACTTCAGGTGCAAGACCATCCGGACGTCCTTTCATGCAGTCACCTCCTCGGCCGGCTTGGCGACCGCTTCAGCCTTCGGCGGTAGAGGCGGCAAAACCCGGCGCAGGAAGGGAATTTCGTAGCGTCCGAACAAGCCTTCGGGACGCAACAACATCATCACCAACAAAACCAGCGGGTAGACAACCAGCCGCCACGTCTCAAAGCCTTGCGGCAGGTAAAGGCGCAACACCCCTTCGAGAAGGAAAATCCAGAAGAAGCCGGTGATGATCGTGCCGGTCATGCTGCCCAGACCGCCAAAAACGACGATGATCAACGGGTCAAAGGACTTGATAAAATTGAAGTTTTGTGGGTGCAGGAACGCTAGATCATGCGCGCGGATGCCGCCAGCCAGCCCGGCGAAGATGCTGCCGAGCACGAAGGCCAACACTTTAGTCGTGGCAACATCCACCCCCACCAGTTCCGCCGCGCGCTCATCCTCACGCACCGAGACAATCGCACGGCCCATGCTGGCATGAAGGATGTTGCGCATCACCACAATCACCAGCAACAATGAGGCGAAGACCCACGGCCAGGTTGTCCACTGCGGAATGCCGATCATCCCGCGCGCACCTTTCATCTCCGGAAAAGGCAAAAGCGTGTCGGTATTATCGAGCAGTACCTTGATAATGATAGTGAAGCCAAGCGTGGCGATACCAAAGTAGTCAGAGCCGAGTTCAAGCACCGGGATGCCGAACAAATAACTGGTGATCCCCGCAAGCGCAGCCCCGCCGACGAGGGCGATGAAAAAGACCACTTGCTGGGACACCGCATCCGGGAGAGCATGGAGCACAGCCGCAACGACCGGGCCAAGCCACGGTGCCAACAGCATCACGGCAACAGCGAAAGCCAGCACGGTCGCCAGAAGGTAAAAGGTGAAACGTGCCATGACCGTCACACCGTAAAAACGACGCAGGAAAGCCGCCACCGCGGCATACAGGCCCAATGCCAAAAGCGAACCGCCCAATACGACCACGATGGCCGAAGGGTCTCCACGGACCCAACGGTAAGTGATGTCGGCGGAGGTATACGCGCCGATCGCATAAAAACCGTATTGTCCCAACGAAAACTGCCCGTTGAACCCGTAGATCAGATTCAACCCTAACGCTACCATAGAGATGGCTGCGCCCCAAAAGATGATGCCGCGCCAGTAGTCGTTCAGAGCACCAACACTGAGCAGCCCCTGAATGACCACGAAGATCAACAAACCACCGGCGATAAAATAAACATTGGGTTTACGTAACCGTTGCGCCATGATTGACCTCCTTCAAAAATGTCAACGGATTCAACGGATGAAACGGATTGCTCAGGCGAAAAATCCGTTGACAGATTTTCGTCCTCGTTATACCTTCTCCGCCGGCGGCTCACCGAAGATGCCCTGCGGCCATACCAACAGTACCACGATCAGCAAGGAAAAAGCCACAGCGTCGCGCATCGGCGTGGAGATGAAGCCGGCCGCCAGCACTTCCGCCTGCCCGATAATCAAGGAGCCGACGAAGGCCCCCGGAATACTGCCGATCCCACCGATCACGGCGGCCACAAAGGCTTTCAGACCGGGGATAATACCCATCAGGTGATGCACCTGCTTGAACGCCGTCGCGTAGAGCACACCCGCGGCGCCGGCCAGTCCACCGCCAAGCGCGAAAGTTGTCGTAATCACGCCATCCACATCAATGCCCATCAGACGCGCCACCGGCTTATCATACGCGGCAGCACGCATGGCTTTCCCAATGCGTGTATTGCGCACCACATATTGCAGCAATACCTGCAAGAGAATCGAGGCCCCCATGATCACCAGCATCACGTTGGACACCGAAAGGTCCCACACTTTGCCGCCGGTTTCAATGCGGACACCGGTAAGGGTGAGAAGCGCAGCAATAAAGCCGAAAAAGAGCAGCGTAAATTGAAGCACCGGATGGCGGCGCCACGTTTGCGCCTGTACATTGCCACGGCGCGCAGCCAGCGTGAAGCCGACGAGCAATAGAAACGCTATCCCAAACAACACCCATGCACCAATCATCAACGTCGGAGAGATCATCTGTCCACTATACACACTGACCTCAAAAGGGCGGGGATAGGTGATGTAGTTATTGGTGAATGCAAAAGGCAGTGCGCCAAAATACTCCACGAAAAAAGAAACTCCGATGGCCGTAATCAAAGCGGCAATGCGGGGTTTGTTACGCAAGGGCTTGTAGGCGAACCGTTCAACGACCACGGCCAACGTAGCAGAAAAAAGCATGGAGACCAGGATGACCGATATCGTGCCGATCAAGACCACCGCGCCCTCCGAGATTGCCGGGAAAACCCTTGCCGGCCAACGGTGTAATTGCAACGTCCCAATCGTGTAAAAACTGGTGAAAGCCCCGAACATAAATACATCGCCGTGGGCAAAGTTGATCAGTTTCACGATGCCATAAACCATCGTATATCCCAAAGCAATGAGCGCGTAGATAAATCCTAACTGCAAACCGTTGAGCACCTGCTCTACGAAAATCTTGGGACTTTGCACAAATGCCCGTCCCAAAACGTAGAGCACCAGCAATCCTAAAAGCACAAAAAACCCCTGGCTAAAGCGATTGAGCGACATCCCCGGGCGCCGTTGCACCATGCCACCATTCTTAGCCGAGCGTAAGATCATCTGTGCCATTTCCACCTCCTCAAAACAAGCGTTGACACGTGGGAACGTTTGAATGTTGGAACGTCAAATGAATCCACAATAATTAAAGGAGCCGAGGCATATACGACAGCCCCGGCCCCTCACAAACTGGCTATGCCGAGGGAATCATCAGGCGTTAGGGAGCGACCGTGTCAACGTATTTGACCGCGCCATCCTTGACCTGCAAAACCACAGCCGCCTTCACCGGGTTGTGATTTGCATCGTAAGAGACGCTGCCGGAGACAACGTCGAACTTGCCGGTCTCCAGAGTCTTCGCCACGGCAACGGGATCGGCCTTACCGGTCTTGTCAATCCCCTGGAAGAGGATGTTCGCCGCGTCGTAGGCCAGCGCCGCCAGCGCGTCAGGCGCGGAACCGTACTTGGCCTTGTACTTGCTCACGAAGTCCTGCACGATCTGGCGCGAGTCCTGATCGGAGAAGTGGTTGGTGAAGTAGCCACCGTCCACCGCTTTGCGATCCAGGTCGGCGGAGTCCCAACCATCACCACCCAGCATCACGGCCGTGATGCCCTTTTCCTTCGCCTGCGCCGCAATCAGGTTCACAGTGGAATAATAGTCCGGCAGATAGAGCACATCGGGGTTGGCGTCCTTCACCTTGGTCAGGATCGCGGAGAAGTCCGAGTCATCGCCGGTGTAGGTTTCCTTCACCACAACCTTGCCGCCGCCGGCCTCAAACTCCTGGATGAAGACCTCTGCCAGACCACGGACGTAGTCGTTGCCTTGATCGAGGAACACCGCGGCGGTTTTGGCGCCCAGCTTCTCCAGTGCGAACTTGGCCCCCACTTTCCCCTGGAAGGGGTCAATGAAGCAAGCCCGGAAGATCGTGGGCTTGGTGCCGCTCTCGCCCACCGTCACGGCGGGGTTGGTCGAGGTGGGGCTGATCTGGAAGACTTTCTTGGCCGTCGCAATTTCGGAGACCGGGATGGAGGCGCTGGAGCACACTTCGCCGATAATGAACTTGACGCCATCCTGGTCAATAACCTTGTTCGCAGCACTTACCGCCGCTTCGGCATTGCACTGGCTGTCTTCGACGACCACCTCGATCTTCTTGCCGTCAATACCGCCCTTGGCGTTCCACTCCTCGACCGCCAGCATTGCACCATCGCGGGTGGACTGTCCAAAGGTCGCAACATCGCCACTCAGGGGCGCGAGAATAGCGATTTTGATGGTGCCACCACCACCACCGCATGCCGATAGGGCCAGCATAGAAACCAATAGAGCCATCAGTACAAAAAACCGGGAACGCATTTCACTCCTCCTTAGAACTAAATGTGATCTGGGGTAAAATAAAAGGCTAAGGACGATCAAGGTGTACAATTCCTTAGCTGGGCCGAATATCACCTTTATACAAAACTTCGCGATAGAGTCGTTCCATGGCACCTCCTTAGCTAGGTTTAGCCGGCGTCGGGTTTCAAACAAACAAACCCATATCACCAATGCTGTTTCCATTTTACCGAAAACCTAACAAGTGTCAAATGGTTCAACTACGAGATTACAAATATCACACCGGCCGCACAAATTTGACGGAACGCGAATGTTTACTATAATGTTTCCAATGACGGTTACTAACAGTTCGTAATTCGTTATTCGTTATTCGTTATTCGTAATTCGCTATTTTAAGGGAGTCTATGATGTCCAATCCACGCACACAATTAATCATTTTATTGGTTTTACAGGCCATTGCCGTCATCATTTATCCTCCGGCCTTCTTTCAGAGCGCGCCGCAGGCTGCGGTTTTGCCGCCGGCGTTGTTCATCCTGTTCGGCGCCGCGCTGGCAGCTATGAACTTTGGCTGGTTTACCCCTATCGCCGGACGCAGTTCGCTGATTTTCGTTCAAGGCATTAACATCGTTGTGCGGCTGATGACGTTGCTGCCCAACCTCAAGGACGCCTCCGGCAACTGGAACTGGCCTCTGTTTGTCATCCAGCTCGTGGGCATAGCGCTGTCATGGTACACGATTACCCAGATCGAAAAGTTACCTCCCAACACCCTGGTGTTCAAAGCCCGAGCAGAAGTTTGACAAAGCACCGGTTTGCGTTACAATAACTGCCGCCTGGGCAAATGGGCCGCAAAGCTGCGGCCCATTTGTTGACGCAGGCATACAGAAAGAACGGAGGAAATCAAGCATGGAAACCTTAGAATTGCGCGCAACCCCACGTACCGTTGTCGGGAAGCAGGTCAATACACTGCGCCGCGCAGGGATCGTTCCCGGCGTCATTTATGGGCATGGGATTGAACCTATCCCGGTACAATTCAACGGCCGTGAGGTCGAAAAGGCTATCAGCAAGGCTGGCACCAGTTCCACCATTCAGGTACACGTCGAAGGCACCGCAGAGCCGTATCTGGCAATTTTCCGCGATGTGCAGTACCACACGCTCAAACGGAACGTGATCCATCTCGACTTACAGGCGCTCAACGTCCGCGAAGTTGTCCGCGTGCCCGTTTCGGTAGACCTGGTCGGCGAGTCGCCAGCGGTGAAGAACTTCGGCGGCGTCTTGTTGCATATCCTCAATGAGTTGGAAATCGAAGCCCTGCCGACGGCATTGGTGCCCGCCATCGAAGTGGATATCAGCAAGCTGGCCGAAATCGGGCAATCCATCACGGTTGGTGATATCACGCCACCGCCCGGTGTAACCATCCTCAACGCGCCGAACGAAATCGTGGTGCAGGTCATCTACGCCGAAGAGGAAAAAGAGGAAGCTGCCGCGCCGGCCCCCGCCGAGGTCGAGGTTATCCGCAAGCGTCCGGCGGCCGAAGAAGCTTAGTTTCCACATTGCCGCTGCCTCGACAGCGAATTCTGAGAAAACAAATCGGCCAGAGCTGCAAAAGCTCTGGCCGATTTGCTATGTAAATGAATTTCTTAATCCTCTTCGTGCTCGATCTTGGCCTGCTCGATGATCTGCTGGGTCAGATGCGCCGGCACAACATCATAGTGTGACAGTTCCATCGAATAGACACCGCGCCCTTGGGTAATGGCCCGCAGGTTCGTCGCATATTGCAACATCTCTGCCAGCGGCGCCGTTGCCGTGATGATGGCTTTCTTTCCCGATTGCTCCATCCCCTGCACGCGCGCGCGGCGGGTGTTGAGGTCCGACATCACCGCTCCGGCGAACTCTTCGGGCACGGTAATCACGAAATTGTAGATCGGTTCCAGCAACACCGGTTTGGCCCCCAGGAATGCTTGCTTAAAGCCCTCACGTCCGGCAATCTGGAAGGCGATGTCTTTAGAGTCTACCGGGTGTTCCTTGCCATCGGTAATCGCCACAAACACATCCACAATCGGATAACCAGCGATCACGCCCTGCGACATCACCGACTTGATGCCCTTTTCAATCGAAGGCTTGAAGGAGCTGGAAATGCGGCCACCGAAGACTTCCCATTCGTACTGGAAGCCGGCATCACGCGCCAGCGGCTCAATCCGCATGTGCACCTCGGCAAACTGCCCCGCGCCGCCGGTCTGCTTTTTGTGGCGATACTGGGCCGTATTCGTCGCGGTGATGGTCTCTTTGTACGGCACCTTGGGGACGCTGGTATCCAGCGCGACGCCAAAGCGCGCCTGCATGCGCCGCACCGCCGCCTCAACATGGGCATCGCCCATTCCGGCAAGGAGCGTCTCGCGGGTGGTCTGATCCTGATACCAGTGCAGCGTGGGGTCTTCTTCACAGATACGGGTCAGCGTCGGCCCCATCTTCGCCGTGTCGGCCTTGGTCTTGGGAGAGACGGCCACGGTGTACAGCGGGTGCGGGAACAGGGGGCCGCGCATGGTAAGAATATGATCTTTGGCGCACAGCGTATCGCCGGTCAAGGCTTCGCTCATCTTGGCGGCGCCGCCGATGTCGCCAGCGTGCAGCCGCTCCACGGGGATTTGCTCCTTACCGCGCATGACAAAAATCTGCCCCAGCCGTTCTTCGGTGGCTGCCCGGCTATTGTAAACGGTATCGCCGGCGTTCGCCACGCCGCCATACACCCGGAAATAGGTGAGCTTGCCCACGTAGGGATCGGCGGTGGTCTTGAAAACCAGCAGCGCGAAAGGCGACAGGTCGCTGACCGCAAGTTCTTCTTCACCGGCCGGCCCCTGAGCGGTGAAAGGCCGATCATCGGGCGCCGGCACAATCTGGATCAACAAGTCCACGAGCGCGCTCAAGCCGATCAGGTCGCTGCCACCGGCAGTCGCCAATACCGGCACGTAACTGCCCTCAACGATGACTTTGCGCAGGCCGGTGGAAATCTCCTCCGGCGTCAGCGGCTCATCCGCAAAATACTTCTCCATCAACGCCTCATCAGCTTCAACCGCGGCTTCGACAATTTTGGTGTACAGTTCATCAACCTGCGCGGCCATCGCAGCGGGGACATCCGCCGGTTCGCTCTTCGGCCCCATGTAGGCTTTTTTCTCCAGGACGTTGACGACGCCCTTGAAGTCCGCCTGCGCCCCGATGGGGAGCAGCATGGGCAGAAATTGGGCGTTGAAGGTCTCGGCCAGCGACTTCAAGGCGTTGTCGAAATTGGCATTTTCCCGATCCATCTTGTTGATGAGGACGATTTTGGGCAATTTCTCTTCATCGGCATAGCCCCAGGTCAGCTCGGTGCCCACTTCGACGCCGGCGGATGCATCCACAAAAACCACCGCCGCATCGGCGACACGCAGCGCGCTGCGCACCTCGCCGACGAAATCCGTGTACCCTGGCGTGTCCATAATGTTCAGTTTGTAGCCGTTCCACTCGACAACCGCGACACCCAGGTTTAACGAGATTTTGCGGCGAATTTCTTCGTCGTCATAGTCCGTTACGGTGGTGCCATCCTCAACCTTGCCGCGGCGATTGGTGGCCTTGCTCAAGAACAACACGGCCTCTGTCCAGGTCGTTTTACCAGAGCCGCCGTGCCCGATCAAGGCGATGTTACGAATTTTTTGCGTTGTGTATTCTTTCATTGTCTAAAACTCCTCCCCAAATGCGCAACTCGTAGACAAACAAAGACGGCCTGGAGGCCGTCGGCGTGACGCTGATGATACCGAGGCATATTGTAAACGATTTTAGTACAAAGTCAACGTCCCCCGATCACAAGTCATCTATCAGCCTGGAGTAAGGATGGATGGCACTTTGCGCCCCAGAGAGGCGCGTTATAATAGTCGGACGTATGATTAAAGTGCTGATTGTGGATAACCATAGCCTGGTCCGTGAGGCATTGCAGAAGCGGCTGGCGACCGCCGTAGGGCTGGAAATCGTCGGTAGCACGGGGCGTTATGAAGACGCTCTGCGGCAAGCGCAGTTGCTGGCGCCCGACGTGATTCTCCTGGAGACGAAGGCGCCGGAGGGTTTACAAACGCTGCAAACGCTGCGACGGATGTGCCCCGAGTGCGCGGTGATCGTCCTGACGTCGTATCCCGATAGCCAGGAAGAAGACCTGGCGCGGCAGATGGGCGCGGCAAGCTATCTCCTCAAGACGCTCGACACCAAGTTGTTGGTACGCGAGATTCGCAATGTGGCGCGGTTCGTCCAGGTTGTCTAGGGCAAAAACGCGCCGAAAACTTGATTCCCCAGCAGGCGGCCACGCGCACTGAGCCGCAGGCGCACGCCGTCCCACTCCACCAGCCCGGCCGCAGCCAGTTGCGCGAGCGTATCCCTATAGGCCTCAGCGAGGCCCACACCAAAACGCCCCCGGAACTGGGCGTCGCTCACGCCTTCGGCGAGACGCAGCCCCAGCATCAAGGTTTCACCGCGTTCCAGGGAAGACGCAATGACTTCTACATCGGTCTCCGGCCAATGCCCGGCCTGCCCGGCCTGCATGTAGGCCACAGGATGACGGAGGTTGCTCCAACGGCGTCCGCCCAGCCAGGAGCAGGCGCCCGCCCCCAGACCCAGCCATGGCTGATTGCGCCAGTAGACCAGGTTGTGACGGCCCACCCAGGGGCCGATGGCTTCGGTCAAGCCTGCCGGCGGCAAAGCCCACGCCGTTGGAGACGCGGATACCCCTCGCGCCCAGTTGGAGATCTCGTACTGCCAGTAGCCGGCCCGGCACAAAACCTCTGAGGCGTGCTCATACATATCCGCCGCCAGATCGGGATCGGGCGCGGGCAGCCTGCCGGCGTCTACGGCCTGCGCCAGCGGGGTTTCGGGTTCCAGGGTCAAGGCATACAAGGAGAGGTGTTGTGGTTCGAGCGCCACAGCGCGCTCCAGGGTGGTTTTCCAACGCGCCAGCGTCTGCCCGGGCAGACCGTAAATCAAATCTATGCTCACATTGTCAAAGCCGGCCTGCCGCGCTGCCGCACCTGCACTGACCGCTTCGTCCCAGGTGTGGATGCGCCCCAGCATGCGCAGCTCGTCGTTATGCGCCGACTGCACCCCCAGACTGAGACGGTTGACGCCAACAGCATATAGGCCCCGCAGAGTCTCTCCATCCACCGTACCAGGGTTGGCCTCCAGGGTGATTTCGGCATCGGCCGCAAGGCGAAAATGCTGCCTGGCGTCGCCGATCACTGCGCCGATCTCTTCGGGCAGCAACAATGAGGGCGTCCCGCCACCGAAATACAGGGTCGGCGCTGCGATTTCCGGGTACAGTGCCGCCCGATAGCGAATCTCCTGGCGCAGGACGGTCACATAATCCGCACGTAAGGACAACAGGCCGCTGTAGGTGTTGAAGTCACAATAAGCGCACCGCTGTAGACAAAACGGCACGTGAACGTAAAGCGCGGTTTTCACCAAAATTCCCTATGAAGCTGAGGATAACGTTCCAACGTTAGAACATTCAAACGTTGGAACGTTTTTCTCAAGTCACCACACCCTGCGTCAAGTTGAGGAAGAGGCTCTCCAGGGTATCCTGTTCCTCGGTGTAAGAGAGCACAGCAAATCCCATGCCGACCAGATCGGCAAGCAGTTGCACGACGGTCTCCTCCCCACCCTGCAATGTGACCAGCAATGTGGACGGTCCGCCGTTTCTACCGGACGCCGGAGCCGCTTCCACACCCAGCACCTGTGGATGACCGGCAAGCCAGGCTTGTGCGTCATCGGCCGTCCCGCGAAAGGCCACACGCATACGGCGGTACGGACGCAGTCGCGTGCGGATCGCATCTACGGTGCCGGAAGCCACCAGTCGGCCTTGCTCGACAATCCCCACGTGCGTAGCCACATCGTCCAGTTCGCGCAACACGTGTGAGGAAAGGAAGATGGTCTTGCCCATCTCCTGAAGCGCGCGGAAGATTTCACGCAGCTCGACGCGCGCCCGTGGATCCAGGCCCGCAGCCGGTTCGTCGGCCACAATGAGTGCCGGGTCGTGGATCAGGGCGCGGGCCAGGCCGAGACGTTGACGCATGCCCCGCGAAAGCGTCCGCACGGCGTCGTCGCGGCGGTTTGCCAGGCCAACCAGCTCCAGCAAGTCATCCACCATCGCCACGCGCTTGTCGGTGGAGACGCCATAACATCCGGCGAAGAATTCCAGGTATTCCCGCACCAGCATCTCATCGTAGAGACCAAACTCGTCGGGAATAAAGCCTAACAGACGGCGTACATCGCGCTGCTGAGTCGCCACGCGATAGCCGCCCACGTACACATCGCCACCGTCAGGGCGCAACAGCGTCGCAATGATGCGAATGGTGGTCGTCTTGCCGGCGCCGTTCGGCCCGACGAAAGCGTAGATCGCGCCCTCGTCCACCGTAAACGAGAGGTGGTCTACAGCAGGGCGTTTGGCTTTACGATAGGTCTTGCGCAGCTCACGCACTTCCAGAATTGCCGTCATTGTCCCTCCAACCACGTGCGCAAATCGGCCAGTACCTGCGGCGCGTGTGCAAAAGCAATTTGTTCCGGCAGGGCGTCCAGCGGAAACCAGCGAAAAGCATCAGCTTCATCACCCACAACCGGTTCACCCGTTGCGGTGGTTACAAAGTAGATGTTCAGCGTCGGGGAGTGTTCCCCCTGATAAACATAGCTATCCAGGTAAAAACCCAACAACGCCACAATCTGCACGTCGAGACCGGTTTCCTCACGGGCCTCGCGGATGGCGCCATCTTGGGGCAGTTCATCAGCGCGCAGGAAGCCGCCAGGGATGTCCCAAAAGCCTGTGTAGGGTTCACGGTCACGGCGGATCAACAGCACACAACCATCACGCAGGATGAGGGCCCCCGCGCAGGGTTTGGCATTGCGATAGTGACGCCAGCCGCAGAGCGTACACACCCATAGCGGTTCTGCGTCGCGGATGTGAATTTCAAGCGGTCCGCCGCAGCGCATGCAAAAACGCTGGGGTTGGGGATCATCCAGCACCTCGAAGGCGAAAGGAGCTCCTAGAAACGGACGGCGTGATTCGACACGGCTCTGTTTGGCAGCGCGCCGCAGTTTTTTGAAGGCCGCCTCGGCTTGCGTTGCTGCGCTGCGGTCGGGATAGCGCCACGCGGCAAGCAGCCTCACCGGCAAGCGTATGCGGGTGTAACGCGCACCGCGTCCGGCCTGGTGTTCCGCCAACCGCCGGGGCACATCGTTGGTGATGCCGGTGTAGAACGAGGCGTCATTGCATTGCAGGACGTAGAGATACCACATAGGTCAGTTGTCAGTTTCCAGTTTTCAGTTTTCAGTTGTCAGTCAGATAGTCGGCAGTCACGTAGTCAGATGGAGGTGAGTATAATCGGAAATGGCAGGAATGCCAACATGCGAAGACCCTGATGGGATATTTCCATCAGGGTCCTCGTACCCTTCCATAAGCCGTTTGTGGAGGTCGCTCAGCAGTGTTTTGGGTTTAGGTGAACCACGGACGGCGTCCGCGCGTACCTCAATAGTTACGGATTAAGAGCGCCCCACAAAGGCTCAGGTTATGTGTCACTCCTCGCCGCCAACAACCGTGAAGACGCGCTCGTTGGGCGCCGGTTGCCAGGGCCAGGCAACTTGCTGAGTATTTCCGGGCAACACCGCCGGCGCGCCGTAACCCGGCAACTGCGGCGTCATAACAATCACCGGCGGCGTCAGCGCCGGTTGGGTATGCACAGCTTGTCGGTGCTGTTCCTCGCGTCGCCAGATAAGTAATAGCAGGCCAACGGTCGGTGTGATGGCAGTGACGCCGCACGCCAGTCCTACAAGCAGCGCCAGGGCATCATGGCTCAGGCGCTGTGTGACGACGACCACGCCCGTGATGACCGCAATCCCACCGAGCAGCCCGACAAAACGGCCCAGCCGCTTGCCTACAGTATCATGCGTTTGTACTTCCATATTATTTTCATCTCCAGGAGCGTCAAACGTTAGAACGTTCAAACGCATTGTAGTATAATTGGCACATTAACAAGTTATGAGGTATACTTGAGTCATCCTAAGAGAGCAAGGAGGTGAAGGATGAGCCATGTACGGCGTCGTCCCAGGGATTTTGCGATAGCGGAACGCCGCATCTACCACGCCGAGCTGGACACCTGCCCAGAGTGCGG
>JAIOAX010000054.1 GCA_019873645.1 Chloroflexota bacterium | reverse complement strand
TTCAAGCGCCCTCAGACCAGCCTGATTGACCAGTATACCACGTCCGCACGAACGGCGCTGGAAGACGCATTTTCATGCTGGGTGGAGAGCGTAGCTCATGATGTCTGCTGATTATAAAAAATCAGCCTACCGAGAACCGGTAGGCTGACTTCTTTGTGGGCTTAGATTGAATTTCAGGTAGCGCTAACCGGCCCTCCATACAGTGCAGGGCTTAGGCTGGCGCGCCGGGATCAGAATAATGCTATGTATCTGCATACTGATATTCCAACGACAACTCAACGATGAATTGATTCTATATTAGCCGAAATGTCAAACTTGTCAAATGCTCCGGCAACTTGGCTTCATACTCCCTCCCCGGTTGCCTTTCCCTTTGGACGTGGTATGATAAGCGCGTTTTCCCTGACATAACTTGACGCAAGGCGCGGTCTTTGCATGAAACGTTGGTTCCAACTGCTTGAATGGCTGATTTTTATTGCCCTGCTCGTCTTCGTGGTGATCGGTACACAGGCATGGGGACATCATCCTGCCCGCGAAGTCACCGTAGTCGTTACTCCCACCGTTCCCGGAACAATGACTGCCCTGCCGCCGACGGCAACCGCGACACCATCGCCTGCGACTACTTCTACAAACGCAGCCTCCGCGATGCCCCCGACATGGACGCCGACTCCATCTCCTACCGCGACGCCTCTGCCGACAAAGACGCCGACGGCCACCGCTACACCGACAATCACTCCCACGCCGGCGCCGATTGACCTGCCGCTCGCGGCAACGCCGATGCTGACTACCACCACGATGGTCACTTCTCCGCTAGAGCAGCCAACGCCCATGCCGCTCATCGAACAACCCAAAGGCACAATCAACGTGCTGTTGCTTGGCAGCGACCGCCGCCCAGGCGAACATGTCGCCCGCACTGACGTGATGATGATCGTCTCAATTTTCCCAGATGTGCCTTCTGTCAGCATGATTTCAATCCCCCGCGACTACTATGCCTGGATTCCTACGTGGGGGCTGGACAAGATCAACACGGCTTATCTGCGTGCGCGCACAACGGCTTACCCTGGCGGCGGCCCGGCGCTGGTGAAGGCGACTATCGAATATAACTTCGGCATCCCGATTCACTATTACGCCCTGGTGGACTTCAACAGTTATCGCAGCATCGTGGATGCTGTGGGCGGTGTGGATATCGTCGTGGAATGTCCTTTCCACGATACGTATCCCGATGAAGAATCCGAAACCGGGCAGACGGATATTGACCTGGAACCGGGGGTACAGCATCTCGACGGCAAGTACGCTTTGTGGTACGTTCGCTCCCGCTGGAACACCTCCGATTTCGACCGCCATCGGCGCCAGCAACAGGTGCTCCGCGCGATCCTGGAACGGGCGTTGAGCCAGAATCTACTCACGCGCATCCCGGATCTGTGGGCCGTCTACAAAGAGTCGGTGGAGACGGATATGGGACTGCCGGAGCTGCTCTATCTGGCGCCGGTCGCCATGAAGCTGGACATGCGCGACATCAAGAGCCGCTTCATCCGTGGGGACACGTTGTTGTACTCGCTGTCGGTGCCGCAGCGCGGGGCGGTGTTGGTGCCAAAATATGATGCCCTGTATAGCTTTATGCAGGAGGCGGCCCAGCCGCCTGTGACCAGCCGCGCCGCACAGCGCGCCTATCGTGTGGAAGTGTGGAACGGCTCCGGCAACAGCGGCTGGGGCGAGGTGGCAGCCTATCGGCTGCGTCTGGAAGGCTTTGAGGTGCCGGCAATTCAAGATACCGAGAGTATCCCCCGCACTACCATCACCAACTATATGACCACCAGCAAAGGCTCGCCGATTGCCAGGCTGATGGCTCTGTATAAGCGTCAGCAAAGCGATGTGATCGCCCAACCGACCGAAGGCAGTCCGGTGGATTTTCGGGTCACGCTGGGGTGGGACTACAATCCTTGTACCGGCACGGGAACCGCATACTGGCATGGCACCCCCACGCCGACACCAACACCCGCGCCGTAAGCATCAACAGATTGAGCAGATTATAAACTAAAGCAAAGATTTATGTCTGCCGTGAACATTTGTGCCAGTCGCCGAAAGCTGACGGCTGATGGCTGATCGCTGATCGCTTGTATTACGGCGTACTGATGACCCCTCCGCATGCCTCGAAGTTCTGCAAGTGCTCCGCTTCGGTCCTGGAAAAGAAATGGCTGCCATCGTTCTTCGTGCAATCCACCATGAAGAAGTAATACTCCGTTTCCGCCGGATTTGCCGCTGCCTGGATGGAACGCAGTCCCGGACTGGCGATGGGCGCGGGCGGCAATCCCAGACGGCGGTACGTGTTGTATGGTGAATCCACCTCCAAATCGCCGAAGAACAGTTGCCGTTTCCACCAGCTTTGCTCGTCGGGGCGGTAGCCGAGGGCGTACTGCACCGTAGGGCACGACGAGAGCGGCCAGCCGTCGCGCAGCCGATTGTAGAATACCCCTGCGATGATCGGGCGTTCGTCATCAATGACGGCCTCGCGTTCCACGATGGAAGCCAGCGTAATGCCTTCATAGAAGCTCAGGCCGTGATCCGCGAATCGTTGCCGGATTTCCGGCGTCACCTGGCGCTCAAAGTTTGCCAGCATTCGCTCGATGAGATCGTAGGCCGTCGCGTCCATGGGCAAGCGATAGGTATCCGGGAAGAGCAAACCTTCCAGTGTCGCCGTGATGGGTACCTGCGCCAGGAAGCTGTAGCGCTGGAGGAGATCCGTGCCCTGCCAGCCGGTCTGCGCCATCTGTAAGAAGGTCTCGGCCGGGATCGTTGTCTGTGCGGCGACCAGCGCCGCGACTTCCTCCAGCCGCTTGCCTTCGGGGATGGTCACCTGTTGTTCGGGCGCTTCGGCCTTTTGCAGCGTGCGCGCGATTTCGGGGATGGTCATCGTCTGGCGCAGCGTATAGGTCCCGGCCTGGATGCCGGCGTCCAGGCCCTTGTACTGCACATAGCGGCGGAAAAGCTCCGTGTCGGCGATCAGCCCCTGCGCCTTCAAATCGCCCGCTACCTGCGCCACGCTTTCACCTGGCTCAATGATGAAGCTGATCGGCGTATCATCCGTTCCGGCCGGCTGTGCCAGCTCTTCGGACTTGCTCTCAATGTAAAAACTCAGATAGAGGGATTCCAGCGAACATCCGAGCAGCAGCAATGTCGCCAGAAGTAAGCTCAGTAGCCATAATCCACGTTTCATCTGTGACCTCTCATAGGGATTTGGGATTGGGGATTAGGGATTAGGGATTGGGGATTGGGGAAAAATGTTCACTGTTCTGTCTCATTCTAATGTCTGTTGACCCCTTAACGATGGGTATCCAGGTAACTTTGATATACCAGTTAGAAATCCGCTAAAATCCGTTCAATCCGTTGACACTCAACGATGCGCATCCAGGTAACTCTGCAGAATGACCGCCGCAGCGATGGCGTCCAGGGAACCTCTAGCCGGGGATTTACCTTGACTGCGGCGCACATCGGCGGCCTCTTCGCTGGTGAGGCGTTCATCCCAGAAGTGGACGGGGACATTGAGCGTCTCGGCTAAGGCGGCGCCGTAGTCGTGCACCCAGGCCGCCTGACGCCCCTCCGTCCCATCCATGTTGAGCGGCAGTCCCATAACAATAATATTGATCTGGTGTCCTTTGACCAGATCGCCGATGTGGGCAAAATCGGCAGCGCGTGAGGTACGTTCAAAGATTTCCAGGGGACGGGCTAACATTCCCGTCATGTCACTGATGGCGACGCCGATGCGCCGTTCACCCAAATCCAGGGCCAGATAACGCACCGTATCCCCCTTACCAGCTTGCCGGGACAACTTCAACCGTTATGCGGATGGGCAAGAAGGGGATGTAGGGGAACCAATCCGGTTTGACGGCGATCTGCGGAGGCTGGGCCAGCGGGAAGGTTTCCATCAACAGCGCCGGGGCCTCTTTGATCGGTTTGCCTTTAATCAGAGAAATGACGTCCTCGGCGTTGATATTCGCGGCTGCCAGGCCGTGCGTGGTCACATAGAATGTGAATAACCCCGGCCCCACATCTTCTTCGGCGGCTTCGCCGTATTCAAAACGGGCGTCCTGGATGCGATACCCCTCCGGCAATTGCGCCGCCAATTGGCGATAGGCGACTGCCTGCACGTGCGCTACGTTGACCGCCTGCCCGGTGACCAACAGGCGCAAAGACAGTCCCAGGATAGGCGTTTGTTCGCCGACCATGTGGGTATAGGCTTGTTTGGGGGTGGCCTGAATGATGAGGTCCTGGTGGGGCAGGAATTCCCCCGGTTGCAGGTAGGCCGCATCCTGCAAGCCGTTGTAGGCTTCGGCCATGATCTTTTGAACCGCCAGGTTCCACGCGCGTTCCCGGTCGGTTTCGGCGACTGTAGCGACGGCGGTGCTCTTGGCGCCTTGGGTGGCTTCGGGGTTGGTCACGCGCGCTGCAAATCCTACCACGCCTTCGATCAGGTTGATCTGGTAGGGGTCCACATTGCCGCTCGGCCCTTCTTCCAGGGCTTCGATGGACGCCATCACCTGCCCAAAAGCCGGAATGATGACTTCCTGGGTAGTGGCGAAACGTACCGGGTAAGAGCCGGACGTGGTGCGCACCACGGTGCCGGCCGGGACACGGTAATCCTGGCCGAGGAGATTGGTGAATAACACCTGACCGACGGCGCGCCCGGAGAGCGAGAATCCCCGGCCGCTGGTGCCAACCTCGACGTAGGTTTCAAATTCGTCACCGACGCGCCGTGCGGGGATGAGGCCGCGCTGTAAATCCACTTCCTTCAATTCGGGGTCCACCGAGACGGGCACCACGCGCGAGAAGGTCATGCTTTGTGGCACCAGGACGATGGACGCCGACGGCCACAGCAGGAAGGCAGCGTAGAGCAAGGTGAGCAGCACCACGCTCGCCACGCCGGCTTCCAAGATCATCAACCACAGCGGCTGACGCTTGAGGCGTGGCGGTTTGGGGCGTTGCGGCTCTTCGGCCCACCAGGGACGCCGGGGGCGCGCCGGACGCCGTGGCACGCGCAACGGCGGAAACGCGCCTTTACGGGCGAGATAGGCTTGCGCGGCCTCCTCGCTGGCGAAAAGTGGGAATCCGGCTGCGCGCGCCAGGGGCCGCCGTCCGAGGTCGTCAATAACCCAGGCCACTTCCAGGCCGCGTTCTTGCGCCGCGCGGAACACGACTTCGTAATCCAGGGGGTGTTCCCAGCCTTTTTCAACATCCCACGGCAAAATCAGCAAAACGCGCGGCCCCGGCGTATGCAGCAGCGCCGCGCGTACAGTATAGCGGTCATCGGCCGGCGTTATACGTATGCTATCCACAGATGCTGTTTGGTCCTCCGCGTGCCGCTATTTGGTCAACATTGCCTGCAGCAGAGCCGGGACTTTGTCCAGGGCTTCCGAAAGCTTCGACGAATCGCGCCCGCCGGCCTGCGCCATGTCGGGACGTCCGCCGCCGCCGCCGCCGACCACACGCGCCAACTCGCGCACCAGGTTGCCCGCGTGGATACCGCGTTCCTGGGCCAGCGCTTTGGTCGTCGCCGCAATGAATAGCGGTTTATCGTCAATGACCGCGCCCAGCACAATCACGCCGCCCTGCATCTTGTCGCGGAACCAGTCCGCCATCTCACGCAGGGTATCGGCGTCAGGCGCATCCACCCGGGCGGCCAGCACCGGCACGCCTTCAATCTGCATGACGTTGTTCAAGAGCGACTGGAAATCGGCGCGCGCCAGCTTGCGGGTGAGGTTCTCAATCTCCTTGCGTGCTTCGCGTAGCTCGTGGTGCAGACGCTCGACGCGCTGTGGCAGTTCGTCCACCGCGCCGCCGAGTAACGCCGCCGCTTGTTCCTGACGCGCGCGCATGGCCTGGATGACCTGCAACGCCCCGCGCCCGGTGACGGCTTCGATACGTCGCAATCCCGCCCCGATACCGCTTTCGGAGATGATGAGGAATGGCCCAATGTCGCCGGTGCGGGTGACGTGCGTACCGCCGCACAGCTCCTGGCTGAACGGCGCGGCAGCGTCGCCCACGCGCAACACGCGCACTATCTCGCCGTATTTCTCGCCGAAGAGCGCGGTGACGCCCTGCGCCAGCGCATCGCGGTAGGCTTCCTGCCGGGCGTTGACCTCGTAGTTTGCCAGGATCGCGTTCACAACGCGGCGCTCGATCTCCTCACGCTGTTCGTCGGTCAGCGGTTTTTCGTGGTTGTAGTCGAAGCGCAGCCGCTCCGGGCTGACCAGCGACCCGGCTTGCGCCACGTGACTGCCGAGCACGTCGCGTAATGCACGGTGCAGCAGATGCGTGGCGGTGTGATTGCGCATAATATCTCGCCGGCGCTCCACATCTACTTGGGCGCGCACCGGATCACCCACGCGCGGATGTCCCCGCACCACGCGCCCGATGTGGACGACCATACCCTCGAGGGGCCGGCGCACGTCCTCAACCTGCACTTCCCAATCCGGGCCGACGATGCGTCCGGTATCCGCCACCTGTCCGCCGGATTCGACGTAAAAACAGGTGTTTTCCAGCACCAATTCTACGGCCTCGCCGGGCGCGGCTTCGGTATCCAGGCCGTCATTGCGCACCATGCCCGCCACACACGTTTTGACTTCCAGCGTGCTATACGGATCGAATCCCAACGCCCGGCCACATTCTTGATCCGCGATCCAATCGTGAAGAATGGGATAGAGCAGGCTATGTTCATCGGTTTCCATCTGGAAATCACCGGCGGCCCGTCCGCGCGCGCGCTGTTCTTCGCGGGCGACGCGGTAGCCTTCCTCATCCACACTCAGACCGTGTTCGGCGGCGATGTCGCGCGTCACCTCAAAGGGCAGCCCCAGGGTATCGTGCAGGAAGAAGGCGGCGTTGCCGGGGATGACGGTAGCGCCGCGCGCCTTGACATCGGCGATGACGGCGTCGAGGCGGGTCAATCCCTGGTCGAGGGTGCGCAGGAAGCGTTCTTCCTCGGCGGTGATGGTGGCCTTGATGAAATCGGTGCGCGCGGGCAGTTCGGGGAAAACGTGTCCCATCATCTTGATCACCAGATCGGCCAGTTCCGCCATAAACGGGCGGGTGAAGCCGAGCTTGCGTCCATAGCGGATGGCGCGGCGCAGCACCATGCGCAGCACATATCCCTGTCCTTCGTTGGAGGGGAGCACCCCGTCGCCGATGAGGAATGTGCCGGCGCGCACGTGGTCGGCGATGACGCGGTAGGCCACGATATTGGCCTCGCGTTCGGCGTCGGCGTGTCCGGCCAGGCTCTGCGTCTTTTCGATGATGGGCCAGAAGAGATCGGTATGGTAGTTGGTCGGCACACCCTGTAGCAGTGCGACCATGCGCTCGAAGCCCATGCCGGTATCCACGTGTTTGGCGGGCAGCGGCTCCAGTTGTCCCCCGCCGAGGCTGTTGTACTGGATGAACACCAGGTTCCAGATCTCGGTGAAGCGTGTACAATCGCCGTTGACGCGGCAGACGTGGCCCGGCACGCCCTGCTTATCGCATGCCTCCGGGCCGCGGTCGTAGTGGATTTCGCTGTTGGGTCCGCACGGGCCGGTCTCGGCCATCATCCAGAAGTTGTCCTTGCGTCCAAACGCCAGGATGTGATCGGGGGCAATGTCGGTCTCGGTACGCCAGTAGCCGGCGGCTTCATCGTCACGCGGCAGGTTGCCCTGGTCGTCCTCGAAGACGGTTACCCAGAGACGGCTTCTGTCCAGACCGTAGACGCGGGTGAGCAGGTCCCAGGCCCAACTGATGGCTTCTTTTTTGTAATAATCGCCGAATGACCAGTTGCCCAACATCTCGAAGAAGGTATGATGGGTGCCATCGTGGCCGACGTCTTCCAAATCATTGTGTTTGCCGGAGACGCGCATGCACTTCTGCGTGTCCACGGCACGGGTGTAAGGACGGGTTCCCGTCCCCAAAAACACATCTTTGAACTGGTTCATGCCGGCGTTGGTGAACAACAACGTCGGATCGCCGACCGGCACAAGGCTGGCGCTGGGTACAACCGTGTGGCCCCGCTCGGCGAAGTAATCCAGGAACGTCTGGCGAATTTCGGCGCTGGTCATTTTCTTCGTCATCGTGCTCTCCCTGAAATCGTTTGAAAGTTGACACGTTAACACGTTTGAACGTTGGAATGTTTGTGAAAGCGAATTGTAAATGGAAAGGGACGGATGTCAACCTGACTACCCGACTAAAGACTGGGTACATTTCAACCTGGGGGAAAAAGTCAGATAGACTTCTGAAATAATGCACCTGGATTGGTTGTAAATCTCCTTCGGAACTCACAATGAGGCTAAGGGCTAACACTGTACTGTTGCGCCCCCGCTCCCGGCCTCGCCTCAAAGGGAGCGAGGAGGTAAATAGAGGGGGATTTTGCGCGGCTTCGCCGCGCAAAATCCCCCTTTGAGAAATCCCCCCGCTCTCCCCGCGTGCGGGGAGAGCGGGGGCAGGGGGTGAGAGGGGAAAACGCAAAAAACCTGCCCCGTCTTGAAATGCATCCCTAAAGACTTAAAGGCTACCCGACTTTCTGCGGATGTGGTACAATCATGGTAGCAGAGTGGCTTCTGACTTTACGGATAACACAAAGGTTCTATGACCAAAGCAACACAATTGATTGTAGATGATTTGGATGCCTTGATGCAGGTCCTGCCGCCGGCGATCCAGGCGGCATTGGCGAAAGAGGGCCGCCGCGACGATTTGCTCGAAGTGATTTTGGATCTGGGGCGGGTGCCGACGGCGCGCTATACCGATAAGGAAGTCGTGTTGTTGGACCGCGAGGTTACGCAGGAGGATATTGACTGTGTGGTGCAGCGCGTCGGCGACTTCGACGCGGACAACCGCGCCGGCATTGCGCGCACGTTGCACCGCATCTCCGCGATCCGCAACCGCAAGGGGACGGTGGTGGGCCTCACCTGCCGGGTGGGGCGCGCCGTCTTTGGGACGATTGCGATTATTGAGGACTTGATTGCTTCCGGCAAGAGCGTCCTGCTGCTCGGCCGGCCCGGCGTGGGCAAGACGACGATGCTACGCGAGGCGGCGCGGGTGCTGGCCGAAACCAAGCGCGTGGTCATCGTGGACACATCCAACGAAATCGCCGGCGATGGCGACATTCCCCATCCGGCGATTGGACGGGCGCGGCGCATGCAGGTGGCACTGCCGAGTTTGCAGCATGAGGTCATGATCGAGGCCGTCGAAAACCACAACCCGGAGGTCATCGTCATTGACGAAATCGGCCGCGAGTTGGAGGCCATGGCTGCGCGCACGATTGCCGAACGCGGCGTACAGCTTATCGCCACGGCGCACGGCAACACGCTGGAAAACCTGCTCTTGAATCCTACGCTGTCTGACCTGGTCGGCGGCATCGAGAGCGTCACGCTTTCCGATGAGGAAGCCCGGCGGCGCGGCACGCAGAAGACGGTGCTCGAACGCCGCGCCCCGCCTACGTTCGATGTGCTCGTCGAAATCCAGGACCGCCAGCGCGTGCTGGTGCGCGACGATGTGGCCCAGGATGTGGATGCACTGCTCCGTGGCCGTCCGCGTCCCGATGTGCTGCGCTACCGCGATCAAAACGGCGAGATGCGCATGGAGCAACTTAATTGGTCGGAGGGCGAAGGTGAGGCGGACGAACGCCCTGCTTCGTCCTGGACCCCGGAGGCGACCCGCAACAACGGCGGCCGGCGCAAGTTGAAGGAAAAGCGCGTTTATCCCTTTGGGGTGGCGCGCAACCGCCTCATCCGCGCTGCGCAGGTGCTCCACGTGCCGGTGCGCATCGTAGATAACCTGGGTGAGGCGCATGTGCTGGTCACATCCAAGCAGTATTACCGCAAGCGTCCCAGCGTTGTCGTCGAGGCCGAAGGCCGCAATATCCCCGTCTTTGCGCTGCGGGCGAACACCGCCGCGCAGATGGAATCCTTCCTGATGAACCTCTTCCAGCTTTCCGAAGAAGCGGCGGACCCTTACACCCTGGCTATGCAGGAAACCGAGAGCGCCATCCAGCGGGTGCTCGGCGGCGAAGTGGAGGCAGTGGACCTGGCGCCGCAAAACGCCTTCGTCCGCCGCATCCAGCATGAGATGGCCCAGAACGCCAATCTGACTTCGCGCTCGTATGGCAAGGAACCCAATCGCAGTGTGCGCATCTTCCGTGAAACGTGAAACGTAAGGGGCTTAAAGTATTACGTTTTACGCAATGAGAATGTGGGTTGGTAATGAACGGGTTGTTTATTACATTGGAAGGCCCCGACGGCAGCGGTAAGACAACGCAGGCGCGCATGCTCGTCGAATGGCTCAGGGAACAAGGGTATCCTGTTCTGGCGACGCGCGAGCCGGGTGGCACCCGTATCGGCGAAGCCATCCGCGCCGTCGTGCATGACTGTGCGCACGTCGAAATGGCGCCCCAAACCGAAATTTTGCTCTATTCGGCGTCGCGCGCCCAACACGTTGCGGAGGTCATCCGTCCCGCGCTGGCGGCCGGGAAGATCGTGGTGTGCGACCGCTACTTCGACAGCACCTACGCCTATCAGGGCTACGGACGCGGGTTGCCGCTGCCGACGTTGCGGATCATCACCGACTTTGCCGTACAGGGCCTCATCCCCGACTTGACGTTGTACCTGGACATAGCTCCTGAAGTGGGCTTGCAGCGCCGTGCGCGCAGCGGCGGGGAATTGAACCGCCTGGACCGCGAGGCGCTGGCCTTTCACGAGCGCGTGCGCGCCGGCTATCTGGAACTGGCCGCCGCCGATCCCGCGCGCTGGCGGGTCATTGACGCCGACCGCCCGCCGGAAACCGTACAAGCCGCTCTGCGCGAGATCATCGGCCACGAATTGGCACGAATGACCACGAATTCAATCTGCTAAATCTGCTTAATCTGCTGATCCTGCATAAACCCGCGGCAAGTTATGCCAAAGAAGACGAAAATATGTCAACGGCTCTTTTTAATCCGTTTCATCCGTTAAATCCGTTGACATTTTTTAGGGAGGAATAATGACGATCAAAGTAGCTGTGGTGCAAATGGACCCCAAGCTGGGACAAAACGACGTGAATCTGGCGCGCATCCTGGCCTTGTTCCGTGATGCGACAGGACAAGGCGCGCGGCTGGTGGTGTTCCCGGAGTGCGCCGTCTCCGGCTACGGCTTTGCGACGCTCGAAGCGGGTTACGCAGCGGCGGAGACCATCCCCGGCCCGACGACCGCCGCCCTGACACCGCTCTGCCGCGAGGCCAACGCCTACGCCATCGTGGGCCTGCTGGAACGCTGCGGCGACGAGAACGTCTACAACAGCGCCGTGCTGATCGGCCCACAGGGCGTGGTGGGCGTTTACCGCAAGGCGCATCTGCCGCTCCTGGGCGTGGACCGCTTCACGACCCCCGGCGACAGTGGCTTCCGCGTGTGGGATACTGCCATCGGGCGCGTGGGCATGCTCATCTGCTACGATCTGCGCTTCCCGGAGGCGGCCCGCGCGCTGGCGTTGGAAGGCGCGGATATCATCGCACTGCCCACCAACTGGCCCGACGGCTCGCAGAACGCCCCCCAGCTCGTCACCCGCACGCGCGCGCTGGAGAACCGCGTGTTCCTGCTGGCCTGCAACCGTTGTGGCGAAGAGAGTGGCTTCTGGTTCTTCGGCCACAGCCAGATCACCGATCCGGGCGGCAACGTGCTGGCCGAGGCCGGCGCCGGCGAAGAAATCTGCTACGCCGACATCGAGCCGTCGCTGGCACGCCAGAAGCGCATCATCCTGCGCCCCGACGCCTTCGAGCTGGATACCATCGGCGACCGGCGGCCGGATTTATATGGCGCACTGACAAGAAATTAAAAAACCAGAAAGCTGGGCTGAACAGGCGCGGTCAGGAGACCGGCCTGAGCAATTCTTAATAATTCGTCCTATAACCCAGACTGATTGTTCAAATTGACTTGGATGCATTAGAGGTATAATGGTTGGTAAAGAGGGCTTTCTACGAATGTCAGGCAAGTTTTGGTCCGTACCGGCGGTGGTGAAGGCTTATCTTTGATTCAGGAGCTATGCATTTCCTATGACAAATTCACTTCCGATTTACCGTCTCAACCCCGTCGTCGCCATCGAAGATTTCGGCGAACGCTCGCTGGCGCTGCACTGCGAGGACTTGCGCCTGGTGGAGCTGAACTATACCGCGCGCGACCTGGTCAATCGCCTGGACGGTCAGACGCCGCTCGAAGCGGTCGCTGCGGCCATGGCGGAGGATTACGACCAGCCCGCCGAAGTGGTTCTCGAAGATGCGCGGGTCATCATCGCCCAGATGGAGCAACTCGGCATCGTCGAACGGGTGCAACCGGACGCCGTCGCGGACTGAATACAGATTGTAAAACGACTATACAGACAAGAGGCCGACCATGAACCCAACTGAATCCACATTGTACCTTGCCAATCCCGATGTTTCATGCCGCGAGGAAGGGCCGGACGGCGCGCTGCTGTTCAACCCGGACACCGACGCCGTGCTGGTGATCAACATCACGGGCTTGCTGATCTGGGAGACGCTGCGCAAGCCGTGCGACAAAGCGGCCGTCGTCGCGGCGCTGCTGGAACGCTGCAACAACGTCCCGGTAGACAGTGTGGCGGCCGACGTGGATGAATTTATGGAGCAACTCATTGCCAGGGGGTTTGTGGGCGTCTACGAGGGCGCCGTGCCATTATGAGCTTGTGCTTCGAATGGGATCAGGAGAAGGCCGTCTTGGTTGACGAATTGCGCTCGGAGTACTGTTTCGATTATAGCAAAGGACGCTCAAATCGTTTTGCAGGTCGAAACCGGGGCGAACGTCTGGTCGTGGTCCTCGATCCAGATGTTGCCGAGGTTTTTAAAACCTCTGAATCTGTAAACAAGATTTTACGAGCGATCATTACAACGATGCCGCCGATATCTAAATTAAAGGCTGCGGCAGGGTGATCTGCATTTGACGGTTTCGTTATATGATCAAATCGTTCAAAGATGTGGGGACCCACGATATTTTTTATGGCGAGAACACAAGAGCGGCGCGTAGGACGTGTCCGGAATCTTTATAGCGATTGGCGGCTCGTAAATTGGATCTACTGGATTCCGTAGTCTCTCTGGGGGAACTGCGTGTCCCACCCGGAAACCGCCTGGAGGCTTTGGCGGGGGATCGTCGAGGGCAGTATAGTATACGGATCAACGATCAATATCGTATTTGTTTTATCTGGACTGAACTGGGGCCGGAAGAAGTTGAAATAACAGATTATCATTGAAAGTGTTGGAGGTTGAATGATGATTCGTGTACCTACCCACCGTGTACCAACTCGCCCTGGAGAGATGTTATTGGAGGAGTTTCTTGTTCCTATGGGATTGACGCAACGCCAGTTAGCCGAGGCTATTCATGTCCCATACCAGAACATTAATGAGATTGTCAATGGGCGCAGAGGGGTAACGCCGGCCATGGCTTTGCGGTTGGCAAAGTTCTTCGGTACGTCGGCAGATTTTTGGTTGAACGTGCAAATGCGGTGGGATTTGTATCAGGCCCAGCAATCAGAAGCTGCCAGTCTGGCAGCTATCAGTCCCTATCATTTAACAGCTCAACCTGTGGGTTAGGATGCCGGGCGACACCTTTCATTCTAAAGTTATCGGCGCGCCGAAATCGGTGGATATCGCCATCACCGGACGGTGCAACCTCGCCTGCAAATACTGCTTCTACGCTGACGAGATGGTCGCGCTGCGCGATTTGCCCACCGCGCGGTGGCTGGCGCTTTTCGCGGAACTGGGCAATCTGGCGGTGCAGCGCGTGACCTTGACCGGCGGCGAAGTCTTCACCCGGCCCGACCTCTTCGACCTCATTGACGGCGTGATCGCCTCCCGCATGCGCTACAGCCTGCTGACCAACGGCACGCTCATCACCGAGAAGACATTGGCGCAGTTCGAGCCGGGCAAGCGCCGCCTGCGCCTGGACTCGATCCAGATTTCGATTGACGGCTCGCGGGCCGAAATCCACAACCGGACCCGCCCCGGCAGCTTCGACCGCGCCATCCGCGGCCTGCGGCTCCTGGTAGAGGCGGGCTTCCCGATGACGGTGCGTGTGACGATCACCCGCCACAACGTAGATGACCTGGAAAATATCGCACGCCTGCTGCTGGAAGACGTGGGGCTGAAGAGTTTCAGCACCAACGAAGCCTACGCCTGCGGCATCATTGCGCGCCAGGAGGACAATGTGCTCCTGACGCCCGCACAGCGGCGGCAGGCCATGCGCACGCTCACCGACCTGGTCGCGCGCTACAACGGACGCATCGGCGCGACGGCCGGCCCGCTGGCCCTGGCGCGCGAAGCCGAACGCATCGAGGCGGCCCTGGCGCGCGGCGAAACCGGCTTCCCGGGGCGTGGAACGCTGTGCGGCTGCGGCGGCATGTGGAGCAAACTGGCCGTGCTGCACGACGGCACCATCGTCCCCTGCCACAACTTGAGCGAGCTATCCCTGGGCGTCATCGGCGAGGTGGATTTCCAGCAGGTATGGCTATCCCATCCCACGATGGTGATGCTGCGGCAGCGTCACACCATCCCGCTGCAATCGTTGGAGACGTGCCGCGACTGCGTCTACCAGGGCTTCTGCACCGGCGGCTGCCCGCAGGGCGCACTCTTCTTCGGCGGCGAGGTCAACGCCCGCAACCCGATGAATTGCTACCGTGTCTTCAAGGGCGAGGATCCGTATTACGCTTTGGAAACCGGCGGGACAAGGTAGCTGCACAAGAGAACACGGCTTTGTCGAAGCACAGCAGGAAGTTTATAATGCTCAGAGTATACCTTGATAATTGCGTATTCAATCGCCCATTTGACGATCAGAGCCAGATCCGAATTAAGCTCGAAACGGAAGCGAAGTTCTACATCCAGGCTTTGATAAAACAGCGTCAACTTGTGTTGATATGGTCGTATATTCTCGAACTGGAAAATGCATAAAACCCGTTTATCGAGCGACGCAATGCGATTAAATCGTGGCAAAGATTAGCCCAGGTGGATATCAGTGAAACCGAAGAAATCCTCTCCACTGCCCGTTTGGTGCAAAAACTTGGACTAAAAAGTAAGGATGCATTGCACATAGCCTGTGCAATCGAAGCTGGGGCAGATTACTTCATCACGACTGATGACTTGCTTATCAGGAAAGCTGACCCACTGGACAAAATACAAGTGGTCAGTCCGTTGGATTTCATAGACCGTATAGGGGAAGTCAAATGACAACAGATACCGAAATCAGAGCAAAAGGCATTAAAACGCTCATCAAGGGATTGGGGGAATTAGATGCTGAACGTTTCATCACACTGTTGCTACGCGAGCCTTTTGATTATACGAAATGGCAACGCAGTCTGTGGAGCGATAAAAGCATCGAAGAAATCAGCCGTATGGCAATGCAAAACCGTGCAACAGTATTGCAAGGAGATGTATGACCCTCTGTGACCCCCTCCCCGAAGCCTCACCCGCCGCCCTGGCCCTGCCCGAGGGCGTCCCGCCGTTGACGACCTTCTACCTCTACCTGACCGACGGCTGCAACCTGCACTGTCGCCACTGTGAACTGTCCCTGGGCGTCACTGGCGAAGTGGATTTCCAGCAGGTATGGCTATCCCATCCCACGATGGTGATGTTGCGGCAGCGCCACACTATGGCTTGTAGCCGTCGAGGGGACAGGCAAACCTCTGGTCCGGTGGGGGATGAAGACCCTGGAACGCGCCGCTGTTAGGGGGGAATAAGGCTATAACCTGGAGATGAAAATGTTGGCAATCAAGGAAGTGAATCTTCAATACATTACGGATGCCTCAGGGAATAAAACGGCTGTGGTATTGCCAATCACTGAATTCCAAGAGCTGATGGAGGACCTTGCAGACCTGGTCATTGCCGCAGAGCGACATGCTGAGCCGACCATTTCCCATGCCGATGTTGTTGCCGAATTGAAGCGAGATGGCCTCATATACGATTGAATGGAAACGCTCTGCGGTAAAGGAACTAAAACAATTGCCTCAGAATGCCATTGCGCGGATCGTGAAGGCCGTCGAGCAACTGGCTCAGGATCCTTATCCGGCAGGTGTGAAAAAGCTCATAGGGTCAGAACGCACCTATCGCCTCCGTGTAGGGATGTATCGCGTGGTGTATACCATAGAAGCCGATGTTCTTGTGATCACTGTGATTAGAGTTGGACATCGTAAAGACGTATATAGATAACAAGGAGTTTTATGACCGTATGTGACCCCCTCCCCGAAGCATCGCCCGCCGCCCCGGCCCTGCCCGAGGGCGTCCCGCCGTTGACGACCTTCTACCTCTACCTGACCGACGGCTGCAACCTGCACTGTCGCCACTGCTGGATCGCGCCGCGCTTCGTGAACGGCCAACCCGATCCCGGCGAGTGCCTGGACCTGGACTTGCTGCGCAAAGCCGTCACCGAAGCCAAACCCCTGGGCCTGAACAACGCCAAGCTCACCGGCGGCGAACCGACGTTGCACCCACAATTTGTTGCCATCGCCGACTATTTGACAACTGAAGGTTTATCGCTTACAATGGAGACGAACGGCACGCTCATTGATGCCGCCCTGGCCCGCCACTTGAAGGAAAAAACGAAGCTGTGGTTTGTCTCGGTGAGCCTGGACGGCCCCAACGCCGACGTCCACGATGCCTTCCGCCGCGTCCCCGGGAGTTTCGATGCCGCTGTGCGTGGCTTGCGCCATCTGATAGATGTGGGCTACCGTCCGCAAGTAATTATGAGCCTGTACCGGGGCAACGTTCAATACATTGAGGACGTAGTAAAGCTGGCCGTGAGCCTGGGCGCCGGTTCCGTGAAGTTCAACCCCGTGACGCACACCGGGCGCGGCATTGCGATGCATGAACATGGCGAGACGTTGGATTTTGAGGAAACCATATCGCTGGCGCATTGGGTACGGGGAGAGCTACAACAACAAACGCCGATCCGGCTGATCTTCTCAACTCCACTGGCATTTTACACAATTGGCGAGCTGATGCGCACTAAAGGTGATGGAATGTGCCATGTTCGTAACATCTTGGGCATTTTAGGGTCTGGGAACATGGCGTTATGTGGTATCGGGCGCACCATTCCAGAATTGTGCTTTGGAAATTTGTGTGAGGTCAGTGTCGGTCGTATATGGATGGATCACCTACTCCTCCAAAAACTACGTCGGGAACTAGACGCTCCATACCCGGGAATTTGCAAAGATTGCTTACACGCTAAACGCTGCCTGACACAGTGTGTGGCACAGAATTATCAAAGTACTGGTCAACTGCTCTCGCCGACATGGTTGTGTGCTGAAGCTGAGGCAAGAGGTGTGTTTCCCAGTAGTCGTTTGTCGAACAAAAGATGACTTACAAATATTTCCTGTCTGATTCTTCGGTTATTGTGGCTATCCATGCTTCGGCGGCATGTATGGATGGGAACGGGGTCATTTTTTTGGGTCCTTCAGGTACAGGGAAAACGACAATCTGCCAGTTACTGACCCCATGTGTGCGTCAGCTTGCCGAAGATATCGTCTATCTTGTTCCTAGAACGGATGGAATATGGGGGATAGCCAGTGCTGATGACTTGGGACGACGCCCTCAATTGTCTAAAGAGGAGGTTGCCAGGTTAGAGAATATACCTTTACGGATGGCTTTTCGGTTGTATCAGGCCCCACAGCCTTATTTGGAAGAAATTACGGCAGCGGAACTTTGCTGTCATTTGGTTTCCTCTTTTTTTGAGGTGCGTTGGTATATCCATAATTCGATAAATGATCGGAACGTCTTTTCTATACTAGCAAAAGTCGCGCGTTGCGTGCGTGGGTATGAGTTGTATTTTGATCGGTCTATGCAAACCGTTGAGATGGTTTGTGAGACGTTGACCCTGAACAAAATTGTGGGATGAACAGCTTATATTGAGGAGGAGCGATGAAGGACAATTGTAAGATTGAAAAGATGGGCTATGTTAAACCTGTGGTACTTGACTTGGGGCCGACCCTGTTGGCCCATGGTGGTATTTGTGTAGCCGGGAATACAGAAACCGAGGATTGTACAACTGGAGGGAATGCTTCGATAGAGTGCGACTGTGGTGCTGCCCCGGCTACTGGAGACGATTGCTGTTCAGGTAACTCACCCACCCCATACTAAATAAATGGTCTTCAGGACAATTTCGTTCTTATGAACGATGAGACAATTGAAGAGCGCAAAAACGATTTGTATACAATTTTTCTTTACCAAGGCCTCAGTATGGCCGGCACCTTTCGTTTTGGCGACCTTCTTCTTGTAACGCCTACCGTTTTATCACAATTGCGTCAAGGAGATGTGGTTGTCTTCTACAGCTCAGGCATTGACAAGGGTGAGCGGACCGTTATTGTTCATCGTGTTGTGGAACAAACCGCTGATGGCGTGCTCACGCAAGGGGATGCATGTGCTTTGCCGGATAGCGCTGTCGTCTATCCCTCTCAGGTACTTGGCCGCGTGTCGCGGGTGCAGCGGGGCAACAGGTCTTACCCTGTATTGAATGGATGTGCCGGCCGTGTGTGGGCGCGCTACGTGCGCCTGCGCCACCGTATCTTAGCATTGGGTCGCCTGCCCTATCGTTGGCTGCGCGCCAGTGGCCTCATTCGTTGCCTTGTTCGACGCCTGTGGCGCCCGGCGGTGGCGTGCGTCACCCTGGCAACCGCGCAGGGGCCGGTGGTGAAGTACCTCCACAACGGCGAAACGGTCGCTGTCTGGCAGCCGGAGACGCGCGCTTACTGGTGTCGCAAGCCGTATGATCTGGTGCTGGAGGTGCCGGGGAGGGAGTAAAGAGGAGGAAGGAGGGAGGAGGGAGTAGGAAGTGAGAAGTAGGAAGTAAGGGAGGCGCGTGAGTGATCCGGCTTCAGCCGGTTCCGCCGGCGTCCTCGATCCAATAGAGGCGTTTCGGAAGGGTAGATTTGCTCTTTGTACCTGACGATTGATTGTCGGGCTGCCAATAAGCAGAGCGCCAACCGATTGTGAACCATTTCAGTGCATAGCGGCACACATGACTTCCCGGTTAAATGGCTCTCCCATTGTTCAAAGGGGAACGCCAGTTCCCCGCGCGATCTTTGACGCCCCTGTTATGTCTGCCGTGCAGCATCAGCGTCCGGCATAACACCCCAAAACCGCGGATCTGACGATCCGCTTCAAGCATCGCTAACCAGGGTAGGATTTCTGCCACGATGTACTGCTCCTCTGCCTTTTACCGGCTGAAAGCCGATGTGTACGTGTGTTCGAAAAATTTGCATTTCCAGATTATTATCATATAGTAGTGGCGTAGTTTATTGCTTTAGCCAGGATGATGACCACAGATTACACAGATTTTTTCGAAAAGTATGCATGCACGCAACTCTTAACTCCTAACTTGCAACCCACAACCCTTTCCTGACCTTTCTGACGACTATAAAGATGACATCCAATTTCAACACCCTGCCCGATGAAGAACTGGCGTACCTGGCGCGGGACGGGGATCGCCTGGCTTTCGATAGGCTTTGCGACCGCTACCTGCCCGTCGTCTACAACCGCCTGCGCGCGCTGCTGCCGCCTGATGCGGTGGACGACGTGACGCAGGAGGTTTTCATCGCAGCGGTGGGGGCCATCCGGCGCTACCGCGCGACGGCAGCCTTTCGTACCTGGATTTCCGCCATCGCGCGACACAAGGTTGTGGATTTCTACCGCGCGCGCGGTCGTCGCCCAGAGACGGTGGAACTGGACCCGGAGATCAATGACATGGCCGAGCGCAGCACCTGGCAGGAACAGGCGCTGGTGCGGATGGCGTTGCAGCAGTTGCCCGCGCATTACCAGGAGGTGCTCCTGTTGCGCTTTGCCGAAGACCTGCCCTTCCAGGACATCGCCGATACCCTTGGCCTCTCGCTGGAAGCGACCAAATCCCGCTACCGCCGCGCCCTCGCCGCCATCGCCGAAGCGTTGGGAGAGCGGGAGAGGGGGTGAGCCTGCTGATTGCTGGAAGCTGGTTGCTGGAAGTTGGAAGCTCTTGTATGGCTGTGACCGGTCTCTGACCGTGCCACCACAGGCCAGGGTGTTGGGCAGGCGCGGTCAGAGACCGGCCCGGGCGATTCCTGAGAACTCATCCTATATCCGAACCCATTACTCGTTACTCATTACCGATTACTCATTACTGATTACTTGTTACTCATAAAAAGATGAACACTAACCCGACGATGCATACTTACGATGAAGCGCAGGTGGAAGCGTTGCTGGCGCGGACGTTGGCGCCGCAGCCGCCGCCGGAGAATCTGCGCCGGCAGGTGCGGAAGCGCGTCGCGGCGGCGTGGGAGCGGCGTCCGTTGACCCTGAGGCAGCGCGTGCGTGGACTGCTGCGGATGCCTGTTTATCAACGCGCGTGGGCCGCAGTCGCGGCGCTCGCGGCGCTGGCCGTCGTTGCGGCGTTGTTACTGCCGTCCACAGGTGCGCCGGTCGTGGGGACGGTCATGGGAAAGGCCGAAACCGTCGCGGCGGCGCTGGTCGCCGTCGCCGTCATCCTTATTGTCGTCGCCTGGTTCATTCATAAACACCGGAATTAGCCGTCAGCTTTTAGCGATCAGTTTTCAGCCATCAGCAGTCAGCTTGCAGCTGATCGCTGATTGCTGACTGCTGATTGCTGACTGCTGATTGCTGATCGCTGATTGCTGATCGCTGACTGCTGATTGCTGACTGCTGATTGCTGACTGCTGATTGCTGATCGCTGATTGCTGATCTAGCCACCGGACAGTTTTTCAAAGTAGGGTAGCCAGATAATCTTGAAAGATTCGGCATTCGTCAGATGCCGGTCAATACTATCCAACCCGATGCGGAAAACACTGAGATC
>JAIOAX010000053.1 GCA_019873645.1 Chloroflexota bacterium | reverse complement strand
ATGGCGATCCGCTTCGAGCCTGGGGATGGCGATCCGCTTCGAGCCTGGGGATGGCGATCCGCTTCGAGCCTGGGGATGGCGATCCGCTTCGAGCCTGGGGATGGCGATCCGCTTCGAGCCTGGGGATGGCGATCCGCTTCGAGCCTGGGGATGGCGATCCGCTTCGAGCCTGGGGATGGCGATCCGCTTCGAGCCTGGGGATGGCGATCCGCTTCGAGCCTGGGGATGGCGATCCGTTTTGAGCTTGGGCGGGCGCGGTCAGGAGGCCGGCCCGAGCAATACTTTCTGACAGGGATTAACAGGATTTTCAGGATTAAAGAAGGCTTTGTAGGAGCTATTTCATCCTGCCAATCCTGTAAATCCTGTCCAAAGAAACGAACCGCGTAACTACTGTAAAGACTACCAGACTAAAGACTATCAAACTAAAGGGAGGAGGAGTACACATGACACTGCAACAGTTTGCGATCATCGAATCTACGTTACGTGAGGGGGAACAATTTGTCGGGGCGAGTTTTACGACGGCACAAAAGATCGAGATTGCGCGGCTGCTGGATGCCTTTGGCGTGGAATGTTTGGAGCTGACCTCGCCGCTGGCGTCGCCACAGAGCTACGAAGATGCTAAAACGATTGCCGGGTTGGGCCTGCACTGTCACATTCTGACGCACATCCGTTGCCGCATCGAAGACGCCCAAAAGGCGATTGATACCGGCGTGGACGGCGTGGATATCGTTATCGGTACATCGTCATTGTTGCGCCAGTTCAGCCACGGGAAAAGCATTGATGAGATCATTGACCTGGCTTTGGAAGTGATATCGTTCGTGCGTTCGCAGGGGGTACAGGTGCGCTTCAGCACCGAAGATTCGTTCCGCAGCGACCCGCGCGACCTGTTCCGCATCTATGAGGCGGTGGATCGCATTGGCGTTCATCGCGTGGGGATTGCCGACACGGTCGGGGTGGCGACACCGCGCCAGGTGTACGATCTGGTGCGCGAGTTGCGCGGACGGGTGGCCTGCGATATTGAGTTCCACGGGCACAACGATTCCGGTTGCGCCATCGCCAATGCTTACGAGGCGCTTGACGCCGGCGCGACGCACGTGGATACGACGGTACTTGGCATCGGCGAACGCAATGGCATCACGCCGCTCGGCGGGCTGATTGCGCGCCTGTATGCCACCGATCCCGCGTTGGTGGCGAAATACGATCTGCCGCTATTGCGCACCATTGATACGACTGTCGCGCAGATGGTCGGCGTGGATGTCCCGTTCAACAACTACATCACCGGCATCACGGCCTTCACCCATAAGGCCGGTATCCATGCGAAGGCCATTCTCAACAACCCGGAAACCTATGAGATCATCAATCCCCAGGCATTCGGTTTGACCCGCTATGTGAGCATCGCGCATCGCCTCACCGGTTGGAATGCCATCAAAAACCGTGCTGAACAACTCGGCCTGACGCTGGACGATACGCAGATCAAGATCGTCACCGAGCACATCAAAGCGCTGGCCGATGAGAAACCGATCTCACTCACCGACGTGGATGCGCTACTGTATCGTTGGGCGAATGGGGAAGGAGTTTGACTTCGCTGAACGGCCCGCCGAGGGATAATCTCGGCGGGCCTGACTTTATGTTCTCGCTTTTGTGAGCGGCGTGGCTTATTCTCTCAGGCAGGCAGGTTACTTATTGGAACTGGTTCTCGATCATATCCTCAGGGTAGGCATACGTCTTGTGCATGGCGATGTCAATGCCGTACAGTTCTGCATCTTTGAGCACACGTAGCAGCTTGAGCTTGTTGAGGATGAAAAACAGCGCAAAGCCTACAGCGGCGGTGAAGAGCATAATGCTGAAGGCGCCGAGGACCTGCACCCCGATCTGCGATAGCCAGTCGCCGGTCTCGAAGCCGTAGATGGGATGCCCACCCAAGACTTTCGCTCCGAAAAGTCCGGTCGCCAGCGCACCCCAGATGCCGCAAGCGCCGTGAACCGGAAAACAGGCCAGCGCGTCGTCAATCTTCAACACGTTTTCCAGCAGACCAACGGTGAAAGTGGTGAGTATGCCAGCGACCAGACCGGTGATGAAGGCGCAGATCGGCCCCATCACGGCCGCACCTGAACAAATGGCCACGGCTCCGGCGAGCAGGCCGACCATGCTGGTGAGGACGTGCCCGCGCGAGGTGAGCGCTGCGCCGAAGAGGCCGCCCGCCATTGCCATGGCCGTCGTCACGGAAACCCACGACAGTTCGATGTTGATCGTCTGCGGGTCGGTGGCGGTGCTGGAACCGATGTTGAAGCCGAACCACCCGAAAACCAGCAACCACGCGCCGATGACCGACAGGGGAATGCTGTGCCCGAAGAATGAGCGTGCCAGGTTGTTCTTCCCTACGAATTTACCGATCCGCGGGCCGATGATGATCGCTCCGGTCAACGCCAATGTCCCGCCGAGCAAGTGCACCACGGTCGAGCCGGCGTAGTCAATGAAGCCCAGTCTGCTCAGCCACCCGCCGCCCCAAACCCAGTGTTCGACAATCGGGTAGATGAACCCCGAAATCACGCCGGCGGCGATGACCCATCCCCAGAAATTATCGCGTTCGGCCAGCGCGCCGGGGACAATGGCTACGGCGGTAATGGCGAACATGGACATCTTGAACCACAGGGCTAAATCGCCAAAACCGGAAGGACTGGCCGAAATGCCATAAGCGCCGGTTCCGGCCAGTGCCGGCGGCAGTGGATTGGCGATGGTCGGCAGGAACTTGGGCAATCCGATGACCGGTGCATCGGTGTAATAGGCCAATGGAAACCCGATGAGAAAGTACATCACAAAAGCCAGCGTCCAGCCGACGTTGATGACAAGGATGGTGTGGCTGACATTCTTTTTACGCACCATCCCCGCGTAAAGCAGGGCAAACCCGGCCGTCGCCATGATGAAGATCGCGACCGGCGCCCAGCCAACCAGAAAGGCTTGTTGAAAACCGGCAAACAGATCAAGTTGCTCGTCCATGAGAATCCTCCTTCTGTATTCGAACTACGACATGGCATGATGTGTCCGCGTGTGTGGTGGGCATAAGGTGGATAACGGGACTACCGGCATCAGAGCTTGCTGGCGAACCAGACCGGTTTCAACGCAATGGGAATCTCTTCAACCGATAGGCCATCGCGCTCGATATTCAGCTTGAGGATCTGCGGTTTGAGCGGCACACTACGGGACTTTCGCAGCAGGAAAATGCGGGTCCAGATGACGTCGTGCTTATGGTAGTCGAGGTAGATCAGGTGATCGGCCAGGTATTCGGTAATGTCCGGCGCCATCGGAATGCCCTCTGCCGTGAGGATCGTCGTTGCTCCCATCTTCTTGGTCTCCAACAACAGGCGCATGAAGACCTCACGGAATTCCGTTTCGTCTGCCAACCGACGGCCCAACGAAGACAGCGAGTCAATCACGATTCTGGAGGCACCGGGTTGAGCCTTCAGCCCCTCCATCACGATATCAATCACCTCGGTTTTGTCAACCAGTGAATAGTCGCTGGCATAGCTGGCCGTGATGGACAGGTTGACCACTTGAATCTGCCCACTGGCGATCAGGCCGGGAAAGTCATTCCACAGTTCCGTGCCGGTGCGCATGATCGTCTCGGGCGTTTCTTCGGTCGTGACATAGATGCATTTCTCGCCGTTTTCGGCGCCTTTGTACAAGAATTGCAGGCACAGGATGGTCTTCCCCGTTCCCGGTTCCCCCCGGACCAGGATCGCGTCGCCTTTCGGCAAGCCGGGGATAAAGTCCATCAATCCCTCGACGCCAATATCAATCCATTCGATGTTTTTCATTGCGGTAGCCATGGTGTCCTCTCCTCCTGAGAATAGCTTGGTAGTCTGGTGTTAGTATATCGGCAGGTAACGATCAACTTCCCATTCGGTGACGCGAATGCGGTAGTCGTCCCATTCCTGGCGTTTGGCGCTGACAAACCGCTCGTAGACATGCGGGCCGAGTGCATCCTGGATGACTTTGTCCTCGGCCAGGCAGTCGAGAGCCTCGCGCAGCGAGCCGGGCAGTGTCTTGACCTGGCGTTGGATGCGGCGATCTTCATCCAATTCATAGAGGTTCTCTTCCAGCGCCTCGGGCGGTGTCATGCCCTTTTCGATGCCGTCTAGCCCGGCCATCAGCATCACGGCGAAAGCCAGATATGGGTTACAGCTTGGATCGGGACAGCGCAGTTCCAGACGGGTTGCCTCAAGCTGGTTGACTCGTGGCACGCGGATGAGCGCCGAGCGGTTGATGCGCGCCCAACTGATATAGACCGGTGCTTCGTAGCCGGGCACGAGCCGCTTGTACGAGTTGACCAGCGGCGCGACGATGGCGCAGAATCCGCGCGCGTGCGCTAACTGCCCGGCAATGAATTGCTTGGCGATGGGTGTCAGGCCGAATTCATCGTTGGGATCGGCGAAGACATTTTTGCCGGTCTTGAGATCAACCAGACTCTGGTGGGTGTGCATGCCCGAACCGTTGATGCCGAACACGGGTTTGGGCATAAAAGAGGCATACAGATTGTGGAAGCGCGCCACGGCCTTGAGTACGTATTTGAAAGTGATGGCATTGTCGGCTGTGGTGAGCGCGTCGGCATATTTGAAGTCAATCTCGTGCTGCCCTATGGCGACCTCGTGATGACTGGCTTCGGGCTTGATGCCCACGGCCTCCAGCGCCGCGACCATATCCTTGCGTACATTCACGGCCAGATCGGTTGAATAGTCGAAATAACCACCTTGATCCTGGGGTGTGGGAGTCGGTTGCCCCGCCGCGTCGTAATGGAAGAGGAAAAATTCCAGTTCCGGGCCAGTGTTGAAGCCGAACCCCATCTCTTCGGCCTTCTTGACGGCGCGTTTCAGAACGCCGCGCGGGTCGCCGGGGAAGGGCTTCCCCGTCGGCGTGTAGACATCGCAGATCATGCGTGCAGTACCGGCGCCCTCTTTGGCCTCCCACGGAATGATGTGGAACGTGCTGGGATCGGGCATCAGATACATATCGCTCTCGGCGATGCGTGCAAATCCCTGCACCGACGATCCGTCGAACCATACGCCTTTATCCAATGCGACTTCGAGTTCGTGGACGGGAATGGTAATTCCTTTCACGATACCCATGATGTCGGTAAACTGCAAATGGATAAACTTCACCATGTGCTCGCGGACCAAACGTAAGACATCTTGTGCGGTTGTGCTTGACATGCCAGACCTCCTCTCTTGTGATTAAACTGACTAAGGATGTTGTTCAACTACGGATGTCAGTATACAAAAGATGGCCTGGCTCTGTCTACGGGCAATTTGTACGAAATTGTGGGGGGCTGAATGAGGCACATTGACCAGAAACGCCGTCTCATGTAGGGCGTGTGGTCACAAAGGAGCGTACTTTGAGCGCCAGTTGTAACGCGAAGCGGTCGTCTGCATTATCCAAATCCACATCGCCGATTTCGGCGATGCGCTCTAGGCGGTAAAGCAACGAATTGCGGTGCAGGTGCAGCGCCTCCGCCGTCTGGCTGATATTGCCGAGGTGCGCGAAGAACGCTTCGAGGGTTGGGAGCAGTTGGGCATCGTGCTCCTGATCGTAGGCGACCAATGCGCCCAGGGTCTGATTATAGAAATCGAGTAATTGATCACAATCCCGGAGGTGGTTCAGCACATGATAGAGTCCCAGATCTCCAAAGGTACAGACCCGGTTGCCGTCAAACAGCGTTTGCGCCAGCTCCAGCGCCTCGCGCGCCTGGGTGAAGGAGCGGCGCAGCCCTAGCAGATCTGCGCCTGGCCGCCCGACTCCCATCACTACGCGACTTTCAGGCGCGAGAAGTGCGACACGTTCCTGTACGGTCCTGGCATAGTGGGCGAGATTTTTCAACGGGGTAGCATCGTCGGCGGCGCACAGGATCGTCAGTTTTCCCTCGTAGGTGCAGCATAATGTTTGGATTGGTGTATTTGTCAGACAGGCGCGCAGTTCATCGGTAACTATGGCCCAGGTGCGCGGGCTACCCTGGGGCAGGTTCACGAGGATGACAGCGTGCTGGCGATTGAGAGCATAGCGCATCTCGGCCGCGCGCCGACTGAGTGCAGCCTCTTCACTGGCGCTGGCGGTCAGCAACGCGGCCAGAAAGTCGCCCTTGAATCGGTTCTCTGCGGCGGTCACAGCGCGCTGTTTGGCTAACTCCACGGCGCAGACCAATGCACCACGTTCCGCGGCCAGGCGATCCAGATCATCGAAGCTATCTTGTAATCCTACAATGGAAAGGTACCCACTCAGTTGACCTTCGATGACGATGGCCGACACGTAGCGCGCCCACCCTGGTGCATCCAGATCGAGATAGGTCCAGGGCGGAGCCTTGCTGTCGAGAGGCTGTGCGCCTAAGCGTTGTTCGAGCAATGTTTTGGTTGCCAGGTGGGCACTTAACTCCTCGGCTGAGAAGGGGCAGTGTCTATCGAGTGCCTGAGCTTGAATGACGAGATGCTCGTTATGCAGGACGACCGATTTCGCGACAAGATCGCGCAAGGCCTCAACGATAGCCGCCAGGCCACAATTTTCAATGGAGATTTGGGCCAGTTGGCGATAAATCTGCCGTCCACGCCGCTCGAGTTGGGCCTCACGTTCGACGATGAGCCGGATGATGTCGCGTTCCACGTCGCGCAAGTCCGCTGTATCGGGCAAAGCCAGGATGCAGAGGCGATGTTTGTCGGCGACCTTTTGGGCTTGCGGGGAGACATCACCCACAACTACCACAGCCGCGATGTTCCGCGCCGCCAGCGAGGTCATGACTTTGGCGAGCGTCAGACGTTCATCGAGCTGGGGAATGGCAGCGACGGCGAGTAGCGCGATCTCGCTCTCTTCGAGGTTGGTGAAGGCCGGGGCCTGTGATGACATGCGACGTGCCCATGACACCGGCCGGCTCATATCACCACCGGTGTTGACGAGTTGTGTGCCTGGAGGCAGCGCCAATCGCCAGACGTCATGTACGGTCGGAAGTCCCATGCTCATAGCGCTTAAGTATACCGCAAAATCCGGTTTTCCCGTCGGCGAGGTCACTCATGGGCTTGACTTCCCCTGGAATCGGCGACAATCGGAGTTGGAACGTTAGAACGTTGGGGCGTTGGCAGGTTGTCCTGGGATAGGCGTTCGCGGTACAAACGGCTACAAATCTTCAATTTCCAATTTCAGGAGGTGCGCTATGCAAGGTCCGCTTGTGGGAAAAGGCATCTGGACGGTCACACTGGAACAGACGGAACAGGCGTTGCGGGCGGCGCCGGAGATGGGACTGACGCATATTCTGCCCAAGATCGCCGATACGCCTATGGATGATGATGGTGTGCGCCGGCCGCTTTACTATCAGCGTGCATTGCCGTCGCGTCAAATGATTTCGGCAGCGGGATTGACGCCCATCGGCTGGATTTTTATGCGCTTGCTCTATCCCGAAGCCGAAGCGGAGTTCATCATGCGCGCTCTCGACGACGGCTACGCAGGAGTGATCTTGAACGTTGAGACGCCCTGCGCGGGGATGCACGACGCCGCGCAACAGTTGGTCGCGCATGCCCTGACGCTCGGCGTGAACCCCTATGTTGTGTATAACTGCTCATTCCCCAACATCGAAAGCCACACCGATCTGCCCTATGCCGCGCTTAACGATCTGTGTCGCGGAGGTATCATGCCGATGGCGTATGCAAGTTTCTATCGCAGCAACAGCACCGTTCCGCCCGCCGAACAGGCGCAGCGGGTCATTGATACGTGGGCTTACGCGCATTACGAGCGTTTTTATAGCGCCTTGAGCTACAAACCGCCTATCTATCCGATTCTGGGCCCGTTCCACGAATATCCGGAGTTCCGCCGCCAAACGCCTGCCGAGTTCCAACCCTGGCTGGAACGTCTGGCGATACACGCACCGACTTTTGTGAGTTTTTATGACGTGAATTGCGTGGCCCCAGAGCTTTACCCGTTGATCAAAGCCTACTCGATTCATGATGGATGAAGAAATCAATCTTGAAGAGCTGGCGCCCTGGTTAGTCTTGTTAATCACGCTGATCGGCGGTGGGCTGCGAGTGCTGTTGCTCGACCGTCAAGGCATGTGGCTGGACGAAACATTCAGCGTCTGGCTGGCTAACCACAATGTCGGCGAGATCTTATGGTGGGTTGCCAGGATTGACCAGCATCCGCCCCTGTATTATCTTCTGCTCCATGGCTGGATCACCCTCAATGGCGATACGCCTTATGCCGTGCGTTGGCTTTCGGTCATCTTCGGCATCGCTACGATTCCGGTCATTTACCTGATCGGCAAACGTCTATCCGGCGTGGTGGTGGGGTTGGCGGCGGCAGTGCTCCTCGCGCTTTCGCCTTTCCACATTCGTTATGCGCAGGAGACGCGCATGTATACGCTGCTGACGTTCAATGCCGCCGTAGCGATTTACGCCCTGGTTAGCTTGCTTACGGATGCGCGCGCCGTCAGACCTATCGGTAGCCAGTTGCGGGAATTCTGGCGTGCCCGCTGCCGCTTACCCATTCAAGCCATCGAGACCGACCTGGCTTGGGTGGTCTTTATGGTGTTCTCGGCGGCGACTATGCTCACCCACAATACGGCGGTCCTTTTCCCGCTGGCTACCAACATCTTCGTTCTCGGACTGTTGCTTTTTCAAAGGATCAAGAAAGCAGGGCCTTTACCGGCCTTGCAGACGCCCTCTTTGGGGAACTGGGTGAAGGCGCAGTTCGTCATTCTCCTGCTTTGGAGCCCCTGGAGCATTGCTTTTATCCGGCAGGCCAGAGGCGTCTATCAAGAGTTCTGGATTCCCAAACCGGACTGGGACGCTGTGGTCCGCGCGTTGAAATCCTTTTTGAATGCGCCTACGCCGGCGCCGGGGCAAACCGGCCAGGGGCAGATGATCTGGCTCTTGTACGCAGCGGCGCTCGGTCTGGGGGTGTGGCATTACCGCAAAAAGATGCCGCGATTTTTATTCCTGGTGACCTTGTTTGCCGTCCCTTTCCTGGGTGAATTGATCGTCAGCATTGTCCGCCCTATCTTTTATGACCGCACCTTGATCTGGATAACGATCCCCCTGTTTCTGATACTGGCTGCCGGTGTCGCGCAGTTAAAATTTCGCTTTCTGGTGTTGCTGGCGGTGGGAGTCTTGGGCGTCAACAACCTGTTCGCGGCCGCCGATTATTTCAGGTTCATGCAGAAAGAAGACTGGCGCACGGCGGCCGGTTATGTCGCCAACTTCGCGCAAGCCGGTGACCTGGTCCTGTTCAACGCTACCTGGGTGCAAATCCCGTTCGACTATTATTTTCAAGCTTACGAAAACCAGTATGCCATCCGGGTAGAGAAGCGCGGGGTGCCTGTAGACCTGTTCGACAGCGGCGTCGTCGAACCGAAGATGACGGAGCGTGATATCCCCAGGTTGCTTTCTTTGATAGACGGACGGAAGCGAGTCTGGTTGGTTTACAGCCATGACTGGTATACGGATCCGCAGAGGTTGATCCCGCAAGCACTGGCCTCGAAGATGAAACTGACCCGGCAACGCGATTTCTACGGGGGGCGGGTGCAATTGTATGAAGCTCCCTAGTACATCGTGGCAGAAATCCTGCCCTGGTTAGCGGTGCTTGGAGCGGATCGCCAGATCCGCGGTTTTGGGGTGTTATGCCGGACGCGGATGCTGCGCGGCCAGACATCACGGGGGCGTCGAAGACCGCGCGGGGAACTGGCGTTCCCCTTTGAGCAATGGGAGAGCCATTTAACCGGGGAGTTATTGGCACCGCCGTGCACTAGTTTGCGTATTTGCTAAATTGCGTTAAAGTTTGGTCAGGATTACGGTGGCAGACACTATGAGCTACGCTCTCCACGGAGCATGAAAAGCTGCCATTTTCAACACTGGCGGCGGATCACAATCCGCCGTCACCGTAGAGCGCGGGATCACAATCCCGCGCAAGTGTCCGTAGATAATTTTTTAAGCTTTCTCTGTGTTCTCTGTGGCATTTTCGGAACATGAGGAAAACGCATGCAGCTTTACCTTATCCGCCATGGACAATCGGCGAACAATCATTTGTGGGAACGCACAGGGTCCAACGTTGGCCGTCACGAAGACCCCGAACTGACCTCCCTGGGGCGACAGCAGGCCGCGCTGGTGGCCGGATTTTTGCAACAGGCCGATCCCACATTCGACGAACGGGATCGTAATCCCCAGAATGTGGCCGGCTTTGGGATCACCCACGTTTATTGCAGTTTGATGGTGCGTGCAGTGGCAACCGGCGCGGCGATTGCCGGGGCGCTTGGCCTGCCGTTGGTGGGCCTGCGCGATGCGCATGAGACCGGCGGCATTTATCAGCCGGATCCTGTGACCGGCGTCCCCATCGGTTTGCCGGGCCGCACCCGCAGTTACTTTACGGCGCATTATCCTCAATTGCGCCTTCCCGACTCAGTAGATGAGCATGGTTGGTGGAATCGGCCCTTTGAAGAAGACAGCGAGTGCTTGCCGCGCGCGCAGCGACTCACAGCCTGGCTGCTGGCGCAGCACGGCAATACCGAAGACCGCGTGGCTTTGGTGACGCATGGCGGCTTTTACAACTATCTGATGGCCGCACTTCTGGACATCCCTTTTGACCGCCGCCGCTGGTTTGTGCTGAACAATGTGGGCATCACCCGCATTGACTTTGCCCCAGAGCGCACCCGCATCGTCTACATGAACCGCGCCGACTTTTTGCCCAAAGCGCTCATCACCTAGAAGCAAGGGGCAGGGGGCAAGGGGCAAGATCTCTCATGGTATAACCATTTCGATTGCCAGTTACTGATGACTCATTTCTCGTTACTCATTTCTCTTCACCAGGAGTCCTATGTCAACAACTCAGATCCTTGAAAATCGCGAACGCTTGTACACGACGGTCGGCTACTGCGCGGCTTTCGTCGCCCTGGGGCTGACGACGGCCTCGCTTGGGCCGACGCTCACCGATCTGGCGAAGAACACCAATTCGGTGCTCAGCCAGATTAGCTATGTCTTTACGACGCGGGCCTTTGGCTATCTCATCGGTTCTTTCCTCGGCGGACGGCTCTATGATCGTCGGGCGGGCAACCCCATCATGGGGACGGTGTTATTGCTGTTGGCGCTGGGGATGGCCCTCGTTCCACTTATCCCTGTCCTGTGGCTTTTGACGGTGGTGTTGTTGTTGCTGGGGATGTTTGAAGGGGCGGTGGATGTGGGCGGCAACACGCTGTTGGTGTGGCTGCATCGGGAGAAGGTCGGCCCGTATATGAACGCGCTGCACTTTTTCTTTGGGGTAGGGGCGTTTGTGTCGCCGGTGATCATCGCCCAGGTTTTGCGGATCAGCGGCGGTGTCACCTGGGCGTATTGGGCGCTGGCTTTGTTGATCGCGCCCGTCGCTGTGGCACTGTGGCGTTTACCCAGCCCAACGGCGATTGTAGAAACGCACGCCGCTTCAGAGAATACGCTGACGCCATCACGGAGAAGCCCGGCTTTATTGATTGCGTTGATTGCCGTTTTCTTTTTCCTTTACGTGGGATCGGAGGGGAGCTTCGGCGGCTGGATTGCGACTTACGCTAAAGCGACCGGCCTGGGCGACCCGGCCACAGCCGCCTATCTGACGTCGGTGTTCTGGGGCGCATTGACGCTGGGGCGGCTGCTTTCGATTCCCCTGGCCGCCCGTCTGCGGCCGCGCATTTTGCTGCTCGGCGATTTGATCGCATGCGTGCTCAGCGTGCTTGTGGTTATTGCCTGGCCCGGCGCGCCGGCAGCCTTGTGGATCGGCACATTCGGCGCGGGCTTTGCGATGGCCTCCATTTTCCCGACGATGATCTCCTTCGCCGGCCGCCACATGACGACGACCGGCAAAACCACGGCCTGGTTCTTCGTCGGCGCGAGCACCGGCGGCATGGTCATCCCCTGGCTGATCGGCCAATGGTTCGAGGCCGTCAGTCCGCGGGTGACGATGTTTGTGATTTTGGTGAGCCTGATATTGGACCTGTTGGTGTTTACCGCAGTTCTCCGCGCCGTGCGGAAACCTGCAACCCAGGAGACGACATCATCATGAGCCATTTGATCACGACCCTCGGTCCGCAATGCGCCGATGAAATCGGCATGATTTTGCCCCACGAGCATATCTTCGTAGATGTGCGCCCGCCTGAACAAGTTACTGCTGTGGCCGTAGAAGCTGCCGACGTGGTAGCGCTGATGGGGCCGGAGATCGAAAAAGCACGTGCGGTGGGCGTCACAGCCCTGGTCGAGTGCAGCCCTGTTGGGGTGGGCCGGCGCGCCGATTTTGTGGCTGCCGTTTCCCAAGCCACGAACTTCCCGATAGTCGCGCCTACCGGCGTCTACCGCGAGCCGTGGATTCCGGCATGGGTTCATGCTGCTGATGAGGCTGCGTTGTGCGATTGGATGCTTGCGGAGTTGCAGGGAGCAATTGAAGACAGCGGCGTACAGGCCGGATGGATCAAGCTCAGCGCGGGGGATGACGGCATCACCGCTTGCGAGGCGAAAGTGCTGCGCGCCGCAGCGCGGGCCGGTGCGGCAACGTCGGCGGTGATCGGCAGTCACACCATCCGTGGGTGGGTGGTGCGCGATCAGCTTGCCATCCTCGAGGCCGCCGGTTATACGCCGGAACGCTTCATCTGGATTCACACGCAGGCCGAGCCGGACTTCAATTTGCATCTCGAAATGGCCCGGCGTGGTGTGTGGCTGGAATATGACGGCATCGGCAATCCCGCCGAAGATGCCGTCTACATCGAACGTATTTTACGTCTGCTGGACGCCGGCTTTGCGCACCGTCTGCTCCTCAGCCACGACCGCGGTTGGTACGACCCGGCGCAGCCCGGCGGCGGCTCGCCGCGTCCTTTCACCTATATCAGCGAACACTTTCTGCCCAAACTACGCGCGCATGGTGTGGACGCGGCCACCATCCACCAATTGACATGTCTCAATCCCTTTACTGCTTTCGCGCGGTAAAGTAACCAGCAACCAGCAACCAGCAACCAGCAACCAGTAACGAGTTCAGAGGAGGTTAACGATGATTGCAAAAGCACTTTTTGGACGGACCGGCCATGAGAGTAGCCGGGTTTTGTTCGGGGCGGCGGCGCTCGGTGGTGTGACGCAGGCGGAAGCCGACCGCACACTGGATTTACTGTTGCAGTATGGCATCAATCACATTGATACGGCGGCGTCGTATGGGGATGCAGAACTGCGAATCGGTCCCTGGATGGCGCAGCACCGCAAAGACTTTTTCCTGGCGACGAAGACCGGCAAACGCACTTATCAGGAGGCATGGGACGAATTGCGGCGCTCATTGGAGCGGTTGCGCGTGGACTCGGTTGACCTGTGGCAACTGCATGTCCTGGTGGACCCTGAGGAATGGGAAGTGGCGATGGGGCCGGGCGGTGCGCTGGAAGCCTGTATCGAGGCGCGCGCCCAAGGCCTGGTGCGCTTTATCGGCGTGACCGGACACGGTCTTACCGTCGCCAGGATGCACATGCGCAGCCTGGAACGTTTTGACTTTGACGCCGTCCTGTTGCCCTACAATTACCCGCTGATGCAGAATCCTCAGTATGCGGCAGATTTCGAGGCCCTGGTCGCTATGTGCCGGGAACGGAACGTGGCGGTGCAGACCATCAAGTCCCTGTGCCGGCGTCCCTGGGGCGACCGCCCGCATACCCGCGCGACCTGGTACGAACCCCTGGAGGAGCAGGCTGCCGTGGATAAAGCCGTGCATTGGGTGTTGGGCCGTCCTGAGCTTTTCCTGAACAGCGTGGGCGATATCTATGTCTTGCCGAAGGTATTGGACGCCGCGACGCGCTTCACGCAGCGTCCGACCGACGCAGAAATGGCGGCGCTGGTAGCCGAACAGGAGATGGCGCCGCTGTTTGCGTGAGTCGGACCATGACCCGAAAATTCTACGCCCCGCTATCTGGCGAGATTGTCCCGGAGGATTCATGAAGCTCTGTCTGATCGGCAACCGTGGCGGACACGATAAACACGTGTGGGATGCACTCCCGCATTTGCCCCATGTACAGGTGGTGGGGATTGCGTCCGGCGCGCCGGAGGACGACGTCACGCCCTGGCTCAGACGCTGCGACGCGCTGGGTTTCACGCCGCAAGTTTTCACCGACTACCGGCAGATGTTGGACCGGCTTCGGCCGGATATTGTCGTTGTCTGCGGACCGTTCGAGCTGCATGCCGAAATGACGGCGGAGGCGCTGCGACGTGGCAGTCACGTCTTCTGTGAGAAACCTGTGGCGCTCACGTTTGAGCAACTGGCGCAGGTCAAGACGGCATACACGGCATCTCCGGGCCGGCATCTGGCTACGATTATGAACTTGCGCTACGATCCGGCCTTCTATACGGCGTGGCGCGCCGTGCGCGACGGCGCCATTGGGACGGTGCGGCTCATCAACACCCAGAAATCATACCGCTTGGGCCGCCGCGATGCCTACTACCGCAACCGGGCCACCTACGGTGGCACGATTCCCTGGGTGGGCGTTCACGCTTTTGACTGGATTTACTGGTACAGCGGTGCAGCGTTTACCTCGGTCTACGCCACCCATTCGATGCAGTATAACCAGGGCAACGGCGATCTGGAAGTATCGGCGTTGTGCCATTTTACCCTTACCGGTGAAATTTTCGCCTCCGCCAGCCTTGACTATTTGCGCCCGGCGACCGCCCCTACCCACGGCGACGACCGCGTGCGCGTGATGGGGACCGACGGCGCGCTTGAAGTGCGCGGCGGGCAGGCCTACCTCATCAACGCCGCAACGGAAGGCGAGGTCGTGCTGCCTGTCGCCTGCGACCGCCAAATCTTCCAGGACTTTGTAGAACACATCGAAGGCGAGACCACGGCGCTCCTTACCGCAGACGATGTCTTCGCCGTCACCGCAGCCTGCTTGCTGGCGCGGCAATCGGCGGACGAGGGGCGTGTGATTGAGTTTGAACGTTCTAACGTTTGAACGTTCCAACGTTCCAACGTTTTTCACGGGAGGTTGCTGGATGAAAGAAGTGACGGTGGCGATGGTGGCCCTGGGGGGCTACGGGAATTCGTATCTGGCGGAGCTGTTCAGTCTTGCGGCGACGCACAACGCCCGTTTTGTCGCTGGTATTGACCCGAACCCGGTCGGCTGTCGCTATTTGGAGGCTTTCAAGGAGACCGGCATCCCGATTTACCCCGATCTGGATAGCTTCTATGCTGAAGCGTGGGCCGATCTGGTCGTGCTCGCGCCGCCGATTCATCTGCATTTGCCGTTTACCTTGAAGGCGCTGGCGCACGGCTCGCACGTCCTGTGCGAGAAACCCGTCACGGCGACGGTGCAGGACGCCTGGAAGATGGCGGAAGCGCAGCGTGCCTCGGGCAAGCTCGTGGGCATTGGCTATCAGTGGTCATACTCGGCGGCGATTCAGGCACTCAAGCGCGATGTGATGGCCGGCGTCCTGGGGCGTCCCTTGCGCTTGCGGACGAAGGTATTCTGGCCACGCGGCTCGGCGTACTACGGACGCAACACCTGGGCGGCGAAACTCAAGGCTCCCAATGGCGAATGGATTCTCGACAGCCCGGCCCACAATGCGACGGCGCATTATCTGCATAATTGCTTCTATATCCTCGGTGACACGCGCGAGACGAGTGCCTGGCCGGTAGATGTGCAGGCTGAACTCTACCGCGCCAACCCGGTTGAAAACTACGACACCGCCGCCATACGCTGTCACACGGCGGACGGCGTGGAAATCCTCTTCTACACCACGCACGCCGTTCCCAACAACATCGGCCCAATTTTCCGTTACGAGTTTGAAAATGCAGTGGTTGAGTATACTGCCTACAGTGAATCCATGCCGGCCCATTTCCATGATGGCAGTGTGAAGGACTACGGCAATCCGTATGCCGATCAGATCGGTAAGCTGTGGCAGGCCGTGGCAGCGGTGCGCACCGGCGAACCCCCGGCGTGCAGCATCGAAGGTGCGATCCCTGAAGTCCTCTGTATCAACGGCGCGCAAGAATCTATGTGGGAGATCGCCGGGTTCCCGGAGAGCCTCATTCGCTACCGCGACAATGCCGATGGGGATCGTCTGACCTGGGTTGAGGGATTGCAGGAGGCTTTTGAGAGCTGTTTTGAACAGGGGAGGTTACCTTCCGAAGCCGGCTTCCCCTGGGCAAAAGCCGGCAAGTTGATTGATTTGCGCGATTATCGTGAATTCCCGAAGTTTCACTAGAGAACACGGAGATTTTTGAGATTTCTCCGTGTTCTCTGTGATCGCGGTGGTAAAATCCTTCGGGTTAGGATTCGATTTTTGAAAGCTGGACCTCGAGGGTGTGCAGTTCCCCTTCCGACAGCGCCAGCAGCGTCGCGCGCGGCAGCACAGCGGCATGCCCACGCGACTCAAAGGTCACCGGTTCACTGTCAAGCATGACGGCTTCAATTGTGTAATGCCCATATTCCAGTCGCTCTGGGTTATGGTAAACGATGTGGAGCTGCCGCCCGGCGAATTGGGTGTGAATGGCCGCTTTCCCCTCCGCGTTAAACTGCGCGGCGACAAGCCGCGGCTCCAGCCACAGCGCGCCGCGCCGCCCCTTGACGCCGAAGACCTCATTGACCAATGTGAGCAGATACCAGCTTGCCGAACCGGTCAGGTACGGATACATCCCCCGTCCACGGGGATTGACATATTCGGGGATGCCGGGGTACATCCGGCTGACCGGGAAGTCGCGGCAGTGGCGATAGAGGTCATCGAGCACCTTGTAGCCTTCATGCACTAACCCGCGCCGGTAAAGGGCGTTGGCATACATTACGGCCATGTGGCTGAACATCGCCCCGTTCTCCTTGTGCCCATAGGCATAGCCAAAGCAACGCCCCAGATTGAGCAACACTTCCCCGAAGTCTGTGTTGAGCCGGTAACCGCCCATGTTCGCGGCGTAGAGGTAGCGATCCGCCGCCGCAACGATAGTGTGGGCTTGCTCCTCGGTTGCCACACCGCCGAGCAGAGCGAAAGTTTGTCCGGTGAGCGTCATGCGCACGCCGTTGGGATGGTCGCCTTCGACACGCTGCCCGTCCTCGTTGTAGTAGCCGTTGAACCAGCCGAAGCCCTCTTTGTTCTCGATCCACTCCTGCCGGCGCAAATGCTGCGTCAGCCATTCGGCTTTGGCGGCGAGATCATCCGCGAGCGCGCGTAGACTTATTGGCACTTTATCCCCGGAGACTACCGGCTGCACCGCCGCGAAATACCTCGCCAGGCGCGTCTGTTTGGCGGCCACATCTGCATAATCTACCGGCTCGCTGAGGGTATCCAGCAGCAGGATCAGCTCGACGGCCAGCTCAACTTTGTCGCCGTCCGGCGTGCGGAGCGCCAGCGCCAGCTCGCTTAACGTGCGCAGGTTACCCGCATAGAGGGCCGTGAAAGCCACGCTTTCACCGCGCCGTCGCGCCATATCCATCCCATCGTTCCAATCCGCACCTTCGAGGCGAATGATGTTGTGTTCACCCACATTGAAGAACGCGGTGAGATGCTGGATGAGCAAATGTTCGAGGATCGTGCCGCGATAGACGGCGCCGGATGCGGTCTTGAGTTGCGTGCCGTCTTCGGGCCGCCAGTCCAGGTCAAGGCCCTGGGCGCGGTTGATGAACTGATCCTTGAAGTAAACCTGTTCCTGAAGCAGAAAATCCAGATCGCCGGTCGCGTCGAGGTAGAGTTGGGTGGTCAGCAACGGCCAGGCGCCGTGATCCATCCACACGCGGGGGATGTTGTTGCGGTCGGCTTTGAACTCGCCGGGCCTGGCGCCGATGATGGTGGCGTTGCTGCCGTCGCTGCGCACGCCGGCATAACTGCTGAACAACAATTCGCGCACCTCGGCGGGTTCCATCAACAGCAGCGCCAGGCAATCCTGCCACAGGTCGCGCCAGCCACGTCCCCCACGCCCGTAATCGTGGTATGGCAGAAATGAATTGCCGAAGAGCCGCCGCAGGATGGGTTGCACCGTCACCCATTTCAGCCAGCGGTCAAAGGTGGAATCGGCGGTCTCGAAGTGCAGGGAAGCCAGTTTGGTTTCCCAGTAGGCGCATGTCTGTTCGAACCAGCGCGCAAACGCGGCGGCGCTGCCATACCGACTCACCAGCGCGTCTGGATTTTCGACACCGTCCATAATCGCAGTAATGAGGACATAGGTGATGGAGTCGCCGGGCGCCAGCGTCACGTCACGGAAGCGCAAGGCACCGATGGCTTCATAGCCGTCTATGGCGACGCCGGCCGGAACGCCCGGTTGTGCTTTTTCCGGCGCGACAATGGCCTGCGGCCATTCAAGATTGCCGCCTTCGCCGATGAAGTCTTCGACTACCGGGAAGAAGGCCAGCGGCGGCGTGCCATCACCTTCGGCGCCGAGGACGCCATAGGTAACATAGTTGGGTTGATGCCCGCGCTCGTCGAAGGAGAGGGTGGGGCGCACCAGGACGCCGTGCGGATGGGTGCGGATGCGGTGCAGCAGCGACGTGACGTGCCGATGGTCGCGTAGGTTATCGGCGGAGCGACCATAGAGCGGAAGCGCCGCTGTGGGCGTGATGGTGAGTGGCTGTGCGCCGGTGTTGGTGAGCGTGACCTGCAACAGTTCTACAGTATCGGCAGAGGCGGGAACCAGGCTGGTCATTTCGGCGCGCAATCCCAAGGTGGCGTTCGCGCGGGTGACGCGCTGCCAGAGAAAGCCGGCTTCGAGCCTGACCGTTTCCGTGTTGTCTGTGAACACCTGCATTATCTGTGGGGCGCTGTTGCCCGTCGCCGACCACGGGCCGACGCCGTGAATGTAAATCCAGAAATTGCGCGCTGCGCGGCTGTTGTGCAAGTCTTCGACGGAAACCGGCGTCATCGCAAAGGTGTTCTGGCCGGTTTTGGCGTCGCCGTGGAGCAGCGGCGTGACCACCGACATCATCCCGGCCTCGTTCACCAGCGGGAAATACAAATAGCCGGTCTGGTGCGGGTTTTCCAGGACAAAAGTGCCTGTATCATCTACAAAATGCCAACCGGTTATGGGCGTCTGAGACATAAATTTCTCCTTTAACGAAGCTAAAAATCCGTTAAAATCCGTTCAATCCATTGACAGCCTTAATTATAACGCAAATGCGCACTTTGTTGAATAAGTTCACTTGTCGGGACGATGGTTGGTGCGTGCAAGAGCGTGATTCAAAATTTCATTGACGAATTCCTGATATGTCTCGCCTGCCGCTGCGGCCGAGCGCGCAAACCAGTAGCTTGCGTCAATGCCGGCAATGGGATCGAGTTTGAGAACGTACAATTCTCAGTTTTGAGGCGATAGTCTCGTCGGCTTCTAGCAGCATAACGCTGTGTCCTGCGCCTTCGAGGGGCTGCTCGGAGACCGGCAATCGTTTCTTCGGAATTGAATTCCGCCAGCGCGTCGGGAGGTAAATTGCCCGGTAACTCTGGATGAACAAGGTTGTACACCAATGCAACTTTTGCCATCTCGGCCTCCATGTTGTGTAATTTTATTTTGTGAAGAGGGGTGAGATAGCTTAGTTTACTTGAAAATGGTGTATTGACCAGTCGAAAAGTCTTGATTCTGCGTCACATAGACCACAGAGGCCACCGGGGAAATCTCGGTGGTCTCTGTGGTAGCAAACGCTTGGCCTTCAGGTTATCTGGATCAGTCAGAAGCCCAGAAGTATTTCAGCCGGCGCGGGACGCTCATCGTCTCGCGCTGGAAAGGCGTGGCGCTGTGTGGAGTGGCGCGCCAGCGTACCAGGCCGATTTCCCCATTTTGGATTTCCAGGCCGGTCAGGATCCCCGGGGTGAGGCAATGTCCGGTATTGAAGTAGGGTACCTCCCCATATCTCGCTTCAGTGGGGCGATGGGTGTGTCCGCAAATCAACATACATTGCCGGTTGGCCGCCCAACTGGTAAGGAATTGCTCATAGGGACGCGGCGCACGTTCTTCGCCGTTGCGTCCGGCGACCGGCGCCAGGTGCAGCCATTGAAGGCGTCGCCAGACGTTACGCACGGCCATGCGGCTGATCTGGTAGAACATGTCACTTTTGGCATCGGCTTGATGTCCGTGGGTCACGAAGATGTGCTGTCCCCTGTGTTTGTGTTGCAGGATCACCCCTTCGTGCACGAGCAAACCATCCTTGATCATCCGTTGGCGCAGGTTGCCATGGATGTCGTGATTGCCCAGCAAAAGCTGAAGGCGCTGTTGTTCGTCAAAGCGGTGGAACAGGTTAAAAACTGGCGCATGGGCTGCCCGCACGGTCTCGAAACGGCGGTTTTTCCATAGCTCATCTCCATCGCCGACCTCAATATACGTAAATCCTTTCGCGTAGTAATACTCAAGAGCATGCAAGAAAAGCGCTTCATTGACACGGAAAGCATCTACGCGGGTATTGTCGCCGCGATGACAATCACTGAAAAAGATCAAACGTGAGCTATCGTCGAACGGCAGCACCGGCGCCGCCTGATAGACTGCATCAAGCCGGCGATGGGCTAAGGCTTCGCGCAGGCCAGGCGCGCGTTTTTGCGACGCTGCGAACGGCACATCCCAAAGAACAGTTTGGCGATCCAATGCAACCATATTGACCTCGATCCTTGTATAGGGTATGTTGAACGACCGTATATACCATTTTCATACCATATACATACCGGAATTATACCATAAATCCCTCAAACCGGCGGCCTGTATACGGAAAATCAACGGTTTCACTCTACCACATCAACATTAACTACCGGTTAGCGTTCGCTTAACATTTGATTAAGGTTTTGGCAGGTTGGAATTCATGAGTCTATTCCGAAAATACCACAGAGAACACAGAGAACACAGAGGACACAGAGAAAATCTAAAAATTCTCCGTGCTCTCTGTATGCTCTGTGGTGAATAAGCTACCTGCACATTTTCATCCTGGGTGGAGCGCATAGCTCATGATGTCTACTGAGAAAACTAAAAATCTCACCGCCGAGTCGCGGAGGGCGCAAAGATTTTTATATCGGATTCAATAAAATTAAGTCTTTCGCGTTTCATCACTAATTTTATTGATATAAACTTAAATTTCTCTCGGCGTTCTTTGCGTCTCTGCGGTGAATTAGACTTTTTTCAGGAGGGTCATTCATAACCATTCGTTAACATTGAGCTAAACAGACGTTAATCAAAATGTGTTATGTTGGAGGTAGCTTAAGGTAGGGGGAAGCGCACATGCGGATTGCAATTTTTGCCGAGACTTTTTTGCCGAAATGGGATGGTATTGCTAACACCCTCTCTAGTTTCGCGTGAAATAAAAATGTTTAAGGTGAATTATTGGTCAAACTTTCGTACAAATCCGGCGGCAATTTCAAATAGGTCAGGATTTGCGTTAACCAGGGCGGCAA
>JAIOAX010000052.1 GCA_019873645.1 Chloroflexota bacterium | reverse complement strand
CTGGTTTCTGACTGCTGGATGCTGCTGGATGCTGAATGCTGTCCCCCTGAGGGGGGAAGGGGTTTGGGGAAGGGGGGCGCGCCCCCCTTCCCCAACCGCTACGTACCCCTCAGCTTCAGCCGTTTTTTTCCATAGGAGCGGATCCGCGACTCTGAAAGCTGAATACACATTTTGAGGTTCACATCGGAGGGAAAATATGCCTGATACACAATGGACTCTGCACCCGGACCGTTTCTTCGACCCCGATCCGGCGCAGCGGGCCGTGGCCCGCGAGTTGTATGCGACGGTTGCCGACCTGCCGCTCGTTTGTCCACACGGCCACGTAGACCCGCGCCTGTTTGTGGCCGAGGACGCCAGCTTTGGCACGCCGGCCGACCTGCTGATCATCCCCGATCATTACGTCTTCCGTATGCTATACTCCCAGGGCATTCCGCTGGAAGTGTTGGGCGTTCCGCGCCGCGACGGCGGCCCCATCGAACCAGACCATCGCAAAATCTGGCAGACTTTCGCCGAAAACTTTCATTTGTTCCGCGGCACGCCGAGTGGGATATGGCTACAACAGGAACTCATCGAAGTCTTCGGCGTCGCGGAGAAATTGTGCGGCGCGACGGCGCAAGCCATCTATGACCAGATCGCTGCACAACTGGCCTCGCCCGAATTCACGCCGCGCAAGTTGTTCGAGCGCTTCAACATCGAAGTCCTCTGCACCACCGACGCGGCAAGCGACAATCTGGCGCATCATCAGGCCATCCGTGACTCCGGCTGGAGCGGCGTGGTGCGGCCCACCTTCCGCCCCGATGCCGTCGTCAACCTGGATGCCCCCAACTGGCGCGCCAATGTGGAAGCTCTCGGCGCCGCCGTCGGGTACGAGGTGAACAGCTACGGCAAGCTTATCCGCGCTTTGGAGGAACGCCGCGCTTTCTTCAAGCACATGGGCGCACGTGCTACGGATCATGCTGTACTGACAGCTTACACCGGTGAACTCGCGCCGCGCGAAGCCGACGCTATCTTCCAACGCGCGCTGCAAGGCGCGGTCACATCACAGGATGCGGCGCGCTTCACGGGGCACATGTTGATGGAAATGGCACGCATGAGCATTGAGGACGGGCTGGTGATGCAGATGCACGTTGGCGCGTTCCGCAACCACAACGAGGCCATCTTCGCGCGTTTCGGCCCGGACAAGGGCTGTGACATCCCCATTGCTACAGAGTTCACGCACAACCTGCGTCCCCTGCTGGCAAAGTACGGCAACGACACACGGCTCACGCTGGTACTCTTTACATTGGACGAGGACACTTATTCCCGCGAGTTGGCGCCGCTGGCCGGGCACTATCCCGCGCTCAAGCTGGGGCCGCCGTGGTGGTTCCACGACAGCCTTGCCGGCATGCGCCGCTACTTTGAACGGGTGATGGAGACGGCCGGCTTGCACAACACCGCCGGCTTCAACGACGACACCCGCGCCTTCCCCTCCATCCCCGCGCGGCACGATGTCTGGCGGCGTGCTTGCGCCAACTGGGTCGCCGGTCTGGTCGTCCGCCACATCGTCGAGATGGACGACGCGCAGGAAATGGTGCTCGACCTGGCCTATCGGCTGGCAAAGCAGGTGTATAAGTTGTAGACGGTAGACAGTAGACGGGGGAACTGGATACTGGAAGCTGGATACCGGAAACTGCCAACTGAAAACTGGGTACTGGAAACTGCCAACTGCAAACTGGAAACTGAAAACTGGAAAGTGGAAACCAACTCCGCCCGTCTGGAAACCTGGTGAAAATCTGGTATGATGGGAGGATGTGCGAACTTTGCGGTCTTGCACCATCCTGACCAGTATGAGGATACAAAGATATGATCCCAGACGGGGTTGTGACATGGGCAGAGATTGATCTTGACGCTATCGCCCACAATGTGCGGGCTATCAAAGACTTTGTCGGCCCCAACACAGAAATTATCGCCAGTGTAAAAGCCAATGCCTATGGGCACGGGCTGTTGCCTGTCGCCCGCACTGCCCTGGAAGCTGGCGCCAGTCGTCTCGCCATCCATCGGATTCAGGTTGCCGTGATTCTACGTGAAAGTGGGATTACTGCACCAATTCTAATTATGGGGCACATTCCCCCTGCGGGCGTGGATCTCATCCTGCGCAATCGCATCACACCGACGCTCACCAATCGAGAGACGGCGCAGCTCATTTCCGCGCACGCCGAGGAACCGACGCCCGTGCACATTAAGGTTGATACCGGCATGAGCCGCTACGGGCTGGATGCAGAAAAAGCCGTGGATTTTGTGCGTTACGTCGCTTCCCTGCCCAATCTGCGGGTGGAGGGGTTATTTACTCACTTCGCTACGGCAGATGAACCGGATCTGACCCATGCGCGCCGACAATTGGAGCGTTTTCAGGCCATCCTCGACGAGTTGGCGCGCATTGGCTATCCCATCGCCGTCCCGCATATATGCAACAGCGCTGGCCTGGTGCGTTTTCCTGAAGCGCACATGGCGGCGGTGCGGCCGGGCTTGCTCATTTACGGGATGGCGCCCTCACCGGCCAGCACCCCGCCCTTTCCCATCAAGCGCGCCCTCACCCTTAAAACGACCGTGATCAACGTGCGCGACCTCGCGCCCGGCACCGCCATCGGTTACGGACGCACGTTCATCGCTCAAGAGCCGATACGGGTGGCGCTGATCTCCCTTGGCTACGGGGATGGCTATCCGCGACAAGCTTCCAATCGCGGCGCGGTGCTGATTCGCGGTCAACGCGCGCCGATCCGTGGGCGCATCTGCATGGATCAGATGGTTGTCGAAGTCACCGACATTCCGGGTGTGCGCATCGGCGACGAAGCCGTCGCCATTGGCCCGCAGGGAGATGACGAGATTACCGCCGAAGAAGTCGCTGCGTGGTCCGATAGCATCAACTATGAGGTGGTGACCGGGCTGTTGCCTCAAGTTGTGCGCATCTACAAGCTAAACGGTTACTATCCCGATCCCTACGAAGGTGTGGAACAGTGGCGCGCCTACCTGCGGGCGCTATAGGGGGCGGAGTAGGGAGTATGGAGTAGGGAGTAGGGTGTCAGACCGCTGATCGCTGACTGCTGATAGCTGATAACTTAAGAGTGAGGACTACAATGAATTTCTTCGCTGAAGACACAGTGTATACGGTGAGGCAAAAGCGACCGTCGCCCGTGGAGGTCAGCCCGGTGTTTGGGATGCTGGTGGGGGTGACGGTCATCGCGGGGGGGCTGATCTATCGTGGTGGCTTATCTGTGCCGCTGCGGACATTGGTGTTTATGGTGTTTATCGTCGGCGGGTGGTTGATCAGCCTGTCGTTGCATGAATTCGGGCACGCACTGGCCGCCTATTGGGCCGGCGACAGGAGCGTGGTCCGCAAAGGCTACCTCACGCTCAACCCCTTTGCCTATACCCATGCCGCTTACAGCATCGTCTTGCCCCTGCTCTACCTGGCGATGGGGGGCATCGGCCTGCCGGGCGGCGCGGTCTACATCAACACAGCAGCGATCCGCAGCCGCTTGAAGCGCGGCCTTACCTCGGCCGCCGGTCCCGCCGCGACAGCGATCTGCGCCTTCGTCTTACTGTTGCCGTTCATCACCGGACTGGCGCGCGCCGGTATGGTTGCCCACCGCGAATTTTGGGCCGGCATCGCGCTGCTGGGCTTTCTGCAACTGACCGGCCTGTTCTTTAACTTGCTCCCCCTTCCGGGCTTCGACGGTTGGGGAATCCTGGAGATTATCCTGCCTGAAAGTGCGGCGCAAACGGCGCGCGCTATGAGTAGTTTCACTTTCCTGCTGATCCTGATCCTCTTTATGAACAATACGGTTGTTAGCCGGGGCTTCTGGCAATGGATCGCGCTCATCGGGTCGCAATTGCGGCTGGATTTTACCCTGGTGCGTGAAGGTCTGCGCCTCTTCCGCTTTTGGACGAGATGACGGATGCATTTCAACTTCGGGCAAACCTTGCTGTGGCCGGTCTCTGACCGCGCCACTGCGGGGCTGATATAAATCGCCCCCATTCTGAAATGCACCCTGGGATGACTTATCGTTTGACAATCCACTAAAAAGACATATAATCCTTGAAATTCATAATTCGTTATTCGTTATTCGTAATTCGCTATTCGTAATTCGCACGGAGGAAACAGGGATGATTGAGCTGCAGGGCGTTTTCCATAACGGGCATGCCGCATCCCTGGATGGATTCCAGTCCTGACGTTTAACATCTATACCAGTCAACTCAAGGCCGTGGGCATTGCCCGCGGCCTTTTTTGTTTGTCGGAGGTTTCTATGCTACAAGTATCGAATATCACCAAACATTATGGCGATGACCTGATCCTGGATGGGGTCACGTTTACTTTGAACGCCGGTGAGCGCGTGGGGCTCATTGGGCCGAATGGCTGCGGCAAGACCACGCTGCTGCGCATCATCACCGGGCAGGAGACGCCCGACAGCGGCTCCGTGCTGCGGGATCCCCCGGACTTGCGTGTCGGCTATCTCGAACAGGGGCTTACATACGCTGCAGACGCCACACTCGATCACATCTTGCGCGCCGAGGAGATGAGGCTTGAACAGCTCGAACGCGACATCACAGCCCTCGCCGACGCGCTTGCGGCTGCCGCAGGCCCGGAACAGGCGCGCCTTATGGACGCCTACGGGGAAACGCTGGCCGAGTTGGAGCGCCTGGCGGCGCATCAGATAGCCGACCATGAAGTCAGAGCTATCCTCACCGGGCTGGGGCTGGAAGATGTGCCGCTCGCCACGCCTGTCCGCTGTCTCAGCGGTGGGCAGAAGACGCGGCTCGGCCTGGCGCGGCTGCTCATCCAGAACCCGCAAGTGCTCCTGTTGGACGAACCGACGAACCATCTGGACATCGAAGCCCTGGAATGGCTCGAAGGTTGGCTGCGTGAATATCGGGGCGCGGCGCTCATTGTCTCCCACGACCGCACGTTTCTCGACAACACCGTCACCCATATCCTTGACCTTGACCCACTCACGCATACGCTTATGGCATACACCGGCAACTATTCCGCCTACATCGAGGAATGGACGCGCCGCCGTGAGAAACAATGGGCGCAGTGGCGCGATGAGCAAGCCGAAATTCGCCGTCTGCAAGCCGACATCCATCGCACGAAAATGCAGGCGATGAGTGTCGAATTGACTACCACACCCGGCGATCCGACAACCCGCCGTTACGCTAAAAAGGTCGCCAAAAAAGCGATTGCCCGCGAGAGACGGCTGGAACGTTATTTGGAAAGCGACGAACGGGCGGAGAAACCAGCTCTGACCTGGCGTATGAAGCTCGAATTCGTGGATACGCCGGCCAGCGGACAGGAGGTGCTGCGGCTGCGGGATGTATCTGTGGGCTACGATGGCGTTCCCTTGCTCCGGGATGTGAACCAGACCTTGCGCCAAGGCGAGCGCGTGGCGCTCATCGGGCCGAACGGTTGCGGCAAAACGACCTTGCTGCGCGCTATCGTCGGGCAGATTGCGCCGCTCTCCGGCGCGATCCGTTTGGGGGCCAACGTCAAGGTCGGCTATTATGCCCAGGAACAGGAGAATCTCGACCCCGATAGCACTCCCTTTGACACCCTGCGCCAGGTGGCGACGATGACCGATACCGACGTGCGCTCGTTCCTGCATTACTTTCTCTTCGCTGGCGACGATGTGTTTACGCCGGTGCGCAGCCTGAGCTATGGAGAACGCGCACGGCTGGTGCTCGCGCGGCTGGTGGCCGGCGGCTGTAACTTCTTGCTGCTCGATGAACCGATCAACCATCTGGACATTCCCAGCCGCAGCAGCTTTGAGCAGGCGATGACGGCCTTTGAGGGCACGGTCCTCGCCGTCGTCCACGACCGCTACTTCATTCGTCAATTGGCTACCGGGATATGGGCCGTGGAAGGAGTCACCGTGCGCCAATATCTGGACCTGGAAGATTACGGGCGGGCAAAAGAATGCACTTGACAAAGAAGCCAACTGCTCCCACAATAACCGGCGTTTACTCATGTAGCCGAACCTGCGATACAGCTCCGATATTATGATGGGCGCAGGACTATTCGACTAACGACTACCAGACTATCTTTACAGGAGGTGTATAATGCGCAAACAAATTTTCACCCCCAAAGGGGCCAAACCGATCGGGCCGTACTCTCAGGCGATTGTGGCCACTGGCCCGCTGGTTTTCATTTCCGGGCAAGGCCCGCTTGATCCGCAGACGGGGACGTTCAACAAGGACGACATCCGTGCGCAGGTCAAACAGGTCTTCGAGAACCTCACCACGCTCCTGGAAGCCGCCGGTACCTCGTGGGCCAATGTTGTGAAGGTCGGCGTGTTCCTCTCAGATATGAAGCACTTCCCCGTGCTGAACGAAATTTACAGCACCTATGTCACGCCGCCGTACCCGGCGCGGACAACGGTACAGGCGCAGTTGCCGGGCGGCATTGATGTTGAGGTGGACTGTATCGCCGTTGTGCCGTTGGAGCAGGAAGCCTGATTTTCACAGTAACGCATCCCACACGGCGTTGCACAGGGTCATCCAGCGCTCCTCGTTCTTTTCACCGAGCAGGCCGTTGCAGGTGAACGCGACCACGAGGTCGGCGTCCGGGTCGGCCCAGACCATGCAGCTTCCCAGGCCGAACCCGCCGAAGGTGCGCAGGCTGCCGCCCTTCCCCATAGCCGAAAAAGCGTCACTTTTCCCGCCGAGGATGAAGCCGTAGCCCCAGTGCATGGTGGCCTGGAGGTATTCATCCCGTCCGGTGTATCCCAGGGAGGTGGCACGCGCGATGGTCTCGGCCTGGAATAACTGTTGTCCGGCATAGAGGCCGCCGTTCAGCAGCATCTGGAAAAACGTCGCCAGCTCGCGCGCTGTGCTGTGTAACGAGGCTGCGGGCAACAATGCGCAGCGGATGATTGGCTGATTGAAAATCCGCGCCGCTTGTCGGATGAACGGGTTATCATCGCTGGTGAGCTTCGGCGTTTCCCGTAACATCCTGCGCGGCAGGCGCATCCAGGTACGCTGTAGTCCTAGCGGTGCGCAGAACTGCCGGTGCAGATAGCGATCCACAGGCATGCCGGTCACCCGGCGGATGACTTCTCCCAGGATAAAGCCGAAGTTGACCAGGTGATAGGCGGTCTGGCTGCCGGGTTCATATTCTGCGTGGAGCCGGGCGACGCTGCGGGTGACCGCGCCCCAAAACGGCCACAGGAAAATCTGTCGCTGCAACCCCGGCGCCGGAATCCCCGCTTGATGCAGGAGCGCATGGCGAATGGTGGCACGCTCCTTGCCCCGGCACCCAAATTCCGGCCAGTATGTGGCGATGGGGGCATCCATCTCAATGCGCCCTTCCTCGATGAGTCGGTGGATCCCCATCGCGGTGAAGACTTTGGAGATCGAGAACGTCAGGAACGGCGTTGCGGCGTTGATGGGACCGTGGCGTCCCTCACCCAGAGCGCGGTCCACAACCACCTGCCCATGGCGGAGGACCACCAGTTGCGCCGCAGGGTGCAGGTGTTGCACGATGATTTGATCTTCAAAGAGCTTTATCAGCGTCGTCACACCTTCCCGGCGCATCTCCGCCTCTTCTGCCGGGACTTCACGGGAAAAATCTAAAGGTTGGATCAAGGTTGGATTTTCCATATCACATTCCTCGAAAAGCGTGACATACGCCCGCCGAGACACTCGGCGGGCGTATGTGAATTTCCAGCGCGTTAAGAACCGCTTAGAAGTTGCGCATCACCAGCGGCAGGAAAATATAGTGAGTGGTGGGAATGACCGTGGTGACATCCTCCAGGTAGTCACTATACATCACGATCGTATCCACGCCGTTGGCGACCAATGTGGTGGTATCGGTCACGCCGACGGTCTCGGTGAGCGGGACGGTTAGCACGATCTGCACCGTCGTGGTCATGCCCGCGCCCAGTTCAATCGGGCCGTTATAAACCGTCCCTGGATCGCCGACCAGCAGTTGCAACGGCCAATGGCGCGATGAGTCGGCCGTCAGCTCGAACTTGGCCGTATCGGTGTGGAAGTTCTTCAAGGCATGGGTATAGGTCACGGTCTGGCCGACCTTCGCGGATTGCGCGTAACCGTCGGAGAGTTCGACGGGCTGGATGCCGAGGATGCGCACATTGTCCAGCCAGAAGGTGGTGTCGTTGCCCTTGGTCTGGATGGCGAAATTCGTGACATCCTTATTGATCCAGCCTGCTTCTGTAAAGGGGATGCGGACGTGGTACCAACCGTTCTCTTGCCCGACGCTGTAGCGGCAGTAATCTACCACATTACCGCCGTCGAAGATGAATTGCAAGCCATGGCGGAGGTTCTGTTGCTTGATGTAGAACTCCAGCCCATAATACGAGGCGGTGTTTAACGGCGTTCCCCATCGGCCGATCTGCAAGGCATCCCAGTCTTGCCCCTTCAGGTCGGCGCGGAGCGAGGATGTCCCAGCGTAAACTTCATCGGTAGCATTGAAGGTTATGGTACCGCCGTGCCACACGCCGTTCCACCATCCCCAACTCCAGTCTGGAGCATGTTCCAGGGCCTCGTCAAGATAGATGTTGGCGACTCTGGTGGTATCGGGGCGTGGATTGAGGCCGCCGCCCTTTGTCTTGGGCGCGCCGCCGAAGAATTGACGCAGCACATCTTCGGCCGGCTTATCCAGCGGTGTGTAGCCGTCATCGCACGGCCCGCCTTGCATCGGGTTGGTGTCCCAGCTCCACCAGAACACCCCGGCAAACCAATCCTTCGGATAGACGCTCTCGAAGAACGCCTGGTACAGGTCGGCCTGCTCCTGCATATCCAGCGGTGGGTTGCCTTCGTAGGCCCAGGGGGCCATGCCGGCGCCGTCAATGCTGCGGTAGCCGATCTCGGTGAAGATGATGGGCTTGTTCCACTCTCTTGAGAGATCCTCCAGGAAGGTGATGGGTTTCTCCCACCCCTTCTTGAAATCTGCGAGTGTCGCAGTGGTGGTCGGCGCCAGGACGTAGTAGGCGTCAATGCCGATGTAATCCAGGGCGTCCCAGAACATCACCGTGTTGGTGTAGGTGTGGTTCGCCGCGTAGACCAGCGTCCCGGTGTAAATGCTCTTGATGCCGTTGGTTCCACTGATTAGCTCGCGCCAGCCCAGCTCCTGGACTGCTGTACCGTCTAGCTCTGTACCGATGCAGAACTGCTCGACGTTGTTATCTTTGGCAATTTGCGCGTAGTGATTGATGAACTTCTGATAGCTGGCAAACCACGCATCCCACTCCGCCTGGGTGGTGAAGTAGTCGCCGATCTGCCCGCGCCAGTGCGTCGGATCGTTAAGCAGATCCAGATGCGGCTTGAGCATGACTTTCAAGCCCAGGTTGTGCGCCGTCTGGATGGCGTGGATCAGACCGGCATCCGTAGGGGTCTTTTGCGCATGCGAGTAGATTTCCGTCGAGGTGACCGTGTCCTGATACCAGGTTGCCAGGATGCTGATCCACTCTGCGCCGGTGTCCTCTAACTTTGCCAGGGATTGATCGGAACCGCTGGATGCATACTGGTCGAACCACCAGGAGACATAGGCGATCCCTTCTTGCTTGGGGGCCGGCTCCTGGGCGGCTACGTTCTCAGGCGTAGACCGGGCCAGCGCCAGACCGAGGACAAACGCGAACAACAAAACCAATGTTGCAACATGAGCCAACGACCAGATCTTAGTTCTCATAGCTCTTCCTCCTCAAATGTGTACTAAACGATATGGAACAGGATTAAATCGCATCATGGGTGTAGCTGGGGCTTACAGTAGCTACGCTGACATTTATAATTCTATGCGACTTTCAGAATTTGTCCATAGGGCTTAGAGGGATAATTAGGGCTATTGCACTTGGCCGCTTCCGGCAACTGAATACGGCCTAAAGGCCGGGGAAAGGGGGATTTTTGTGGCGGGGCGAAGCCCCGCCACAAAAATCCCCCTAAAAACGCCGCTTTAGCGGCACAACAGACAGCACGACGGGACAAAGTTTTCCAAATGCGATAGCCCTGGAGGGATAATTTTTGTAGTCCTGGCCGGTTGAAGTACAATAGCAGGGGGGAATGAGAAAGGAGAAATGAGTAGCGAGATACAGGGTAGGGGACGGGACGGGGAGTAGGGAGGAATATAAGATGAGTGAAGCGGCAATCCGTATTGTACAGTTTGTGGATGAAGAAGGCATACGGCGCGTTGGTCTGGTGCGGGATGAAACAACGCTGGATGTGTTATCCGGGGCGCAGACGGTTTACGCGCTTGTGCAACAGGCGTTGCAGCGGGGAATGACGTTGCGCACTTTGCTGGAACAACAACCGGTCGCTGGATCTGTGAACTATACCACATTGGCCGAAGAACAGCGTTTGCTCCCGCCGCTTGATCATCCTGACCCGGCGCACATGCTCATCAGCGGCACCGGTCTCACCCATTTGGGCAGCGCCGACGCGCGTGACCGTATGCACCAAACCCAAGCCGGGATGCTGACCGACAGCATGAAGATGTTCCAACTTGGGTTGGAAGGTGGCCGCCCCGCACCCGGCAAGGTCGGCGTGCAGCCCGAATGGTTCTACAAAGGCGACGGCAGTTGGGTGGTTCCGCCTTACGGGACGCTTATCAGCCCGGCTTTTGCCCTCGACGGCGGCGAGGAACCGGAAATCGTCGGCCTCTACGTCATCGGCCCTGACGGTATGCCGTATCGCGTGGGCTTTGCGCTGGGTAACGAATTCGCGGATCACATGATGGAACGTCAGAACTACCTCTACCTGGCACATTCTAAGCTGCGCCCGTGCGCCTTTGGCCCGGAATTGCGGCTTGGGGACCTGCCGCGCGACGTCCGTGGGGTCTCGCGTATCTTGCGGAAGGGTCAGGTGCTGTGGGAAAAGCCTTTTCTCAGCGGCGAGGACAACATGTCGCATACGCTTGCCAACCTGGAATACCACCACTTCAAGTATCCACAGTTCCGGCGCCCCGGCGATGTCCACGTACACTTCCTCGGCACGGCAACCTTGAGTTTTGCTGACGGCATCCGTCTCCAATCTGGAGATGAGATTGAGATCATGGCATCGGCTTTTGGGCATCCACTGCGGAATCGAGTTGTCTTTGGAGCCGATCAGCATTTCAGTGTAACTGCCCTCTAGCCTTTGTGGGACGGTCCGATGAATAAGTTGCTCCAGGCTACGACACAAGATATCTTGAGCACCCAAAACCTGGTTGTGAAAGAAGTATGGGCCGAAGCCGAACGGCTGCGTTTGTTGCGCAATATCTTGCCCTGGATCGGGATGGCTTTGAGTATTGGCCTGGCGGTTGCACTGATTGCGGCGTTGTGGCAACCCCGGGCCTGGCAAGTATGGGTAATGGTTGGCGTTATGGTGTTAAGTATGGGCGGCTATGTTCAAGCAACCCGTTGGAGTCGGCGCGGCAATACGGCTGCCGGCAGTCGTTTGATTATTGGCCTTACCGTCATCATTGGACTGACAATGGCCCTGTTCTTTGAGGATCTGATCGTCGCTTTTGCCATCCTGGGGCTGTTGATCTCGTTGCTGGCCGGCGTTTTGATCTCTCCAAAGGCCGGTTATGGATTTGCCGTTGGCCTGACCGCGACAGGCATAGGACTCGTGGTTTTGGCGCTTATCTCACCGTATCCCTGGAGAGTATTAAACCTGAGTAGCCAGACAAAACAGTGGGTGGATCTGACCATCTTTCTGGCGACGATGTTCCTGGGAACGCATCTGATGGTGATCAGTCAACAAGGCACACGCATGGCGTTTGAGCGATTGGTCGAGCAATCCAACAAACTGAAAGTGGCAAATAAGGAACTGGCCCGCGAAGTCCACGAGCGCCAACAAGCCGAGGCTACCCTGGCGCAGCTCAATAGCACGCTGGAAGCGTTAGTGGCCGAACGTACCGCCGAGGCGATAGCAGAAAAGGAAAAAAGTGACGCGATCTTACGCAGTGTTGGCGATGCCATCAGTGTGACCGACCTGGATATGCGAATCCAGTATGTGAATGAGGCCTTTGTCGCCTTGACAGGCTACAGCAGCACCGAGATTATCGGACGACCTATGTACACGCTGTTGCTCCAGGAGCCTGCTGAGGTCGAACGTCGTCCTCGCTCCTTTTTATGGACCAACGGCGTTTATACCCAACGTGAAATCATTATGCGGCGGAAAGATGGCCGCACCTACGATGCAGCATTGACGGTTGCGCCGCTGCATAACGCACAAGGGCAACGCACCGGTTATGTCTTTAGCCATCAGGATATCACCAAATTCAAAGCTTTGGAGCGCGCCCGGAGTCAGTTCATTACCAATGTTTCCCATGAATTACGGACCCCGGTAACGAGTATCAAACTTTGCACCTACTTGTTGCAGGCCGAACACGCCCCAGAAAAAACAGAGACATATCTACAGGCTTTGGAGCGTCAGGTGGGACGATTGGAAAACCTGATTGAGGACATCCTGCAGATGGTCTCGCTGGATAGCGGGAAAGGTATGACCGTCTGGGAACCCCTTCTTCTGCAAACGATCATCGGCGAGACGCTCACGTGTTATCAGCGACAGGCCGAGGCCCGCAATATCACAGTAAGGGTGAACCCATTGCCGACCGATTTGCCCGTTGTCAAAGGCGATCCCTTTCGTCTGCAACAAGCCTTGAAGGAGCTTCTGGAAAACGCCTTGATCTTCACCCCACCGGGCGGCACTGTGACCCTCGACGTCGCAGAGGCTGAAAGGCATGGGCATCCCTGGGTAACGCTCTCTGTGCAGGATACCGGCCCGGGTATCACGCCTGAGGAGAAGCCGAAACTGTTTAACCGCTTCTTCCGGGGGCGGTTGGCCGAATCGGGCCATATTCCCGGCACCGGCTTGGGACTGAGCATCGTCTATGAAATTATGCGCGCCCACGGCGGCGACGTCACCGTCGAGAGTGAGGAAGGCCAGGGAAGCACCTTTACTCTGTGGTTGCCGGTCAGGTAGGGAGTTATGGAGTACGGAGTATGAAGTAAGGAGTAGGGAGTACGAAGTAAGAGGGGAATTTGCTGATTCGCTGATTCGCTGATTTGCTGATTCGCTGATTCGCTGATTCTTCAATTCGCCGATTCTTTGATTCGCTGATTCTTAACCGAGGTTATCCGATGACTGAAAACACGCCTATCGAAATCAAAATTGCTTACATCGGCGGTGGAAGCCGCTACTGGGCCAGAATGGTGATGACCGACCTGGCGTTGTGCCCGCATCTTACGGGCGAGATCGCGCTCTACGATATTGACTACGAGGCGGCGCTGCGGAACGTGGAACGCGCGAAGGCAATCTATAGCCACCCAGACGCACGGACGACGTTCGCCGTCAACGCCTATCAGACGGCCGCAGAAGCGCTGGTGGACGCAGATTTCGTCTTCCTTTCCATCCTGCCGGGGCCGATGTGGATGTTCGCCAACGACATTGACATCCCTGCCAGGTACGGTATTCTGCAAACCGTTGGCGATACCACCGGGCCGGGCGGTATCAGCCGCGCGTTGCGCACCGTGCCTATTTATGTAGATTACGCCCATCAGATCATGGAATTGTGCCCCGATGCCTGGGTCATCAACTACACCAACCCGATGACTCTGTGTACTGCCGCGCTCTACGCCGCCGAACCGGACATCAAGGCTTTCGGTTGCTGTCACGAAGTTTTCGGGACCCAGGAAATGCTTGCCGGGCTGGTCAACGCTTATCTGGACGTGCCGCGTCCTCCGCGCCACGAGATCAAGACTGACATCGCGGGCGTCAACCACTTCACCTTTGCGACGCGCATTTTGTGGAACGGCCTCGATCTCTTCCCCATTCTGGAAGAACACATGGAGCAGGAGGGCTTTTGGGTGGATCGTACCCCCTGGTCACTTCAGGCAAAGGCGCGCGGCCTGTGGTTCTCGTCGCAGAAGCTCGTCGCTTTTGATTTTCTGCGCCGTTTCGGCGCGCTCGGCGCCGCCGGCGACCGCCATCTGGTGGAGTTTGTGCCGTGGTATCTTATCTCGGAGGAGAATCTGCACCGTTACGGCGTGATCCTCACTCCGTCGAGTTATCGTCTGGGAACATGGCAACCGCCGCAGGATGCGCCCGGCGTTGTCGCGCAGGGCATGCGGGAGACAGACGGACTGCGCCATTCCGGGGAAGAAGGCGTCGCGCAGCTGCTGGCGCTGCTGGGTGTGGAGCCGCTCGATACCAATGTCAACCTGCCCAATATGGGACAACTGCCGCATTTGCCCCTTGGCGCCGTTGTCGAGACCAATGCCCAGTTTCGCAAAGACAGCCTCACGCCGCTGGTGCCCAAAGCCCTGCCTTTTGGATTGGAAACCCTCGTGCGGCGCGTTGTTGACGTGCAGCAAATGACGCTCGATGCGGCGTTGGAACGGGATAAAGACCTGGCATTCCAGGCGTTGCTCAACGATCCACTCTGTCGCATCAGCGTGGATCAGGCATGGGCGATGTTCAACGAGTTGCTTGAAGCCAACAAGGCCATGCTGCCTGATTGGGATTGACAACCACGCCTCTTAGGGTACACTCACTGACCTTACAACTCTCTCAAACACATCAACGACCGCTTTGCCGATTTGTTGCTTTGCCGATTTGTTGCTTTGCTGATTTGCTGATTTGCTGATTCTTTGATTCGCTGATTCTTCGATTCGCTCATTCTTTGATTCGCTGATTCTTCGATTCGCTCATTCTTTATCCAGGAGGGGAGGACTTATGCCTATCACACAAACCTTGGGATACCCACGCATTGGCAAGAACCGCGAGATGAAGCGGGCGCTGGAAGCCTATTGGCAGGGTAAGCTGGACCGCGACGCGTTGTTGGTGGATACGTTCCTTGAGGTCATGCATGAGGGGTGGCGGACGCAGGCAGCAGCGGGCATTGACCTTATCGGCGTAGGGATGGAGTCGCTCTACGATCACGTGTTGGATTGGAGCGCGCGCTTTGATCTGATTCCACCGCGCTTTAAGAGCCTGGACGGACTGGCCCGTTATTTTGCAATGGCGCGGGGTGCTCCGGGTATCCCGGCGCTGGATATGACGAAGTGGTTCGATACGAACTACCACTATCTGGCCCCGGAGATTGATGCCAGTATCACGCCGTCGGCGAACTTCGATGACTTCCTGGCGCTCATCCGCGCGGCGCAGGCGGTGCTGGGCGCGTGCGTTGCGCCGATTGTGCTTGGTCCGGTGACGTTGTTGCGCCTGGCGCGGCTCTCCGTAGATTTCGGCGAAATGCTATCCGCGTTACTGCCGCTCTATCGCCAATTGCTCGACGCACTCAAGGCGTTGGGTGTGGCCGAAGTGCAGATGCATGAACCGGCGCTGGTGCTCGGTGACGCCGCCGCGTTGCGCCCGCATGTTGAACAGGCTTATGCGGAGTTGGCCGCTGTTGGCCTGTCGCTCAACCTCGTGACTTACTTCGACGATCTGGGTGAAAGTTACCCCTGGATCGTCGCTCTGCCTGTGGACGTGATTTCGCTCGATTTCACGCGCGGCGACAATCTGGCGCTCATCCAGGCGCACGGCTGGCCGCAGGAGAAGACGCTCGGCGCGGGTGTGGTGGATGCGCGCAGTGTGTGGCGCGTCCGTCCCGCGGAGACGTTGACGCTTCTCGAAACCCTGCGCGGCTACGCGCCACAAATGCGCATCAGCCCGTCGGCTTCCTTGCAATTCGTCCCCTACACGGCGGCGCGGGAGAAAGCGTTGCCCGAGGCATTGCGCGGCGTGCTCGCCTTCGCCGAAGAGAAACTGGTGGAAGTGCGGCGGCTGGCGACCGGCGACACTTGGGGGATGGATGCGCCCTGGGCCGAATTTTACGCCTTCGCACCTGCCGACCCTGCCGTGCAAGCGCGGCTTGAGGCATTACAGCCGGAAGATTTTACCCGCGTACTGCCTTATACGGAGCGCCGCCCGCGACAAGTACAGTTGCCGCTGTTCCCCACGACGACGATCGGCTCGTTCCCGCAAACGTCGGAGGTGCGCCGCCTGCGTGCGCGTTTCAATAAGGGCGAGATCTCACAGGCTGAATATGAAGCCGGCATTGATGCGTTCATCGGCTACACGGTCGGCGTGCAGGACGGCCTGGGACTGGACATGCTCGTCCACGGGGAATCCGAGCGCACCGACATGGTCGAATACTTCGCGCAGAAACTGACGGGCTTTGCCTTCACGCAACACGGCTGGGTGCAGAGCTTCGGGAGTCGCTACGTGCGCCCGCCGATCATCTATGCCGACGTCAGCCGCCCGCAGCCGCTGACGGTGCGTGAGTTCCGGGTGGCGCAATCGTACACGCAAAAGCCGGTCAAAGGGATGCTTACCGGCCCGGTGACGATTCTTAACTGGTCGTACCCGCGTACCGATGTACCGCGATACATCATCGCCTACCAGATCGCGCTGGCGCTGCGTGACGAAATCACCGCTCTGGAAGCGGCCGGTGCGCGCGCGATCCAGGTAGACGAGCCGGCGTTGCGTGAGGGGCTGCCGCTTAAGCCTGCTCGCTGGGATGCCTATCTCACCTGGGCCGTGGATGCTTTCCGCCTGGCGGTGGGCCGTGCCGCACCGGAAACCCAAATCCACACGCACATGTGCTACTCCGAATTCCAGGACATCCTCCCCGCCATTGAGCGGCTGGATGCCGATGTCATCTCCATTGAAAACGCACGGAGCGGCGACGAGATGCTGCGCGCGCTGGCTGAATACGGCTATCCCCGCGAGGTCGGCCCCGGCGTCTACGACATTCACAGCCCCGTAGTGCCGAGCGTTGCGTTCATTGTCGGGAAACTGGAGAGCTTTGTCCGTCATCTTCGGCCAGAGCAAATTTGGGTGAACCCCGACTGTGGCCTCAAGACGCGCGCCTGGGACGAAGTCATCCCGGCGCTGCAGAATATGATGGAGGCGGTACGGCAGATGCGAAGAACGTTGGAACGTTAGAATGTTTAAACGTTCCAACGTTCTAACATTTTAACGAAAAGAGGGTATCATGGCAAAGACAAAACTGCTTAACTTGCTGGAATCTTCCCACGAGCCGATATTGACCGACGGAGCGATGGGGACGATGCTGCATGGGCGCGGCATCCCGTTTGGGACGTGCTTTGATGCATTGAACCTGAGCCATCCTGCACTTGTGGGTGAAATCCACCGTGCCTACATCGAGGCCGGCGCGCAGATCATTCTCACCAACACTTTTGGCGCGAACCCATACAAGCTGGCGGTGCACGGCCTGGCTGATAAACTCGCCGAGATCAACCGCGCCGGCGTAGATTTAGCGCGGCGCATTGTTGCCGCGTCGTTCAAAGATGTGCTGGTGGCGGGCGACGTCGGTCCGCTGGGCGTTCATCTTGTGCCGTTTGGCCGGGTGACGAAGGAACAGGCTCGTGAGGCATTTGCGGCGCAGATGACCGCGCTGGTGGAGGCGGGTGTTGATCTGTTGGTCATCGAAACGCTCACCGATCTTTACGAGATAGAAGAGGCGCTGGCGGCCGCGCGGGCGCTGTGCGACCTGCCTGTTGTCGCTTCGATGACCTTCACCCGCGACGACCGCACCCTGCTCGGCGATTCACCGGCGAAAGTGGCGCGACGGTTACACGCAGCCGGCGCGGATGTCATCGGCGTCAACTGTTCCGGCGGCCCGGCGCAGCTCGTGCGCCTTGTCCAACAAATGCGCGAGGCTGTGCCGGAAGGCTACTTCTGGGTCAAACCCAACGCCGGTTGGCCCGAACAGGTCGCCGGGCGGATCATGTACCCGGCTACGCCGGAATACTTCGGCGAGTATGCCTGGGCCTTCTGCCAGGCCGGCGCCAACTTTATCGGCGGTTGTTGCGGCACGACACCCGCACACATCGCCGCCTTCCGCGCGGCGTTGGATGCCGGGCCGCCGGTCGTGTGTGCGCCTCTTGAACGTGCGGTGGTTGTGCAACCGGTGCGCAGCGACATCGCTCCCGATCAGCCTTCGGCTTTTTCGCAGAAAGTGCGCGCGGGGAAGTTTGTCCTGGCTGTGGAGATGGATCCGCCGCGTGGTCTCTCCACGCACAAACTGCTGGCAGGCGCCACATTGCTCTCCGAAGCCGGCGCCGATGTCATCAACGTGGCCGATAGTCCCATGGCGCGGATGCGGATGAGTCCCTGGGCCGTGTGCGCCTTGATCCAGGATAAGGTGGGCATTGAAGCTACCCTGCACTTTCCCATTCGTGGACGCAACTTGCTGCGCGTGCAGGGCGATCTGCTGGCGGCGCATGCCTTGGGTATTCGCAACGTCTTCGTGGTGATGGGCGATCCCACAGCCATTGGCGACTATCCAGAGGCGATGGACAACTACGATCTCACTTCCACCGGGTTGATCCAGCTCATCAAAGAAAAATTCAACGCCGGCGTGGACTATGCCGGCAGTGACATCGGGCAGCCGACGACGTTTTTCGTGGGGGCTGCGCTCAACCTCACGTCGAGCGATCCTGAAAACGAAATGAAAGTGTTGCGGCGCAAATTGCAGGCGGGCACGGATTTCTTCCTCACCCAGCCGGTTTACGATCCGGGGGCAGCGCGGGCGTTCCTCGACCAATACACGGAAAAGTACGGCCCGCTTGACAAGCCCGTGCTGGTAGGGATTTTGCCGTTGTACGGCGTTAAGCATGCGCGCTTCCTGCACAATGAGGTGCCCGGGATCACGATCGCGCCGGAACTGTTTGAGCGTCTGGAGGCGGCCGGCGCGGATTCACCGCGTGAGGGCGTGCGCATTGCGCTGGAGCTGATCGAGCAGATGCGTGACTGGGCCAGCGGCATCTACCTGATGCCCGCGTTCAACCGTTATGATCTGGCGGCGGAGATTGTGGAACGAATTCGCCAGACCTGACAGGTCTTCCGAGACCTGTCAGGTCGGCTAGACGGGAGGAGAAAGTGGCTACATCACCCAAGAAAATCATCGTCGTCGGCGCGCACCCGGATGATGCTGTACAATTGATATGTACGGGGTTACTCGGTCGCAGGGTATGCCAGTTGATGATATTGATCTCCTGATAGCCGGTGTTGCAATGGAACATAACTGGGTGCTTGTGACGCATAACCTGAGTCATTTCGAGAGGATTGCAGGATTGAAGATTGGACTGTAGTAAGAAGTTGATTTGTAGGAGAAGCTATGAAATCATCCACTCGTGCGTTTATCAAAGAAGCGCGTCGGATTCCCGGTTTTTCGCTGTTCGATTTTATCCACGGTTACATTTACAGTCGCTGGCCTTATTTCTACATCGGCACGGCGGTGAATCCGCCACGCCTGTTGCGCCCACTGGCGCAATTTGCCGATTGGCTTATCCGTCGCCGCGAGATGAGCCGCCGCAAGGACGGGAATGGGCATGAGCCGGCGTCGCCGACAATTGCCGACACCTATCACGGCAAGGTCGTCCCGTTGGATGAAGCGACGCGGCTGGTGCAGGTGAACGAGGATGTACGCCTCACCGTCCCGGAGACCGTTATCCCCTTTGTCGTCGCCCGCGACATCGTGTTGCAGCATCCCGATCACCTGGTTGCGCTGGATTGCCCGTGCCGGATGGCGCGCGAAAACCCCTGTCTGCCGCTTGACGTATGCCTCATCGTGGGCGAGCCGTTTGCCAGTTTCATCCTTGAACATCAACCAGGCCACGCGCGCCGTATCACGCCGGCTGAGGCCGTGGACATTCTCAAGGCGGAGGACCAGCGCGGGCATGTGCATCACGCCTTCTTCAAGGACGCGATGTTGCAACGCTTCTACGCAATCTGCAACTGTTGTTCCTGCTGCTGCGGCGCGATGCAGGCCCATCACAACGGCGTCCCGATGCTGATCTCATCGGGCTATGTTAGCCAGGTGGATGAAGGGCGTTGCGTGGGCTGCGGCGCGTGCGTCGAAAAATGTCAGTTTGGCGCGCTGACGTTGCAGAATGGACATGTCGTGGTGGATGCAGCCGCGTGCATGGGCTGCGGCGTGTGCGTCAACACGTGTCCGCGTGGAGCATTGTCGCTGGCGCGTGCGCCGGAGCGTCCCGCACCTTTGGAGATTCACGAGTTGATGGAGTGAGCTGTTGCTCGTTATTAGATGTATTGAAGTTGTTCTCGAAACTCTTCCGCTGTGAATGTGTTTAAAAGCACCAGTAGTTTGTGCACGATAATGGTGCTGTCTCGCCGGCGTTTGGCAATGACGATGCCCCAGTGCGGAAGCTTGTTCGCAAGGTAGTGCTTATGAAGCTTTTCAAAATCACAGCGATTGTGTGTAACAATAGCTCTTTGTTGGGTGATTGCAAAAGCGGATTGTGCTTCATCTGTCAGGGATAGACGTTGTGTGTCGCGGGCGCACAGTACATCAAAACCACGATGACGCAGGTTTTCCACGATTTCGTTAGCAACATCTTCGTCAAAGTAGAGACTGATATAAACAGGCAGCAATTCTGCGTCAGCACGTTCAGTCATCTACTGGTACCTGGTTCAAGCGAATATAATGTTCGATTTCTTCACGGTGATCATCGTAGTAACTTAGCGCCGCGAAAATATGCGATAAGCGCAGATGTGGCAGCTTACGAGCAATGTCTTCTGGAGCATCACCAAATTTCCAGTATTCTACAATGGCGCGTACTGGCGTGCGCGTTCCAACAATGATCGGCTCGCCGCCCAGAATTTCATGCGTTTGAACAATGTAAGGATGTTTTGACGACGCGGCATGGGTTTTTGTGGTTTCAGGTGCAACCAACAGCTCCTGGAGGCGATGGATTTGGCTTTCCAGATTATTGAGATACGCTATCATAGCTGATGTTTCATGGATAATCTCAGGCATTGTCCTGTCCTTCTCGATATTGACGCAAGCGTTAATCCTATTGTAGCATAAAATTGAACTTTGGACTTGAGACTTTGGACTATCTTCACAAAGGGGCTGTGATATGGAATCAACCCAAAATTCCCCTATCGTTTTGCAAAGCGACCGCCTGACGGTCGAAATTGCCCGGCCGGGCACGGTTTACCATGGCTCGCGTTTCGATTGGTCGGCGTTCATCACGCAGGTCATGCTGGACGATAGACACACGTTCTGCATACCGGAAGCGCTCACGCCCGGGCAGGGGAGCGGCGGGATAGGACTGTGCGGCGAGTTCGGCATCGAAGAACCTGTCGGCTACGACGAGGCGCGGCCTGGCGATCTGTTCCCCAAGCCGGGCATTGGCTTGCTGGCGCGTCCGGATGAGCAGCCGTACAATTTCTTCCGGCCTTACGAAATCGTCGCGCCATTCCCGATCCGCGTATGCACCGGTCCAGCCCAAGCGATGTTTGTCGTGGAACCGTTGAACTGCCGGGGTTACGCCGTCCGATTGACCAAAACCGTCACGGTCGAAGGCGCCAGGTTGACGATTGCCTGTACCCTGGAAAATGTGGGGACGAGGCCGATTGTGACGACGGAGTACGTCCACAACTTTGTGCGCATTGACGCGCATGCCATCGGCCCAGATTACCGCTTGCGCTTCCCCTACGCCGTCCACTTTGCTGCACCGGAGGGGCCGGCCGCCGGGCGTATGGCGGAATTGATAGCCGTTCTCGACGTGCAGGGCGGCGACATTCGCTGGCGGGCGACGCCGGAGGGCAATTTCTATTGCCGTCCGCTTGGCTTTGCCGCGACCGACGCCGCGCAGTGGGAGCTGGTCCACGAGCCGAGCGGCGTGGGAATGTGCGAGTTTGACGACTTCACACCCGCCCGCGTGGTTGTGTGGGGCGCAAGCCACGTTGTCAGCGCCGAGATCTTCGTCTCAATCAACGTTCAACCAGGCGGAACGCAGCGCTGGACGCGGCGCTACAAATTCTTTGCATAGCTTCTAGCGGGCAGCCGTCAGCTAAAAGCTGATCGCGGATAGCTGAAAGCTGACCGCTGACCGCTCAGAGGATTCAAACATTTGGAAGGAGAAACACGATGGATTTACTACAAGTTCACAACGGAAAAATCGTCAATGGGAGAGGTCAGGAAGTCCGTTTACGCGGTACATGCGTGGGGGGCTGGATGAATATGGAGAACTTCATCAACGGCTACCCCGGCGCCGAGCATGCCCTGCGCGCGCAAATGGCCGAGGCGCTAGGCCCGGACAAGGCGCATTTCTTCTTTGAGCGGCTGCTTGACTATTTCTTCTCTGAGGATGACATCGCTTTTATGAAGTCGCGCGGCGCGACCGTGGTGCGCTTGCCACTCAATTATCGCCACTTCGAGAGCGACGATCAGCCGTTCACCTACCGCGAGAGCGGATTTGCACGGCTGGAGCAGGTGGTCAACTGGTGCGCCAAACATGAACTCTACGTCATCCTCGATATGCACGCCGTCCAGGGCAATCAAAACACCGACTGGCACTCCGATAACGCTTCGCGCCACGCGCTGTTCTGGCAGCATCCGCATTTTCAGGAGCGCTGGGTGGCGCTGTGGGAACGGCTGGCGGAACGCTTCAAGGGCAACGCCACCATCGCCGGCTACAACGTGATGAATGAGCCACAGACCGGCGATCCACGCGGCCGGTTAAACCGTATGAACGAACCCCAATGGGAAAAGATCAACGCACTCTATCGGCGCATCGTCAAAGCCATCCGCGCTGTGGACCCCGAGCACATCATCATCCTGGAGGGTGACAACTTCTCCAGCCGCTTTGCCCAACTCGATGCTCCGTTTGCCGATAACCTGGTCTACAGCAGCCACAATTACACGCGGCCCGGCTTTGGCCCCGGCGCCTATCCCAGCGCCGAATGGAACCGCGAATGGCAAGAGGCCACGTTCCTGGCGCACGAAGGGACGCAATTCATGCAAAAATACAACGTCCCCCTGTGGGTCGGCGAATTCGGCAGTCCCTACAACGGCCCCGCCGCCGAAGTCCCCGACCGCATGCGCGCACTGGACGATCAAATCAGCGTCTTCGAGCAGTATCAGGTTCACTGGACAACCTGGACTTACAAAGATGTCGGCGTGATGGGCTGGGTGTACCTTAATCCCGAATCTGAATACATTCAGCGGGTGAAAAGCAGCCTGGAAGCCAAACGTCTGCTCAACAGTGACTTCTGGATGGGCTGGCTGCCGAGTACGCCGGCCAAAGAAATCGTCCACAATCTGGCGCATGAAATCGTCGAGACCATCGGCGACGAAGATATTACGGTAACCGGCATCGAACGGTATCTCATCCAGGCGACGATGGCGAAATACATCGGCGCGCTGCTGCAAATCCCCTACGTCAAACTCTTCAAGGGGCTTTCCGAGGCCGAACTTGACCGCATCCTGCAATCGTTCGCCTTCAAAAACTGCCTCGTCCATCCGCAACTCGACGCAGTGCTGAGCCAATATCTAATGTAGCACAAGCTGTCAGCTTGAAAACGTAGCGCAAGCTGTTAGCTTGCCCCAGAAGCAACCTGACAGGTTGCGCTACGACATTGATGCAAAAACGTAGCGCAAGCTGTCAGCTTGAAAACGTAGCGCAAGCT
>JAIOAX010000051.1 GCA_019873645.1 Chloroflexota bacterium | reverse complement strand
ACCAACAACGGAATATCATCAATGCGTTCGTGTGTTAACGTTAAGTTGCCCATGCGGGCAAGCATACCAGAATTTCGCGTTTTGGCACGTCCATTCACGCGAAACTAGAGAACAAGTTTCGGAAAATCGCCAATTCCGTGCAGTGGCCGATTTTTTCAAATCAATCTCCTATCAACACTTGTTGCCTCAAGTTGTGCGCGACCCACGCGGATTCACGCCATTGCCGGTACAAAACGACCCTTACGGTCGAGATTTCCTGTTGCGGTTATGGAAAACGACTCCTAAAACACGTGAGGCGCGTCTAAAAAAAATCACCAAGGCGCTTCAGAGTGCGGTACCTCAATTGACCGAGTTGGAAGCTGTGCTGGATAGTTCCGGCGTCCCGCATCTTATCGGGCGCTACTCCCACTGGCGTCCCCACGATGCCAGACAAAGCGAAACCCAGTTCTCCGATGGTACCCTGCGTCTGTTGGGTCTACTGTGGACGGTATATGAAGGGTCCGGCCCGCTTCTGCTAGAAGAGCCGGAACTCTCGCTGCATCCTGAGGTTGTGCGGCGTCTACCGACCGTGTTCTACCGCATCAACCGTAGTCGTAAGGAACTCCGCCAACTCATCATTTCAACCCATTCTGAGGAAATGCTGCGCGACGAAGGCATTGGCCCCGAAGAGGTGCTACGTCTGGAGCCAAGCCCCGACGGGACTCTGTTGCGTGCGCCGGATGAGGCTGACCGGCAGGCAATGGCGGCCGGATTGACGGCTGCCGATGTCCTAATGCCCCGGACAACACCTGAAAATATCCATCAACTTGTGTTCGAGTTTGCGTCATGATTATAGATGCCTTGGTTGAGGGGTATCTTGACGAGGCTGTCGCTATACGACTGATTACTTGCTGTGGACATCAGTTGGGTGTGACGTATGGCAAGCGGGGCTGGACGTATTTGCGCGATAAGGCAGCGGGTTTTAACCGGCGCGCCCAGTATGGCAATCCTATTTTGATGCTTGTTGATTTCATGGATACCGGTTTGCGTTGTCCACCAGAGGTTCCAGCAATCTGGTTGCCCCAGAGGCATCCCCGTTTACTTTTACGGACAGTAGTGCGCGAGATAGAAAGCTGGCTTCTGGCTGATGGATCAGGCATAGCCCACTTCCTGGGGGTAGCAGAAAACCTGGTTCCCCCAAATCCCGAAAGCCTGGATAACCCTAAACAAACGCTGATCAACCTGACGCGCCATTCACGGAAAAGAGCCTTACGCGATGCTGTTCTGCCGCCTTTCAATGTTTCAGCCTCTGTCGGCCCCGATTACAATGCTGTGTTTGGAGAGTTTGTGACCCGTTACTGGGACATTGAGGCCGCACAGCAGAGAGCGCCTAGCCTTAGCCGTTGCATGACGCGGCTCAAAGAATTACAGTAGTTATGCAGTTCTTTTCTTTTTGCCACAAAAAACCTTATCGCAACACCCCACCGCTGTAGTGTAACTGATACACCGCCACGCCCTGGTAATAGATGGCTTCCACGCCCCAGAAGCGCTCTAATTCCCCATGAATTTCATTGGTGTAGACGAAATCTTCTTGCCGGAATGTCACCGGCCCCCGATAGGGATGTTCTATGGGCGGATGTTGCAACGCCACCTGAAGGAAGGCATAAGCCTGACGGACATCCAGGAATGAGGTCACATGTTTGAGGGCCCCGCCAGAATAGACCATAGACCACACCGGCACGGCATTGTAGTACACCGTTTCCTGTCCGGCGAAATAATCGCCGCCAAAATAAATATCGCGGTAGAACAGACCGCCATCCCGATATTCCAGTTGCCGCGAGCCGGGGAGTAACGGCGTCATCGCTGCGCCCGCGCCGCCTTGGGCGGCATAGGTCAGTTGTTTTGCCGTTACTAGAAAGGCAACGAAAAATTCACGGCTGACAGGGAGATTGAGCGTTGTCATAGAGACCTCCTTAAAGTATAGAATCGTTTGAACGTTCCAACGTTTCAACGCTGTTTTCAAAAGATTGGGTACTGGCCGTATTCACGCACCGTCTCATAGAGTGCCAGGACGTTTTCCACAGGCGAAAGCGGCTGGACGTTGTGGATGGTGTTGAAGACAAAACCGCCGCCCGGTGCAAAGATGCGCAACCGCTCGCGGACCTCGCGACGCACATCATCAGGCGTGCCGAAGGGCAGCGTCTTTTGAGTGTCCACACCGCCGCCCCAGAAGGTGATGCGGTCGCCGAAGCGGCGTTTCAATGCGACAGGCTCCATCTGCGCCGCCGAACATTGTACCGGATTCAAGATGTCGAAGCCAGCGTCAATGAAATCAGGAATAAGCGCGAAGACGGAGCCGCAGGAATGGATGAACGTCTTCCACGGTGTATGAGTGTGAATCCACGTGTTGATGCGGATGTGAAACGGCTGGTAGAGCGCACGGTAGGTCTTCGGAGAAATGAACGGCCCGGTCTGCGCGCCGAAATCCGTGCCTGTGACCATGACCGCAGACACGCGGTCGCCGACAACGGCATAGAGCTTTTCCAGGTTCGCCAGCGCGATCTCGCATTGCCGCTCGAAGATAGTCCACACGTATTCACGTCGCGTCACCGTGCTGACATACCACTCTTCGATGTCGCGGATGCCCTTGGGATGCTTGAGCTGCGTCGCCGGAACGAGTGCGATGTCGCCAAAGGCCGTCCCGCCGAAGTTGGCAAGGATAGCTTTGTCGGTCTGGGTGTAGAGCCGCTCCGCCTCGCGCGCAAAGTGTGCCAGCACGTCATCAGAAATGGGTGTGAATTCCTCCAGGTTGTCCTCGACGTTGAGATGGGCGTCATCAATGGGCGGCTGGCGGACAATAGCATCGAAATACCAGCCGCCGGCCGGCATCCTTCCGCTCGGTGGGACGGATTTATCGCCTTCAGGGTACATCAACAGGTCGCCGTTGGGTTCAGGGATGGTGTTGAAACCTTCAGGGACGAGCACCGGCGTGCCGTCAAATGTCGTCCAGGGTTTCCAGCCTTCGTTCTTGAAGCCGAACATCGTCGTGGGCGCGCCAAGCGGGACCACATCCACGCCAAGCACCTCCATCAGGTCGGGCGCGATTTCACCCAACATCTGGTATGGTTCGATCACCTTCACCGGCGTACCGGGCGCATCGAGGCCCAATGCCTGCCGCAGTTTATAGACGACGCTCACATGCATGCCGGTCACCGGACTGCCGCCCAGGTCCAACGGCACGCGATCCGGCTCTTGATGCTTGAGCGTCAGCGTGACCCGCTCGCGTGATATCAGCATAAGGTACCCCCCGTGTGATTCATGATTCAGTTCCGCAGGATCAGCGTATCATAAAAACCCTTACTCTGGTTAGTTTTGATGCGGATGACCTGCTTTGCCATATCCAACGACTCGTGAATGTAGCGCACCAGATCGCTTTGCTGGCTCTTGGTATCACTGCGGTCGCGGTTATGCCAGGCCACCGGCACCTCTTTGATGCGATAACCGCACTTTTCCCACAGGTATAACAATTCCACGTCATAAGCTGTTACCTTCCAACCCGTTGGACGCTCGCCCTGCCTGAAGAATTGCAGATGCGGAAACGCGCGCAATGCGGCTTCGCGCGTACACAGCTTGAAACCGCACTGCGTATCGGCGATGTCGCGGAGCAAGAAAAGCTGGCGCAGCGCGCGGAAAGCCACACTGCCAGCCTTGCGGATAAATGAGAATCCCTCACGGCTGAACCCACGCGAGCCGATAACCACCGCGTAGCCCTGGGTAGTCCACGGCAACAGGTTGCCCAGTTCCACTATCGGCGTGGACTGATCCATATCGGTAAAGAGCACCCACTCACCGCGCGCGTGTTGAATGCCGGCCCACACCGCCGCCGGCTTGCCGCCGTGGGGAATGTCCACCAGCGAGAAGCGGGGTTTGTCGGCGATGAACTGCTCGATCAACGCGCGGCTGTTGTCCGTCGCCTCGTCGTTGACAATCACGACCTCCCAGGTGTAATCCTGCTGGACGAGATAGTCATTCACTTCATTCAGAACCCCTGCCTCAAGGTTTTTAGCCTCGTTGTAGCAAGGGATAACAATGGAAATATACGGCTGCAATTCTCCTACTGGCATCAAAGCTCCCTTGAAAGTTATAAGTCGGAAATTGCCTGTTGAGAAATCTCGGCAATCTCACGCTCTCAATTGTACTCCACAACCTGATACTTATCATGGCATAGAATCGAAGCTAGTCAATTCGGAACGCCCCCAACAAGGCCAGATTCAACGGCCGCCGTCTTGCGACTCAACCCGGATCACCAAATCCAGACCGGCGCCGGAGCTTTCAGACTTCTGAGATCAGAGAGGAAACAGGACTTTATTTGTCCTATGTACAATTATCATATATACTCAAAACCATAACGTTCTCGCTTCATGATTCTCGATTCTTTAAGGAGGTTCCGATGAAATACAAACTTTTGGGCCGTACCGGCGTCAAAGTCTCTGAACTGTGTTTCGGCACGATGTCTTTCGGCAACCCCGCCGACGAAGCCACCTCGGCGGCGATGTTCAACCGCTGCCGCGAGGTGGGTATCAACTTCTTCGACTGCGCCAACGTCTACCAACGGGGGCGCGCCGAGGAGATTCTGGGCGGCCTCATCGCCAACTGCCGCGAAGAGGTGGTGATTACCAGCAAGGCGCACTTCCCGATGGGCGACGATGTCAACGCGCGCGGCTCGTCGCGCAAACATCTGATGCGCGCCGTAGAAGACAGCCTCCGTCGGCTCAAGACGGACTACATTGACATCTATTTCCTGCACCACTTCGACGACGAGACGCCGCTGGAAGAGACGCTGCGCGCGCTGGACGACATGGTCGAGCAGGGCAAAATCCTCTATCCGGCGGCCAGCAACTTCGCCGCCTGGCAGATCGCCAAGGCGCTGGGTATCTCAGCGCTGCACGGCTGGGCGCCTTTCGCCTGCATCCAACCGATGTACAACCTGGTCAAGCGTCAGGCCGAGGTCGAAATCCTGCCTATGGCGCTCTCCGAGGGCCTGGGCGTGATTGCCTACAGCCCTCTGGGCGGCGGTCTGCTCACCGGTAAATACGGCGTCGGGCGCAAGCCGGAATCCGGGCGTCTGGTTGAAAACGTCATGTACCGGACGCGCTATGGCGATGCCTGGGTCTACGAGGTGGCGGAGAATTTCACCGCCTTCGCGCGCGAACGCGGCTACAACCCGGTGGCGCTGGCGGTCGCCTGGGTGGGCAGCCACCCCGCCATCACCGCGCCCATCATCGGCGCGCGTAACGTCGCGCAGCTCGAAGATTCGCTGGCGGCGATGGATATCGTGATGACGCCGGAACTGCGTGCCGAAATCTCCGCCCTCTCACCGGAGCCGCCGCCGGCCACCGACCGCAGCGAAGAACAGAAAGGTGTCTCCTTCGCAGCACAATTAGCCGGGAAGAAGTAACCAACGTTTGTTCTATCAGCAGATTAAGCAGATTTTAATTTTCTCAATCTTCTAAATCTGCTGATCACTTTTGAGAGGGGTGCAAAATGACAGCGCTAGGTGGGTTGAAGCGGTTTTTCACATTCCCGTTTGAAGGGAGCGATTGGCAAAAACGTTTTTTCATCGGGGCAGCGCTGATCCTGTTGGGTTGGTTCATTCCCGTAATCCCCCTTATCTTCGTGGGTGGTTATATCGTCCAGGTGATGCGCCAGGTCATCGCCGGGCATGAACCGGCGCTGCCCGCCTGGGAAGATTGGGGAAAGCTGGGGCTGGACGGCCTGCGCTTTTGTGCAGTAGGGCTGGCGTTTCTGCTGCCGGGGCTGTTAGCTTACTTCGGCGGGATGGGGCTTTATATGCTCGCCTCGCTGTTCCTGCCGTTCTCCATGCAGCTCGCCGAGGCGGGACGGATCCTCTATACCCTGATCCCCCTGTTCTTCATCGCGGTGATGATGATTCTATTCATCTCCATCTTTCTGGGGATGCTTTTAACGCTTCTAGGCGCGATCCCCCTGCCGATGGCTATAGCGCATTTTGTGAAACATGACGAAGTCGGCGCGGCGTTTCGCTTCCGCGAGTGGTGGCCGCTACTGTGGCGCAACAAGGTCGTGTATCTCATCGCCTGGGCGCTCTGCGGTGGGCTGATGGGGATTGCCTATTACGCCATCATAACCGTGTATGCGACGCTGATCCTGTGTATCCTCATTCCCGTCCTGAGCGCGCCGCTTTCGTTCTACTGTATGCTGGTATGGGCGGCAGTGTTTGGGGAAGCGTATCGCGGCGGTTATGAACCTCAAGAGCATCCCGCCTGAGCTGGTGCAACGGCGGCATAGAAACGCTGAGCGTCCGCATGTTGGACGGCTTGAGCCTGCGTTGAAATGAGCAGGCCGAAATCTTCACCGCTAACCCGATCATCCGTCCTCCTGCGATAACGCGGGAGGACGGATGCTATGCTGTATTCTGGCGATGCCGGTTGTCTAAATCTCAAATCCCCGTATACTAAGGGGATGAATGAGCTAACAAACTGTCGTGCGCGCCCGCCGTTGATGTCGCGCGTCCATACCGACGCCTACCTGCGCTGGATTGCCGCGCACAACTTCTACGATCCGCACGCCTATCTTGACTTCGTCATCGAAGATACCGTTGTTGGGGCGGTACATCGCAGTCGGTTGCCGCTGTTGCAGGCGCATCCCGACGTATTTCACGTTGACGGCGCGTGTGTGACGCTTGATCCGCGCCTGGATACGCCTGCCGCGCGGACGGAAGCGGTCGCCGCCGTGCTCCGTGCGTGGCGCGACGCAGACATGTTCCCCGCCTGGCGCGATGAGTTGTATCGTGTTTCAACAGCGTTCGATGCGCCGCCGCTGATGGCACTGGAGCGCGCTGCCGCCCCGCTGTTCGGCGTCCTGCGTTATGGCGCCCATCTGAACGGCATGGTGCGCCAGAACGGCCATCTGCACCTTTGGGTTGCCCGTCGCTCGCCCAACAAGCCGGAACATCCGGGCAAGCTGGATCACCTTGTCGCGGGCGGCATCCCTGCCGGCCTGAACGCATGGGAGGTCATCATCAAGGAGTGTCACGAAGAGGCGAATATCCCGCCGGAACTGGCGCAGTGTGCGCGCCCGGTGAGCCTCATCAGCTACCTCAAAGATGCCGATGGCTGCCGTTACCGCGACCTGATTTTCATTTACGACCTGGAATTGCCGGAGACATTCATCCCCCAGAATACCGACGGGGAAGTAGCGGAGTTCTACCTCTGGCCTATCGAGCAAGTGATCGAGACGATGAGCACCACCGCGGACTTCAAGATGAACAACAATCTGGTCATCATTGACTTGTTGCTGCGTCACGGCTACGTCGGCCCGGACGATCCGCATTACGCCGTCATTGCACAACGGCTGCGCAGCCCGGTGGTGTGGTAAAATTATACTTGACTATTTCCGATTCAGGCAGTATACCTATAGGTAATCCGGGTTCACAGCATACACCCCAAACAGCATGGTTCAGGAATCTCAAGTTCTTAACGCCATCAAAACTGTGCGGGTTCAAATACGTTGGAAGCCCGGCAGCGCTTTGCGGCATTTGCAGAAACGTAAACTTCGAGGGCAATTGCCAGCTACAGCAACGCTGGCAGATTACGAAACTGTCATCCGCGCCGTCTTACATAACAGGTCTGCTCAGGTGTACCTTTACTGGTATAATCAGGTTGCTTATGTAGCCGTTATGGGTTCGGTTGAGAATCGGGAATGGCTGGTTATGTTCAGCTACGATGGTGTGTTGGAGAGCGCCTTTGTTGTCGAGCGACCTGAGCGATACTTGCACAAACCCGGGTTTGAGTATCTGGGGCTGTTGGGCGAGGTAGACCATGAATTATGAAGAATTAGTTACCGCCTATGAAACGGATGTGCAGTTCCCCGAGGTCAGCGGAATGGAACATCTGGATATGTTGATGACGCGCAGCGAGATTGCCCGTATTGAACCGCATTTATCGGCCGCATTACGCGAGCGTGTACTTCAGGCCGACAAACAGCTTCTGAGCCGGGCGCGCCAGTTCTATGACGCGATTCAGACGATTGCCGATCTCGCCAGTTGGCGGCGGAGTGAATTGACGCCAATTACGCATTGGTGGTGGTATCTGGATGTACTTGCTCATTTGCCGGTATCGCTGGATACCGCAACGCCACGACCGGCGCTTCAGTTGATTCACGACGCCGACACCGAAGATATTTATGCAGTGGAGGGCGATCAGGCTTTGAACGTTTAGAAGAAAATAAACACCAGTTTATCCCAAAACTCTATTATGAAAGCGAGGTACACACTATGAAACACCCCACATTAGGCATCATCATCGGTAACCGGGGATTCTTCCCCACGGAACTCTGTCGCGAGGGCCGCGCGAAAATCCTCAAGGTCTTCGAGGAAGAGGGCATCAAGCCCATCGTCCTCTCGCCGGAGGATTCACCTTACGGGTCGCTGGAGACGAACGAAGCCGCGCGCAAATGCGCCGACCTCTTCCGCGCCAACCGCGACGACATCATCGGCGTGGTCGTCACATTGCCCAACTTCGGCGAGGAAGGCCCTATCGCCAACGCGCTGCGCTGGGCCGAGCTGAACGTGCCGGTGCTCATCCAGGCCACGCCCGACGACATGAACTTCATGACCATCGCCCACCGCCGCGACTCCTTCTGCGGCAAGATGTCCACCTGCAACAACCTCAAGCAGATGGGCATCAAGTATACCCTCACCACCCTGCACACGGTAGACCTGGACAGCGACAGCTTCCGCCAGGATTTGCGCAATTTTGTGGCGACCTGCCGCGTCGTCCGGGGCCTGAAGCACGCACGGGTCGGGATGATCGGCGCGCGCCCGGCGGCCTTCAACACCGTCCGCTTCAGCGAGAAGCTCTTTGAGCGCGCGGGTATCAGCGTGGATACGATTGATCTCTCCGAAGTTTTCGGGCGCATCGAGCGGCTTAAAGACGACGATCCCGCCCTGCTCGCCAAGCTGGACGCTCTCAAGGCATACCTCAAGGTCAAGGGCGTGCCCAATCAAGCCCTGGTCAAAATGGCAAAGTTCGGCGTGGTGGTGGATCAATGGATGCAGGCCGAGGGTCTCATCGCCAGCGCGGTGCAGTGCTGGACGGCGATGGAGGAATACTACGGCGTCGTCCCCTGCACGATGATGAGCATGATGAGCAATCAACTCATGCCCTCCGCGTGTGAGACCGACATCGCCGGCGTGATCGGTATGATGGCGATGGCGTTCGCCTCCGGCAAGCCCAGCGCGCTGGCCGACTGGAACAACAACTACGGCGATGATCCCAACAAAGGCGTGCTGTTCCACTGCTCCAACCTGCCCAAAGACCTCTTCGAGGAGACGCCCGATATGGATTACCAGGAGATCATCGCCGGGACGGTAGGCAAAGACAACACCTACGGCACCGTTGTAGGGCGCGTCAAGGCTGCGCCGTTCACCTATACCCGCGTCTCCACCGATGACTTTGAAGGCAAGATTAAGGTCTACCTGGGTGAAGGCACGCTCACCAAAGACCCGCTCAAGACCTTTGGCGGTTACGGCGTCTTTGAAATCCCCAACCTGCAAGGCTTGCTGCATTACATCTGCGAGAACGGTTTTGAGCATCATGTCGCTATCAACGTCTCGCGGGTGGCCGACGCCGTGAACGAGGCACTGAGCAAGTATTTGGGGTGGGATGTGTATTATCATAAGTAATCGGTAAGAAGTAATCAGTAATTGGTAAAGGGGTATCAGTCATAGGACAGTTGAAACGCTCATCAAAGCTCCGAGAGCGGAGAGGGTGGAAATTCTAACCTGATATGGCTGCGTCATTTCAAACACAACGGGAGACGCTTTCACGTCTCCCGTTGTGTTTGGATCTCAGGAATGATCTGCCCGGTGCTCTTTACGATGCGTCGCGCAGCACGAGGGGCAGGTAAATCTTATATTCGCGGGGCCACCAAAATCCGGAGCTGAGACCATAACCGGCGGCGATGACCAGATCGCTAACAATCGGCTCACCGACGGTCCCGTTAAGGACGTAATTTCCGGCGCTGACCCTTTCCCCTCCCCCACCGACCACACTCCGACCGACAGCCGCCGGTTGCGCCAGCACCGCACCTGCCGCGATCAGCCCCAAAAGCAGAATTGTTGCCAGCAAGGCTTTGATCCCTCTCATCGTCTCACCTGCCTTCCTAATCGGTGCGCGGATGACCCAGGCGCACTCGCACCCCGCCGATGTAGATGCGATGGGACGGGTCGTCAAAAGTGACCTGCAGATTGACACTCAAGGGGCCTGAAGCAGAGGTCAAGGTATAGGGGCTGGTAGAATCTATCGGCACGACGTAGCTGGTGGCTACTGTACTATTTTGATCAATATCGCTAGAGGCAATAACCACGGAGTCATCCGCGCCTAGCAATTTGTTAACCCAAGTATTGTTAATGAAAGAGGTGCTGTTTGTAGTATAGTAATAGACCCTTACCTCCTCCACAACAGCTCCATGACCATACGGTTGAGTGAGGAGAGCTATAGGAATATGAACATAGGATGAGCCGGCGGATGACCTGCTAATCTCAACTCTACCATAGTACCATGATTTGAGCGTCAGAGGAGTATCAGGTGTGACGGCCAGGTTGCCCGGCACCCACAGATAAGAATCAGCGTCACTGGCGTACCCGCCGGCAGAATAAATTTTGTCGGCGCCCAGACCGTAGTCTGTACCTCCATTCTCTTCCACGTAAAGCGCGTAATCATCACCATGGTTGTTAATGTGCATCAACGGAGCATCAAGGTTACCTCGCATATAAGCGCCCGGTACCAGATTGAAAGCATAGGGCACCGTGCGGAGCGTCTGGCGAGGCAGAAGCGTGCCATTGACCTCCAGTTGCAGATAAAGAGCGTTGTAGAAGTCTGCCGGGTCCAGGGAGACACTGCGGCCCAGGACGAGGCTAAAAAGCCCGTTCTGCACCTGCACGCCCGGATGCACCTCCGGCCCCCACATCCTGGCACCTCCTGTCAAATCGTTATAGAGCGAAGCGGTAAAGGTCAACGTTGCGTTGAGGGGGCTGCCGCCGATATCGGTCAGGTATCCCTGGTAATTCATGGTCGGTGAGATGATATAAGCCGCAGGCTGAACCCCGCTCTGACTGCTTGCGTCTTCATCTTCACCTGATTCTTCTGTAAACTCGGTCGGTTCGATACCCCCTGCCGGTTGCTGTGGTGTTTCATTGGCGTTGCCGGGTGGATCCTGCTGCTGAGGTAGAGGCAGCGCCTGAACCAGGCCGGTCGGTCGCGGCCCGATACCTGCCACGAGCACTATGACGCTGATGACCAGAATGATGGACTGTACCCTCTTAGCAAACATATTCCCTCCTGATTTTGACTAAATGTAATTTGACTTGAGAAACAGAGCCTGACATAAAACTCTCCGCCATACGAGTCTTCGCAGGCATTTCCCCATAGACGCCCGGGGACCTACGCCAAACGCCCTCACTAAAACTTTTCGAGAGCAGATGGACAACGTAGACCTTGAGTTATACAAGCGTTGGTTGAAGGAGGGAGTTTGTCTTGGTGAGGACTTTAACCTCATCTATCTCTTATCCCATTCTACTACATTCTGAGCGGAAGCACAAATATCAAGCTCGTTGCTCGTTACATTTTATACTTTTGAGGGTTTTCTGGTAAAATACCCTTATTCCATTAGGGCAACATTTCCAGGAGGTGTTATGTCCGCGGCCCCTATACCTCAACCCTATCCACGGATCACCGATCAAGATAGCAAAGAATACGGATGTCTCGATACAGGAACTTTGAAGCCATACCATTACAAAATTCCTGTGGAGACTTTGTTGCAAATGATTCGAGAGGCTATTGACAAAGCGAATCAGAAGTCAAGCCGCGAGAGTATCTCAATTGCATGAAGAACAAGCAAAATTGCCCAAACTTTCAGAGGGAACAGAATAAACCTTGTGAGGATAAGACAATGTTACAACCTTTACGTGAACAACTCTGTGAACTGCACATGGAACTGCCCAAAAACGACCTGGTGAAGTGGACCGGCGGCAATGTGAGCGCGCGCGACCCGGAAACGGGTTATGTGGTCATCAAGCCCTCCGGCGTGCGCTATGAGGATTTGCGCCCGGAGCACATGGTCATCGTCAACCTGGACGGCGACATCGTCGAGGGCAACCTTAAGCCTTCTTCCGATACCGCAAGTCACCTCTACATTTACCGTCATCGGCCCGACGTAGGCGGCATCGTCCACACCCATTCGCCGTATGCCACGGCCTTTGCTGCGGTGGGTAAGCCGATCCCCGTCGTCTTGACGGCCATGGCGGACGAGTTCGGCGGGCCGATTCCGTGCGGCGGCTTTGCGTTGATCGGCAGCGAAGCCATCGGCAAGGTGGTGGTGGAGAGCATCGGCGCCTCATGCGCGGTGCTGCTGAAGAACCACGGCGTCTTCACCATCGGCCGCGACGCGACAGCCGCCGTCAAAGCCGCCGTGATGACGGAAGACGTCGCCAAGACGGTGTGGCTGGCGCTGCAAATCGGCCAGCCCGAGGAAATCGCGCCGGAGGATGTCGCTAAACTGCACTACCGCTACACGCACGTCTACGGACAGTGAGAATTCTGAGGTTTTTGGGCCATGGCCTTGACAGATGAGGATAAAGGTATTACCATTCATTTATGAATGTATAATCATACCTTTTTGGAGGAATAATGGCTATCTCAGATAAAACACCTGTGCAGGTTTACCTGGATGCAGAACATCGTTCCAGACTGGTGTACCTGGCTGAACGCCTGGATGTTTCTTACGCTGAAGTACTGCGGAGGGGGATTGATGCTTTGTCGCAGCTAACTCTTTCGGGAGACGATGATCCCGCGATGCGGCTTATCGGGTTGCTCGGTGAAGAAACCAATAGCCCCGGCGACATGTCGGTTAATCACGACCGCTACATCGTCGAGGAAACCCGAAATGTATAGACGGCATGTGTTATTTGTAGACACCAGTGGGTGGGTGAGCGTCCTGGATCCAAAAGATAAATATCACGCTCAGGCCGCCGATTTTTTTCGGCATGCGCTATCCACTTATAGCGCCCTTGTCACCACCAATCTGGTGATCGCCGAGACGTATATTAACATCCGTCGTAGCAGCAACCACGAAAAAGCCATTGCATTTCTGGACCTCATTGAGGAATCCAGACGCATCCGTTGTATATGGTCGGATGATGAACTTGAGATGAGCGCCCGCGAAGTGCTGCGGCTCTACCGCGATCAAGACTTCAGTTACACTGATGCTGTAAGTTTTGCAGTGATGCAACGCGACGGCATACGCGATGTATTTGCCTTTGACCGGCATTTTCGTGCGATGGGGTTCGTTGTACTACCGGCATAAACCCTTGTATGGGAATTTACCATTCCCCAGCGATTGGGGGGAAACTTTAACCACCGATCTCGAGAATCTGCGCTCGTTTGTTCTGTATTGGTGAAGATTCGTGCAATTCGTGGTTTATCTTCGCAGAGAAGGAAAAATATCCCTTGGAGAACTTATCTGAACTCGCCATCGTCGTTGACCCGGAACGCGACAACGTCGCCATCGCCAGGGCCTTCATCCCGGCAGGCACGCCGGTCTTGTGGCAAGGCCATACCCTGACCGTGTGCGCCGACATTCCCCCAGGCCATCGCTTCGCGCTCTCCTCCATCCCGGCCGGCGAGTGGGTGCGCCAGTATGGTCAGCCATTCGCCTGCTCAAAGGGGCTTGCGCCCGGCGATCCGGTAAACGACGAGACGGTCGAAAGCGTCGTCCCGCCGATAGATGCCGATAGGCTGGTGTTGCAGACGCCGCAGTTGCCCGCCTGGGAAGGGCCGTTGCCCACATTTAACGGTTTCCACCGCGCCGATGGACAGGTGGGCGTGCGCAACTGGGTGCTGATCGTCCCGACGAGCATGTGTTCCAGCCACGCGGCGGCGCAGATTGCCGCGCGCGCCGAAATGCAGGGCTTCTATACCCGTGAGCGTTACCCCAACGTAGACGGCGTCGTCGCTATCCCGCACACCGGCGGTTGCGGCGGCCCGTATCCACAGGCGGGCGCATGCCGACGGGGAACGCATGAGAACACGCTGCGGATTCTGGCGCAACACATCGGCCATCCCAACGTTGGCGCGGCGCTGCTCATCGAACTCGGCTGCGAGAAGACCAACCTGGCAGCCTTTGACGCCTACTTCGGTGCCGACGGTCTGACGGCGCGCTCCGGCAAGCCGGTGTTGCGGCTCAGCATCCAGGAGGACGGCGGCTCGCAAGCGGTCATCGCACGCGGGCTGGCGCTGGTGCCGGAACTGCTGGCCGCAGCGGACAAAGTTTCCCGCCAGCCGGCCCCGCTCAGCGCGCTGGCCCTGGGCCTCGAATGTGGCGGCAGCGACGCCTTCAGCGGGCTTTCGGCGAACCCCGCGCTAGGCCGGGCGAGCGACCTGCTGGTGCGATGCGGCGGACGGAGCGTCATCTCAGAAGTGCCGGAATTCTGCGGCGCGGAACATCTCTTTGCGCAGCGCGCCGTGAATCGTCAGGTCGCTGCGGATGTCTTTGCACTGCTGGAATGGTACCGCGCTTACGCTGCCGCGCGCGGAGGTCACAGCCTGACCGAGAATCCCAGTCCCGGCAACAAAGACGGCGGCCTGCTCAACATCACCATCAAATCACTCGGCGCGCTCGCCAAGAGCGGCAACGCGCCGGTGGTGGGCGTGCTCGACTACGGCGATTGGGTATGGGATCACACAGCCAGCGGCGTCTATATGCTCAATACGCCGGGCTACGATCCACCGTCCGTAACCGGGCTGGTTGGCGCGGGCTGTCAGCTTGTCTGCTTTACCACCGGGCGCGGCTCGGTGTTCGGCAACGCCATCGCGCCCGTCATCAAGATCGCCTCCAATGACGCGCTCTATGCGCGCATGCCCGGCGATATGGACCTCAACGCCGGCGCCGTCATCAGCGGCGCGCGCACCTTGCCGGAGATGGGACGGGCGATTTTCGATACAATCCTCGCCGTCGCCTCCGGCAAACAAACAAAGGCGGAGATCAACGGCCACCGTGAGTTCAATCTGTGGGAGATTGAAGGGTTGTTGTTGTGAAGAGGCGGTCAGCCGTCAGCTATCAGCCATCAGCTTTCAGCGATCAGCTTTTTGGCTGACGGCTAACGGCGGAAAGCTAAACAAGGAGATCGTTCAATAATATGAATAACATAGATGAAACTGTACCCGCAGGCTTTATGTTGCTCTTTGTCTGCACCGGACTGCTGCTGGTGGGCCTGTCCATCCCGCTGCTGTTACGGCGCGTCAAGCCGAATGGGTGGTATGGCTTTCGGGTACCAAAGACGCTCAGCGACGAGCGTATCTGGTATGAAAGCAACGCTTACACGGCCAGGTGGCTGCTGGCAGCGGGCCTGCTGCATACTGTTGTCTCGTTCACGCTTTACTTTATCCCCGCCTTTCGCGCGAACCTCAATGTTTACGCCACTACCTGCGGGATCATCTTCATGATGGCTTTCACTTTTGTCATCATCTTGAGCTTTCGTCATCTGCGCACTTTGTAACTGCTTACGAATTACGAGTTACGAATTACGAGTTACGCATCACCCATTACCGGAATCAGGAGATAATAAGAAGATGTACAAAATTTCAATCGCTTCGTATGCTTTTCATGGCCTGTTACGTGAAGGCAAAATGGATTTGTTCGGCTACCTCGAAAGCTGCAAGTACCGCTATCACCTGGACGCCGCCGACATCTGGAACGGGATGCTGCTCAGCACCGACGATGAGTACCTGGCAAAGGTCAAGGATGCACTCGACGAGCGCGGTCTGGTACTGGCTAACCTGTGTGTGGACGGCGCGCATCTCTGGGAAGATGATCCTGACGTGCGCGAGCAGCACTACAAGAACGGACTGGCGGCGCTCCATGCCGGCGAAGTGCTCGGCGCGTTGACGGTGCGCATTGATGCCGGCGGGCGTGGGGAAATATGGACGGACGAGCAGTTTGACTTTATCGTCAAGCGGTATCAAGAATTCGCACAACGAGCCTATGACAACGGCTACAAAGTCGGCCCGGAAAACCATTGGGGCGCAGAGATGCATGCACAGAACATGAAGAAGCTCTGTGAAGCCGTCAATCATCCGGCGTTCGGCGTGCTATTGCACTTCAAGGGCGCGATGGAAGATAATGTCATCATGGCCCCATGGGCCATGCATACCCATTTTTCCTGGCAAATCACCGAGGGCAATCTGACCGAGTGCATGATGCTCCTGCGCGATCTGGGCTACGATGGCTATTACGGCGTCGAACATCACAGCGGCAAGAATGAGTACACCGAAGTCGCCGTACAGGTGGCGCGAGTGCGCGACGTGCTCGACCGCTGGCGGACCGAAAAATGACATATCATTCGTGATTCGTGATCCGTAATTCGTAACTCGCCACCTCGGAGGACTTTATGAGCATCAACATCCGTTTTACAGATTCCGATTGGGAGCGTATTGCGCGCGATTGGAACGCCTGGTGGGCCGGAGAACTGGAACGCCCGCTGGTGGTGCTGGAAACCGTGGATCCGGTCGAGGCCGATTGGTCGCAATTCTCCAAATACGGCCTGGATACGCCTGTGGAGCAAATCCTTGACAACTGGGAACGCATCCTCGAAGCCGCACACTGGCTCGGCGATGCCTATCCCAAGTGGTGGGTCAACTACGGGCCGGGGGTGATGGCCGCCTTCTTAGGATCGCGCGTCTCGTGGACGCCGGATACAACCTGGTTCTGGCCGCTGGAAGGCGCCGAAAGCCTGGCCGATATCCATCTGCGCTACGACCCCGATAATCCCTGGCTGCGGCGTGTGCGCGAAACGACGCAGCAAGCCGTTGAACGTTGGGGCGATCAGGTCCTCGTCGGGATTACCGACATCGGCGGCAACCTGGACATCCTCGCCAGCCTGCGCGGCTCGGAAAAACTGCTGCTGGATTTGATGGATGCGCCGGAAGAAGTGGAGCGGTTGGTCGGTGAGATTACTCCGCTCTGGCTGCGCTACTACGATGAATTCTACGCCATCACCAGTGCAGTCGGACGTGGTAATGCCTGTTGGGGACCGTGCTGGTCACCGGGCAAGGGTTACATGCTACAATGTGACTTCTCCTATATGATCTCGCCGCGGATGTTCAAACGCTTTGTCATGCCCGATCTGGTTGCTTGCTGCGAGCACCTGGACTATGCCTTCTATCACCTGGACGGCAAAGGCGAAATCCCCCACCTGGATCATCTGCTGAGCATCGAGCGGCTGCGCGGCATCCAGTGGCAGCCCGGCGACGGCCAACCGCTCGCCGACGGCTGGTTGCCGCTCCTCAAGCGCATCCGCGACGGCGGCAAACTCTGCCAGGTCTACGTGGACTGCAAAGGCGCGTTCACCATCCAGAAAGAACTCGGCGGCAAGGGCTTCTTGTTTTACATCGTCAACGAGTCGTTGACGCCGGAAGAAGGCGCAGCATTTCTGAAGGAGCTGCATGGAAATAAGCTGTAGGAGGTGAAATGTTTCAAATTGCATATACATATCCGAATCCCTGGCCTGCTTCTGGGCCATTGCAGATCGAAAGCGCCGACACAACCCTGGAAGTGAACATCTCTCCTGAAATGGCTCGTCGGATAGCCAATGGATTTATCGGTGGCTATATTACGTTAATGGCGCAAGCCGGACAACCAATGCTTTTATTAGAAAATCCCCCTGTCTGGCAAGTTCCGATTCACCTGCATCTGCCGAAGTTAGGAAATGTAGGGATCATCGGGATGGTGTATGTTGACGCCTTGGCAGGGACCATTGTGCCGCTTGCTGAAGCAGAGATCACGCAGATGCAGGACTTAGCTCATGCCCTTGCTACACATTTCACATCGAAGACAACTTCAACCAACTGATTGTCTGGCAGCTTGCGCCGTGATGGTGTTACACCATCTGCATATTCAAGCGTCCTACGAAACCGTGGTGAAATTGTTACGCATCGGCCCTGCCGGCGCACCTTATCGTAACCTGCAATATCTGGAAGTTTTGGGGGTATCTGTAAAGATTGAACAAGGGGATTTGTCCATACTGCGAAGCCACCTTCACCGTGGTCTACCACCTATTGCTTTTGTATCCACCGCAGAATTAGCGTATTGGGATGAAGCGACCCATCATGCTGTCGTTGTCGCCGGCATCCAGAACAATCAAGTGTATTTGCACGATCCCAATTTCGCGCATGCACCTCAAGTTGTTTCATCTCTCGAGTTTGGTTTAGCATGGTCTGAGATGGATGAATTCTATGCTTTGCTCTCACATTCAAAAGGAGTGCGTCCTAATGGCTGACAAACTTACCCAATACCGCCGCGCCAACGCGCCCTTACCCGCGACGAACCGCCTGTGGCCCCTCTACGGCGCGGGGTTCGAGAACTTCGGCGTGAACGGCAAACCCATCACCGTCCCCATGCCCACCTACGGCCCGGATGAGCTGCTCGTGCGCCACGATGCCTGCGGGCATTGCTTTTCCGACATCAAAGTCATCCACGCGGGACAAAACCATCCGCGCATCCACCGCAATATGCGCGAGCGTCCCGTCGTGCTCGGCCACGAGGTCAGCCTCACTGTCGTCGGCGTCGGCGCGGCGCTGCGTGACCAGTACCAGGTGGGCGACCGTTTCATCGTCCAGGCGGACATCTTCTATCACGGGCAAAACTGCTCCTACGGCTACGAGATTGACGGCGGACTCTCGGAATACACCGTCATTGATCAGCGCGTGCTCAACGGCGACCACGGCAACTATCTCATCCCTATCCGCAACCCCGCAACCGGCTACGCCGAAGCCGCGCTCACCGAACCCTGGGCCTGCGTCATCGCCGCCTACCAACTGCGTTACCGCACCGCGCCGCGCGCCAACGGGACAATGTGGATCATCGGCACGCAGCGGGCCAAACCAATGTATACCTTCAGCCAGGGCTTCGACGAGGCTGTTCACCCGGCGCGATTGTGGCTCACGAACGTGCCCGCTCCCTTCGCTCGCTGGCTCCGCGCGCGCGCGGCGCAACTGGGAATCGAAGTGATGGATGTGCCCGAGCTGCCCGATCCGACTACCGTGGAAACCGACGACGCGCCCGTCTCGCCAGCCGAAATCACCGGCGGCAGCGGCAAAGGCGTGGACGACATCATCTTTCTCGGCGCCGATGCCGACCTTATCGAGCGCGCCGGTCCCAACCTGGCAAGCTACGGCATCATGGCGTTGCTCGACGACGCTCCCATGCCGCGCCCGATCAAAGTGGACGTAGGCCGCATCCACTACAACCGCTGGCTGTATGTCGGCGGCACGGGGACGGACATCGCCGCAGCTTACGCGGACACGCCGGTACGCTCGACGCTCAAGCCGGGCGGGTGTGCCTGGTTCGTCGGCGCGGGCGGCCCGATGGGGCGCATGCACGTCCAGGCGGCCATCGAGACGGAAAACGGCCCGGCGACTATCGTCTGTACCGACGTCAGCGACGTGCGATTGGACGATCTGCGCACCAGTTTCAGCCTGGAAGCCCAACGCAAGGGCATTGAATTCATCTGCCTCAATCCGATGGATAAAGAGGCCTACGCTGCCGCTATGACGCCGTTCAAGGCACGCGGCTTCGATGACATTATCGTTCTGGCGCCGGTCACGCCGGTGATCAGCGATGCGGCCACGTATCTGGCGCCCAAAGGGGTGATGAACATCTTCGCCGGTGTGCCGCGCGGCAAATTCGCGGACCTCGACCTGAGCGACGCTTATCTGCGGCAGACGCGCATCATCGGCCATTCGGCCTCCACGATTGAGAACATGCGCTTTATGCTGGAACAGGCCGAAACCGGACAGCTCTCGCCTAACCGCTCGGTCGCTGCCATCGGCTCGCTTGAGGCCGCTTACGACGGTCTCAAAGCTGTGGACGAAACGCGCTTCCCCGGAAAAATCGTGATCTATCCGCACATCAAGCCCTTGCCGCTCACTGCCCTGACCGACCTCAAAAACGTGCTGCCTACCGTCTATGCCAAACTCAAGGACGGGCGCGAGTGGACGAACGAGGCCGAAACGGAACTGCTGCGGGTGATGTTGCCGTAATGGGGATTGGTAACTGGTAACTGGGAATTGGGATCAAAGATATGGTGGTAGCCCATAACCCACAATCTGCAACCCGCAACCTGCAACCCATAACCCGCAACCTGCAACCCACAACCTGTCCGCCGCCACCCTTGATGACTTCCGAGCCGGGGTCGTTTGCGCGGGCGACGATTGTGGAGCGCAAGCCGGAGATCATCCGCCGGATCATCGCCGATAATGCCTATCCACCGGAGATCGTGGCGGCGCTGGAAACGTTCCGGGATGAGATCGCGCAGCATCCGATTGCGGCGCTGACCGAGGATGCGCCGGATGTGGCTTTCTGGAACGCGCAGCAGGCGTCTTATGCGGGCAAGACCTGGCTGGAGGTCCCCTGGTACTTCGCGGAGACGTACTTCTACCGGCGGCTGCTGGAAGCCGTGCGCTACTTTCAGCCTGGACCGTGGCGCGGCGTGGATCCCTTCGCGCCGCAGAAACGCGCGCAGGAAGCCGCCGCCATCGCGCAACTGGCGAGTGTGTGGGCCGCCATCGAACAACTGCCGCCCGACGAGCGGTTTGTACTGCTGCTTCATTCTGCCCTGTGGGGCAACCGCGCCGATCTGAGCAACTTCACCGTCAAAGAGAGCGCGCATCGCGGGTTGGAAGCACACACCGAGCGCAGCAACCTGTTGATTGACGATACCGAGGCTGTGTTGGCGTTTTTCTGTCAACGGATTGAACGGATTTTAACGGATTGGGGAGAAAAATCCGTTTCATCCGTTGAATCCGTTGACACTGTCGCCTTCATCAACGACAATGTCGGCGCAGACACTCTCTTCGATCTGGCGCTGGCAGATTTTCTGCTCACGCAGGGATGGGCGCAGCGTGTCATCTTCTACCTCAAAAACCAACCATTCTTCGTCTCCGACGCCATGCCGGAAGATATCCAACTCGTCATCCGCCAACTCCAAGCCACGCCAGAACCAACTGTCGCCGACTTGGGCAATCGGCTCTACCAATTCCTGATCACCGATCACTTGTTACTCATTACCGATCCCTTCTGGACAAGCTGCTTGAGCTTCTGGGAACTGCCCCCCGCGTTACACGCCGACCTGGCCCGCGCCGACCTGCGCATCCTCAAGGGCGACGTGAACTACCGCCGGCTCCTGGATGACCGCCATTGGCCGCATCCCACACCCATCGCGCAGGCGGACGCTGCTTTTCCCCGTCCCTATCTCATCCTGCGTACCCTCAAGGGCGAAATCATGGTCGGCTTGCAGCCGGGGCAGGCTGAAAGCCTCACAACGCAAGACTCGACCTGGCTTATCAATGGCAAACGCGGCATTGTGCAGTTGGTAAAAAACGAAAGGAAATCTCTTTATGGAGAAGGTGCTACAAGATAGAATCGCAATTGTTACCGGTGGGGCACAGGGACTTGGCGCAGCGCTATGTGAGCGGCTGGCGCGCGAGGGAGCGCATGTGGTGGTTGCCGACTTGAACCTGACTGGCGCGGAAGCCACTGCGGCTGCCATTGCTGCGCAAACGGGGCGCCGCACGCTCGCCATCCAGGTAGACGTGACGAATGAGGCGCAAGTTGCCGCTATGGTGGACCGCACCGTCGCCGAATTTGGGCGGCTGGATATCCTCATTTCCAATGCCGGCATCCTCATCTCCGGGCCGGCGGACGAGTTTGAAGTCTCAAAATGGCAGGCCGTCATCAACGTCAACCTGGTCGGCTACTTCATCTGCGCCAAGCATGCCATTCGCGTGATGAAGCCGCAAAAGAGCGGTGTCATCATCCAGATCAACTCCAAATCCGGCAAAAAGGGCAGCTACAAGAATTCGGCCTACGCTGCGAGTAAATTCGGCGGCATCGGCCTCACCCAAAGCCTGGCGCTGGAACTGGCCGAAGAAGGCATCCGCGTCAACGCCGTCTGCCCCGGCAATCTGCTCGATTCGCCGCTGTGGACGCAGTCGCTGTTCAAGCAATACGCGCGCAATCAGGGCATCACCGAGGAAGAAGTCCGCCAGAAGTACATTGACCAGGTGCCGATGAAGCGCGCCTGCACCTACGATGACGTGTGCAACGTCGTCGTCTTCCTTGCATCCGACCAGGCCAGCTACATGACCGGGCAGGCGATCAACGTCACCGGGGGGCAGGAAATGCGCTGATGGGTAGTCCCTGCGACAGATTGAGTTGAGAGTATTCCCAGCCCAGGCTTCGCGGTGTGAGATGGTACCTCACACCGCGATTTCTCTACTTTCCCCTCTTAGGGCTATCGCATTTGGCCGCTTCCGGCAACTGAATACGGCCTAAAGGCCGGGGAAAGGGGGATTTTTGTGGCGGGGCTTCGCCCCGCCACAAAAATCCCCCCCCTAAAAACGCCGCTTTAGCGGCACAACAGACTGCACGACGGGACACAGTTTTCCAAATGCGATAGCCCTATTTCCCCTCTTGACAAAAAGGCAGTATGGAGTATAATCTTTAATAGATAATAATTATCAATAAAGAATATCTCGACAAATGGAAGACCGTCTTGAAGCTTTGATTGCCAGATTACGTGAGCAGGATTGCCGCATCACGCCGCAGCGGCTGGCACTGCTGGAAATGCTCATTGAAAGCGACGAGCATCCCAGCGCCGCGGAGCTCTACGAACGGCTGCGTGCACGCTTCCCCACGACTAGCCTGGCAACAGTGTACAAGACCTTGAACCTGCTCAAAGCACTGGGGGAAGTGACCGAAATCAGCTTCAGCGATGGCGACACGCACTACGACGCCGGCAACCCCACACCTCACATTCACCTGATCTGTACCCAATGTCATCGTATCAGCGACGTGCCGTTCATCACTGCACCCAATCTGACAGCGGAACTGACAGCGCAGACCGGCTATCACATCACCGGCCACCGCTTTGATTTTTACGGCATCTGTCCGGCCTGTCAGGGGAAATGAGCGAATGGGCGAATCAGTGAATCGGCAAATCAACAAATCAGCAAATCAGTAAATCAGCAAATGTAAAATCACACAAAAGGAGGTTTTTTATGGAGACTCAAAATATGACCGAGAATTTTGGAATGCCGCGCATTGGAGACAAAGCTCCCGCATTTAAGGCTGTGACGACGCAAGGGCCGATTGACTTCCCCGCTCAATATGCCGGGAGTTGGGTCATTCTGTTCAGTCATCCGGCCGATTTCACCCCTGTCTGCACCTCAGAGTTTATGACGTTCGCGAAGATGGAGGAACAGTTCGCCCAGGTGAACTGCAAACTAGTGGGGCTGTCGGTAGACGGTCTGTATAGCCATATCGCTTGGCTGCGCACCATCAAAGAGAAAATCGAATACAAGGGGATGAAAGATGTTGAAGTACGCTTCCCCCTGGTCGAAGACATCACGATGGAAGTTGCCAGAAAGTACGGTATGATCCAACCCGGCGAGAGTTCTACCAAAGCCGTGCGCGCGGTGTTTGTGATTGATCCCAAGGGGATTATCCGCGCCATCATCTATTACCCGCTCAGCCTGGGACGCAATTTTGACGAACTGTACCGGGTCGTTGTCGCCCTCCAAACCGCCGATGCTTTCTCCGTCGCCACGCCGGCCGATTGGCGTCCGGGCGACGATGTCATTGTGCCGCCGGCCGGTTCCTGCGGCGTCGCCAGGGAACGCATGGAGGGACAGGCGGATATGCACTGTTACGATTGGTTCTTCTGCACCAAGAAACTGCCGAAAGAGCAAGTTCTGGACGCCATTTTGAAAAAGTAAACAGCAGTATAAAGAAAAAAACGGGAAAGGACGATCCTTTCCCGTTTTTCTTTTTGTCTTCCTACCTCTTTAAAAAACTTACTTCGCACTTTTGCGCCCCCGCCCTCTATGGGGCGGGGAGGTAAATAGGGGGGATTTTGGGCAGCGAAGCCGTCCAAAATCCCCCTTTGAGAAATCTCCCCCGCTCTCCCCGCACGCGGGAAGAGCGGGGGCAGGGGGTGAGAGGGGAAAACTCAAAAAAACTGCCCCCGTCCTGAAATGCCCCCCTCTGGACGTAGGGCTTATCAACGCTCTGACGAAATATGGTAAAATAAGGACAACCAACCACCAGGAGATACAGTCATGAAGCAAACAGTAAGTGCAACGATCAATCTGTTAGAGAAAT
>JAIOAX010000050.1 GCA_019873645.1 Chloroflexota bacterium | reverse complement strand
TATTCGTATAGCCGCTTGACGGGCCAACGATACTCGCGGCTTCCAGCGGATAAGGGCACGCAGGCGGTGGCGCAGCAATGACGATGGTGTGTGTGACCGTCCGGCGTCCGCCGCAGTTTTCCACTGTTAGCGTGATGACGTAACTACCGGGCGCGGCCCATTGATACGTCGCGCTGATGGCGTTCTGCCCATTAAGTGGTGCGGGCGTCCACGTGTAGGTGACCGGTTGCGTGGCATTGGCCGGCGTGATGACGGCGTTGAAGGTGTAGCGTGTATTCGTATAGCCGCTTGACGGGCCAACGATACTCGCGGCTTCCAGCGGATAAGGGCACGCAGGCGGTGGCGCAGCAATGACGATGGTGTGTGTGACCGTCCGGCGTCCGCAAGCGTTGATAGCAGTGACGGTGACGGTCTTTGTTCCGGCAAGCGTCCATGTGAAGATGGCTGTGTCCGTCAGGCCGCTGTTGGGATGGATGATGGTTGGTTGGTCGTCTGCCTGCCAGGTATACGTGAGGGGCAAAAGCAACGTATCAAGGGGAGTAACCTGGGCTATAAAGGTGTATCCCATCCCCATTTCGCCAGAGATAGGCCCGCTGACGCTGAGACTGTCCAACTCAATGCACGTTGGCCCCACGCGCACCTGCGCGCCTTGCGCGGCAGCGGGGATGAGCGCCGCCGGGCGGCCGTCATCGGGCAATTGCAGCGCGCTCAGATTCAGACTGCTTGAACCTTCAGCAATAGCGCGGAACGTAACGATGAGCAAATCGCCCGCGCCGGTTGCGCCGCGCGCCGCGCCGGTCGAGACGCACGCCAGTCGCGCCGCGCCTGCGCCTGTGACCGGCGACGGGCAAATCACCTGCCGCCCCGTCGCGCCCAGGAACGCGCCCGGCTCGGCATACACAAAGCTGAGGATGGCCGGGTCGTAGGTCAGGTCGAATTGAAACGCGCTGAGCGGCGTGGGAACATCGGCGGCGCGGATTACAACGGTAAAGACATCATTCACGTCAATCGCGCCAGAGGGAACCACCACACTGACGCTTGCGCCTTGCGCGTCATTTGCCGCAACGACAGGCAACGGGACGGCCATCGCCGCCTGCGTCGCCGGGGGCGACTCCAGCGCTGCCGCCATCATACCGATGAACGCCAGCGCGATGCTTACCACAACAACAATACGGTAAAAGGCCCTCGCGTTCATACTGTCCTCCCTGTAAATAACACTGGTAACGCAAACTTTAGTTTACTGCTCCTGCAAGCTGACAGCTTGCACTACGTTTTCACCTACATGAAGATGCTACAAACGTCGCCAGCTATCCAGCAACATCCGGACGGCGTCGGCAAACCGCGCCTCCACGTCCGGCGTCTCGCACAGCGTTGCCGTCTCCACCAAACCCATGTACAGAGCCAGGATAGTGTACCCCGCAGCCACAGTATCCATCGGGCGGAATTCTCCCTGCGCGATGCCCTGTTCTACCAAAGCCGTGAACATATCAAGGTACTGGCCGTAATAAGTTTGAAAATGCGCGCGCATATCCGGCTCGGTCAACGCGCGCGCATAGAACGCATAGAACAGCGGCGCGATGGCTAAAGTACGATCCAGCTCACTGGTAAATATCCGCTCGAGCTTCTGGCGCACACTACCCGGCGCTTGTAGCCAGCTGGGATACGCTGCCCGGTCTTGCTCGGTCAAATTGACCAACAGTTGATAAATCAAGTCATCTTTGTCTTTGAAATACCAGTAGAGAATGCCGACGCTCAAACCGGCCTCGGCGGCGATTTGCTCCATACGGGTGTTGGTCAAACCCTCGCGGGCAAAGACGCGCTCAGCGGCCTGCAGGATTTGGTGTTTGCGTTCGATGCTGACATCAGGACGAGGCATAGATTGACTCCTGCTGGAAATTGAATATATATTCAATTATAGAGCAAAAAAGGCGAGATGTCAAGAGTTACATTGGACAATTTTTAGAAACTGTGGCCCAGTAAAGGTATGCCTACCGCAGAACTGATCTTACAACAGTTCCGCGAGCAACTGTACCAGCACTTTGACAAACGCGCTGATATGTTGATGGAGTTGGTGGATGCGTTGGGGAGCCCCCTCAGGTACAGTCCCCCGGCCGAATACAGTCTGGCGTCGTGCTTCCGGCGGGGGTACAGCGAAATGTACAAGGGGATTGCGGCCTACGCCGCGCAGCCGGATTGGCTTGGCCTGACGACGCCCCCACCCCAGACCCGTCGCTTTTGGTTGTTCGGGGTGGATAGCAGTCCCCATCCACGCCCGTATGCCGCCACCCTGAGCGATCGCGGGCTGGTGTACGCCCCCAATCCCGCGCCCGGCAATCGGCCAATAGTGGTCGGCCATCAGTATTCCCTGGTGGCCTACCTGCCCGAAACGGAGCCGGCGGGCAGCGCGAGTTGGGTGTTGCCAGCGGTCAAACGGGTAAGCAGTGAGGCGGACAAGGAGTTGACCGGCATCCAACAGCTCAAGGCTCTGCTGACCGCTCCCAATCTGCCCTGGCACACCCAGTTGCTGGTCGTGGTGGGCGACAGCAGTTACAGCCAGCCGGCGTGCCTCGTCGAGCGGCGCACGTGTCCGGATGCTGTGCTCATTGCCCGCGTGCGTGGCAACCGCGTCTTCTACCTGCCGCCGGAGGCCCTGGCGGGGCAGCGGGGACATCCCGCCTGGTATGGGGCGCGGTTTGACTTGGCCGATCCCAACACGTGGCCGACGCCCGCCGCCCAGGTCTCGTTGTTCCAAACGGGGGCGTCTGGGCAGACTTACCGGGTGGACATCCAGGCCTGGCACAATCTGCGGATGCGCGGCCAGCGGGGTTGTCTGAGGCATCAGCACCCTTTCACCCTGCTCCGCATTGTGGTGTACGACGCGGAGGGGCAGCCCGTCTGGCACCACCCGTTGTGGCTGCTGGTAGCCAGGACACGCCGCGCGGAAATCCGCCCTTCCGAGGCGTACCTGGCGTATCGGCAACACCCGCGCTTAGCGCACTACTTCTGCTTTACCAAGCAACACCTGACGTTAGTCGGGTTTCAAACACCCCCGACAGAGCAGGAGGAGGCTTGGGGGCGCATTGTGCAGTGGGCCTCCCTGCAACTCTGGTTGGCGCGGATGTTAGCCCCGTCCCTGGGAGCGCTATCTGCCCCACATCCAGCACCGCCGGGTCACGCCCACGCTGGCGCAATGGGACTTTGGCCGCATTATGCGGCAGTTGGATACCCCGGCACAGCCGCCCCAACCCTGTGATAAATCGCCCGGCCGGCGGGCCGGGACAGCCGGTGTCCGCAGAACCCGCCGTCCGTTGGTCATCAAGGGGCAAAAACGGGCGGCGGCAGCAATCTAAGTGCTTATCAACGTGTTGTAAAGGGGCTCTTTACGTGCAAGTGCCCCTTGCGCGCGGTTGTGCTTGTCCAAAGTCCAATATATTAACCTACAAATCAATTAGGTGCAACTGGCTGCTTTCTTTTGCGACGCCACCCCGAATTTGAAATGCACTCCGCTTCCAGAAGTCTGGTATAATTCAAGCATTATGGCACTTCTATCGGTATCTAATTTAGCCAAATACTTCGGGCCAGATGAGATTTTCGCGCAAGTTTCCTTCGAGGTCCACCCAAGCGACTGTGTGGCGCTGGTGGGCGTCAACGGCTGCGGGAAGAGCACCTTACTGGACATCATTGCCGGCCTGCAAGAGCCAGACGCCGGAACGGTGAGCCGCGCGCGCGACATCCGCATCGGTTATCTGCCCCAAATCCCCCATTTCAAAAGCGCAGGGACGTTGTGGGAAGCCATGAAAGCCGTGTTTGCCGATCTCCAGGCCCAGCAAGAGACGCTGCACCGCCTGGAGGAGCAAATGGCCTCACCTGATGAGGTCGAACGTGAGGCCGCACTGGCCCGTTACGGCATGCTTCTGGAGAAATTCGAGCAAGCGGGCGGCTTCACCTACGAAGCGCGCATCGGGCAGGTGCTCGGCGGCCTGGGATTCCGCAAGGACGAGTTCGACATGCCGGTGGCCTATCTCAGCGGCGGCGAGCAGACGCGCGCGCTTTTGGCGCGTTTGTTGTTGGAGGAACCCGACCTGCTGTTGCTTGACGAGCCGACCAATCACCTTGACCTGGAAGGCATCGAGTGGCTGGAAGAGCAACTTAAGAGCTGGAAGGGCGGTATTATCGTTGTGGCGCACGACCGCGAGTTCCTGGACACCGTCGCCAATCGTGTCATCGAGATGGAATTCGGTCGCATTGAGGCCTATCGTGGCAACTATACCGCTTACGTCCAGCAGCGCGCCGAACGCCGACGACAACAACGGATTGCTTACGAGACCCAGCAACAGGAAATCGCCAAAACCGAGGATTACATCCGCCGCTACATGGCCGGACAACGCACTGCGCAGGCCAAAGGACGGCTGCGGCGTCTGGAACGGGTAGAACGCCTCGAGCGGCCTATTGAACAGCAATCCATTCACATCAACCTGCAAACGACCTTACGCAGCGGCGACCTGGTTCTTGGCCTGTATAACCTGCAAGTCGGTTACACCCCAGAGACCCCGCTGCTCACAGTTGAGGAAGCCGAAATTCGCCGTCGTCAGCGCGTGGCGCTGGTCGGGCCAAACGGCTCCGGCAAAACGACATTGCTGCGCACGATCCTGCGCGAGATTCGGCCCTTACATGGACGGGTGCGCATCGGCGCGGCGGTGCATATCGGCTATTTCGCGCAAGTGCAAGAGCATCTGGTTGCGGGGAAAAGTGTGTTGGATACACTCCTTGACGCGGGGATGGACTCCGTCGCCGAGACACGCTCGTTTCTGGCGCGCTACGGCTTCCGCGGCGATGATGTCTTCAAGGATGTCGGCGTGCTCTCTGGCGGCGAACGCGCGCGGGTAGCGTTGGCGATCCTGGCGCTGGAAAAGGCCAACTTCCTGCTGCTGGATGAGCCGACCAACCATTTGGACATTCCTTCGCAAGAAGTGCTGCAAGACGTCATCTCCAGCTTCAACGGAACGGTGCTCCTGGTCAGCCATGACCGTTATCTCATCCGCGAAATCGCCACGCAGGTGTGGGCCATCGCCGATGGAAAATTACACGTTTTCGAGGAAGGCTATCCCGCTTATGCCGCATGGCATCAAGAATATCGCAGCGGTGGGGCACCGAGCTTGCAGCGCCGCGAGGAGGAAAACCGGGCGCGTCGGGAAGCCGCGCGCCAGATCGCGCGTGAGCGCGAACGCGCCCTGGCGCGTCAACAGAAACAGTTAGACGCCCTGGAAACCCAAATCCATGTCCTGGAGACACACCTGCGCGAGTTGACAACCGCTTTGGAACTGGCCGGGCGTGTCCAAGATGTGAACCGCGTCGCCAGACTCGGCACGGAATATCATCAGGTCGAGGCGGAGTTGAATCAGCTTCTGGAACAGTGGGCGAGCGTGGCAGAATTAAGCGGGGGCTGGTAATCGGTAATTGGTAGAAAGTAATCAGGAATGAGTAACGGGGGAGCACCAAACAGATGGCCGATTCGCTGATTTCCAATTCCCAATCTCCAATCCCCAATCCCTACTCCCTACTCCCTACCCCCCCATATCGCATCGGGCTAACCGGCAACATTGCCACGGGGAAATCTGTCGTCGGGCGGATGCTGGTAGAATTGGGGGCCGAACGTATTGACGCAGATCAGGTCGCCCATGCGGTCATCGCCCCCGAGGGCGTCGCGTATCCGGCCGTCATTGCCGCGTTTGGGACGGGTATCCTCGCCCCCGATGGTACCATTGATCGCCGCAAGCTCGGCGACATCGTCTTTAGCGACCCGGAAGCATTGGCGCGGCTGGAACAACTGACGCATCCTCCCATCATCACTATCATCGAAGCGCGCATCGCTGCAAGCCGTGCGCCGGTCGTCGTTGTGGAAGCCATCAAACTGCTGGAAAGCGGCATCGCCGATCATTACGACGCCATCTGGGTGACCACATGCCCGGAAGCAGAGCAACTCGCGCGGCTAATGCGCTCTCGTGGCCTCACCCGTGAGGACGCCTTGCGCCGCATCCATGCGCAGCCGCCGCAAGCCGAGAAGCTCGCCCGCGCCGATGTGGTCATCAATACCAGTGGCAGCCTCGACGAAACCCGCGCGCAGGTCATCGCCGCGTGGAAAAACATAAAAATGTCAACAGACATCATGAGCGACGCGCTCAACCCAGCATGAAAATGCATGTCAACGGATTAAACGGATTTGAACGGATTAGCTTTCAATTGTTGCATAAATCTGCTCAATCTGCTTAATCCGCTGACCATTTTCGGAATAGATTGAACGGCTTTCAACGGACTGTCTGATTGACGACTATCCGACTAACGCCCCCATGACTATTTTGTGAGGAGGTGCGTATGTCTGCGCTGCAACACATCCTGAGCGCCTTTGCCATTGTTGAACGTATCCTCCGCGCGCGTACCGCGTATTTCGCCGAAATCGGCCAAAGCCAGGGCTTATCAGATAAGATTCTGCATTTGCTCATCCTCATTGCGCTTGGCTTCGGCGTCTTTGGCGCGGTCGCCGGGCTGAGCGGGCACACGCTGGGGCCGTCGCTCTGGGGAATCGTCAAACTGCCCGCACTGTTTCTCATCAGCGGGCTGATCTGCCTGCCGACGCTTTACTACTTTAGCGTGCTGTTCGGTTCGCGGTTGCGCTTCCTGCAAATGACCACGTTGATCCTCACCTCACAGGCCGTCACGGCGGTGCTGGCGCTGGGCGTCACGCCCATCAGCCTGCTCTTTCTGCTCAGCGGGACCGACGCGAACCTCCTTGTGCTGCTCAACATCGGCGCGCTGGGTCTGTGCGCAGTACTCGGCCTGATCTTCCTCGTCCAGGGCATGCTATACGCCAACGAGAGCCAGCCACCGGAGCGGATGACGTTCGGCAGGTGGTTCAACCTGTTCGTGCGCGGCGGGGTACGCACACTGGTGTTGATAGGCTGGCTGCTGCTATACGGCCTCATCGGCGCGCAGCTCAGCTATGCCCTGCGCCCGTTTTTCGGCGTGCCGCTGGAAGGCCGCGACTTTTTTAGCAGCGTCGGCAACGCTGCGCTCTCGCAGTTGACGTTCCAACAGACGACAACGCTGATGATGGCCGCCGTTACCATCACCGGGGCACTGAGCCTGGCCTTCGCCTCGATTTCGCTCTTCTTCTGGTTGACGATCGGCGAGCAATACACGATTCTCATTTTGCTCAACGTCATCATCCTGGGGATCAGCAGTTGGTGGGGATTATCGTTCCTGCGCCAGGGGATGCGCCACGTCCAACGCCATGCGCTGGATGTGCGGCAATGGCGCATCCTGACGACGTGGCTGGTCATCTACGCCTTCGTTGGCACGCAAATGGCGTGGGCGCTGCGCCCGTTCTTCGGCGTGCCGAGCGAGCCATTCGTCATCCTGCGCAGCGACGGCGGCACGTTCATCGGCAGCATGTTCACCGCGCTCGGCTGGCTGGCGCGGAAACTCTTCGGCTATTGAAAGAATCCTTGCGGAGGTTTAGGACCTTCGCAAGGATGAAACTACGCCATGAACGAAAAATATCTACGCACGTCCGACATTGCCAAAGCCGCCGGGTGCCATCCCAACACGGTGCGGCTCTATGAAACGTTAGGGTTCATCCCGCCCGTGCTGCGTACCCCTGGCGGTTACCGGCAGTTCACCGAGTTTCATGCCGATTGTATGATCCTGGCGCGGTTGGCCTTTCGCGGCGCGTGGCCCGGCAAAGCGATTCGTCAATCGGTTGTGAAACTGGTCAAACAGGCCGCCACCGGCGATCTGGGCGGTGCGCTTGAAGCCGGCTACGCGCACCTGGCGCTGGTGCAAGCCGAGCGCGCCCACGCCGAAAGCGCTGTGCGTCTGCTGGAACGCTGGGCGCAAGGGATGGCCGCCGACGCCACACGCGCGCCCTTGCGCATCGGTGAAACGGCGAAATTGCTGGGGGTCAGCGTGGATATGCTGCGCAACTGGGAACGCAACGGATTGCTCGATGTACCGCGCGATCCCGACAACGGCTACCGGTACTACGGCGCGGCGGAGATCGGCCGGCTGCGGGTGATTCGGATGCTCATCCGCGCCGGTTACAGCATGATGGCGATCTTGCGGATGCTCTTGCAGCTCGACGGGGGTCTAACCGGCAACCTCAGACAGGCGATTGATACGCCCGCGCCCGACGAGGACGTCTACTCCGCCGCCGACCGCTGGCTCTCAACGCTCGCGGAGCAGGAACAGCGCGCTATGGACATTATCGCGCATTTGGAGACGATGATCGGCAAACAGAACCGCTAATCGAATTCGTGCTACTTAGAGAAAATGCTTTATCTTTGGAGATGAGCATTCTGTGCGGATCATAGGGGCTTTCGAGCAATTGTATTATTCACGTCTATCCCGACGCCAATTCCTCAAACTCTTGCAGCGCGGCAGCATGTTGGCAGCCTTGCCAACGTTCTGCATAGAGGAATCGCTGTTCAAAAATGCTGCTGTGAGCGAGGTGGTCTTTCCTTTGCAAAATGCGCCGGCCGCCTGGCATGGTCTGAAGTTGGTACAATTGAGCGATATCCACATGGATGCGGATGCCAGCGTTCATTATCTGCGGCGCATCGTGTCGCAGGTCAATGCCTTGAAGCCAGATCTGATAGTCTTGACCGGCGATTTCGTAACACTCTATGCTGGCTTTAGTGCAGTAGCGGCGCGGGAGTTAGCTGCGCTGCGTTCGCGTTACGGTTGTTATGCTGTCCTGGGCAATCACGATGCTTGGGCAGGTCCCGATCGGATCCGCCAGAACCTTACAGCCGCAGGCATCAGGGTACTGCGCAATACCGCACACATGTGTTTAATCGGTGGCGTTCCCTTGTGGCTGATCGGCATTGAGGATCCCGGTGGCAGCCTTTGCACCAATTTCGCAATTTTTCAGCGTATATGGGCAACTCAGCGCGCGCACCTGGAACAGTTATTGCACACAATACCCTCAGACGCAACCTGTGTATTGCTCGTCCATAATCCGGATTTCTCCGAAATGCTACCTGCCCGGCGTATAGCATTGACATTGGCCGGACACACGCACGGCGGCACCATCTACATCCCACAGTTGGGTTGGTCTCTGGCCTCCACGTGCTTTGGCACACGCTATCTGGCCGGATTAGTCCACAATGACGCTACCTTTGTCTATATCAACCGGGGGATTGGTGGATTCAAGGTACGCATAAACGCCCCCCCGGAAATTACATTGCTGCGTTTCCAAACTGCCGGAATGTCTACTACCACCTTTTCCTCTGGGTAGCGCATATCTGACCTCAAGACCGCCCCTGAACGTGCTCCTCAAGTCGGCTGAAAATTTGGGCCAGGTTACCATCGTGAATGTCTGAAACGTCTACACCGTAAACCTGTTCGATTTTGGCGAACACCGCGGCCTCGTCTTCATCGTCTTCATACGGGAAGTCCCACAGGCTGGACCGATCAGAAATGAAACACTCGTCAAAGTCCATGTTCAAGATGCGAGCAAAGAAATCACGCGCCATAGGCACATGCTTCTGGATCTCATTAACCGGAGGAAGCTGCAACGGGACACGCGTACCCGGCCGGGGGACAGAGCCGTGTGCGAGCTTGTACTCATCGAAACACCGTTTGAGATCGGCCAATGCTTCTTCCTTCGTGTCGCCAAACCCGATGATGTTGATCCAGTTGACGATTGTAGCACACCACGGAACCAGCTTGAGGTTCTTAATGGGCGGTGCAGGGGTATCGGGGTTCTGGTGTCTCAGCACGATCGGGTAATCAGTCAGTTCCCAGTCGCGTTTGAAAAACGAGGCCAGGTATTTGCGCAAGGCTATTAACTGCGACTTCCACATAGTTGAACCTCCAAAGCGAATGAGACTTGATGCCCGGTTAGCGGCGGGTTAACGGCCCGCATTTCAGCCGATTGCGGGTGGATGTAGCCAGCTACATTGATTTCACCAGCAAGCTCCGATAGTGATTGGCTTCAATTGTTGCACAGCCACCCAACGAGGGGCGGCTAAGCTGCGTCGCGAAGCGAGCAAGGGAGCAGTCGGCTGGAGCGAGATGTTAGCCGCGAGTGTATGCCTGGTTAAGTGCCTGAGCCAGCAAGTCCGCGATCCTTCTGGCGGCCTTTTCTCCAGCGCGTTGCTTGATCAACCCTTCTTTGGCTGTTCCAATGATCAACAACTTTGTTACATGGTTTATCGTTGACACTATCCGAACTTCCACAAGAGCTGGATTGAGATTCCAGAATCCAGCCCCTACGACTGCGCAAACCGCAGAGGTGTTAGGATCAGATTCGTGAGTTTCGGTTATCTTCCCCTCCTGACTCAATATGGTGAAAACAGTCTCCAATGTCTTCTCTGGTGGACTACTTGTCTCCATCGTGAGTTCAAGAACGTCGTTGGGCAGCAATCTGGATGTCAGGCTGGCACCAGGCCCTCCGAGCTTACCGAGTTCGCGTGAGAGGATTTTGTCTTTCTCTTGTGGCATATTTCCCCTCATACAGTTGGTCGTTCTCGCGGCTAACATGTATTATGTGGAACCCTTTGCCAACGATACCAGTATAAGCGAATTATTCTGAGAGGTCAAATAATCCTGAACCGGGGGTTACACTTCAGGACGGGGGCAGGTTTCTACCCATGCGAAGATTGGCAACCTTATTGCTGCATAGTGTGAGGGTTTGCACCCACGCAGCACCGGCCCGCGCACCGCAATGCGCAATTGCGGATCTCCGGCGAAACTGGCCGTGACGTGATCTACGGGCCGGCGGGCTTTCTGCTTGACGCAACCGCCACGTTTGCCTGACGCTCCTCTCAGCCTAACAGCCACGGCAGCACCAACAGCAAGACAATCAGCGGCAGCGCGCCTAAAAACAGCAGGAGCATGTTCACCCACAGATTTGACTTTGGACTTTGTGTATGCATACCGGCTCTCCTTGGAGACAGTCAACGGATTTAACGGATGAAATGGATTGAAATCCACCAGCTATGACGCATTTTCTGTACGAAATGTTCCCGCCCAATGTTGCACAATGAGCTAAACTGGCGCTCATCCTGAAATGCACCCAAACGATGAGAAAAAACCTCTGTACTCTCTGGGTACTCTGTGGTAAAATTCTACTGGGTTACGTAAACCTTGAATCCGTCAACACACGTGGAGCAACCGAAGTGAGCATCACCGACACCGAAGACCTGCTTTCGCGGTGGAAACGCCTGCGGGTATCCGACCATGCCCTGCGTGAGGCCTACAAAGAGGGATTGCGGGGTAAGGACATCTTGCATGCGATCTTCAACGGGCGGATTGTCGAGCACTACCCCAAGCGCCGGCGGCTGTTGATTGCCGGGCCGGTCGTCCAATATCCCTTGCCGATCCACGTCGTCTGCGACTACACCGACAATACCGAACTGGTCGCCGTGACCGTCTACATCCCCAATCGCCCTCGCTGGATCAACGAACATATCCGGGGTATGATCCCACCCCCGGTGTCATAAGACCTCATAAGCGACGCGCTCAACCCAGCATAAAAATGCATGTCAACGGATTAAACGGACTTTAACGGATTAGCTTTTAATTGACGCCTGAATCTGCTCAATCTGCTTAATCCGTTCAATCCGCTGACAAAAAATGGGTTTTGGGGCGTGCAGCCAGGATAGCGTGTGAGCCTCAACTACACTTTCATCGCCGTAGACTGCGAGAGTTCCAGCACTTCAGCGGCGGTCACTTCGCGGTCCAACTTCTCGGAAAGATAAATCCCCTCGGAAATCAACATCGTGTTGAGCGCGACCTCGGCCGTCGGCAACAGCGCGACGCGGCCCTGCAGCGCCGCGACCCAATGATGTTGTGAGCTGTCATAGACATCGCCGATCTCATGGACGTTGTGCAGGCGATAATCGAATTGCCCCAAATCGGCTGCGCCGTTGATCGCCAGGTCGCCGATGTTGAAGTAGTAGCCAAACGGTTCCAGCCGCACCCCACCCTGCGAACCGACAATGTAGGAACCTTCAAAGTTGTCCAGATGGATGGCCCATGCCTCGATGATGTCCAGGGCGATGTTATTTTCCAGGCGCACAAAGCCCATCCCCAGTTCTTCCACGTTGTAGTTGCTGATTTCCAGACGGCGTGGGTCAATGGGCGTTTCCTGGTAGGTCTTACCGGTAATGCGCAGGACTTTGGGATTGTTCAGCAGGTAGAGGATGTTGGCGATGTGATACACACCCATATCGTAGAACGCACCGCCGCCGGAATTGTGCTTTTGGACGAAAGCCGGCGTGCCGTAACCATCCACATAGGGGCGTCCCCGCCGTCGGAAACCGGTTGAGCGCGCGTGATAAATTTTGCCCAAATGTCCGCCGTCAATGAGGTATTTGGCAGCCTTGGTCTCCTTGCTGTAGAGTGTGCTCAACTGAATGTGCAGCATCTTGCCCGTCGCTTTGGCGGTTTCCACCATCGTCACGCCGTCGGTATAGGCGCCGGCGATGGGCTTCTCGCAATAGACGTGCTTGCCGGCCTCCAACGCCGCCACGGTGACGGGCATATGCAGGTTGTTATGCAAGCACACATCCACCGCGACGATGTCATCGCGCCGCAACAGCTCCCGAAAATCCGTATACGTGTTGGGAATGCCGAATTCCTGCGCCACGCGCTCCAATTCGGCCGCGTTGACGTCGGCCGCCGCCACCATTTCGACGCCCTCGATCTTCTGGTAATTCCGCAGGTGACTCTTGCCGATTTGTCCAACTCCGATGATACCTAAACGCACTTTGTTTGCCATGATTTTTTACGCTCCTTTTCACACCTGGATATCAAACGCCTCGGCGCTCCACACCTTCGCCAAAGCCTCGGCCGGGGAGAGCGGTTCTTCTTCGAGACGATAGTAGATGTAACGGAACAGGTCCCGCAATACGGCGGTGGCCACCGGCGCAAGGAACAGGCCGACCAATCCACCGACTTCGCTGCCAATGACCAGCACCACCATCACCAATACCGGATGCAGTTGCACGCTCCGCCCCAGCACCCGGGGGGTGATGAAGATATTTTCAATTTGTTGGATGACAATGGCGTAAATCGTCGTCACCAGTGCCAGCGTGGGGTCTTGCGCCAGCGCCACCAGAATCGCCGGAATCGCGCCGAGAATCGGGCCGATGTTGGGGATCAACTCGAAAAGCCCGGAAATGACACCGAGGATCAAGGCAAACTGCAATCCAGCAATCCCAAAGAAAATCGTGGAGACCGAGCCGATGATCAGAGCCAGCAAGAGTTGCCCGCGCAGATAAGAGGCAAAAACCGCGTCAATGAGCGCAGCAATCTTCAAAACGTCCTCGCGGATCGAGGCCGGAATCGAACGCACAAACGTCTGTCCCAGCTTGTGCGAATCCAACAGCATGTAAAAAGTCCAAAAGGGGATGATCAGGATTGCCAGCAGGAGGCTGAACGTATACGAGATCACGACCGCCGTGCCGCCGACCGCCTGCTGGATGATTTTGCCCACCTGCGCGCCGAATTTGGTGAGGTTCTCATCAATCTGAGTACGCACCTGTTCCGGCAACAGGCGATATTGCTCAACGATGTTTTCACCAAGGCGGTAGATGTATCGCCAAATCGTATCCCTGGCGGCCCACAACGCCTTGCCCTGTTCGATCAACATCGGGACAAAGACCGAGAAGAAGCCCACCAGGGTCGCCAGGACCAGCAGGTACACCAACCCAATTGCCAGACCGCGTGACGCGCGTCGCAAAAATCTCAAGTGGCGGCGCCGGCTCAGCCACAAAAAGCCGCGTTCAAAAAACCTGACCAGCGGCGCGAGCACATAAGCCAGCACCAGGCCGAAAATGTAAGGGATTAAGACCGTCCGCGCCGTCCAGATCGCCAATCCGATGATCACCAGCGCGACCAGCACCAGGATCAATTGTTTGCGTCGCGATACAGGAATTCGTCGCCAGGCTTCACCGATCGAACCCATACGCCCCCCGAAAATAGTCCGGTAGTCTTTAGTCTGGTAGTCTTTCAGTCTTCATCAAGCCGCAACATCGCCAGGAACGCCTCTTGTGGGATGATGACATTTCCCAATGCCTTCATACGTTTCTTACCGGCCTTTTGTTTCTCCAGCAATTTGCGCTTGCGGGTGACATCGCCGCCGTAGCACTTCGCCAGCACGTCCTTACGCAACGCCTGCACATTGACACGCGCGATCACCTTCCCGCCGACGACGGCCTGAATCGGCACCTCGAACAATTGACGCGGGATGACTTCTTTCATCTTGCGGATGAGCAACGAGCCTTTCTCGTAAGCTTTGTCACGGTGGACGATAATCGCCAAGGCGTCCACCGGGTCTTTGTTGACCAGTACATCCACCTTCACCAGGTCATCGGCGCGATAGCTATCGAAGGTGTAGTCCATTGAGGCGTAGCCGCGTGTGGCCGACTTGAGACGGTCGTGCAGGTCAATCACCATTTCGGCCAGCGGCGTCTCAAAGGTAAGCAGAACGCGCTGTTGATCCAGGGTCTCGGTCAGCAAAAGCGTGCCGCGCTTGCGGCGGAAGATTTCCATAATGGCGCCCAAATACTCGGTCGGCGTGATGACCTGGACCTTCATCCACGGTTCGCGGACTTCCTGGATCACCGATGGATCGGGCAGATCGGCCGGACGGTGGATTTCGATCTCATCACCGTTGGTCAACAACACCTGGTAGGCCACACTCGGCGCGGTCACCACCAGGTCTTGCCCATACTCGCGCTCTAAACGCTCCTGCACGATGATCATGTGGAACAGGCCCAAAAAGCCGCAACGGAAGCCGAATTGCAGCGCCTGCGACGTTTCGGGCTGATAAGTGAGCGAGGCGTCGTTGAGTTGCAATTTTTCCAGCGCATCCCGCAGGCTTTCGTAATCATCGGCCTCCGAAGGGTAAAGGCTGGCAAAGACCATCGGTTTAGCAGGGCGGTAGCCGGGCAGCGGCTCCGCCGCCGGCCGGCGTTGTTCGGTGATGGTGTCGCCGACGCGCGCTTCACGCACCGATTTGAAGCCCGTAGCAATGTACCCCACCTCGCCCGCCGAGAGCCGCTCGACCGGCTCCATTCCTGGCCGGAAGATGCCTACTTCTACCGGTTCGGTCTTCGCGCCGGTTGCCATCATCAGCAACGGCGTCGTTCCGGTTACCTGCCCCTCATACAGTCGCACGTAAGCCACCACGCCCTTGTAAGAGTCATAATGGGAATCGAAGACCAGGGCGCGCAATGGCGCTGTGACATCGGTGACTTTGGGCGGCGGCACGCGCTCGACAATCGCTTGCAGCAGGGTATTGATGTTCGTGCCCTCCTTCGCTGAAACGGGGACCACATCCTGCACCGGCACCCCCAATAACTCGGCCACTTCACGGGAAACTTTTTCAACATTCGCCGTCGCCAGGTCAATTTTGTTGATGACCGGGATGATCTCCAAATCGTTCTCCAACGCCAGATACAGGTTCGCCAACGTCTGCGCTTCGATCCCCTGTGTGGCGTCCACCACCAGCAATGCCCCTTCGCAGGCCGCCAACGCCCGGCTCACCTCGTAGGCGAAGTCCACGTGACCGGGGGTATCAATTAAGTTCAGTTCGTACTCCTCGCCATCGGCCGCGACCCAGTGCATCTGCACCGCCGAGGCTTTGATCGTCACACCCTTCTCCCGTTCCAGATCCATGCTGTCGAGCACCTGCGCCTGCCCGCTGGCAAATTTCCGCGACTCGACCGTGCCGGTTGCTTCCAGTAACCGGTCGGCCAGCGTGGATTTGCCGTGGTCAATGTGCGCGATAATGCTGAAATTGCGAATATGTTGCGGATCCATCTCTTCTCCCTTTGCGTTGGAACGTTAGAACGTTCAAACGTTCCAACGTTCCAACGTTTTAGCCTCATCCAGAGTTTGGGCAATCAACATCGGTACGTCGCCGGCGTCTGCGCCCAAAAGCCACCACCCCAGAAATTCGACGTTGCCGGCGGGGCCAAGCAACGGAGAGACCATCAAACCGCGCAAGCCCAGGCCCAAAGCCGCCATATCGGCCGCCACCGTCTCCAGCACGCGCCGGTGGACCGCCGGATTGCGCACCACCCCACCCTTGCCGACATCCGCGCGTCCGGCCTCGAACTGCGGCTTGATGAGCGAGATAACCGCGCCCTCGGGTTTGAGCCAGCGCACTGCCGTTGCATAGATCAGCCGCAGCGAGATGAACGACACATCCGACACGATCATGTCAACCGCTTCCGGCAACGTCGTCAGATAGCGCGCATTGACCCGCTCTAACACGATCACCCGCGTATCCTGACGCAGCTCCCACGCCAGTTGGCCGTATCCCACATCTATAGCGTAGACCTTCGCCGCGCCGTGTTGGAGGAGGCAATCCGTGAAGCCCCCCGTCGAAGCCCCGATATCCGCAGCCACTTTTCCGGCGACCGTTACCGGAAAACGCGCCAACGCCGCTGCCAGCTTTTCACCGCCCCGGCTCACAAAGCGCAGACGGGATTTTAGCCTCAGATCGGCATCCACCGGCACACTCACGCCGGGCTTGTCGGTCACCTGTCCATCTACCAGCACCTCACCCGCATGGATGAGCCGCTGCGCCAGCGACCGACTTTCCGCCAGGCCACGCTCCACCAACAAAACATCGAGCCGCTGCTTCTCCATTGCCTTGAAGGATACCTGAATTTGCCCTAATCGTCAAATGGGGGTGATGTCTCAATCAGCAGATTAAGCAGATGAAGCAGATTTTTCCGTCTCGCCAACTACAATCTGCTCAATCCGCTTAATCTGCTGACTCTCACAACCTACGCCGGGAGCGGCGTCAAAGAGGCCAGAAGCTGCGCCAAATCCTCTGGCAAGGGCGCAGTGAAGGTCATCTGCTCGCCGGTCGTTGGATGTACCAGAGTCAAAGTATGGGCATGGAGAAATTGACGTGGCGCGGGCAACGGGCTGTGCGCCGGACCATAGATGGTATCCCCCACCAGTGGATAGCCAAGCCAGGCAAAATGGACGCGAATCTGATGGGTGCGGCCCGTGAGCAGCAGTACGTCCAGTAATGTGTAAACGCGATTTTGCGCATCGTGATAACGCCCCCGCAGCCGCCAGCGTGTGCGCGCCGGTTTGCCCTCGGCGACAACGGCCATGCGCTGACGATGCACGCGATGCCGTCCGATGGGCGCTTCGATCACCCCTTCAGGCGGCGCGATGTTGCCGATCACCAAGGCGAGGTAGACTTTGCGCACCTCGCGCGCCTTGAACTGCCGTTGCAACGCCTGTATGGCGCGGTCGTGTTTGGCGACGACCAGCACGCCGGAGGTGTCTTTGTCCAACCGATGGACGATGCCGGGACGCAGTTCTCCGCCCACGCCCTGCAAATCGGTGCAGTGGGCCAGCAAAGCGTTGACCAGCGTGCCGGAAAAGTTACCCGCGCCCGGATGCACCACCATGCCGGCGGCTTTGTTGATGACGAGCATATCTGCATCCTCATAGAGGATGTCCAGAGGCAAGGTCTCCGGCGTCAAGGTCGTGGGTTCCGGCGGAGGGATACGCACCGCGATGACATCGCCAGCGCGCACTTTGTACGCTGCGCGCGTCGGCGCGCCGTTCACCAACACATCGCCGGCGTCAATCAAACGCTGAACGGCCGTGCGCGACAAAGCCGGCAACGCCTCGGCGATATAGCTGTCAATGCGTCCGCCGCCGGATTCAACAACCAGCGTGTGAAGTGCTTCAGACAACAACTTTTCCATCTTTAACAACCAGCGCCACCGGATTCACCCCAAAGCGATACCCCAGATGCCGATAGTCGGGGACGTCGAGGAGCAGCAGGTCGCCCGCATAGCCGGGCGCGAGGCTTCCCACCCGCTCCCCCAGGCCAATGGCGAACGCAGCATTCAGCGTCGCGGCAACGAGCGCCTGCGCTGGCGTGATCCGCAGGTAACGGCATGCCAGAGCAATGACAAAAGACATGGATTCATTCCAGGCTGTGCCGGGGTTGCAATCGGTCGCCAGCGCCAGGGCTGCGCCCGCCTCCAGTAACGCACGGGCAGGGGTATAGGCGGTATACCCCAGGCCAAAAGGCGTACACGGCAGCGAGACTGCCATCGTTTGTGAAGCACCAAGCGCGGCAATGTCCTCCGGTGGCGTCGTGACCAGGTGATCCGCCGAGGTCGCCCCCAGTTCCACGGCCAGCCGCGCCCCGCCGAGCGTGGCAAACTCGTCCACGTGGATTTTCAGCGGGAAACCCAACGCTCGCGCCGCCTCAAGGATGCGGCGGCTCTGCGCCAGGTCAAACGCGCCATCTTCACAGAAAACATCGCAGAATGGCAGGCGCGGCAGTCCCAACGCCCGTGATTTGTCGGCCACGGCGGGCAGCATTTCGTGAATCACCCCATCCACGTAAGCGGCGGGACAATCCCGGTATTCGGTGGGGACGGCATGCGCACCCAGGAAAGTTGGTACCAGCGTCACCGGGTGTATTCGGTCGAGCGCGACAATCGCCTCCAACTGGCGCAGTTCCGCCGCAGTTTCCAGGCCGTAGCCCGTTTTTACCTCCACGGTTGTCGTGCCGTGCGCAAGCATGCGATCCAGGCGGGGGCGCATCGCCGCAACCAGCTCATCCACAGAGGCATCCCGTGTGGCGCGGACGGTGGACATAATCCCGCCGCCGGCCGCCATAATCTCCATATACGTCGCGCCGGCGATGCGCTGCTCGAACTCCGCCGCGCGGTCGCCCATCCATACCAGATGCGTGTGCGGGTCCACGAAACCGGGACACACGACCTTGCCGCGCGCGTCAATCTCGCGCGTGGCGTCAAAATGCGGGCGTACCTCGCGGCTCGGCCCGACGGCGACCACCCGGCCCGCCGCAATGGCGACCGCGCCGTCTTCAATCAGGCCCAGGTCTCCCAGACGCGCGCCGCGCTGCGGGCCGCCCTCCTGGGGCGGGATGACACAGAGTTGAGCGGCAGAATGAACTAACAGGTCACATTTTTGAGTACCCATTCGCTTCACCCAAAACAAAGGCCAGGATGGGTTCACCCTGGCCGAGGTAACGATAGGCGGACGCCGGACTTACTCGCCACTATCCGGCGGCTTAATATACACGCCTACGCGCACGATCTCGTTTCCCGACATCACCAGAACCGTCCCGACAATGTTGCCGGCGCGATCCGAGGAGTGAACCTCAAAGAGATAGCCCTCTAACGTTGGCCCACCCACGACATTCTCCTCTTCGTTCCAGGCATAAGTATACACGCAATTGCCGCCATGCCCCCTGGCGTAAATGACCGCCATCCAGCCATCCACGGTGTTCAGTTTGCGGATCGGCCAGGCCTCAGCCCACAAAGATTCGCCGGTACAGGCGACGGTCGGCGTGGCCGTCGGCGTCGGCGTAGCGGTGGTTGTCGGCGTCAGCGTAGGGATAGGCGTCATCTGCGGCAGGCCCTGCAACGGGCGCAACAACTTAAGATTGACGATCTGCGTCCACCCCTCCACGGTCCGGTCAAGCGTGCCGACGTACACCCACTCCGGTATAGCGGGGTCATAACCGAGCAAACGCAAGGCAGTGCCCGGGGCTAAAGTCGTCGTAGGGTCCCACCAGCGCGTGGCGCCCGGGCGCAAATCGGCACCGTTATCGAGCACAACTGCATCCACACCGGTTTCACCCGCGCCCGGCATCGCGGTAAAAAGCGGTGCAACAGTCGGTGTAGAGGTCGGCGATGGCATAACCGGCGCTGCAATCAGCGTTGCAGAAGGTAAAGACGACGGCGTGGGTGTCGACGCAGAAGTGCGCGCCGGTGTCGCCGTCACGGTGAATGTCGGCGTGACGGTGGCCGTCTTAGCCGCACAACTATCCCATGCCTGGCGCGTGGTATCGTAGAGCCAGAGGCCCACTTCGTGGCGGTCGCCCGTATCTTCCGACTCAAAACGCGCCACAACCGTAGCCGGTGCGACATCAGGGATCAGAGGCGTCCCTTCGGGCATTATGTTGGCCTGGCCGAAGAAGTAAACATCCTGACGGGCGGAATCGGCGATCCAAATCGGCCCGCGAATTTGATAACTTTTGACGGCGAAGTAGGCCACCCAACGTCCGCTGATCCCACAGCGCATGGCAACGGCACTCACATAATCACGCAAGATGGTGGTGGCAAAGTAACGCGGACGGCGGTAATCAATTTGCTCCCAGCCGGCGTTGTAAGCCGCGAGCGAGTTGAAGATGTCGCCATTGCCCTGTTGGATGATAATGGACAGGGTGCGCGTGCCCCAAAAGAGGTTGAGGCTGGGATCAAGGAGCGCCTGTTTGGAAGGCCGCCAGGAAAACCCTTCCTCCTTCGGCATGACCTGCATCAATCCCACTGAGCCAACTGGCCCAATGGCGGTTGCATCGCCGCGCGACTCCATCCACACCAGAGAGGCGATCAAGTCAGGATCCAGGCCGCGCCGGTTGGCCTCTTGCACAATGAGGCTTTCCCAGCGCAGGATTTTGCGGCTCCAATAAGGCGACAGGGTGGACGTTCCAGAGGACTGCGTGGAGGAATCTGGGAAGTGCGAAGCCCCTACATGTCCGGCGACCACACCTGTCAGCAGCCCCAGCACCACGAGCGCCGACATCGCTCTATGGAAGGGTTTCGTTAGCACACGCTCTCCCGTTGATTGATTGTTGACCCCTTTAGAATGAACCTTATTTCTGACTATAGAGGATTTCGGAGATTTGTCAAGCCTCAATCATCCGTGGTAACAGCGTCCTCATCCGCAAAGATGGCTTGCGCCTCTGCCAGGTAAGGCGGCAATTCTTCGTCCAGCTTGCCTTTGGATTGCAGATAACGTTCCAACAGGTGCAGAGGAGTCAGTGCGTCTGGCTCCAGGCCGCTGAGGCGATCACGGGCGGCGCGATCCACCTCGCGGTTGAGCTGCGCAAAAAACGCCTCCGTCAGCAAAGGCGTTAGATCGGCCTCTCGCAGGTACGACTCCTGCTCTGGCAGCATCTGCACGACTAGCCGCACAACTGCCTCAGAGAGCGTATGCGAAGCCAGCGCCCGCTCGATGGTCCGCAAGGGTTGCGAGTCCCGCCGCACGTCTACCCGAATGGTCACAAAAGGGCGCGCCGGCGTTTCCACGTAGCGCCACACGGTCATTTCAGGCTGCACTTCGACCCAACAGAAGCCCTTGGGTTGTTTCTCCTCGCCGAAATCCACCCGCTCCAGGCTGCCGGCATACACCACCGGTGGATCGTTCGTCGGATTAAGATTTTGGTGCTGATGGATGTGTCCGAGCGCGACGTAATCCCAGACGGCATCGGTCAGCGCCGAGAGCGGGATTGCCACATCCCGGCCCACCATAATATTGCGCTCCGATCCCCAATGCGCGTTTTCAACCGAGAAGTGTCCGGCCAGCACTGCCGGGATAGCGGGATCAAGTCGCTCCGCAAACTGCTGAATCAGGCGCACCACAACCTCACTCACGGCGCGATCCAACGCTTCCTGGCTCATTTGCCGGAACTGTTCGCGGCTGAGCAGACGCTGGCGGACAGGGTAAGGAATCACCGCAAGCTGGAGCGGCCCGCGGCGCGTGTCTATGCGCAGCAGCTCCGGGCGCGCCGCAACGGTGACGTAGGGAACGGCAAGGGTGGCAAAGATTTCGACGCTCGAGGCGCGCTGTTCCATCACCGGAACATCGTGGTTGCCCACAAGCAGGACGGTTGGGATCGCCGCCTGTGACAAACGCCGGATGCGTTGCGCGAACTCGCGCTGGTGGGTGGGATTCGGGCTGCGTGTGCGGAAGGCATCGCCCGCAAAGAGCACCATGTCGGCCTCATGCGCGATGGCGTACTCAACAACCATATCCAGGCGCGCGAGAAAATCCTTCACGCGCTGGTTCAGGCCCGACTCCGGGTCCAGGCGTCCATAGTTTTCCATGCCGATGTGCAAATCGGCGAAGTGCAGGATACGGATAGGATTGGTCATAGAGCCTCAGTGAAAAGTAATGAGTAACAAGTAATCAGGGATTAGGGATTGGGGAGTAGGGATTGGGGATTGGGAAGTAGGGATCAGGGAACATGGAGGACTCCCCAGATGCAGATTGTGCCGTCGGCGGCAGCGATGAGGGCCGCGCCGGCGGCGTCCAGGTGAACGGCGGTGATGGCGTTTTGGGCAACCGGCAGGCGCTGGAAGGTCAGGTCTTCGTCCGCAAAAAGCAATTCGCCGGCCGTTGTACCGCCGAGGATGAAACCTTCCGTCCACGTCAACGTGGACAGTGCGCCGGTCAACGTCGGCGTGCGCTGCCGCACCACGTTCCGCTGCGCGACATCCCATACCATCCACTGCCCGACCGCATCTACCGAGAGCGCGCGGTCGCCAGATGGCGCAAAGACCAGGAACTGCACGGCGGCCGTATGCCCTTCCAGGACGGCGACTTGTGCACCGTTTGCCATGTCCCACAGCAACACGCGCCCATCAGCCATGCCGGCCAACACAAGTGGCTGCGTTGGATGCGCGGCCAGCGCCGTCACCGCGCTATCGCCGGCCTTGAGAAGCCACACGATGGCCCCGTTTGCCGGGTTGATGACCCACAAATAGCCGTTCTCCAATCCCAGCACCAGTTGTGTGCGTCCGACGGCATAGGCCAGCGTCCGAATCGGCGCAAAGGTCGCAATACGGCTGCGCAACGTCCGCGACCACGACGGGAAGGTGTAAAGGTACAGGTTGCGTTCCTGCGCCACGGCGATCTCCGTTCCGTCATCTGTCAACGCGAACGCCGTGAAGGTTAGCGGATGCGTCACCTGTGGCAAGGGATTAAGCGCCGGGTAACGATAGCGCAGTGTGACATTGGCGCTCAAAGCCTGAATTTCATCGTCCGCCAGACGCAATGCGAGAAGCGGCTTGCCTTTCCCATGAATACAACCGAGAAGTTGCGCCTCGCTCGTGAACGGGCCGGAAGGCGTCGGCGCGGGTGTGCCGGGCGACACAGGCCAGTAATGCGGCGTTGGCGTCAACGTCGGCGTGCTGGTGAAGGTGGGCCACGGCGTCGGCGTAGGTTCAGTCGTCGGTGGAGGAAGCGTCGCTACAGGCGTCAACAGCGAACCTGGATAAAACTGTACCCCGCCCCACAGCGTCAACAACGCCAGCGCCACGACGATTCCTTTGCTGCTCCGATGCTCAAAAGTCAGTGTCAACCAGAGCAACCCCAGAGCCAGCGACACCGCGCCGCCCATCAGCCACAACGGCCCCAGGATGCGCATCAGCGCATGCCACAGCGAGGCAAACACCGTCAGCGTCCCCATTGAAAACGGGATGCCGGTCAGCGCACGAATATCCGGCGGCGCGATTCGATCCAGCCACGCCAGTCCACCGATGCTGCCAACAAACAGGCCGGTCGTGAGCAACGGCACGCTCATACACACCCAGCGTCTGCGGTCGGGCATCAACGCTGTGGCGATGAGCGCCAGGATGAACGCCAGAAGCGGCGCATACCATACCCACCGTAGCCAGCCCGGCGCCTGCCATGCCGCAATGAGCCGCGCTTCGGCAGCTTCACCCATGGCGATGAAGTCACCGGTAAAGCCGCTCCACCACGCCTGCTGTTGCCGTCCCACGGCGGCATGCGCACCGGGATCGGCGGGAAGGCAGGCCGGCGGCGTGGCTGCCTCACAAGACGGCAAAGCGCGCCACAGAAAGGCGCGGATATTCTCGCCTCGGTCGCCGGAAAGCTGGCGCGCCATCTCCGGCGTCACCCGTTCCGGCGACGGCGCTTCGCCAAGCAGCCATGCCGCCCATGATGGTCCCACCCGTTCCCCTAACGCTTCGACTTCTGAGGGTACCAGCACGTAGTCGAAAAGCGACCGCAACTGTTCCGGTGCGCGGGGGAGCCACGCCGGCCACGTCGCTTCGGGGATGCGTCGCGGCAGGTCGTTTGCCAGGGCCAGGCTCACCTGTGCGACAAAGTCACTTTCCCGCAACCAGCGGCGGTAAAACTCCGGCATAAACAGGGCATAGCGCACACTCCACAGGGGCAGCCCTAACACACAGAGCAATGAGGCCAGGATACTCAGAAGAAGAGCCAGGCGTGTTTTCATAAGTCATCTGTTCCTGGGTCGCTCGATGTCACTAAAGTCGGAACTCCAGGGGCATTTTGACACAATTTACGGCGCGTGCAAATGGGGGCGCCTATGCGGTAGCCCAAAGATGGTCGTAAAGGGCGGCGGTACGGCCTTGATACGCACGCAGCCATTCGAGGGCGTTGGCGTCGCCGGCAATGTGCGCCAGCATCAGCCGTCCTTCTTCGACACAGAGCGCATCGTGCACAGGAAAGATTTCGCGCAACAGGTATTGTGCATACTTGACAAGGCGAAACGGGCCATGGGCGCGCGGCGTCTGGCCCGGCAGCGCCTCCACGGCGACGGAGTACAATGTTTTCACGCTCTCAACGAGATCGGGCAGCTCCGGCGACGGGGCAAAAACGATGGTGTAGTACCAGCCGAATAACTCACCGGTCTCGCAGCCATGCGCATCACTCACTCCGACGATGGGGATGCGTTTGCCGCGTGCGCGTTCATCGTGATAGCGTGCTACTTGCAGCATGTTCGATTCAAACTCATGCGGATGATACCCGCCGATGAGTTCCAGCGCGTCGTAGGGTTGACGGTCAAGCAGCAGCGTGGTCAACGCCTCGGGTACATCGTAGCGATGGTGCGTATACCAGTAGGGGTGGCAAAATACAGCCAGCCCCCCGCCTTCCCGGATTTTGTCAAAGCACCAGACGCACGAGGCATACGTGTAGCGCCCCATATCCGGCGGAAAGTCAGTAAACTTTTCGGCCAGAGCCTGGACTTCGCGCCGATAAAGCTCACTTTTGAACAGCCCGTTCACACTGAAATTGCCACCGAAGTTGATGATGTGAACGGGATTGTCCGGCGGGTGGACCTCCTCACCGGGATAAAGGTGCAGGTCAATGGGGACATTTTCAAAGGCGCGGCTGGCTTCCAGAGACGGGGCGTATTGGTGATGATCGGTGATCGCCATGAAGTCCAGGCCGATGCGGCGTCCGGCGCCGGCAACATAGGCCGGCGATTCTTTGCCGTCTGAGCGGCAACTGTGAATGTGCAGGTCGCCCTTGTAGGGACGGCGTGTGAACAGATCATCGTCCAGCGCGTAAAGGTGCGTTTCGGCCAGAGGTTTCTCACGGTTTCCGAACAACAGGATGTATTCCTGCTCACGCTCGAAAAGATAACGTACTTGTATGCCGTCATCCACAACCGTCGGCGTGAGTGTGAGCGGCGGCGTTTGCGCAGTCTGCGCCGGTCCACCTTCTGCAGGATAAAGCGTCACCTCCGACACAGCGGCGACCGCGCGGACGTGATCGTACAACGGTCGGACGGTGAGCGTCGTTTCCTTTCCGGCCCGCACGATTTTGGGGTACACATCAAGGTTATAGTTGGCGTTGCGCATCATTCCTCATTGCTCAATCATGAGTCTACTGAAAAAACTAAAAATCTCACCGCAGAGATGTTCTAAGTTTTGTCAAGTCGCAGAACCTTAAGAAATTGAATAGCTAAAACTGAGCGCGGGCCGCAAAATACTAACGATGGTGTAGGGAGTACGTTAACACCAT
>JAIOAX010000049.1 GCA_019873645.1 Chloroflexota bacterium | reverse complement strand
AAATTCGACGTGTCCCGCTTCCGTCTTTCCTGTCACTCTGCAATTGTTAAGGTCCTCCGACACGAAAGCCGATGCCCTCCCTTCAGCATCGGCCCCGGCAATTTGCCCTGCGGTGTCTTGCTGCCTTTACGTGGTGTAGTTTACTACACTCTGTTTGCTTGTCAAGCTGCTACGTTTGTGCGCCCTGACCGGTTGTTTATTTGTCAGGCAGGAGGTGATTCTACCACAACCCTTTTGCTTGTCAAGCACCTTTTAGCCGTTTCCGTTCTCTAGCATCAAGGTGCGCAAGGCTTCTCTATCGGCGCGCGCGAAGTAGCGCCGATAGGCCGCGACTTCATTCAGCAATGCGGCCAGTTGTACGGCGATGCGGTCGGCGCGCAGGTCGGTACGTGCGCCGCCAGGACGCACAACCATAGTATTGCCCTCTTCTGACAGGATGGTGATGTCGCCACGCGCTTCAAGCCACGCCAGAGCCAGCCGCACCGCCGATTCGCGATTGGCCGTCGCCGCCGCCAGAGCCGAGAGATCAACCCGCCCCGCGTTGTGTTTGAGGGCATATTTGACCAGGCCGGCGACGTGCTTCAGGAAAGGCTCCAGGCGCGCCAGGCCGGCGTCAACGGCAAACAGGTATACGGTGGCCGGTGATACTTTGGTCATGACCGCACGCCAGACATCAGGGCCGGGTGGCGATGTCCAGACGACGAGGGTGGCCGCGGCCGTCAGTTCGTTGCGGTTGCCCCCAGGGATGGATGCAGGGATGTCTCCACTTGACGGGCCTTCGCGCCAGATTTGCAGATTTTCTAACGTCAAGAGGGGTTTAAGCAGGGTACGTGGATGCGGCTCGCGTCGGTAATCCACGATATTCAGCTTCGGCAGCTCCGGCACGATGACCGCGATGCCAGGCGTGACCAGACGCGCATCTTCCCAGACGATCTGCAGTTCATTCTGCCCACGGAAATCGTTGATGCGCACGGTGTTAGCCAGGTCGAAGACCCCTTCTGGCAAGGACGCGCCGTTCCAACGCCACCAGACAACCTGTCGCTCGACGCCGTTGTCGTCCTCGACGGTGAGCAGGAGATGCTGCTCATCGCGTCCCAAGGGGCGGGTCGCTTTGATCCGCACGGCGCGTGCCGCCAATGTCAACGGGGGGTTCCCCGGGCCAAAGGGGGCCAGGCGTTCCAGGTCGGCGACCAGGTTCAGTGAGAAGTCAGATAGGGGCAGGTAGCCGTCAATGGACAACTCAGGTTGCAGCGGCGCCGCGCCGAGCTGCGCCATGACCGCCCGCGAGAAGCCACGCCGAAAGGCGGCGATGTTGTCGGCATGCAGGGAAAGTCCCGCCGCCATCTCATGGCCGCCGTAACTGCGGAGCAGGTCGTGCTGCGTCGCCAAAGCTTTGGTGATGTGACAGCCTTCGACCGAACGCGCCGAGCCGTGGCCGATGCCGTCCTCGCCGATGGTGATAAGCACTGTGGGCCGGTGGTAAAGCTCGGCCAGCCGGTTGGCAACGATGCCGATCACGCCGACGGGCCATTCAGGCGCGGCGAGCACCAATGCCGCACTTTCCAATAGAACAGGATTCTGGGCGATTTGCTCTTTAGCGGCGGCGAAAACTTGATCTCCTAACAGTTTGCGCCGGTCGTTCAAGGCTTCCAGTTCCGAGGCCAGGATGCGCGCCTGGGTCAGATCGGTGGTGGTGAGGAAGTCCACGATGACATTGGCATCGTCGAGGCGGCCAAGGGCGTTGAGGCGCGGTCCCAAGGCGAAGCCGATGTGCTCTTCGGAGAGTCGGGCGGGATTGATGCGCGCCAGTTTCATCAGCTCTTGTAGACCGAGCCGCTGTGTGGCCCGCAGAGCGGCCAGGCCGCGTTGCAGCAGATACCGGGTGTCGCCGCTGACCACCGCGACATCGGCGACGATGCCCAACGCGACCAGATCAAGGTATTTCGCGGCCTCGCCCGCACGGCCGGCGCGCGCGTAAAGCTCTTCGGCCAGCTTGTAGGCGACGCCGACGCCGGGCAGGGTCGCCAGCGGATGCGTAGAGGGCAATAAATGCGGATTGACGATAGCATAGGCAGGCGGCAGGGTATCCGGCAATTCGTGGTGATCGGTCACGATCACGTCCACGTTGCGTGAGTTCGCATACGCGATGGCTTCATGGGCATCAATGCCGGTATCGCAGGTGAGAATCAGGCGCGCACCCTGATCAAGGATCGGTTGCAGGGCAGCAACTTTGACGCCATGGGATTCTGAGGCGCGCACAGGGATGTGGTAGGTGACGTGTGCTCCCAAGTCGCGCAGTGTGGCAACCAGGAGCGTGGTAGCGGTCTGTCCGTCAACGTCGAAATCGCCCCACACACAGATCGGCTCGCCAGCGTGGATGGCCTGCTCAAGGCGCGCTGCGGCGCGGGCGAGGTTCGGCAACGCCGTCGGTGGGGAGGGAGTGTAGGCTTGAGGATCCAGAAAGGCCCGCGCAGCCTCGACGGTGGTGATACCACGCCGCACCAATGTCTCGGCGACCAGCGGATGCCCACCCACAAACTCGCGCAGGGGGTCCGGCACGATCACGGGCTGTGGGTCTCGCCAACGTTTCATAGAATTTTGGATGTGTAAGGCGTGAAACGTGAAACGTAAAACGTGAAACGTAAGAGGTAGATTACGAATTACGAATCACGAATCACACCTGGCGCCGTTAGCGGGCTTTACCCTGCTTGGCTACGGCTTCCTGGGCCTTGCGCACGGTTTCCTCGTCGGCGAGGTATTCGTGACGGATGGGGCACAGGTCGGCATCGAGTTCATATACCAGGGGGATGCCCGTGGGGATGTTCAGGCCGACGATGGCATCATCAGAGATATTGTCAAGATGTTTGACCAGCGCACGCAGGCTGTTGCCATGGGCAGCAATGACGACGCGCTTGCCGGATTTGATGGTCGGCGCGATGACTTCGTGCCAATAGGGCATGAAGCGCGCCACCGTGTCTTTCAGGCACTCGGTCAACGGGACATCGGCGGGATCGAGGTCCTTGTAGCGTGGGTCGTGGCCGGGCCAACGCGGGTCGTCTTTCTCCAGGGCCGGGGGCTGAATGTCATAACTACGCCGCCAGATGAGCACTTGATCTTCGCCATACTTGGCGGCCGTTTGCGCTTTGTTCAACCCTTGCAGCGCGCCGTAATGCCGCTCGTTTAGCCGCCACGAATTGTAGACCGGAATCCACATCAGGTCCATCTCATCAAGGACAATCCACAGGGTGCGAATCGCACGTTTGAGAACCGAGGTAAAAGCTACGTCGAAAACATAGCCGGCTTCGCGCAGTGTCTTACCGGCCGTGTGGGCTTCTTCGATGCCTTTCTCCGAAAGATCAACGTCGGTCCAACCGGTGAAAAGGTTGGCCTTGTTCCACTCGCTTTCACCATGACGAATCAGAACTAACTTGTGCGTTTGTGACGCCGTTGTGACCATTTTCAATACCTCCTGAAAATAAAGCGTTTGAGCATTAGTACATTTGTAAGTTTGGATATGGTTTAGCATCCGCCCCATTGTTGGCAGATTTTCATCCAACCATCAGGGTACGGTTCGTATTGTACCTGCTGGAGGCAATTTTTCAACCCGGATGAACTAAAAGGCAATCTCGGCGATCTGCTCGAAATCGAAATCCGGGCTTATCTCAAATGTTCCCAGCAGCCGGTCATCAGTGGTTTCACCCAGGACGCCGGCCTGGCTTCCCCGATCGCAATAGGAGCGGTAGGGACAAAATGGACAATGCTGTTCGTCATCGGTCGGTATGAAATCCGCTTCCGGCAAAGCCAGAATTTGGGCGATGAGGTTTTCCAGATAACGGGCGTCGTCGTGATAGCGCGCTGCATCGTAGGGCAGGCGCACGGGCGCTTCGGGATACTCGGCGAACCAGTAGAACATTTCGATTTGTGCAGGCTCAAAGGGCTGACCACCGTTGAGGTGCGCGCCAGCACGGACCAGTAAGTAGCGATAAACGCGCGTCTGCAAGCGCGTCTGTAGAGTCAAAGGTTGGGGACGCGCCGGCGTCGTCTTCCAATCGAAGATTACGGCGCGTTGCCCGGCCTGGACGACGATCAAGTCATACTTCGCCACGAGGCGTCTTCCCCCTAACGCCGCCATCAGCATAATCTCCGGATGGCGTGCGGCGTTCTGAAGCATTTCCGCCGGCCGGTAGAGGCAGTAATGGCGCCACCAACGTTCCAAATCGGCGTCGGCGGCCAGCGGGGTCAATCGTGTTTCCGGGATGCCGACCAGATGTTGTTGTACCATGCGGTGAAAGATCAACCCCAGTTGCTGGCGGCGTTCGTGTTCTTCAACCGGCTCGGCGGCGATGGCCGGCCAGGCAGCGCGCAACACGTACCGCAGATAAAAACGGCGCGGACAATCCACAAAATCTTGCAGGCTGGCCTGGCTGAACTGGAAATCGGCAGGAACGGACATGCAAAGTCTCTGAAACAGTTACCTCAACAGGCCGGCTGAACATCCGCCGCGCACACCGTATGCACCTTCACCATATTGGTGATGCCATGCGACGCAAAGGGGATGCCGGCAGTCAAGATTACGTTGTCACCCACAGCAACGTAATGCTGGTTTACCGCAGCTTGCGCCATCGTCTGGATCATCTCATCGGTATCATGGAAGGGCTGGACGACGGTAGGGATCACCCCCCAGATCAACTGCATACGTCGGGCCGTCGCTGCGAAGGGCGTGATGCCCAGCAGCGGCACCCGTGGGCGATGGCGGGCCACCAGCCGCGCCGTGCGTCCTGATTCCGTCGAGGTGAGGATCGCTTTCGCATGGGCCGCCTCGGCCAACACCACCGTGGCCTGACTGATGGCGCCGGAGATGATGACGGCATCTGAAACATCGGTGGCCCCCTTCTCCGATTCCAAATCCAGCCGTTGATTGTAGGGGAAATTGGGCGAATTCTCCACACTGTCCGCGATCTTCGCCATCATCTGCACGGCTTCGACAGGGTATTTCCCTACCGATGTCTCGCCAGAGAGCATCACCGCGTCGCTACCGTCAAGGATCGCATTGGCAACATCCGACGCTTCCGCGCGTGTGGGACGCGGATTCTCGATCATAGACTGCAACATCTGGGTTGCGGTAATCACCGGTTTCCCCAGGCGATTGCACAGGCGGATAATGCGCTTCTGCGCCAGGGGCACCTGCTCTGGACTGGTTTCCACCCCCAGGTCCCCGCGCGCTACCATCACCGCATCCGCCGCACGGACAATGGCTTCGAGATCGGTGAGCGCCTGGGGTTTCTCGATCTTGGCGACGATGCCGGGGATGCGATGCGGATTTTCGCCGGGCCGGCGTTCCAGAGGCACCGTAGTATGTGCTTGAAGATACGCCTGCAATTCGGTCACATCGGCAGCGCGCCGGACGAAAGACAACGCCAGGTATTCCATCTCCAGCTCCAGCGCCAGCAGTGCATCGGCTTTGTCTTTTTCGGTCAGCGCGGGAATCTTCAGCGGCGCGCCCGGCAGGTTGACGCCCTTGTTCGACGTGAGCAGGCCACCGACAAGTACACGACATTCCAGGCATGTTGGGGTAGCCGCCGTTACGATCAGCTCCAGCGCCCCATCGTCCAGCAAAATGTGATCGCCGACACGCACATCGGGAATGATCTCGGCGTGGGGGAAGGGAATCTCTGCTTGGGGATTCTGGATCGGGCCGGCGGTGAGCGTGACATGCGCGTCCTCCACCAATCGCACTCCCTCCGCCGGCACGCGCCCCACACGGATTTTGGGGCCTTGCAGGTCGCCCATCAATGCGATATGGCGTCCTTCCTCGGCAGCAATGCGGCGCACCAGCGCGGCCGTCTGGCGTTTGTCATCGGCGTTACCGTGGGAGAAGTTAAGGCGGGCGACGGTCATCCCGGCGCGCATCAACGCCCGTAGTACTTCGGGGGATTCGGTCGCCGGTCCCAGCGTGCAAACAATCTTCGTCAGTGGCATAGTCCCCTCCTCAATTCCGGTCTAAAAACATGAAGACCCTAAGGGCATTACTAACCCTTAGGGTCTCTGAGTTTCATATTCCTGGGCGCTCCTCGCCCGGCCTGATTATTTTGTTTCCCGGAAAATGACGTGTTTGCGTACAAAGGGATCATACCGGCGCATCTCCAAACGCTGCGGGTCGTTGCGTCGGTTCTTTTCGGTCAGATAGATGTATCCACTCTCGGTGCTTTTCATTTTGATCAGCACGCGAACCCCTTTTTTCTTCGCCATACCGCTACCTCCTGATGCTCGTGACCTTTAACCGGAGGTCATTATAACGTGGTTATGGGGGCTGTCAAGCGTATGTTGACAAAGGCTTTATTGGCGAAGAATGGTAATTGGAACAGTCCCTTCGACGAATGGCTAAACAGTACCCAGGAGTGGATCGAAGATGTCTCATTGATATCGCCTCTTTTTCCCACTGTGATCCATCTCCATTCCCATTTTGATTTCATACCAGTCGTATGTATAATACACCTATTCAAACAACCCATTTAATAGTTGGGGGAAAGCCAAACTATGTCATCTCGAAAACCTGGAGAATTCCTGGGGTTGTTTTTATACCTGGTGAGCATCCTGCTGATCTTGTTTGCTCCTTTCTTTTTTCAAGGTAAGGTGATTGTTCCAGGCGACATTCCGTACCAGAATCCCCTCTGGGCGGTAGAGCCTGACACTAACCGCTTTATACCACCTCAGAATCCCCTGCTTAGCGACCAAATCAGTCCTTTTTTTGTCTGGCATGCCTTAGTGTCCCAGAGAATCCAGGCAGGACATAGTCTCCCTTTGTGGAATCCTTATGTTTTCAGTGGACATCCCCTCATCGCCAACATGCAATCAGCATTATTTTATCCCCCTAACCTCTTACTGAACTGGCTAAGTCCCGGCGTGGTCATCAGTATTCGAGATATTTTCAATTTGTGCTTTGCGGCATTTTTTACTTTCCTATTTGCTAGAACATTACAAATTTCTACACGAGGCTCCATTTTCATCACCCTGGCATTTGTCCTATCTGGGCCATTTATTGTCTGGTTGGGACATCCCCTCAGTAACGTGTTAGCTACTTTACCTTTGCTAATGTGGGCGGTTGAGAATTTGATCGCGCGTCCAACCCTCAGGTGGATGGGAATTTTGGCTATCGGCATTGGATTGGCCTTTCTGGCCGGACATCCAGAAACAACATTTCACGTCGTAACATTTGTAGCACTCTATGGCGCATTGCGACTTATTACCCTGCGTCCGACTTTGAAAGCCGGAGGGATACGGATAGGCGTTGCCTTTCTCGGCGTACTCCTGGGTGCCGCCATAAGCGCCATTCAACTCGTTCCCTTCACTGAATTCTTGTTGCAAAGTTCAACGCTAGCAGATCGCGCCCAGGCTACCAGAAGCTTAAACTTGCTGTATCATCCTCATTGGCTAACAAATCTGACCACCAGTGTAACGGTAATCTTCCCCAATTTCTTCGGAAGCCCGATTAACCAGGACTATCAATGGCCCTTTTCCACGCTTCAGAATTACAACGAGCAGACTCTTTACTTCGGGTTAATCCCTTTGGCGATGCTACTCGGTCTCTTATTCTCCCATCCACGCAAACCGGTGATATGGATCGTTATCGGTCTGGCGTTGCTTTCAATCGCCATAGCCTGGCGTCTTCCCGGTTTTGAAGCCATCAATCACCTGCCCTTGTTTTCAATTTCGTTGAACAAACGCCTGCGAATGATCTTCGTCTTTTTTGCAGCGGTAAGCAGCGGCTTTGGCTATGATGCTTTTTGGGCCTATCTAAAAGCGCGCGAAGGGCGCGCTGGCATCTGGTATGGTGTTGCCATTGCTCTGGGGCTCCCCTTACTCATCACCTTGATCATTGCCATAATCAAATATGTCTACGCTCCGTCTTCCGGCTTCTTACACCATCTCTGCTTTAATATTTTCTCATTGCAACAAATCCGCACAATTATGCCGCTATTGACAGTATTCGGCTTTTTGGCGCTATGCGGGCTATTTGTGAAAACCCAATTTCGCAATGTCGCCGTGTTGGAGCATGGGGTGCTTATACTAACGGCGATTGAGTTAGGCGTGATAGCATGGGGATACAATCCTATGATGGTAGAAACTGACATTTTACCGTCAACACCAACGATTGAGACTTTGAAAGCTCAGGCTGATGCGCCTCTTCGACTTCTGGCGATGAACGATGTGTTTTGGCCCAATTACCCGGCTCTCTTTGGGCTGGAATCCGTGGATGGCTATGATTTGCCGGTTGATCGTTGGTATTCGGACTTGTACAAAGCCCAAGGCGGTTCGGTGTCCTACCGTCAGCGCTGGCGGGCCGATTGGCCGCTGGTTGATTTCTTGAACGTCAAATTCGTTTTGACGACTGAGACGTTGCCATCCGAAAAATTCAACTTGCTTGAGGATAAAGGGTTATTTAAGGTCTATGAGAACCAAAGCGCTATGCCCAGAGCATTTATGGTCTATAAGGTTGAGGTGATTAAAGAGCGTGCGGCATGGCTGGGAACCGTGTTGTCCAATGCTCAAAACCTGGATACGATGGCTTTTTTAGAAGAAACGCCGCCCGATTTTACGAATATTACAGATCTTCAAACGCCTGAGGCCCAGGTGAACTACCTTCGCCCTTCAGAAAACGAAGTAGTGATCGAAGTTTCCACTGCTCAGGCGGGTCTACTGGTCAGCAGCGATGTCTATGCCAGCGGCTGGCAAGCTTTGCTCGATGGTCGCCCGACAAAAATCTATCGTGCGAATTACGCTTTTCGCGCCGTCAGTGTACCTGCCGGCATGCATACAGTCCGATTTATTTACCAACCCAGGGGCTTCAAAATCGGTAAAACCGTGACGCTGGGGACATTGCTCATAATTGCGATATTATTGCTTTTCGAAAAACAGATAACACAACGGATTCTTTAACCTTGCGTACCTTTTGCATAGCGTGTTTGTGGTGTATAATAAATTCGTAATGGAGAACACAGGGCCGTCCACAGCACAGCTCAAACGGTGGGCTGCCGCCATTCAGGCACGCGGCCTCACAGAAGTAGCCATCCCGCTTTTGGATGTCCTGCAAGTGTGGGGCTTTGTAGGCAGTCAACTTCTGTGGATGATAGCTCCGTTTGCAGGTCAGCAAACGCTTGCATCGCTTGCCGCAGCTTTGGAAGAACCGGCGACGTTGCGTCAGTTGCAACGTTACCTGTGCGAAGGTGAGGAAAAGGGACAATGAATCAAACGCTGATGCAACTCCTGGCTTTAGGATTTGTGTTGATCGGCGTGATCCTTCTGGCGTTTTTGGGGATCCGTTACCGCAGTAAACCGCCGGCCCTGCGTTCCTTCCCTGTCTTTCGTGCCCTATCAGACGAAGTCGGACGGGTGGCCGAGGAAGGTGCCACGATCCACATTGCGCTCGGCAACGGCAGTCTCATTGGCGATGACGCTATGACCTCCCTGGCAGCCTTACAAGGACTACAGGCTTTGATGGACCTGGCAGCCGCCTACGACACCCCCCCGCTCATCACCACAAGTGACCCTACACTTTACCTGTTAGCAAGCGATTGGATGCGCCGCGCCTATGCACGCCTGGGAAGCGCGGATCTCTACAAACCGGTGGCGGTACAATTTACGGCCGCCTCACCCATGACCTACGCTGCGATGGCCGCCACATATCTGGCCGATGGCGGCCTGGGTTCAAACATCGTCTTGGGAGCCTTCACCCAGGAAGCAAGCCTGCTGACTGCGGCGGCGGAACGGCGCAACATTCACTCCATGGGAGGGACGACCGCTCCCGAAGGTCTGGGCGCCCTGTACCCGGCACTGGCGCAGGACCGTCTGGTGATCGGCGAAGATATGTTTGCCGGCGGCACAGAAGTGACGCCGCGCTCTTCGGGTTTTGCCAGCCTGGGAACCCAGGAGATTTTGCGCTGGCTGGTCATTGCCGGCATCCTCGTTGCAGCACTGACCTCCTTGTTACGCGCGGGGGGGAGCTAGATGTTTAAGCGTTTTCTGCCTACCGTCATCGCGATGCTCGTGGGGATACTCGTCCTCCTCGGTTACTTCCTGCCCCTCGAGTTTCTTGCTGTGCTGCGTGATTTTCTACTGCGATGGGCGACCGTACTGGCAGTATTTGCCTTACTGCTCGCCTTTATCAGTCTGCTGCGCGTTCACCTGCTCCGTCTGGCGCGCACGCGCAAAAACAAAATCACCAGTCTGCTCGTCGTCATCTCGGCTATCGGGACTTTGATCCTGGTCCTATGGCAAGGCGTCGCCGGAGCAGGCGCACAATGGGTATTACAGCGCGTCTTAGTCCCCGGCGAATCGGCATTGCTCGCGCTAACCGCCGTGACATTGATCGGCGCCGGGATGCGCATCTTGCGCGTCCAACGTACCCTTGGTGGCGTCGTCTTCGTCATTGCAGCAGCACTGACTCTGCTGACCACCGTGGCGTACAATGTCTACCCGACCATTTTCGCGGCGCTCCGGCAGGGTGTGGATACATTGGCGACGGCAGGCATGCGTGGGCTTTTACTGGGAGTAGCCCTGGGCATTCTCTTAACCGGTCTGCGCGTGATCGCAGGATTTGATCGCCCGCACAGTGATGAGTGAGTGTGACCATGATTCGCTGTCCTAAATGTGGCAAAATGAATCAAGATAGCAGCCGCTTCTGCAACGAATGTGGCGCGACATTGCCTCAAACGCGGATTCGCTGTCCCAAATGTGGGATGATGAATCCTATCGGCAACGTCCTGTGCTCCCGCTGCAACACGCGCTTGCTCCCCCTGGATATGAAGTTTCCCGAACAGCCTCGCCCGGCGGGAGGTGCGTCTACCGGCGTGAAGGGTCTCTCACTGCCAACGCTTCCTACCAAAGGCGACGCACCGGAAGCGACGGAATTACCGGACTGGCTGTTCGAGTCACCCGCAGAAACTTCCGCATCGCCACAGGCCGCGACGCCTTCAGCCAGCACTTTGCCAGACTGGTTGAGTGATATGCTCCCAGAAGTCCCCGATAGTGACGTGGAGATGCCCGAGACGGCCGCAGAACCGGCAACACCCGCGGAACTTCCTCCCTGGTTCTCCGACTTGCTCGAAGAAGTCCCATCGTCGCCGGGAGAGCCTGTGGTGACCGCCGGGCCGACGGGTGCAGCAACGGCACCGCCCGTGACGGAACTGCCTGATTGGTTTGCCGATTTGACCTCAGAGACGCCAAAAGCAGTAATGCCGACGGTGGGAGAAGCTCCGGCAGCGGCAGCGTTTGCACAGGAAGAGGGGCCTGAATTACCGGACTGGCTGCGCGCCATCGCCGATATGCCGCAAGCCGGCATACCGCAAGAGCCGGCGCCCCTGCCGGATTGGTTGCTGGCTAATGCCGACGCTTCTGCATCGTTTGCCGAACCCACAGCCCAGGAACTTCCCGACTGGCTGCTACGAGGAGCAGAAAACATTCCCACCCTAAGCGCACAACCACCGCTGCGACAGCCTGCGCCTTTCACAACTGAACCGCCACCCATGGCCACATCCGACTGGCTCTCCGGCATCCTGCCTGAAGAAGCAGCGCCGGAAGTCGCCGCGCCTGCCGAAACCCTGCCCGACTGGCTCTCCGGCGTGCTGCCCGAAGAAGCGGCGCCGGAAGCCGCCGCGCCTGCCGAAACCCTGCCCGACTGGCTCTCCGGCATCCTGCCTGAAGAAGCAGCGCCGGAAGCCGCCGCGCCTGCCGAAACCCTGCCCGACTGGCTCTCCGGCGTCCTGCCCGAAGAAGCGGCGCCGGAAGCCGCCGCGCCTGCCGAAACCCTGCCCGACTGGCTCTCCGGCATCCTGCCTGAAGAAGCAGCGCCGGAAGCCGCCGCGCCTGCCGCAACCCTGCCCGACTGGCTCTCCGGCATCCTGCCCGAAGAAGCAGCGCCGGAAGCCGCCGCGCCTGCCGCAACCCTGCCCGACTGGCTCTCCGGCATCCTGCCCGAAGAAGCGGCGCCGGAAGCTGCCGCGCCTGCTGCAACCCTGCCCGACTGGCTCTCCGGCGTCCTGCCTGAAGAAGCAGCGCCGGAAGCCGCCGCGCCTGCCGCAACCCTGCCCGACTGGCTCTCCGGCATCCTGCCTGAAGAAGCAGCGCCGGAAGCCGCCGCGCCTGCTGCAACCCTGCCCGACTGGCTCTCCGGCATCCTGCCTGAAGAAGCAGCGCCGGAAGCCGCCGCACCTGCTGCAACCCTGCCCGACTGGCTCTCCGGCATCCTGCCTGAAGAAGCAGCGCCGGAAGCCGCCGCACCCGACAGGCTTGCCGGCATCTTTATCGGCGAGGAAGGCCCACTTCCCTCCTCCCCGCTTCCTAAAGCGGCAGAACCGAAAGAACCCTTACCTGACTGGCTCTCCGAAATCTCCGCAGGTGAGACGGAGGCCACTATTCCCAAGATATCCCCGATAGTCGAAGAGGAAACGCCAGGGGGGCCCGGTGTATTTGAACTTGAAGAAGAAATTGCAACGCCCTTCGCACAACAACCAACAGCCCCAAGCGCTCCCATCATCGAGGAAACTCCTGCCTGGCTTGCCGATCTCGGTACGGTGGAAAGCGTCCCTCCTGCCCCGCGCACGGCAACGCCTGGCTGGCTGAAAGATGTCACACCTCCAGAGGCTGTGGTAGGGCCAGCCAGCGCGCCGGCGGTTGTGCTGGATGAAAGCACAATGGGAGGTGCACCGGAAGCTGTAGAATCGGTACTGCTTGACGTAGAAGAAATTCCGGCCGTGCTTCCCGAAAAGACAGAGGCCGTCCCGGATTGGCTGAAGGATTTGGCGCCGGCCGGAGCAGGGCAACCACTCACCGAGGAAGGCATCGTCCAGAGTGAAGAGATGCTGGCGCGGGCCGAAGTGCCGGCCTGGCTTGAGAGTTTGCGTCCGCCGGGGACCGGCCCACTGCCGTCTTTGCCCGAAGCCGCCGGTATAGCAGCCGAAGTGTTCCCTGAAGGGGGCCCATTAGCCCGGGCCGAAATTCCCGATTGGGTACAGGAATTACGTCCGACGGCGCCTACCGGGCGTGTTGTCGAAAAACCTTTCCCGGACACAATCGAAGCGGAAGGTCCGCTGGCCGGTATCGTGGGGGTACTGCCCGCAGAACCGTGGGTGGATATGCCGGCAGATTTCAAGCCCACTCCCACAATGTCGCTCCCGGAGTCCATTATTGCCCAGGCGCAGCTCTGGCAACAACTGCTGGAACGTCCACGGAGCATCCAACGCCCGGTAGCCCAGCAACGGGGCCGCGCTGGCGAAGGCGAAATGGCAACACGCTGGCTCATCGCTCTGGCTTTGATCGCGGCCACTCTCTTTGGATTGCTTGCGGGGAATACGCGCCTGTCCCAGGCGCTCAGCAAACCTCCCATTGAGAACCTTAGCCGGACCATTCAGGCGCTTACGCCGGAGGATACCGTGATCGTCGCCATCGAATATGGGCCAGCCGAAGCCGGTGAGATGACGCCCCTGGCCACGGCGCTCATCGAGCATCTTCAGAGCCGCGATGTACACCTCACCCTGGTCAGCACGCTGCCGGAAGGTGTCGGACTGGCACAAGGGTTGCTGGCAACGTCAAATCAGGCAACACCGGCCACCTACCTGCCCGGTTCCTCAAGTGGCGTGGCGATCTTCCTGCGCAACGAGCTGCCGGAAGCGCGATTGCTCGTCGTCCTGGCCGGCCGGACCGAGCGTCTGCGCTGGTGGGTAGAACAAAACAATGCTTCGCGTACCAGGGCGCTGCCCATGGTCATCGGGGTTAGCGCCGCAGTTGGGCCGCAAGCATCCCCCTACCTGGAGACTTCGACCGTCAAAGGCTGGCTGATCGGATTTCCCGATGTTGTAGCCTATCGCGAATTCCGCAATACGCAGAGCGGCGTCCTCAACAGCCAACTGAATGCCCTGATGTTGTCGCATTGGGCCGCTGCGGGATTGCTCTTTTTGGGCCTGTTCTACTACCTGGCGCGAGGCAGAAGGGGAGGCGCTTAGGTTATGGGAAATGCGCAGATATTCGAAATGCTCGGCCTCATCGTTGGCGCAGTGCTGACGCTGATCATCTTCAGCTACCTGCTCGGCGACCACGTTCTGTACCGTTGGGTGCTGGCACTGCTGGTAGGCAGTGGAGCGGGCTATGTAATGGGCGTGGCATTGCGCTTCCTGTGGATGGATTGGCTGGCACAGGCGCGCACGGCTGAATCCCCCCTGTTGAAGGGTTATTACTTTGTTCCCCTGCTGTTAGGAATTCTGCTCCTCTTCAAAGGGTTCTCCTCTCTAAAGATACTGGGGCGTCTCAGCCCGTTGGGGAATATTCCGATGGGCTACCTGATCGGCACCGGCGCAGCGGTCGCCATTGCCGGCGCCTTGCTGGGCACCCTGTTTCCCCAAATTCAAGCTGCGGGCAATGCAATGACATTGCGCAATTTTCCCTGGGGACTGCTACGCGGGATCGTGATGCTGATCGGGACCATTTCGGCGCTGCTACTTTTTTCACCCCGCGCTAAAGACCCGGGAGGAGAAATCAAGTCTACAACGCTGTGGATGCAACGCCTGGGAAAGTTCTTTGTCATCGTAGCACTGGCGGCCGCCTTTGCCGGAGCCATCACCTCCGGCCTGACGCTATGGGTTGAACGGTGGGCCGAGTTGCTCAAAACGGTGTTTCACTTCATAAGGGGCTGAGGCATGGCAGAAGCGCGTACCATAGAATCCATCCTCATCGCGGACTGCGGCACGGTCTTCACCAAGCTGCTCCTGCTGGAAAGAGTCGAAGACAGTTATCGCTTTGTAGCGCAGGCTGAAACGCTGACAACCATGAACCCACCCTGGAGCGACCTGGGAGTTGGCGTCGTACAGGCGCTTGAACAATTGGAACACATCACCGGACGCACGCTGTATACAGCCGGCCGACTTATCACACCGCAACAGGGGCTGGAGGGTGTAGATGCCTTTGTCGTCACCCTGAGCGCTTCAGAACCGCTAAGCCTGGTCATCGCCGGACTGGTGCGGGAGATGAGCCTGGAAAGCGCACGCCGCGCCGCAGCCGGTACCTATACCAACATCAAAGCTTTCCTCTCGCGCGAGGGAAGCCTGAACTCTCCCCAGGAAACGTGGTCCCGCACGGTGCGCGATCTGGCTCCCGATGTGGTCCTGCTGGTGGGCGGCGTGGATGGCGGGGCCAGGCGTCCGGTGATGGAACTCGCCGACGCTATCGCCCTGGCCGCTTCAATGCTGGAGCCAGACCGACGCCCTACTGTGCTTTATGCCGGCAACGTCGAGCTGCGTCCCCAGATCACCAAACTGCTGGGTGACATCACGCATGTCGAAGTTGTGGATAACGTCCATCCCACTGCCGATACCGAACACCTGGGGCCGGCACAAAACGCGCTTGAACAAATGTACATCGAAGAGCGCATGAATACGGCGCCCGGCGCCGATACTTTGATGAGCTGGAGCCGCCTGCCCTTGCTCCCCACGGCGACAGCCTTCTCGCGGGTGGTGGACTATCTCTGCCAGCGTGAAACGCATGCCCATCGCGGCGTCCTGGGCGTAGATGCCGGCGCAGCCACAACGACCGTTGCGGCTACATTCGAAGGGCGTTCTTATGTTACCATTTACGAGCGTGGCATTGCCTACGGGCCGCTGGCCTGGGTCAAAGAGCACGATGTCGCCGCCTTGTTGCGCTGGGTGCCCGAAGAAATGGAGGCCGAAGAACTGCTGACGCTGCTTTATAACCGTGAGCTGCGCCCCTGGACGGCACCCCAGGACCCCCGCGAGTTGTGGGTCGAACAGGCCGTGGCGCGGGAAATGCTCCGTTCGGCGCTGGATGTGGCGTTGCCTACCTGGGATGTCGGAAAGAACGATGCCCCAGCGGGGATGATGCCGCATGTGGATCCGCTCCTCATCTCCGGCGGCGGACTGGTGCACATGCCCCGTCCGGGACAAGCCTTGTTGATAGCCCTGGATGGCTTACAACCCACGGGAATTACAACGGTCCTGCTCGATGCCAATCGGGCCGCGCCGGCCCTGGGCGCCGTGGCCGGGCTGAAACCCCTGGCGGCAGCTTCAGCACTGGAGGCCGGAACGCTGCTTTCCCTGGGGACGGTGATCTCACCGGTGGGCAAGGCGCGACCGGGAGAGACAGTATTGCGGATGCGCATTACATACGAGGATGGCGGCACGCTGGATGTCGAGGCGCGCTATGGCGACATCGAAATCTGGCCGCTGTTGCCTGGGCAGCGAGCGACCCTGGAGATACGCCCCAATCGGCGCTTCGATGTAGGGCTAGGCCCCGGGCGTGGCGGCAAGGTGCAAGTCATCGGCGGACTGGTGGGCCTGGTGGTGGATGCCCGCGGGCGTCCGCTGACATTGCCCGACGATCCCGATCAGCGACGGCGCACGTTGCATGGCTGGATTTGGGATGTGGGAGGCTGAAATGTTCATATCCTACAGCATTGCCAATCCCTTGACGCGGGTACGCATTCCCCGCCGCCTGCCGCGGCCGGGCGGCGTACTGGTGCGCACGGGAGATTATGTAGAGCCAACGCGCATCGTCGCGCAGGCCGTGGAGCCGGCCGATTTCCGCATCGTGGACGTCGCGCGCGAGCTAGGCGTTCCCCTCAAAAAGGTCAAAACGTACCTGAAAGTCAAACGCGGCGACACGGTCGCCGAAGGCGATATCCTGGCCTCGCGGGGCGGCTTGGGCGGGCAGGTGTGCCGCGCGCCGATTGACGGCACCATCGTCGGCAGTGGGCGCGGGCGGCTGCTGGTGGAAGCCGAGTCCCATACCCTCTCCCTCGCAGCGCTGGTCCCCGGCTCGGTTGTTGAAGTTCTGCCCACCGAAGGCGTGGTCATCGAAACCGTAGGCGCGTTCATGCAGATGGGCTGGGGTAACGGGAAAGAAGCCTACGGCGTACTGCGGGTGGTGGTGCGCGCCCCGCACCATCCCATTCGCCCCAAGCACATTGACGCGGCTTCCCAAGGGGTCATCCTGGTGGGGGGATCGCGGCTTGACGAAGAAACGCTGAACCAGGCCATTGAGATGCAAGTACGGGGGATTATCGTTGGCGCGATCCCTCCCTCTATGATCCCCCAGCTCGAAGCAGTGGAATTTCCGGTGGTAACGACAGAAGGCATCGGTACGATGCCGATGTCGCAAGCATTTTTCGATCTCTTGCGCTCGCTGAACGGGCGTGAAGCGGCCGTATGCGGGCGGGTGCGCCACCGTTGGGGGAATGAACGCCCTTATGTCGTTGTGCCGATGCCGGCACAGGCCGGGCAGGTGATTAACCCCAATGCTCCGCTGACCGTAGGTAGCCGTGTGCGGGTCCTGCGGGGGCCATATACCGGTACATCGGGGACTGTGGTAGATATTCCCAGAGGCTTAATTCAATTGGAAACCGGCGCCCGTCTCCCCGGTGTGCAGGTGGATTTCGGCGGCAAAGAATCCGCCCTGGTGCCGTTGATCAACCTGGAGCGACTGCTGTAGGAAGGGGATTGGGGATTAGGAATTGGGGATTAGTGATTCGTTCATTCGCCTATTCGCTCATTCGCTTACATTCGCCTATTCGCTCATTCGCTTACATTCGCCTATTCGCTCATTCGCTCATTCGCTCATTTGCTCATTCGCTTACTCGTGGTACAACTTGCATTTTTTACAAAATTTGTATACAATATCATTATAATCTATCCCTAACCGTGCGCCTTTTGAACGGCTATCAATCCGTTTCATCCGTGGACACTTACTTGAGGAGAAGAACGCATGTCAGATGATCTGTTTGAAACTCTAGGAGCCAACAGCGCCGTCTTCGAAGAAGAGGAAGAGCAGCCGCAGGATACCGGGGAAAAGCAAAATAAGACTTTCCTCATCGCCGTTGGGATTATGGGCGGGTTGCTCGTATTGGCATTGATTGCGTTTGGGGTCTGGGCTTTGGTCATTAATCCGCGCATGAAACGTGCGGCCCAGGAAGCGGCACTCGGCGGCATCCAGGAAACCCCCATTGTGACCGAAACAACCGTGGCGCCGCCGCCCACCGAAGAAACCCCCGAACCCACAGAAGTACCGCCGACACCGACCGTCGCGCCGACAAACACCCCCAAACCGACTGCTACCCCCACACCTACCCCCGTCATCGGGCCGACAGCCACGCCGGGAGGCGAGGGGGCAGAGGCGGCAAGTGGCGAATTGACGCCCACACCGACGCCGCGCGAGCGCCGCACGGCCACACCGACGCCGGTACCGACCAGGACACCGGCTTCAGCCGCCACGCCACGCCCCACCGGTGGCGCCGGGACGACGGGGAAAACGCCTGAAACAGGATTCGGCGAAGTAGTCCTGGTCGCCATCGCCTTGTTGCTCGTGGGGGTCGCTTTTACCGCTCGCCGGCTCCGTAAAGCATAAACACGGCTCCCCTCACAGGAGGGACATCTGACATTGGGATTCCGGTTGTATGACGGGGCGCGAAGTGATCCAGGCTTCGCGCCCTTTATGTTGAATCGCAAGGAGATTAAATGAAAGCTCACCACCTGCTGCAGTCGGTGTTGCTCCTCGGAACGTTGTTGTTCGCCCACGCCTGCACACCGACGGCATCGTTTCTGGCAGCACCAACGTCCACACCACGCGCCATCTTCACGCCGACGCCCCTGCTTCCGACCACGATGCCGACAGCCACTTCTACGCCGATGCCCACGCCTACTTCTACGGCCACCCCCATCCCTACACCAGATGTGACAGTGGCCCAGAACATCGCGCGCGCGGGCATGGCCGCCATCCAGGCGCGCGCCGACGATGCCTCCCTGTTGTGTTTGCGCTACGAGGACACCGATGCCGACGGCGCGCCTGAATGGGTGGCACTGTTTCATCAGAAAACCGACCCGCCGCGCCTGAGCGCGTTCGTCCTCGACGCCGATGCCGTCTATCCCCTGGAACCAGCGTTCCCCAAAGCAGGCACACCGGATGTGGGGTTGGGTCAGTATGCCACCTGTGAGATTCAGGTCCGCGATGTCAATGCCGATGGGCGTCCGGAAATCGCCATTTTCGGCCATGCGGATAAAAACAAAACGTTGCTTCACCTCTACGTCTGGGAAGACGACACCTATCGCCGCCTGGGATTCTTCTCCGGCGATGCCGGGGTCCGCTTTATGGACAGCGACGGCGATCTCGAAGAAGAAATCTGGGAAGGCTACCGCGAACAAGGCGCGCCCGACCTGGTCTGGTACGTGATCCACACCTGGGAAGAACACACTTATGGCTGGACCTCCGACCGCTGGGGCTGGTATTTCCTGGATCGCCCGCACCCGTATCCCACGCACAAACCGGAATATGCCGTCATCGCGTTCTACCTGGCCCTGAACGACCGTGACCTGCCAGGCGCGTATAACTTGCTGCTTCCGCAAAACGAGCGCACCTATGAGACTTGGGCGCATGGGTTTGCAACGACCGTGCGGGTGAGCGTGGGGAGCGTGCACATCATCCCCGGTACGGAAACGGAGAACGGCGCGCGCGTCGCGGCCATGGTCACCTCCTGGGACAATGAGGGCGGTGCGATCGTGGGACGATTGTGGAACACCGAATGGCGTGTTTCACGCACCCCTGCAGGCTGGCGGCTGGTGAATGCCACCGTGGAAATGCTGGAAGAATGGAAGGCCACTTACTGGCCCTAAACTTTTATGGTCTGTATGGTATACTTGCTTGCATAAGGGAATTCCGCATTAACCAATGGAGGGTTCAGCAACAGTTGGAGGGAAATTGAACCACGAATCTTCACGAATCCACACGAATTTTGATGCTTGTTCGTGAAGATTCGTGCAAATTCGTGTAAATTCGTGGTCTCATTCGTGACCTGAAAGGAGCAATGCACGTGTGATTGTATTGGGACGCTTCTTGCACGGGCTGATGTTCTTCACATTGAGCCTGACGATCTTCTTCCTGCAATCCCGCAGCCAGCGCGTGCTGTTGGCGCGGCGGGTGCACTGGCTGGGCGGGGTTGCCATCTGTGAAGCCATCGTCGCCTGGAACAACCTGTTTGCCGGTCTGACGCCGCCTGTGGCCCTGCTGCCGGCGTTCTTCGGCCCGTTGATCCTGGGAATCGGTTACAGCCTGTTGCTGGCCCTCGGCATCCAGGCTTTTCTGCCGGAAGAGACGGCGCAGACACACGGGCAACGCTGGCTGGCAGGGCTGATCGGTGCATGGGTTATCCTGGACGTGAGTGCATTTCTGATATTTCCGGCGCAGCGTGCGACAGTCACCCAGATCGCCGAAATTTTGGCCCATGGCCTGCTTGGTTTTCCCGGCGGGCTGCTCGCGGCCATCGGGTTGCGGCGTCAAAGCCGCCAGATGCTCAAAGCGACTTTACGGAAGCGCGTGCGCCCTTACTTACAGTTAGTCGAAATCACAACGGGCATATTTGGCGTCCTGCAAGTGCTTTACCTGCCCATACAAGTGAGTGGGATGTTGCCGGGACTTGTCGAATGGCTGTGGGCGCTGATGGGGGCCGGGTTGACGTACAGTATCCTCCGTGCTCTGAATACGGTGCAACTGGAGATCGAACGCTGGATTGAGGGAGTGGAACGTCTGCAAGCCCTGGCCGCCGACCGCGAGCGCATCGGCCGTGACCTCCACGATGGCATCATCCAGTCCATTTATGCCGCCGGCTTGCTGCTGGAAAGCGTTCAGCCGATTATCCCCTTGGATCCACTGCGGGCGCAAGCGCAATTAGGACGGGTGATGGATAATTTGAACGAAACCATCCAGGACATCCGGCGTTATATCTTTGACCTGCGCAGCGATATGCCGGATGAAGACTTGCCGTCGGGGATCAAACGGCTGCTGCGCGACTTTCACATCAACACCCTGCTGGAGACCGAATTCGAGATCACCGGCGCGCCGGTCGAAATCCTTTCCGCAGAACGACGGCGTCACATCTTCCAAATTGTGCGTGAGACATTGGCGAATACCGCCCGCCACGCCCGTGCACGCTGGGTGAAAATCCATCTGCACTATGACGAACACGCGCTGGATTTGACGATTTCCGATGACGGCATCGGCATGGAGACACTTCAGATCAGCAAGGGCTACGGCCTGCGCAACATCCGCGAGCGCGTGCGCCTGCTGGATGGGACACTACGCATCGAGAGTGCGCCGAATGAAGGCGTGACCTTTCACCTGACTGTGCCGTATTAAGGGATTGGGGGATTAGGGATTGGGGACTAGAGACTGGGGATTGGGAATGGGGGGTGTGGGGATTGGGGACTGGGGATTGGGAATTGGGGGATTGGGGACTAGAGACTGGGGATTGGGAATTGGGGGATTGGAGATTGAGGGATCGGGGGATTGGCGATCAGGTGCTTTGTGGATTCGCTGATTCTTTCATTCTTTCATTCGCTGATTCTTTCATTCGCCGATTCTTTCTTTTCAGGGAGGAATTATGACACTACGGATTCTGATTGTAGACGATCACGAAGTTGTACGGTTGGGGTTGCGTACTTTGTTGAACAATCAAGCAAACTTTGTCGTTGTAGACGAGGCCGCTTCAGCCAAAGAAGCCGTCGAGAAAGCCATCCAGCATCGCCCCGATGTTGTAGTGATGGACATTCGCATGCCGGGCGAAAACGGCATTGAAGCATGCCGCGAGATCAGAGCACATCTACCGAACACCGAGGTGCTCATGCTCACATCCTATGCTGAAGATGAGATGCTCTTCGACGCCATCAGTGCAGGCGCGGCCGGCTATGTGCTCAAACAAGGTGGCGGCGACGATCTGATCCGCGCCATCCAGCGGGTAGGACAAGGCGAAGCCTTGCTCGATCCGGCGGTGACGCAGCGCGTGCTGGCCCGCGTGCGTCAGGCCACCCGGCAGGAACAGGCTGCCGCCTTCAGTGATCTAACCGAGCAGGAGCTGCGCGTCCTGGGGCTGGTTTCGGAGGGACGGACCAACAAGGAAATCGCCAAGACATTGTTCCTGGGCGAAGGCACCGTACGCAACTATGTGAGTAGCATCCTCTCTAAACTGGGACTGACCAACCGCGCCGAGGCAGCTGCGTATGCCGTCCGGCACAATCTGCACGAATTTCTACAGGAACTGGCCTAGCTCCGTGACCCGCGCCATCACCAAAAAACAACTCGGTCTGTTCATCATCCTTGCCGGATTGGGCGCGGATGTGGTACTCCTGATCGGCGGGCGTTTAGGCGCAGGCGCGTGGGCCGGCATTGGGCCGGTCGAGCGCGGTCTGTTACTGACAGGATTGGGATGCGCGCTGCTGGGTGTGCCGTTGCTGCGTCTTGGAGATGCACCGGCCGCTACCGACTTTGAACCGCGATACAGGGCTGTGGCGCGGTCAGAGACCGACCACAGCGAAGAAAAACCAGAGACCGGCCACAGCAGAGAAAAACCGGAGACCGGTCACAAGGCAAGGCTCTGGATTGGACGGGCGCTGGCGTTGCTGGCGTTGCTGGCGTTTCTGGCCTACCTGGGCGTCTACGTGGCCTATGCCATAGAGCTTTTCCGCTGGCCCTATGACTATGATCAGGGCGAGAGTTTCGAGCTGTATGACGCCGTCTTACACAGCCAGGGCGAATGGCCCTACCGCAACAGCAGCGTCTATCCTTTCTACTCATCGAACTATCCGCCGGTGTTTCATATCCTCAACATTACCCTCTTCCCCTTTTTCGGAAAGACTCTGCTTTCCGGACGTGTGCTTTCGTTTATCATCACCTTGTTGACAGCGTTGATGTTGGGGCTGACGGTGCGACGGCGCACAGGTGGCCTTTTCCTTCCCTTGATGGCCGGGCTGGCCTACACAGCCTCGAATTTCGTCTATCATGTCGGCCCGTTATGTCGTCAACATCTGACGATGGTGTTTTTTGAAACGTTGAGCGTTTTCTTTATCGCGGACGCCGAAAATCCGCGTTACGGCAAACGCAATCTGGTGTTAGGACTCGCCTGCCTGTTTTTGGCAGGCTATGCCAAGCAGTTGGCAGTTTTCACGGCGGCGGCGGTGTTCGGCTACCTGTTGCTGCGCAATCCGCGTCGCGCACTGGTGAGCGTGGTCCTCTTTGGCGCGCTCTTCGGGCTGGCCTTTTGGGGCATCAACCGAGCGACCGACGGGCATTGGTGGATCAATACTATCTCTGCGAATGTCAATGAGTTCATCTTCCCGCAGTTAATCGGGCTGGCGCGCACCTGGTTCAGGGTGCATATCCTGTTCATCCTCCTGGCTGTGGGGATGGCACTCTACGAGACTTATGTAGGGGCCTTATCGGTTTACACCTTGTGGTTTACCTTTGCCTTGGGAACGGGGATCATGTCCGGCAAATGGGGCGCAGGGGAAGCGTACTGGGTTACTTCGGTAGCGGCGGCGATTGTGCTGGCGGGGTTTGCGTTGGGTAAGCTGCGGGACTACATCACACAGCAACGTCCACAATGGCAAGGCTATCTGGCGATATGCATCCCCTTGTTGTTCCTGGCGCAGGCCACGCGCATGCTACACCTGCCCACTGCCGGGCCGTTCTGGGGGCCGCTCGCGCGCATCCTGGGCGTCGCCGGGCAATCGGTGTACGCCGATTATCCCTACTACGACTCGGCCGGCTACACACAAGTCGGCCACTTTATGCTACCGCGCGATTACGAAGGCGGCGCGCGCATTATGGGGTACGTGCGCGGCACGGAATTGCCAGTCTTCAGCGAAGAAGCGGCTTTCACCATGCTGGCCGGCAAGCCGGTGGTGACGAATCCCACGCAGTTGCTCAACCTGTATAACAACGGCCTGCTGGACACCCGCGAATTGGAGGCCATGATCCGCCGCGAAGCGTTTGGGATGGTCATTATGCGGGCGCAATTTTACCCGCCGCCGGTTTTGGCGGCTATCGGACAACATTATGGACTGGTGGAGCACATCCCGATGAACGGGTTTAACTATATCGTTATGCAGCCGCTAGGACGACCCGAGACGCCATAAACGGGTTGCCTTCAAACATTGGGGGACATCTCAACTTCGGGGCAAGCCCCCTTAGAAAAATTACGGCGAAGCTAATGAATAGGTTGCATTTCTGTACCCCCCCGGCCCCGCCCCAAAGGGGCGGGGAGGCAGATAGAAGGGGATTTCGGGCGGCTTCGCCGCCCGAAATCCCCTTTGAGAAAGCCCCCTTTAGAGGGCCAGGTGTGAACGTCGCTTTTGAAACCAGCTTTGCGCGAGATCTGAAACGAGTCTTACCGTCGGTCGGCGTAATCGGCCCCCAGAATAATAACGATGTCGTATTGGGCGGTGGGGTTATTGCCGTTCACGACTGCTGATTGCGGCAGTTTGAGCAGCGCGAGGATTTGCGCGGCGGTCAGCGGTTTGTCGCGGTTCAGGATCACCAACGAGGTATCATAGTCCTGACGGTCAGCATTGTCATAGGCAGCAACGGGCAAGCCGTTGGCGTCCAAGAACTGGCTGGTCGCAAAAGCCAGGCCGGCCGTCTGGGTGCCATTCAGCACCGAGATTGTCGCAGCTTCCTTCTCCAGACTGGGTGACTTTTCCCCGTTTCCGTTAAGTCCGAAAACCTCATCGCGCACCCGGCGTACCTCGTCGCGCAGCGGCACCAGAATCTGCATGTTGTCCGGCGTGGTCTTAAACAGCGTACATGATTCATCAATCACGCGGAAAGTGACATCCTTCTCCAGATCCACCCGCCGCGCCAGGTTCGCCAGCGCGATGATCTCCTCAAGTTGCAGCTTGGGGTCAATTTTGACCGATTTCTCCAGGATTTGCAGCAGCTCCGGCGCCTGAACAGCCAGTTGCGGGAGCAGGTTGGCTTCGGTGACGCGCTTGACGATGGCTTTGATCACCTGCTGTTGACGGCGGGCGCGGTCGAAATCGCCGCCACTGGAATGGCGGGTACGCGCATATTTGAGCGCCTCTTCACCGTAGAAATGATGCGGGCCGGCGTCTACGTGAAACACCTCAACGCCGTAATCAGGCGTCGGATATTGCGTATCGTGGATAGTCTCCGGCACATCAATGTCAATCCCCCCAATCCGGTCCACCAGTTCCACAAACGCCTGGAAGTTGAAACGCACATAGTAATCTATCTCCACGCCCAGGTTATACTCCACCGTCTCCACCGCCAGCGCCGGCCCACCGCCGGGATGGCCGTAGGCGTCGCCGAGGAAATGCGCCGTGTTGATACGGTCTTCGGTATAACCGGGGATGTGGACCCACAGGTCGCGGGGGATGGAGAGTACCCCGCCCTTCATCGTCACCGGATCGAGCGTCGCCAGGATCATCGTGTCGGTGCGCCAGTAATCTTGCTCCTGGACCCGTTCATCAATGCCAAGAATGAGCACCGTAATACGATCGGTGTCGGTCCACACCGGCAGGGTCTCACCTTCGACGTGGCCGATGTTGGGGCTTTCGCCTTCGGTCTGCTTAATCGTGAATTCCGGTAAAATATCCGTCGTAGCAATGCGCTGCCGGGTCGTCAGGTAGACGATCACGCCGGCCGCCGCTGTTACGGCCACGTAGATCAACGCCAAGGCAACATTAATCAATGTGACGTAGGGCACACGGCTACCAGCAGATCGGTTTTCAGTCGAGACCATAAGTTGCGCTTCCTTGAAAATACACTACTCATCTCGCGAATCTACGCGAATCTCTCAAAAAAAAATCTACCGAGGAGGACCGGCGTAATCATTGCCGAGGATAACCACAATATCCTGCACGGCGTTAGGGTCGGCGCCTTTAACAACTGCCGTCGCCGGAAGATTAAGCAAACTGACCAGACGCGCCGTCGTCCTGGGCTTGTCGCGGTTCATAATGATTTGCGATTGTGCGTAATCTTGACGGTCAGCGTTGCCAATGTGGGCGACGTTGATCCCTTGTGTTTTAAGATACTCTGCCGTCGCGCCAGCCAGCCCTGCCCGCAGCGTGCCGTTGAGCACCGCAACGGTGGCAATTTCAGGGGTGGGTGTGATGACCGGTTGGACAGGTTGCGCCTGAGCCTGGTCAGGTGATGGCGTGGGCAAGTCGGCGGCAAACACGTAGTCGCGCACCTCGCGCAACCGGTCGCGCAGCGGCACCAACACCTGAGCGCCATCGGGCGTGACCCATTGTTGGGTACAGGTCTGATCAATCACGCCATAGCGGATGGTTGCACGATCCACCTGCGTCGCCAGGTTAGCCAGCGCCAGAATTTGATCCACCGCCAGGTCGGTCTGCACCGCAGTCTCCAGCGTCTTGTAGATCTCCGGGGCTTTCTTCGCCAGATCGGGTAACAGCCCTACATCGGTGACTTTTTCCAGGATGGCGGTCATCACCTGTTGTTGACGGCGTGCGCGGTCGAAATCGCTGCTGCCGTGACGGGTGCGGGCATATTTGAGCGCCATTTCCCCGTCGAAATGATGCCAGCCGGCCGAGATGTACAAGGGATCATACCCATAGGCATAGTCAGGGTACAGGGGGTCGTTGATGTCTTTTTCAACATAAATATCCACGCCGCCGATGAGATTGACCAGGGTAACAAAGCCCTGGAAGTTGAGGCGCACGTAGTAGTTGATGGGTACGCCGAGATTGTATTCAACGGTTTCACGCGCCAGTCCCGGCCCGCCCCCCTGGTGGTTGTAAAGTTCTCCGAGGAAGTGTGCCGTGTTGATGCGGCCATCGCCATAACCGGGGATGGGCACCCACAGGTCGCGGGGAATGGAAAGCACGCCAGCCATTTTAGAGGCCGGATCGAGGGTCAAGAGAATCATCGTATCAGTGCGCCACGGGCCGCGCTCTTGCGCGCGTTCATCAACGCCCAAAAGCAACACCGTAACGCGCTCTTTGCCTGTCCAGACGGGCAGAATTTGCCCAAATTCATACTTCACATTTGCGCTGGGGCCGCTGCTACTCGGCAATCCCGACGCGATTCCCGGTCTGGCTAACATTCCCTGAAGCCAGCCCAGCGCGGTGACCACAATGCCGGCCACAATCCCCAAAAATAGCAGTGCCAGCAGGGCGGTAATCACCGTCGGCAGTGTATCATGGCGTCTGGATATGCGTCTGCGTGTCATTTTTGTAATGAGTAATCAGTAATCAGGAAGGGGGGAGAGGTCTCCCCCAGCTTCTGATTGTTTATCAAGATTCAAAGTTATGAATGTTTAGGAACATCGGCTTGCATTATACCATACCCTTTGAGCGATTGTAGCGCAAGCTGTCAGCTTGTGGCTCAGGCAAACTGACAGTTTGCCCTACGTTTGTCCGCATTGTAGCGCAGGCTGTCAGCTTGTGGCTCAGGCAAACTGATAGTTTGCCTACGTTTGTCCGCATTGTAGCGCAAGCTGTCAGCTTGTGGCTCAGGCAAACTGACAGTTTGCCCTACGTTTGTCCGCATTGTAGCGCAAGCTGTCAGCTTGTGGCTCAGGCAAACTGACA
>JAIOAX010000048.1 GCA_019873645.1 Chloroflexota bacterium | reverse complement strand
CGCTACATCCCTTCCCCAATACCCCTGTAGAGCAAACTGTTAGTTTGCTCTTGCCGCAAGCTGACAGCTTGCGCTACATCCCTTCCCCAATACCCCTGTAGAGCAAACTGCTAGTTTGCTCTTGCCGCAAGCTGACAGCTTGCGCTACATCCCTTCCCCAATACCCCTGTAAAGCAAACTGTTAGTTTGCTCTTGCCGCAAGCTGACAGCTTGCGCTACATCCCTTCCCCAATACCACTGTAGAGCAAACTGTTAGTTTGCTCTTGCCGCAAGCTGACAGCTTGCGCTACATTTCACCCGTGCAAAAATTATACTATAAAACCCTGACAGTAGATGTCAGGGATGGTGACGTATACTATCAGCATAGCGCAAGGGACAAAAATGAACCGGCGCACATCATATAGAGGAGAGAAACGATGAACGAGGACGATATTCACATTGTGCATCTGGAACCACTGCGCGTCGCGCGCTTTCATGGCTTCGGCGAAGGGCCGGAGAATATCGCCTGGCAGAAGCTGGAGGACTGGGCGAAACCGCGCGGCCTGCTGGACTTCAGCGAGGCGCACCGCATTTTCGGCTTCAACAACCCGAACCCCGCGCCCGGCAGCCCGAACTACGGCTATGAGTATTGGATCACGGTAACAGAGGAGGAGAGCGCCGGCGAGGCCGTGGAGATCGTCAACTTCCCCGGCGGGCTATACGCCGTGACACGGTGCAACGTCCGCAATCCATGGGATGACATCCCCGCAGCATGGCAGCGGCTCGTCGCCTGGCGCGAAAGCAGTCCTTACCAGGCCGCCGAGCATCAATGGCTGGAAAAGCATGTGCGTGTCGGCGTGCCGGGGCATGAGTTCGATCTCGACCTGTATCTGCCCATCGCCGAGTAAGCAACTATACGAAAAGCGGTGGCCGGTCTCCGACCGCGCCACCGCAGTATCAGAATATAGAGCGTCCACCTTTCAATCAACTTCCCGTCCTCCATCAGGCAGCCGCCTGCGATGACGATGAGAGCGCAAGTGACACAGCTTCGTCCCATCCAGAGATGCGACCGCTATCCAACAGCGTGACCACGTGGTGTTCGTCTGCCAGGGTCCGCGCGCCAAGGGTGATATCCTCGCCGACCACAACCGCAAGCGCCGGAAACCCCGCCTGCCGCAGGCGTTCGGCGCGGCGCATGGCGCGTTCGACATCGTGACGGTCTACCACCGCCGAGATTTCCATCACCAGCCAGACCTCGGGCGCCGGCTCTCCCTGGCGGAGACGCCCCCGCACCACCAGGTCGGTCTCCAACAAGTCGTAATAGGCTTCGGGGTCGAGACGTTCTTCAAAGATGTCCTCAAGCTCGGCCGGCAAGAATGATTTCACCCGCCGCAACTGTCTTCCTAAATAAGCTGCCGCGCGATTCCGATAGCGTATTTCCAGCAGGTCGCCGCGCATGGATGCCTGCATATCCTGCATAGTTCTCTGCCGCACGGTCAATTCTTTCTGGGCCATGGCCAACTCCTTTTGCGCTGCGGCGAGTTCCTCAACGCGAATTTCGGTGCGCTTCTGCGCTTCGGCCAGCTCTTCAACGCGGGCTTCGGTGCGCTTTTGCGCTTCGGCCAGCTCTTCAACACGGGCTTCGGTGCGCTTCTGCGCTTCGGCCAGCTCTTCAACACGGGCTTCGGTGCGCTTCTGCGCTTCGGCCAGCTCTTCAACACGGGCTTCGGTGCGCTTCTGCGCTTCGGCCAGCTCTTCAACACGGGCTTCGGTGCGCTTCTGCGCTTCGGCTAACTCTCGCACAATCCCTTTCAATTCGCTGAAATCGCTGACCTTGACCAGGTCATTGTAGGAGAAGTCAATGACCTCAGCTAAGACCTCGGCCTGCCGCTTATTGAAAACAGTCTCCAGGCGTTGGCGCACTGTAACGGATGATAAACTCATCGCTTCCTCCTGACACAGCCTCCGTTACTTTCAGTATACTCCGTCACCATGGAGATGTCAACGATAATTTGATCATTATCGAACCAAGTCGTAGTTCAGTCTGCTCGCTGACCGCTGAAAGCTGACTGCTGATCGCTGACCATTAATTCAAAAACGGCGATACAAACAGCACTACCGTCACCAGACTGATCAGGCCGGTCAGCGTCCAGGCGAGGATGTTCTGCCAGCGGCGGTTGACCCATTCGCCCATCACGCGGCGGTTGTTGACCAGCTTGAGCACCAGCACCAGCAGCACCGGCAAGAGGATGGCGTTGAGCGACTGCGAGAGCCACATGATGGGAAACAGCGGAATGCCGGGGATCAGCACCACGATCACGCTCAGCACGATGATGCCGATGTACAGCCCGTAAAAGAACGGGGCTTCCTGCGAGCGCCGATCCAGGCCGCGTTCCCAGCCGAAAGCTTCGCAGATTGCATACGCCGTCGAAAGCGGCAGCACCGACGCCGCCAAAAGCGAAGCCCCCAACAAACCGGTCGTGAACAGGTAACGCGCCCGCTCACCGGCCAGCGGCGCGAGCGCCATCGCCGCCTGTTCCGCCGTCTCCACCGCGATACCGTGTACAAACAACGTCGCCGCCGTGCAGATGACGATGAACGCCGAGACCACGTTGCCCCACGCCGCGCCAAAGGTCACGTCCAGGCGGGTATAGCGATAGCGTTCCATATCCACGCCTTTATCGGCTACCGACGCCTGCATATAGATAATGCCCCAGGGCGTGATGGTGGTGCCGATGGTCGCCAGCACCGCCAGGATGTAGCCTGTGTCGCTGCTAAATGTGGGGGTCAAAGCCTGCCGCAGCACTTCACCCCACGGCGGACGCACGGCAAAGGCGGTGATGACATAGCTCAACGCTGCTAGACACAGGAACAACAATACTTTTTCCACCCGCTCATACGAACCGCGCAACACTAAGAATCCCACCAGCAGCGCCGCCAGCGGCACGGTGATGTAGCGGCTGATGCCGAGCAATTCTGTCCCTGCCGCGACGCCCGCAAATTGGGCGATGGTCGTGCCCAAATTGCCCAGCAGCAGACAGAACATCGCAAAGGTAGTCACGCGCACACCGAAACGTTCGCGGATGAGATCGGCAGTGCCCTTGCCGGTGACGGCGCCCATCCGCGCCGCCATCTCTTGCACAATCAGTTCTCCTATAGTAATCACCACAATCAACCACAGAAAGCGATAGCCATACGTGGAACCGGCCATTGAATACGTGGCGATGCCCGGCGCATCGTTATCGGCGCTGGCCGTAATCAACCCCGGTCCCAAAATCGAAAGATAAAACAAAACCCGTTGTAGCCAAGTTGGGATACGTCGTACTTGCTTCATCATGCCCTCCCCAATCTAAAATCGCCAATCCAAAATCAGAAGAACCGGGGCAGACGTTTTTTCCAGGCCGTCGGCAACACCGTATCTACAGCGTCATCCACCGTCACAATGCCCAGCAGTTTACCGCTTTCCGGCTCCACGACAGGTACGGCCAGCAAATCGTACTTGGCAACAATGTACGCCACTTCTTCTTGCGGGGTGTAGGGGGTTACGGTTACAGGATCGCTCTCAATCCAGGGGGTCAAATCGGCGTCGGGCGGGGCCATCACCAGGTCGCGCAGGCTGATGACGCCGCGCAGGCGATGATTTTCGTCCACCAGATAGATGTAGTACATCGCCTCGTCATCTTGTGCGTCTTCCGAACGGCGCAGGTACTCCAGCAATTCGCCGGCGCGCAGGCCGATGGGCGCGTGCGCAAACTCCGTCGTCATAATGCCGCCGGCGGAATCTTCAGGATAGGCCAGCAGCGAGCGTACTTCAGCGGCTTCGTCATCCTCCATCAAGGAAAGCAACTGTTCGCTGGTCTTTTCAGGCAAATCGGCCAACAGGTCGGCGGCTTCGTCGGGGTCCATCTCCTCAAGGACGTCAGCCGCCCGCTCCGGTTCCATGTGCGAAAGGACGGCTACCTGCACTTCAGAGGGGCTTTCTTCCAGAGCGTCGGCCAGCGTTTCGTTGCTCAGCGTCTCCATCAATGCCGCGCCGGTGCGGTGATCCAGATCGTTGAGAATGGCGGCCAGGTCCGCCGGAGGAAGCTGCACGATACGGTCATGCGAGACCCGCAAGCGAAGCGGGTCCTCCTGGTGTAAGGGGGCTACGTCTTCCCAGGGGATGACACCGGTTTGCCATGAACGGCCCAACAAACGGTAGATGGCTTGTCCCAGCCGCTCCACGCCCAGGCGACGTAACAACCCACGTCCACCGACATCCACACCGGTAAGACAGTATTGATCGCCAACCCGCGCCAGTTGCAGATCGTTGACCCGCACGACGCGGCGGCCTTCGGTGTCCACAATTTGGCGGTCGAGCACACGGTCTATGAGCCGTAATTCATCGCCGCCAGGCGTATACGAAGGGCATTTTTCTTGAGGAACGTTTAAGATGATACTGGGATAAAGGCTACTGATGCATGAAGCAGGGATATACCGTTCGCCGTTGCCAGAACCGTTGCCTCGCAACACGAGGGCCTTGACAGGCGGAAAGGCTTGATCCACGGCGCCGACCAGCACATCGGCACACCGGCCTATGGGTTGTCCCCAGGCATCCCAGACCTGCCGATTTTGTACTTGACTGACGTACAACATGCCACACCTCCTCGACGCAAGATATGTGTAGCCGGCCTTTTCGAGACACACAACAGGGCCGCAGCACGCACTGCGGCCCTGTGAAAGCTCCGAGGAGGTCAGGGACTACGAGTGTGCTGCGTCAGGTCTGTCGCGTTCTACTCGATGGGTCAGCATCGTCTGTGTTGGCAGACGTTTCTGATCCGTATGTATCGGGTATTTCTGTCGTTGTATTCATGCCTCTTAAGATCAGTCCGGGAAATGGCCGGACGTTATCCTGAAATCAAACTCATTATACCATCAAAACAAAATCTCGGAAACCGAATTCATAACCATATCATAACCCATGCAGCAAACCTGCTAACGCGCCGCCTAAGACCAACCATACCGTATCCACGCGGAAGCGCAGCAGCAACACCAGGCTCAACCCCAATAAACCTGCCGTCCAGACATCCACGATGGTCAGGCGGAACAACGCGATGGCGACCGCGAGAATGAGCGCCATCGCTGCCGCATTGACGCCGCGCAGGAACGCCTGCGCCGTTGCCGAACGCCGCAGGCGGGGAATCCACGGGCCGACCAGCGCCACGATGAGGAACGAGGGCAGGAAAACGCCGACCGTGGAGACGAGCGCGCCCGCCCAGCCGGCCACCAGATAGCCGATAAACGTGGCCGATGATAAGACCGGGCCGGGCGTCATCTGCCCTACGGCAATGGCGTCTACCAGTTGTTGCTGCGTCAACCAGCCATAGCGTTCCACCACGTCGCGTTGGATAAATGCGAATAAGACCATCCCGCTGCCGAAAATGAGCGCGCCCACCTTGAGGAAAAACAACCACAGACGCAAAACACGGTCCGCCACAGGGGGGGCTGCGGCGACCAGTTGGGACGGTATCCAGGCCATGGGCAACCATCCGGCCAACGAGGTCACCCGCCACGGCGTCGCCAGCAGCATCCCTGCTATGCCGCCCCCTAACAAAACCCAGACTTCATTCACGCCGAGCAATGTCGCGGCCAGGCACAGGAGCATCAGGACAATCGCGGTCCTATCGCACAACGCGCTACGTCCCAGGCGATACGTCGCCGTCAGGATGATCGCCAGCACGACCGGGTTAATGCCGTAAAACAACGCCGTGACTTGCGGCAGCGTTCCCATGCGGACATAAAGCCACGCTAACGCCAGGCTGAGCACCACGGCCGGCAACAAGAAGCAGCCGGCGCCAAGGAACAATCCCGGCCATCCGGCATGTACGAAGCCAATGTGTCCGGCCATCTCGACGGCGTTAGGACCGGGGACGAGATTGGTGGCCGCCAGCAAATCCAGAAAGTGCTCGCGCGTCAGCCAACCGCGTTTGTGGACAGCCTCCTGTTCCATCAAGGCAATGTGCGCCGTCGGCCCGCCAAAACTGGTGATGCCCAGCTTCAAAAACAGCGCCGCCACTTCACGCCAACGCTCCGTTCCACTACGCCTTACTCCATACTCCATACTCCTTACTTCCTACTCCATACTTCCTAACTCCATACGCCTTACTTCCTAACTTCCTACCCCATTCCTACACCGCCACAATCAACACGGCGAGGATGATGACCAGGCCCAATGCGACACCATCCTTGCGTTCGAAATGCAGTACCGTCATCGAAGTGCGCCCTTTGCCGCCGCGATAGCCGCGTGCTTCCATCGCCAGCGCCAGGTTTTCCGCCCGCTGCAAACCTGTAAGGAACAACGGCACCAGCAACGGAAAAGCCTGGCGGACACGCCGCAGCACGCCGCCGCGCCCGGTGCCCCATTCTGCGCCGCGCGAAGCCTGGGATTTGGCGATCCGCTCGGCTTCCTGAGCCAGCAGCGGCAGGAAGCGCAGCGTCACCTGCACCATCAACACAAAAGCATGGGTCGGCAATCCAATTTTGGCAAACGGCATCAGCAGCGCGTCCAAACCATGCACAATTTCCGTCGTAGAGATGCAGAACGAAATCAGACTGAGGATGAGGATCAATGCGGTAAAACGCGCCAGCAGCAACGCGCCGTTCAGCAGACTCAGGGGTGAAATCGTCACCGGCCCCCAGGTTACCAACACAGACGACGCCTCACGGGGGCCAAAGAGTATCTGCAACAACGCCAGAAAGGCAAGAAACGGGAGCGGCGCTGCCATCCCTTTCAGCGCGTAGCCGAGAGGGATGCGAGCCACCTTCAACAGGGCAATCAATGTCACAAGAGCAATCAGCAGCCCGCCCCAGTGTGCGGCCGTCGTGACAGCGACCAGCAACCCCAATCCCGCCAACAGCCGCACGCGCGGGTCCAGCCGGTGGATGATCGAGCCGGTGGGCAGGTATTGGCCGATATTGACAAAACGTAGGAACTCGAAGTCGTGCATAAGAATCGGCGAATCTAAGAATCAGAGAATGAGCGAATCAGAGAATCAGAGAATCAGCGAATCAGCGAATCAGCGAATGAGTGAATCAGCACATGGCAAAAATCCGTTGAAATCCGTTCAATCCGTTGACAAAAGATTTCGAGACAATGCCTCGATGAGCGCGGTGGACGAGACCAGTCCGGGAGGCAAGGGCCAGCCGCGAGCGCGCAAACCTTCAGCCACTTGCGTGACGATAGGCGTGGATAGCCCTAACATGCGCAAGCGTTCGCCTTGCGCAAAAACGGCGCCGACACTGTCGTCGAGGATGGAGCGTCCAGCAACAAGCACCGTCGCCCGTTCGGTCAGCGCCGCCACATCTTCCATCTGATGCGAAGAGAGTACCAGCGTCATGCCGGTTTCCTTCAGCTTTTGCAGATGCGTCAGCAGCTCACGGTGTGAGGCCGGGTCCAGACCGGCGGTCGGCTCATCCAGCAGCAATACAGAGGGCCGCAGAGCAAGGATTGAGGCCAACGCCACTTTGCGCTTTTCGCCGCCGCTGAGCGCAAAGGTGAAACGATCCTTGAAAGCATTAAAGCCCATCCCCACCAGCTCCATCGCCCAACGCACCCGTTCGCGCAGCGAATCACCGAGCAAGCCCTGCAGGCGCGGGCCATAGGCGATCTCATCACCCACGTACTGCTCGAAAATCTGCGTTTCCGGCAATTGAAAGACCAGCCCGACCATCCGCCGCACGGCACGCACATCGAGCCGGGGATCGTCCAACCTGTAGTCGCCAACGCGCACCGTCCCCTCCTGCGGGCGCAACAAGCCATTGAGGTGCTGGAGCAGGGTGGATTTGCCGGAACCGGTCGCGCCGAGCAAACCATGGGCCACGCCGGTCTGGATATTCAACGTGACGCCCTCCAGCGCACGTTGCGCCAGCGGCGTGCCGGGCATATAGGTGTGCCCCAGGTCGCGGACTTCGATCAACGGTGTTCCGGCCACCGGCGACGGTTCAGGCTGCGTGACCGGGAGTTCAGCGGCATGATGCGGCAGGGCATCCAATACTGCTACAAGTGCGGGAACGGTCAAAAGTCCTGTGGGAAGTGCCGGGAAGTGGCGTCGCAGGGTACATGCCAACCTTGCCGCAGGCGGCAAATCCAACCCTAATGTGCGCAAAGTATGTGCGTCGGCGAAAACTGTTTCCGGCGGACCGTCCAGCGCCACGCGCCCACGTTCCAGGACCACCACCCGCTGCGCGTCCAACGCTTCTTCCATAAAATGCGTGATGGTGATAATCGTCAAGCCGGCGCGATGCAGATCAGCCATCATCTCGCGGACGATGCGCCGCCCGGCAGGATCGAGCATGGCCGTAGCTTCATCGAAGACGATACAGCGTGGGCGCATCGCCAGCACCCCGGCCAGCGCGACCCGCTGTTGTTGTCCTGCCGAAAGAAGATGCGGTGGACGCAAGCGCGCTTCCTGTAATCCCACCATAGCCAATGCTTCATCCACCCGCACGCGAATTTCGGCCGGCGGGAGGCCCATATTCTCCGCGCCAAAGGCCACATCTTCTTCCACCAGCGACGCCACGATCTGGTCTTCGGGATGCTGGAAAACCATGCCCACCGTGCGATGAATCGCGGGATGATGGGCAGGATCGCGCGTCTCCATGCCAGCGACGGTCACGCACCCGCTATCCGGGACAAGCAATGCATTGAGGAGCCGCGCCAATGTAGATTTGCCGGAGCCGTTCGCCCCCACAATGGCAACATATTCCCCTTCCTCAATGCGCAGCGAAATCTCCCGCAGCGCGGCAATGCGCCCACCATTGGGGAGTGGATAGGCGTAGGTCACATTATTGACTTCAATCAGCGCAGACATATCCGGTCAATAGTATAGCACTTTTGCGGGTGCAGGCACTTTATCTTCTTTACAGATTCAGCTATAATGCCATCTATTCAACCATAGCAGTTACATGGTTCTTTTTTGGACAGGATTCACGTGATTAACGGGATGAAAATTCGTTATTAAACCTTTTCTAATCCTGAAAATCCTGGGAATCCTGTCGAAAAATGGTAAGGTGCGCAAAGACGATAACCAAAAGAAGGCAGGTATTCCATGTCAAAAGATAACACTCGCAAAATCGCAGTAACCGGTGTCTTGGGCGCAATTGCTGCCCTGTTGGGTTGGACGCATATAGGCTTCATTCCCTGGTTTGCGGGGGCGTCGCTGACGGTCATGCATGTCCCGGTCATCATCGGCGCGGTGTTGGAAGGGCCGATCGTGGGTATCGCGATTGGGCTGATTTTCGGGGCGTTCAGTATGTTGCAGGCCGCCATCGCCCCGTCCGGGCCAGCGGATGTGCTGTTCACCAACCCGCTGATTGCCGTGCTACCGCGCCTGTTTATCGGGCCGGTGGCCTGGCTGGTGTGGCGCGCGCTGGAACGCAAACCCGTGCCCGGCTTGATCGCCGCAGGCATCGCCGGCAGCCTCACCAATACCGTGCTGGTGCTGGGGATGATCGGCCTGCTCGGCAAAGTGACCTGGGGTGTCCTGCTGCCGCTCGTCGTCACCAACGGGTTGCCGGAAGCCGCGGCCTCGGCCATTATTACCCTCGCCGTCGTCGCCGCGTGGAAGCAAATCGCCGTCGGCAAACAACAAGGTTCCAAACTCTAATGTCAACGGATTAAACGGATGAAACGGATTAAGAAGAAAAAATCCATTAAAATCCGTTTAATCCGTTGACACTTTCCAGGAGTCGCTATGGATGATAAGACATTGCAAGCATTACTTGACGCTACCGCGCCGCTGATTGAACTGGCCGTCGCCGAGGACATCGGGCCGGGGGATGCGACGAGCACGGCGACGCTGGCCCCCAATGCGCTGCTGCACGGACGCATCACGGCGAAGGAGCACGGTATCATTGCCGGATTACCGGTGGCCGAAGCTGTCTTCCGCCGCGTGGACCCGGCTATCACGTTCACCGCGCATGTCGCCGATGGGCAGGAGGTGGCGCCCGGTGAAATCGTCGCCGAGGTAGTCGGGCCGGGGCCGTCGCTGCTGGCCGCCGAACGAACCGCGCTCAATTTCTTGCAGCGCATGTCAGGCATCGCCACACTGACGCGCAGTTTCGTCGCCGCCGTCGCCACGACCAATGCGACAATCCTCGACACGCGCAAGACGCTGCCCGGCTACCGCGTACTCGACAAGTACGCCGTGCGTATGGGCGGGGGCGTCAATCATCGCATGTCACTCTTCGATATGCTGATGGTCAAGGATAACCACATTGACGGCGCCGGCAGCCTCGCGCTGGCCGTGGAACGCGCCCGCGCGCAACATCCCGATCTGCCCATCGAGGTTGAAGTCCGCACTCTGGATGAACTGCGCCAGGCATTGGCAATCGAGCCGCCACTCGACCGCATTATGCTGGATAATATGGATCTCAACACCATGCGGGAAGCCGTCGCCATCACTGCCGGGCGCGTGCCGCTGGAAGCCTCCGGCAACGTCACCCGCGCGCGCGTGAAGGATATCGCCGAAACCGGTGTGGATTTCATCTCCATCGGCGCGCTGACGCACTCGGTCAAGGCGTTCGACCTGAGCATGAAGATTCAACCGGTTGACAAAGCCACAAAAACCGATCCGGCAGCGCGCATCCGCGAAGTGAAAGCCGCGTTCGGCAACCGTCTGGTCATCCTCGGCCATCATTATCAGCGGGAAGAAGTCATCGCTTTTGCCGATTTTCGTGGGGATTCCCTGGAGTTGGCCCGCCGCGCCGCGCAGACCGACGCCGAGTTCATCGTCTTCTGCGGCGTCCATTTCATGGCCGAAGTCGCCGCAATCCTGGCAAAACCGGGACAGCGCGTGCTCATTCCCGACATCGAAGCAGGCTGCTTCCTCGCCGAGACTGCTGCCGAACCTGTGGTTGCAGAAGCGTGGCGGCTCCTCGATGCCGCATTGGCTGCCACAGGCAGCAGCGCCGACGCTGAAATCACCCCCATCACCTATGTGAACTCAGATGCGGAACTCAAAGCCTTCTGCGGGCGGCATAACGGGACGGTCTGCACCTCCGGCAATGCGGAAAAAGTGCTGAAGTGGGCGTTAAGTCAGCGTCCGCGGGTGTTCTTTTTCCCCGACCAACATCTGGGACGCAACACAGCGCACAAACTCGGCATCGCCGATGCTGAAATGCTCTTGTGGAACACCCGTCGCCCGCCGAGCGCGGAGGCCATTCAGGCCGCCAAAGTCATCCTGTGGCCCGGCGCGTGCAATGTACATCAGCGTTTCCGGGTAGAGCACATTCACGCTATGCGCGCGCGCTATCCCGGCATCCGCGTCATCGTCCACCCGGAGTGCAAGGCCGAACTGGTCGCGCTGGCCGACGATGCCGGCTCGACCGCCTACATCGTCAAGCAAGTGGAGGCCGCGCCTGCCGGAACGCAATGGGCCATCGGGACGGAGAGTCGCCTGGTGCACCGTCTGCAAGCTGAACATCCCAATCAGCTTATCCTCTCACTGTCAGACGTGCCGCCTTTCTGCGCCAACATGAGCCAGATCACCCTCGCCAACCTCGCCGAGGTTATGGATGCCCTGGCGCGCGGTGAGCTACTCAACGAAGTCACCGTCGAGCCGGAGACCCGCCATTGGGCGCGTGTGGCGTTGGAGAGGATGCTTTCGCTTTAGCTATCAGCTATCAGCTATCAGCTATCAGCTTTCAGCTTTCAGCTTTCAGCTATCAGCTTTCAGCTATCAGCTTTCAGCTATCAGCTTTCAGCTTTCAGCTATCAGCTTTCAGCCAGAGATCTGACGGCTGATTGCTGACAGCTGACGGCTGACGGCTGACGGCTGACGGCTGACGGCTGACGGCTGACGGCTGACGGCTGATTGCTGACGGCTGATTGCTGACAGCTGACGGCTGACGGCTGACGGCTGATTGCTGACAGCTGACGGCTGATTGCTGACGGCTGATTGCTGACGGCTGATTGCTGACGGCTGATTGCTGACAGCTGACGGCTGACGGCTGATTGCTGACAGCTGACGGCTGATTGCTGACAGCTGATTGCTGACAGCTGACGGCTGATTGCTGACGGCTGATTGCTGACAGCTGAAAGCTGATGGCTAACAATTTCAGGAGGTGCATTATGCGAGATTTCAGGACTTTGCAGGTGTGGGAGAAAGCCCATCAATTGACATTGGCGGTATATAAAGCAACGGCAACGTTTCCGCAAACCGAATTGTATGGCCTCACCAGCCAAATCCGCCGCGCCAGCGCCTCTATCCCGGCAAATATTGCCGAAGGTTGTGGCCGTGACACCGAAGCAGAGTTGGCGCGCTTTATGCATATCGCTGCCGGTTCTGCCAGCGAACTGGAATACCACTTGCTTCTCGCACACGATTTGGGCTTCCTCCCACCCATCATTTATACTGACCTGCACAATAACGTCACTGAAGTCAAACGTATGTTGACCTCATTCACCCAAAAGCTAAAAGCTAACTGCTGATCGCTAACAGCTGACGGCTGATCGCTGAAAGCTGATCGCTGACAGCTAAAGGAGAACCATGCCCATCGAAACTGACGTACTCATCATCGGTTGTGGAATTGCCGGAGCAGCGGCGGCCTTGCAATTGGCGCAGGACCGCCAGCGACAGATCACCATCATCACCCGCGAACATAAACCGGACGAGGCCAACACCCGCTATGCGCAAGGCGGTATCGTCGCCGATGGGGAAGGAGATTCGCCCGATCTGTTGGTAGAGGATATCCTGCGTGCCGGCGCGGGGTTGAGCTGGCCGCCGGCAGTGCGCCTGTTGGCCGAAGAAGGTCCGATGTTGGTGAAGCGTGTACTCATCGAGGAATGTCGCGTGCCCTTCGACCGGGATGCGCACGGGAATATTTCCCGCACCCGTGAAGGCGGACATTCCCTTTCCCGCATCCTGCACGTAGGCGATATGACCGGCTATGCCATCGAGCAGGCCATGCTCGCCCGGCTGCGTGAGTTGCCCAACGTGACCCTGCTCACCGGCATGACGGCGGTAGACCTCATCACTTCATCCCATCACAGCCGTGACCCGATGGCCGTTTATCAACCCATCACCTGTCACGGTGCTTACGTGCTGGATCGCGCCGAAAACCGCATCCACCGCCTGCTGGCGCCAGTCACCATCCTCGCCACCGGCGGCATCGGACGCATTTATCGTCACACCACCAACCCGCCCGGCGCACGCGGCGATGGCTTGGCGATGGCTTATCGCGCCGGCGCGCGCGTCATCAACGCAGAATACATCCAGTTCCATCCCACCACGCTGGCCGTGCCTGGCGCCGACAACTTCCTCATCTCCGAAGCCGTGCGCGGTGAAGGCGCACGCCTTTATACCCCCGATGGACGCCATTTCATGGACACTTACGCGCCTAAGTGGGGTGATCTGGCCCCCCGCGACATCGTCGCCCGTGCCATCCACCACGAGATGCTGGAGCATGGCTACGATCATGTCTTGCTCGATTTGGCGAGTGTGATGGACGCCGCGCGCATCCGCGAACGTTTTCCAAGCATCTATGCCACGTGCCTGAAAGCCGGTGTGGACATCACCGTTCAACCGATCCCCGTGGTACCGGCAGCGCATTACTTCTGCGGCGGCGTCCACGTAGATTTGTGGGGGCGCTCGACCATTGACCGACTGTACGCCATCGGTGAAGTCAGTTGCACCGGCCTTCACGGAGCGAACCGCCTGGCAAGCACTTCGCTGCTGGAGGGGCTGGTGTGGGGTGACCGCGCCGGACGCGACATCCGCGCGCGCGCCGACCTGTGCTGCGTCCCCGCCGACACCATCCCCCCCTGGCAGGATGTGAGTTCCGGCGACGCCGCCGACCCGGTGCTGGTCTACCGCGACGCCCGCACCATCCAAAACATTATGTGGCTGTATGTCGGCCTGGCGCGCAACACCCATCGGCTGGCGCGCGCCCTGCAAGACCTGAACCACATGTGGGGTGTGATTGATGAATTTTATCGCTCCACGCGTCTCAACGACAATCTCATTGGGTTACGCAATATGGCGCAGACTGCCTGGATTATAACCCGCGCGGCGTGGCACAACCGCCAATCACGGGGTACGCACTACCGCGAGGACGCCGCCGACCATGAATTTGCCAGTCTGGGCGATACCGAAGGGCCGCTGCCGAATTCCACTGCCGAGTTCTGAAACAGTTGACCACAAAAATAACACCCAAAATTATTCTTGAAGGAAGGAACAATGGACAAACTCGTTCTCGTCGCTTATGCTACTCGCGCCGGTTCGACCGCCGAAATTGCTGCTACGATTGGCGACACCCTCGCCGCACGCGGCTTCCGTGTGGAGGTCAAGCCGGTGAAAGCCAAGCCGGCGCTCAATGGCTACACGGCCGTCATCCTGGGCAGCGCGATTCGCATGGGGAACTGGCTTCCGGAGATGGTGAAATTCATCCAGGCCCACCAGGCGGCGCTCGCAGCTATGCCGACCGCGCTGTTCACTGTCCACATGCTCAACACCGGGGAGGATGCAGACAGCCGCGCCGCCCGCGAGGCATACACAGCGTCTGTGCGCGCGCTGCTGCCGAACGCAGAAAACGTCTACTTCGCGGGCGCAATGGACTTCTCACGGCTCTCGCTGCTTGACCGTTTCATTTCCAAGATGGTCAAGGCCGTGGAAGCTGACCGCCGCGATTGGGAAGCCATTAGGCGCTGGGCTGAGACCGTTTCGATAAGCTAGTACACGGCAGCGCACATAACTTCCCGGTTAAATCGCTCTCCCATTGCGCAAAGGGGAACGCCAGTTCCCTGCGCGATATTTGACGCCCCCGTTATGTCTACCGTGCAACGTCAGCGTGCGACATAACACCCCAAAACCGAGGAAATCATCTGAGGAAATCATCTAATGGTATAATGCGTCCATCCTGAACCTCGACTGAGCGGTTAAAACTTACAGAAGGGCTTTTGAAAAATGTCTTATATTGACGGTTGGTCCGCTATTAACCTGGATATGCCGTCCCGCGTGCCGCATACCGAGTATTCTGTCACCGAACACTGGGACGTGATCAAAGCGGTGACCGGCATCGAGGTCGGGCCGTACAGTCCCGCCGAATTGAAACAGCGGGGTGCACTGGCGCTCATGGAAGCCTGGAACTTCGATTTCCGCTGGTCTACGCTCATCGGCGGGGAGGAGCTGGCCGCCTGCCATACCGATATGGGCCACGCCGAATACGCCGCCGGTGGGGTGGACCGCCGTGACACGATCACGTGCCCGTTCAAAACGCCGGAGGAAGTACTGGCCTTCGATCCGTGGGCGGTCTACGGGCCACGCGACCAGGGCGAACTGACGCGGCGCTTCGAGGAGCACTATCGCCGTCAACGCGCCCAGACGCCGGAGCAGGTGGTGATGACAGGAATTTATGTGACCCTGGTTTCCGGTCTCATAGACATCTTCGGCTGGGAAATGCTGTTGCTGGCGGCGGGGGTGGACCCTCAAGGTTTCGGCGAGGTCGCAAACCGTTACGCGAGTTGGATACAGCAACACTTTGACGCGCTAGCCGCCGCCGATGTGCCGGTGGTTATGATTCACGACGACATCGTGTGGAGCGCCGGGCCGTTCATTTCCCCGCGCTGGTATCGGCAATATGTCTTTCCCAACTACAAGAAGCTCTTCACGCCGCTGCTGGACTCCGGCAAAAAGATTATGTACACGTCCGACGGCAATTACACGCAGTTCGTAGATGACCTGGCGGCGTGCGGTGTGCATGGCTTCGTGCTAGAGCCGTGGACGGACATGGCTTACATCGCTGCAAAATACGGCCGCACCCACGTCTTCATCGGCAACGCCGACACCCGGATTTTGCTGAAGGGTGACAAGCCTGCCATCCGCGCGGAAGTGGAACGCTGTATGGCGATCGGCAAACCATATCCGGGCTTTTTCCTGGCCGTCGGCAACCACATCCCGCCCAACACGCCGGTGGAAAGTGTGTTGTATTATCAGGCAGTGTATGAGGAGCTAAGTAGACGATAAATAGCTCTCAGCCGTCAGCTAGCAGCAGTCAGCTATCAGCTATCAGCTATCAGCAGTCAGCTATCAGCTATCAGCAGTCAGCTATCAGCAGTCAGCTATCAGCTATCAGCAGTCAGCTATCAGCTATCAGCAGTCAGCTATTACCTGACCATGACAAACTAAAGGCTGAAAACTGAACGCTGAAAGCTGATGGCTGATCGCTGAAAGCTGATGGCTGATCGCTGAAAGCTAACCGCTGAAAACTGAACGCTGAAAGCTGATGGCTGATCGCTGAAAGCTAACCGCTGAAAACCGAACGCTGAAAGCTGACGGCTGATCGCTGAAAGCTACCCCCTGAAAGCTAATAGCTTATGTCCATTGAAACGTTAGCTGCTGCACTGCGCACAGACGCAAATTTTATCCGCAATGTGACCGCCTGGCGGACGCTACCGGCGCGAGGAGCGGAGACGATGACGTGGCCTGAAGGGCTAGATCCGCGTCTCGCCGCCGCCGGACGGAAACTCGGCATAGCGGCGCTTTACACCCATCAGGCGCGTGCGGTTGAAGCCGCCTTGCGCGGAGAAAATGTGGTTCTGGCTACCGGCACGGCCTCCGGCAAGACGCTCGGCTACATATTGCCGCTGCTCAATACGCTGTTGCACGATCCGGCGGCCACGGCGTTGTTGCTGTTTCCCACAAAGGCCCTGGCACATGACCAGATTGCGGCTTTGGAACAGTGGATCGGCGTCTTACAAGCCCCCCTGAATTTGCGTCCCTACGACGGCGACACGCCCGAACGCCACCGTGCCGCCATTCGCAACGAAGCGCGCATCCTCGTCTCCAACCCGGATATGTTGCACCTGGGCATCCTGCCGCATCACACCCGCTGGATGCGCTTCTTCAGCGGCCTGCGCTACATCGTCCTTGATGAGCTGCACACCTATCGCGGCATCTTCGGTAGCCACGTCGCCAACGTACTGCGCCGCGCCCGCCGGGTAGCGCGCTTCTACGGCGCGGAGCCGCGCTTCATTTCCGCCTCGGCGACCATCGCCAACGCCCGCGAACTGGCCGAAGCGGTATGGGAAGACCCGGTAATGGCAATCGAAGAGGATGGCGCGCCCTACGGACAACGCCATGTCATCTTCTATAATCCGCCGCTGCTCAATCCCACACTGGGTCTGCGCGCCAGCGCGACCGACGAAGCCATCAAATTGGCACTGAAACTGCTTCATGCCGGGGTGCAGACGATCATCTTCGCCCGCGCCCGCATGACCGTAGAATTGTTATTGCGCGCATTACGCGAACGCGCTGCCCGCGCCGGCTTTGCGCCGGAGACCATCCAGGGTTACCGCGGTGGCTATCTACCCCCGGAACGCCGCGCCATCGAACGCAGCTTGCGCGAGGGCAAAACGCGCGTCGTCGTCGCCACCAATGCCCTGGAACTGGGCATTGACATCGGCGCGCTCGATGCTTCCATCCTGGTCGGCTACCCCGGCACCATCGCCGCAACGCGCCAGCAGATGGGACGCGCCGGACGGCGGGCGGGGGCGTCGCTTTCTGTGCTCATCGCCACACCGTCGCCGCTGGATCAATATCTCATCTCGCACCCGGAATACTTTTTCGGGCGCTCCCCGGAGGTAGCACGGGTGAATCCCGACATGTTGAGTCTGCTCGCCGGGCACCTCACCTGCGCCGCCTTTGAGTTGCCCTTTGAACGGGACGAACCTTTCGGCAAAGCCCAGAACATCGGCGCGCTACTGGAATCGCTCAGCGCCGAAGATGTGCTGCATGCCCAAAACGGACGCTACACCTGGATAGGCGAGACCTATCCGGCCCAGGCGATCTCGCTGCGCTCAGCGACGCCGGATAACGTCGTCATCCAATCCACCGAAGGTCCCGCCATCGGCATCGTGGATCGGCCCAGCGCTCCCACACTCGTCCATGAAGGCGCCGTCTACCTGCACGGCGGCGAAATGTACCTCATCGAATCGCTGGATTGGGAGCAAGGCATCGCGCTTGCCCGCCCCGCCGAACTCGACTACTACACCATCGCCACAGCCACCACGCAGGTGGAACGGTTGAACGTGCGACGGACGCTCGGCGTACTCAACGCCACCCCACAACTCACCGATGAGGAAGTGCGCGTGCACACCCAGGCGGTGGCCTACCGGCGCGTACAACAGGGGACCCATGAAACACTAGGCTGGGATGAGATCAATCTGCCGGAACAGGTTATGGAGACCGAGGCTTTTCGTCTCACCCTGCCGACGACGCTGGTGGAAGAGCTGGCGGAAGCGGGGATTATGCTCGCGCCCCTGGACTACGGCCCGGCATGGCCGCAAATCCGCGAGACGATCCTGGCCCGCGACGGGCAACGTTGCCGCGTATGCGGCGCCACGGCGCAACCCGGCCATCCGCTGGAGGTGCACCACCTTACCGGATTGCGCACATTTCTGGCGCAGTATCCCCGTCAGGAAGCATTGCGCCTGGCGCACGCGCCGGAGAATTTGCTCACCGTCTGTCCGACATGTCATCGTCAGCTTGAACGCGCATGCGGCGCGCGCACGGCCCTGAGCGGCCTGGCTTATCTGCTGCGCAACCTCGCGCCGGTGTTCTTGATGTGCGATCCCGGCGACTTGGGCACCACGGTAGAAGCGCGCGATGCAGAAAGCGGCCTGCCGGCCGTCATCGTCTTCGACGGCGTGCCGGGTGGCGCGGGACTATCGCCGCACATCATAGAACTGTGGCCCTCCCTGCTCGCCGCGGCATCGGAGCGCGTACAAACGTGCCCGTGCGCCGATGGCTGCCCTGCGTGCGTCGGCCCGGCCGGAGAGAGTGAACCCGGCGCCAAGGCCGCCGCGCGACAGTTGTTGGAGCGAATGGCAAAAGACGATTTTTGGAAGGCGTCACCTTTGTAGTATAATGGGTAAGAAAGCTCGCAGCCGATTAAACAAATTTTGAATTTAATCTGCTCAATCTGCTTAATCTGCTGACAGAAAAATGAAATGGGTATACCATGCCAATTCTGAGTGCAGACGCTTTAGAATTTATCAGCCGTAGCCCAGAGCAAACGCGCCGCGTGGGAGCGCGCCTGGGCACGCTGCTGACCGGCGGCGAGGTCATTGCCCTAGAGGGCGACCTGGGGACGGGAAAAACTGTCCTGGCGCAGGGCATCGGCATCGGCTGGGGCGTGACCACCCAATTGCTCAGTCCAACCTTCATTCTTATCCGCCGCCACACGCGCCATCAAGACAAGGGCTATTTTTATCACATTGATCTGTATCGCCTTACCTCAACGCAAGAAGCGCTGGATTTGGGATTGGAGGAATTGCTGGGAAATCCGGGCGCAGTCTGTGTGGTCGAGTGGGCCGACCGCGCCCCGGATATTTTCCCGGAAGAGACCCTATGGATCGCATTACGCGCCCTGGATGAACAACGGCGGTCATTCATCTTTCGCACGCACGGCAACCGCCATCGCCTCATCCTGGAAAAACTGCGCAAGGAGCTGACCGGATACTGATGTTATCAACACCCATAGCCGGAGATAATACGGTCTACCGTCTACGGAGCAGAACTGATGTTGCTTGCCATTGACACCGCCACAACCCGCGCCAGCATTGCCCTGCACGACGGCCAAACGTTGCGCAGCGAGTGTACCTGGGAAGCTGCCGACCGCCACACCCAGACGCTCGCAGCGCAGATCACGGATATGCTGGCAGCATCCGAAATGACCGCTGCGGATTTGACCGCCGTAGGGGTCTGTATCGGCCCTGGCTCGTACACCGGAGCGCGCATCGGCCTGGCTTTCGCCAAAGGGCTGGCGGTTTCCCGTCAATTACCGCTTGTGGGCGTGCAAACGCTGGACATTCTCGTGGCCGCATTGCCGCCGGATGACAGACCCGTGTACGCCGTCTTTGCCGCCGGGCGCAAGCGGGCCGGATTCGCCCGCTATCGTTACACCGATGGCGTCTGGCGCGCCGAAACCGAGGTTGTGATTATGACCTGGCCGGAATTGCTGGCGCAAATCACCGCGCCGGCGCTGCTGGTCGGCGAAATTGAGGCCGCGAATGTTTCCGCGCACCCGCACATCGTTTTGCCGGCGTCGGCCTATCACCTGCGCCGTGCAGGGTTCCTGGCCGATTTGGCCTGGGCGCGACTGCGCGCTGGTCAAACCGACGATCCCGCCACACTTCAACCCCTGTATGCCCGATGAACGATAACGGATTACCCTTTCATATTCGACGTTTGGAAGCTAAGGACATCCCGGCCGTCACCCATATTGATCGGCTGGTGTTTCGGGACCCCTGGCCTGAATCAGCGTATGTGCAGGAGTTGTATTTCAATCCCAACGCGCATTACTTCGTCCTGCAACTGACCCCGGCCATGCCCACCCGGACGTGGGAGGAACGCCGCGCCGCGCTAGATTCGCGCATCATTGGCTTTGTGGGGATGCGCGTCGAAATAGATCGCGGACACATCAGCACGCTGGCCGTGCGCCCGGAATGGCGCGGCTGGGGATTGGGAGAACTGTTATTACTCAAAGCCCTTGAACAAGCCATTCACAACGGCGCGAAAACGGTATCGCTGGAAGTGCGCGTCTCGAATACCATCGCACTGAATCTCTACGCCAAGTACGGGTTTGAACAAGTCTCACGCCTGCGCGGCTACTACGCCGATGGCGAAGACGCTTACTTTATGCGCGCAGACGTGACAGACGCTGAGTATCAACAACGTCTGCACAGCCGTTATGCCGCAATCATCGCGCGTTTCATTCCCACGTGAACCGTAAAACGTGAAGTAAAGGAGCCTCCACACTTTACTTCACGTTTTACGGTTTACGCTTTACGTTTTACATTTTACCCATAAGATTTTCACAAACAAGGAGGAAAACACTACCCATGAACGGCAACCGCGAACAAGCCCTGGAAGCCATCTATGCGCGTGTGCGCGCCTGCTCGCGCTGTTCACTTCATGTAGGACGCACCCATGCGGTTCCCGGTGCCGGGCCGGCCAATGCAACCATCATGTTTATCGGCGAAGCGCCTGGTTTCCACGAAGATCAGCAAGGGCTTCCCTTTGTGGGCGCAGCAGGAAAATTGCTCAATGAACTACTGGAAAAGGCAGGCATTGAGCGTAACACCGTTTACATCAGCAACGTCATCAAATGCCGCCCACCGGGAAACCGCGAGCCGGCGCCGGAAGAAGTCGAAGCCTGCGCCCCCTATCTCGATCAACAAATTGACATCATCAAACCGAAAGTCATCGTGACCTTGGGACGCTATTCAATGGCGCGGGCGTTCCCCGATGAGAAAATTTCCGTTGTTCACGGGAAACCTCGCAAAGTCGGAGAGTACATCTATTTCCCTATGTACCATCCCGCGGCGGCGCTACATCAACCTAGCTTGCGTAGCATCGTTGAGACAGATTTCATCCGCCTGCGCGAGTTATTGGATGGTACTTTAGTACCTGAAGAAATTGCCTCACCACCTGCAATTGAACAACTTTCACTCTTTTAAGATGCAAGATCTTACCCCCTGGGAGTTCATAAAATTCTCAGGGGGTTTCGTTTGTATATGTAGTTTTCATAGTAGAGATGTGAATTGTGGGGAAAAATCACTCTAGCCCCTATATTTAGAAACATATCTGCTCTTGTCCCCTATGTATCTGGTCGCTTCTTTGCCCGGGGCTGGGGATAAGTGAAGGAATTCTTTTGTCAAACGTACAGGTGTGAAAAACGAGGCCTTTTTTCATACCTGTATAATGATGTGTTGTCTGGACGGATAGAGACAATTTGATGAATAGTTTTCCCCTAAAATGAACGGTTTTCCACCGAAGTGCGCGTAGTTATCCACAGTTATCTGCGGCAACCCTCTTGATATATAATTTTTGGTACAGGGATGCCTCTACTTATTGGGGTAGCAAATGCTGGATTCCCTTATTGTAGGGGATGTGAAGGATGTGGAAAACTCAGGCTGGTTTTTGACCTGATAACCGGCTGGTTGAGTCGTTGCCTGTAAATTTCCTCAAATTCAAAAACCGGGCTATAATGAGATTGGTTTTTGTTTTACTCTTCCCAATCAAGAAAGGAGTCCTGCAATGTTCGAGCGAATCATACGGGTCATCAAATTGGATAGGAGCGTCTATGCCGAAGTCGAAACCGACCCGGCGGCAACCTCGCAGGCGGCGATGGTGGTTGCCATCGTCGCGGTGTTGTCGGCGATCTCGGGCGGTATTGCCACATTGATTGCCGGCGAAGGTTCGAGTTTTATCGGTGCGTTTCTGAGCGCGCTGGTCTCGAGCTTCATCGGCTGGCTGGTGTGGTCCGCCGTCACCTATTTCGTGGGCACATCGCTTTTCCACGGGGAGGCCACACTCAATGAGATGCTGCGCGTCATCGGCTTTGCGCAGGCACCGCTCGTCCTGAACGTGCTTTCGTTTATCCCTTGTCTCGGCTCGATCATTTCGCTAGTGGCATGGCTGTTGTCGCTGTATACCGGTTTCCTGGCGATCAAAGAAGGCCTGGACCTGGATACCGGTAAGACCATTGCCACCGTGGCCATTGGGTGGGTGATTGCCTTCATTATTAGCCTGGTCGTCGGTATGCTTTTCGGCGTGGGGATGCTCGGCGCAGGAATGCTGAGCGGTGCGTTGGGCGGCAAGTAAAGAAAGTTTGAATATCCTCAAACGGCCTGCATCGTCAAAATGTGGGCCGTTTTTTTATGGACGACCTAATTTGTAAGAAAAAACCTTGACAAAATCCCCGTTTCGCCTATACTGTCACCAACCACGAATAGGGCAACGAATTTATTCGGGATTGACAACTGAAAACTGGCAACTGAAAACTATCGAAGGAGCGCAGGTATGGAGCCGGCGACGCTGGAAATACGCGATCTGCACGTTAATGTGGAAGGCAAGGAGATTCTCAAAGGCGTAAACCTGGTGGTAAAACAGGGCGAGACGCATGCTTTGATGGGGCCGAACGGCTCCGGCAAAAGCACTCTGGCCTATACGTTGATGGGGCATCCCCATTATCAGGTCACGCAAGGGGATGTGCTCATCAACGGCGAGAGCCTCCTGACGCTTTCTCCCGATGCACGCGCCCGGCGCGGCCTTTTTCTGGCGATGCAGTATCCCATCAGCGTGCCCGGCGTGACGCTTCACTCGTTCCTCCATGCGGCGACCAGCGCGATGCGCGGCTATGGCGACAAGGCGCAAACCGGCGCCCGCGGACGGCTCAATGCGCATCTCATCCCCATGCGTGAATTCCGTAAGGAGCTGAATGAAAACCTGGATCGCCTTAAGATGGAACCGCCGTTCTTGCAACGTTATCTCAACGAAGGCTTCTCCGGTGGCGAGAAAAAGCGCGCTGAAGTTTTGCAAATGGCGTTGCTCAAGCCCAAATTTGCCATCCTGGATGAGACCGACTCCGGCCTGGACATTGACGCCATCCGCATCGTCTCGGAGAACATCAATCGCTTGCAGCAAGACCTCAACATGGGGATTCTGATGATCACCCATTACCAACGCTTGCTCAACTACATCTACCCGCAATTTGTACACATTTTCTATGGCGGGCGCATCTTTCAATCGGGAGACGCGAGCCTGGTGGATGTACTGGAAGAAAAAGGCTACGACTGGGTCAAAGAGCTAGCAACGGACTAAACGGATTTTTAATGGACATTTTCGGTCTATGGGTGAAAATTTACCACGAATCTTCACGAATTTGCACTAATGAGTCTACTGAAAAAACTAAAGATCTCACCGCAGAGTCGCGGAGGGCGCAAAGATTTTTATGTCGGATTCAATAAAATTAAGTTTTTCGCGTTTTATCACTAATTTTGTTGATATGAACTTGAATTTTTCTCTGCGTTCTTTGCGTCTCTGCGGTGAATTAGACTTTTTTCAGGAGAGTCACTAATGGGCTTTTTATTCGTGTAGATTCGTGTAGATTCGTGTAGATTCGTGTAGATTCGTGGTATATCTTTATGAGGAATGAGGCCATGGAGACGCCGTACAGCGACCTCCGCGATATTAAAGAGCAACAGCAATATGATTTCACGACCGCGATTGATTACGCGCACCAATCGCGGCGCGGTCTCGGCGAGGATGTAGTACGCAGCATCTCGGCGCTCAAAAACGAGCCGCAATGGATGCTGGATTTCCGCCTCAAGGCGCTGGACATCTTCAATCGCATGCCCATGCCCACATGGGGCGTGGACCTGGGGGCGTTGGACTTTGAGGAGTTCTATTACTTTATGCGCGCTACGCCGCAAAAGGCGCGCACCTGGGACGACGTCCCCGACGCGATCAAAGATACTTTCGATAAACTCGGTATCCCCGAAGCCGAACGCAAATTCCTCGCCGGCGTCGAAACGCAGATGGATTCGGAAGCTGTCTACAGCTCGCTCAAAGCCGAGTGGGAACGTCACGGCATTATCTTCGTGGACATGGATACCGCCGTGCAAAAGTACCCCGATCTTGTGCGAAAGTATATCAGTACGGTCGTCCCCATCGCCGACAACAAATTCGCCGCGTTGAACAGCGCCTTTTGGTCAGGCGGCAGCTTCGTCTATGTCCCGCCGGGCGTACAGGTGGAAATCCCCTTGCAGGCGTACTTTCGTATCAATGCGCAAAGCCTGGGGCAGTTTGAGCGTACAATCATTATTGCGGAAAATGGGAGTTCTGTACACTACATAGAGGGCTGCACGGCACCTCAATACACCACCGCAGCCCTGCACACCGGCGTCATCGAGATCTTTGTCGGTAAGGGGGCGCGGGCGCGTTATACGACGATTCAGAACTGGTCCACCAACGTCTACAACCTGGTCACACAGCGCGCTCTGGTCGAAGAAGACGGCTCGATGTCATGGGTGGATGGAAACTTAGGTTGTCTGGCCGAAGGGATGACTGTTACCACACCCGATGGAATATGCCCGATTGAGAAATTGGAAGTCGGTGATGAAGTGTTGTCCTTCGATGAAACAAGTGGGCAGTTAGTTTTCCGCAAAGTTTTGGCAAAACGTTTTTCCGGCTATCAGTCGGTACGTGAAGTGTCGTATGGCGAAAGAAGGTTGCGGGTTACAGACAATCATCCATTTTATTCCTACATATACACACCGGAGCGCCCTAGAAAATTGGGGCGCTATCAACTGGCTTATATTCGCGCTGATCAACTACGCCATGCGATTATTCCGCGGCGTTCGGTAGATTTTGGTTCTCCTTATCCGCTGAAGGTGCCGGAAGTTGAAACGATCTTCATCTCCCGCAATCAATACACGGATTCATTTGAGGCTACCCGTGAGCGCCCCCCGCGTGTTATGTTGCCAGAATACAGTACTGTGGATTTGATGTGGCTTTTTGGGTTATTTCTGGGCGATGGCAACATTTATCGTCAGTCAGCACAAAACGGCGGTACGCGGTATGCTAAAGTGGGTTTTTCTATCCCACGCAATAATCGTGCGCGTGCCAAATTAGTCCGATGCATGGCAGAAATTATAGACACTCCGCCAACTGAGCGCCAAGATGGCGTTCAATTAACATGGAATTCGGTTGAACTGGCTGATTTGTTTGGCTTGCAAGGGTTCGAGGGAACGGCGGACACAAAGCGTATCCCGGAATGGGTATTCTCAACGCCTGAAAGTCATCGTCTGGCGTTCTTAGCCGGATATATTGATGCCGATGGTACGGTGATACTTTCAAAACGACGAATTCTGATCAAATCTGTGAACCGGCAACTGCTACAAGATGTGGCGCGATTAGCGATAACATTGGGTATCACACCCCGGATTTATACAGAATCTGCTGAAGAACGTCAGGTTGTCATTATGGGCTATAGTACAACGGCGCACGGCTCGCACCGGATTGAATTACCGATTGACACCCGGTTGCTGGATTATGTATGTGAAGACACCAGACAAAAGTTGTTGTCTGTGCCTGTCTCAACGGTTCAATATCATCGTCATGTTGGACGTTCCAACATTGAGTTATCGGAGAACGTCGAGGTTGTTGATGTTACAGTGGGCGAACCTTCCGCCGAAGCTGTGCCGACATGGGATATTGAAGTTGAAGGTACCGGAAATTTTATCGCCGAGGGTTTCATTGTACATAATAGCGGCATTACCATGAAGTACCCGGCCGTTGTCCTCAAGGGGGCGCGGGCGCACGGCGAGGTGCTCTCGATTGCTTTCGCCGGTGATAACCAGCACTACGACGCCGGCGCGAAGGCGATTCACCTGGCCCCATACACATCCTCGCTCATTACCTCAAAGTCCATCAGCAAAGGGAACGGGCGCGCTGACTACCGCGGGTTGGTGCGTGTGGCGAAGGGGGCAGTGGGGGCGCACGCCAAAGTGACCTGCGACGCGCTGCTGCTCGATCCCCAATCGCGCACCGATACCTACCCTTACATGGATGTGAACGAGGACGACGCACATATCGAGCACGAGGCAACCGTCAGCAAAATCAGCGAAGACCAGCTCTTCTACCTGATGAGCCGCGGGTTGCCGGAGAAAAAAGCGGCCGCGATGATCGTCAGCGGTTTCCTGGAGCCGTTTGTGAAGGAGTTACCGATGGAGTACGCCGTCGAACTGAACCGCTTAATTGACCTGCAAATGGAAGGCTCTGTCGGATGAACGCCATACCTCAACCTCTGTCTGTCATACCGGCTGCTGACCCCCGTGTGGTAGACGCGCTTTCGGATTTCTACGCCGAACCCGACTGGATGCGTGCGGCGCGGCGCGACGCCTGGACGTTGGCGCAGGGGATGGCTTTCCCACACCCCAAAGAAGAGGCATGGCGACGTACTCCCTTACACAGCTATCCCCTGGCTGCGCTGGGTGTGGTGTTGACGGCGCAGGGGCCGACCACGTTGGACGATCTACCGCCATGCTGGCATCGCAACATGGCGCCGGAGAACCTGGTCTCCGGCACGTTGATTCATTGTAACCCCGCGAATTCCTACGCGATGATGCGTCCGGAAGATGCGCGCAACGGTGTGATTTTCACCAATTTGCACCAGGCTCTGCGCACCCACGGCGATCTGATCCGCCGCTACTGGATGCAGGGGCGCACCACTCGCCCCGACTTCAACAAATTCACCGCCTTACACGCGGCGCTGTGGCACGGCGGCACATTCATCTACGTCCCGGCGGGTGTGCCGGTTTCCCGTCCCCTGCAAACGCTGGTGGCCTACGACCCCGACGCAGGCAGCGGCCTGCACCACACGCTCATCATCGCCGAAAAAGGCAGTCGCGTTTCGGTGATCCAGGATCGCGTTTCTCAGGAGCGCCGTCCCGAACTCAACCTTGAAATGGTGGAAATCTACGCCGAGGAAGGCGCGCTGGTGCGTTATGCCAGCTTCCAACATTGGGGAGAGAATCGTTATAGCGTGAGTGTGCAGGAAGCTAATCTGGCGCGTGAGGCCAACTTCCTGTGGGTCAACGGCGCGCTGGGTGGGCAGATGAGCAAGGATTTCCTCACCACATCGCTCAATGCCCCCGGCGCGCGGGCGCAGATGCATGGCTTCGCGTTTGCCACAGGCCATCAGCGGGTGGATCAGAGTACCTATCAACATCACCGCGCGCCCGACACGCACAGCAATTTGCTTTACCGCAACGTGTTGCGGGATCAGGCGTATACCGTCTTCTACGGGATGATCCGCGCCGAGCCGGAAGCCGTCGGGATGGAAGGTTATCAGGCGAATAACAACCTGTTGCTGGATGACGCGCATGCGCACTCGATCCCCGGCCTGGAAATCCGCTGCAACGACGTCCGTTGCAGCCACGGTTCCACGACCTCGCGGATTGACCCCCAACAATTGTTTTACCTCCAGGCGCGCGGCCTGCCCGAACGTGATGCCGAAGGCTTGATCGTGCAAGGCTTCCTGCGTTCGGCGGTGGAGTGCGTCCCCCTCGCCTATATGCGCGACCGGCTGGATGAGGAAATCCTGCAGAGATTCTGGCAATACTCGGAGGCTCTTGGTAAAGATATCTCTGCATAGGAGTAGCGTAAAAGAGAGTGTTTGAATTTGTCTATGAGTGAAATGATTGGCTGCACATTAATGAAAGAGGTTGACTTCATCGAGCGCCAAATCCAGAAGCGTCTTTGTGAACTGAGAAATAAATATCCCCACAATGAACCAGTGACTTGGTCCGATGGAGACCCTCTGAAATCTCTTCTGGTGGATTTGTCCCATGCCGACCGCAAGGTACGCCGCGAGGCCGCATTCGCTTTGGGTGACCTGGGTGATTCGCGCGCCATCCTTCCTCTAGCCACAGCCTTTTACGCCCACGAACGGCATGGCGATTACTTGCTGTATGATGCGCCTGATGACGTGCAACTGGCCATTGCGATGGCATTGTTCTGCCTGGGAGAGAGTGCAGAGTTAGCCACTGTGTTTACATCGGACAGTGGACATATACAAACCCGGATGGTGAAAGCGCTGAAAGAGATTGATGCCCAGCGCGCCGTCGCCATCTTGGTCAGAGCGCTTGGGGTTAAGGGTTGGGCACTCTCGTATTGGGCAGCGCGTGCCCTGGGGGCGTTAAGAGATCGGCGGGCGCTGGAACCGCTGCTCAAGGTGTTACAGCACGGCAGTGTGGAAGAACGAGTTGCCGCGGCAGACTCTTTGGGCGAACTGTGTGACGAAAGGGCTATACCCGCGCTCGAACAAGCGCGTGAACAGGATCGTGATGAAAAGAACTGGATGGGGAGAACAGTCAGCCGGGCCGCCACAATGGCCATTGACGAAATATTGCGGAGCAAGGGCATAGCGCCCCGTTACGCCGGCCAGGACAGCCGCTATATCGAATGGGTAGATGGCCGATTTGAATACGAGGCCGAACTGTTTGTA
>JAIOAX010000047.1 GCA_019873645.1 Chloroflexota bacterium | reverse complement strand
ACCGCAGAGGGCGCCGAGGGCGCGGAGAAACCGGCGTCACTGGCAAATGGGCAAATGCTCGGCGTTCTCGGCGGTAAAAAACAGGCAATTGGGCAGCGCCTCCTTAAGCACGAACGCCAGCGGTAGCAAACTGACCGATATGCGCGCCGCCTGTTTTCAGGCGCACTACCCGTATGGCGAGACGCGCAGCGGCACGCTCGCCACCGACCGCCGGTATACAGGGCAGCGGCAAGAGAGCGGCCTGGGATTGTATGACTACAACGCCCGCTACTACGACCCTTATCTTAACCGCTTCATCCAGGCGGATACGCTTGTCCCCAGCCCGGCCAATCCGCAGAGTCTCAACCGGTATGCGTATGTGCTGAATTCGCCGCTCAGGTATACGGATCCGACAGGACACTACAGCGAAGAAGAGATAATGAAGTCCTTTGGAGTCTCAACTTGGGATGAGGTCTTAGCCTTTTTCCAAAATGAAAATTCCTCTTTGTATGGAAGATGGGGATGGCTAGAAATTTTGCGTCGGGCTACAGATGGTACGTTTCTTGACCAAGGCGTTACGTATAGCCTCAGTGGAGGAATAGCAGATTGGCGTGGTATAGGTACCTTTGAATCTTCAAGCGCGGGAATTTTTCTACGGTGTTTAAAGAACCTGTCGGGGTCCGAATTGATGCAACTCAATCCTCTTCAATGGGACCGTTTTGTTGACCAAAAAGTCGTTGGGGCAGGGCAAGGAGAATTTGCCGGGCGCGGCGAGGCTAAGGACATTTATCGACTTTCTGGGGTGGGTCAGTCCTTTTATACCCACATAAGCACGCAATATTCCCATGTCAGGATCGACGCAAGCAAAGTTGACTGGGTCGATGCAGGTCTTGATGTCGCTGGGATCACTGCCGATCTCATTACCCTTGGTTTTGCCGGACGTGCAATCAATCTAATTCAGGCCGGAAACAAGGCAGGCAGCTGTTTAGATGCGGTTGGATTAGCGTATACTGCATTCAGTGGCGTCTTTGATGGGGAGACTTCATGGGGAGAGGTCTTTGATTTGGCAGTAAGCTTCGGGGGTGTAGTAGGACCGCCGATTGTGGCCGATGCTCTTAGCCTGACATTGAATCTAGGTAATGGGGTGATGATAACTCCCTAATCAATGAGGGTCTTGCTTTGCGAAACTTACCATGGTCATGTTGAGTATTTCACTTTATATAGCAAAAAAATAGGATAAATGACTTATGATCGACAGTTCTGAGCTACGCAGCATGATTGGGGTTTTCATCGTGATTGCGATATGGATTATACAGGGGCTCCGGATGCTTATAAAGCCAGCCAGTATACGTGAAAATTCAATGATGTACCGATACATTTATGAGCGTTTCTTTCGGCACTGGAATAAAGACGTGAAGAAAACCGGAAAACTGACCCGTAAGAATATACAAATCTATGGCCTAATCCTGGTGTTTTTGGGACTTCTGTTCTTGGGAATAGCACTTACTATGGTCTAGGTTTTGTTCTGATTCGATCAATGGTAAGGTCAAAAGGTACTGAGCTTACCCCCATTTGTTAGACCATAAATGGGTTAGAATAAGTTGAAATGACGGCGACGACACTCGCGTCAAATCCGTGCTGAACGGCGTGACCACCGGCAACGTCGGCGCCCACTTCGAGTGAACCGGTAGCAATTCGGCAGCAGGCGTTCCTCGCCGGAGCAAAGGGAGGCGTGCTGACGGGTGGTCATCCACCGGCAGTCCGCCCCGCCGCCGACGGCTGTGCCCTTGAATGAGCCGTCGATATAGACAATTCTCCAGGTTTGCGGTATGATAGGGGCAAAGGACACAATCAGGAGTGTGGCAATGGAACAGACTGTGACCGTCACGATTCCCGCCAGTTGGATCGATGAACAGCCGATTGATCCTGATGAACTGCGCCAGGCCGTGCAATTGGCGTTAGCGCGGTTATACCAGCAACGCGTGCAGGCCGATTCTCCTCGGCAGGTGACGCGCGCCTTGTTGAGCACGGGGCGTATCCAGCACCTACACCCCACCCTGGTCGCCGAAGAACCCGGCGAGTACGTCTACCAGACCCCACCTACACTCCCAGGGACACCCGTTAGCGATATCCTCATCGCGCAGCGGCGCGGCGAACTATGACGACTTATTATGTGGATAGCAGCGCGCTGGTCAAACGGTATGTGAACGAGACCGGCAGCGACTGGCTCCAGACGCTGTGCGCTCCTGCGGCGGGGCATACATTGGCTCTGGCCCACATCGGCCTGGTAGAGGTGGCAGCGGCGTTGGCGATGAAAGTGCGTCAGGGGATGCTGGACGCCACCATGCGGGATGCGCTCTTGCGCGATGTGCAACACGATGCCACACTGCAATACTGGTTGATCGACGTCGACCAGGAGATTGTGGTCCGTGCGATGGCGTTGACCCGCATTTATAAACTACGCGGCTATGATGCTGTTCACTTAGCCAGCGCCCTTTTCCTGCGCGATACGTTACAAGGGTATGGACTTTCCGCTCCAGTCGTCCTGACCGCGGACCTCGAATTCCTGGATGCTGCACAGGCAGAGGGTCTGCTGGCCGAAGACCCCAATCAACATTGAGGGGGCTTTCCCCGGACAGCGATATCCCTCCAGAACGCCAGCGACGGCACCCGTGTCAACTCCGTGCTGAACGGCGTGACCACCGACTCCATCGGCAACACCTTCGCGTGGACCGGCAGCACGAGTTCGATGATCAAATACTACTACGCGGGTGGTCAGCGGGTGGCGATGCGCGTAGGCAGTAACGCGCTTTCCTATTTGCTCGGCGACCACCTGGGGTCTACCGCCAAAACGTACAACACCGCCACTGGCGCAACGACGGAATTGCGGTATTATCCCTGGGGTGGGACGCGTTTCAGCTCCGGCGTCACACCCACTGCGCGGCGCTTTACCGGGCAAATCGAGGACGCGGCCATCGGGTTGTACTTTTACAATGCCCGCTACTACGACCCCGCCCTGGGACGCTTCATCCAGGCGGATACGCTTGTCCCCAGCCCGGCCAATCCGTAGAGCCTCAACCGGTATGCGTATGCCCTCAATAATCCGCTCAGGTATACGGATCCGACAGGGCATATTGCTAGCGGCTGGTGTGAAATCAAAGTGAGAATGGAGATGGATCAGGGTAAACATACGAAAAAGAGACGATAGCGATGTTGTAATCACGGCGTAACAAGACCTTCAAAACATGGTTTGCCATCTTGACCATGATGCGTGTACACAGGCCCTCCACCGTCAGAGCCAAAAGCCGTTCCAGATTGCGCCCAATGTTCTGCAATTCGTTAAAGGCGCCTTCAATCCGCTCACGAACGCTATTCAGCCACTGGTCGAAAGCAGGCGTATTCTGCCGCGCCTGGTTCGCCCGCTGCGCTGTCCAAATACGATTCCGATGGTGATGATACTGTTCCAATTGCCATTCTTCGCCAATAAAGCCTTTGTCGCCCAAAATATCACAAGCATAGACCCATTCCAAGACGGTTTCGGCGGCGGCGCGTTCGTCAACATTAGCGGGTACCAATTCATATACCACTGGCATCCCGTCCAGTGTGGTCAGGATGACCAATTTGAACCCAAAATACTTCAGATTGCGGCTGGCACACACGCCATATGCGGCCACGCCGGCGCAATCGCTATGCTGTTTAGCGCGCTTGTAACTCATCACTGGCACAGGTTTAGTATCCAACAGCAAATGCGTGCCCAGAGTGCAGCCCAGGATTTCCAACCAGTGCTGACGCAACTTTTCGATCAACCACCGCATCTGCCGCGCACGGCGATTGAACTGACTGCGGTCAATCAAGCGTGGAAACAACGCCGCATAATTGGCTTTGATGAAAGCATAGAAGCGACGTTCACTGGCATAACTCAAGATATCCATCGCCGGCATCAAGCTCAACATTTCACTATCCGTGAACGTGGGCTTAACGCCCGGGTTGCCATGCAAATAGTGGTGACCGTGGGCTTGATACCCATCATCCACGATCACGAAAATCACGGTCAACAGGGTTTCCATAATCAATCATCATTTCGATCTAGGGTGGGTTGGGATTAGTAGTCATGCGACACCTCCTGCATTGCTTAAGATTATGTATCCAAGGATAGCGGACAGACGCATTTTTCAAGCGCCAAGCCGCCCCGAAAATGATTTCACACCAGCCGTATGGAGTACGTGGAGAACACTCTCCCTTACTCCCTACTTCCTATTCCCTACTCCGTAAAAGCAACACCATCGGGGCATCGTAGACGCGGAAGCTCTCGTCCAGGCGCGGCAGGCGCAGGGCATAGCGGGTTCCACAGCGTTCGGCCAGGGATAACGGTGCCGCCAGACCGGCATCTGCAAGGGGATCGTCGCTAAGTGCAACGGGGCCCACGTGCGGACAGCGGCCAAAGGCGATGATCTCGCGCTTGCGCAACAAGTCCGCGTACCACGCCAGCGTCGCGGCGTAACGTGCCGGTTGACGCGCCAGCGCGCCGTACCCCCGCCGACTCGCCAGCACTATCACCTCGGCGGTGCGCGCCGCCGTTGCCAGCTCCGTGCGCTTTTGCGGCGTGTCCTCATCGAAAACCGGCAGGCTCAATGGCGTGTAACGTTCGGCGTCCCCCTCAGGCAGCGGCACGGGCAGCGCGTGATCCCAGGCTTCCACAGCAACCGTCGCGCCGGCCGGCACGTTTGCGTAAATCCACTGCGAGGCGGCAATCCAGGGGTGCGGCGCGGTATAGATCGAAGACTGCGCCCATCCCAAGAGCGCCGTCAGCGCCAGCGCCGGCGCGGCAAGAGGCCAACGGACAGCTGTGAGCCTCTGACGGCGTACACAGGCCGCAGCCGCCCAGGCCGTCCATAGCGGATAGAGCGGCAACAAGTAGCGGGGGAACTTGACATACAGGCCGGCGGTCACCAGGAAATAGAGCAGCGTCCAGATTCCGGCAAGGCATGTCGTAAACGACCACCGACGCCGCTGCAGGACCATGGTCAGCCCGTCCAGCCCCAGCAATGTCGTCGCCGGGCCGAGTCCCCACAGGGCCATTTGCATCAGAGGGTAAAGAAAAGGCAGTGTACCCGCATACTGGCGCGTGTAGGGGAAATCGAAACGGCCGGAGGTCATCAGCGCCTGCATCATCGGCCCGTTCCAGGCCGTCACAGGCCGCAAAACCGCCCAGGGCGAGGCCAGGGTGAAGGCGAGGAGGAAGGGGAAAAGTAGACGGTGGACGGTAGACAGTAGACGGGGAGTCCCCCAAACCCACCACCCTAAAACCACTACCACCACACACCACACCAGCGAGGCTTTACAGGCCAGCGCCAGTCCCGCAAGCACCCCCGCAAGCGCCCAGCGACGGCGGGTAGCCGCGAGGATCGCACCAGAGGCAAAAAGCGCGCCGAGGACGTCCACAGTGTAAAAGCGCGCCTGCTGGATCGGGAAAGGCGCGAAGGTCAGCAATGCAGTGGAGAGCAATGCGCCCCACCTTCCGGCCGCGCCGCGATTTCCGGCCAGTGCCCGGCCCCATGCCCCGGCCAACGCGACGAGCAACACGCCCAGCAAGCCGGAGAAAAGCCGCAGTGGGATCAGGGGATCGGCAGAAGACGCCGCCAACACAAACAGGCGCGCCATATACACCGGCAAATGGCCGTAGGGGAAATCCGGCGCAGCCGCACCGGGATCGCCCCACAGCGGCGTCGCCTGCGCCACGGCGACCAGGAACCGCTCATCCGGATGCGCGGCAATGGCGAAGCCGGCTTCCGTAGCCGGAGCATCCCAGTCCGGCGCGGGAAGACGCAGCGCCGTCGCCAGCAAGAGCAGAGCAATCCACAGCCGGCGCGCCTGTCTGGTACCGCGCGGCGCAAATAACTCCCCGGTTAGATATACCAGGCGCACAGTAAAGTTTCTTATCCTTGTCAGCAGATTAAGCAGATTTAGCAGATTGATACGCTTTAAACTGATCAAAAATCTGCTTAATCTGCTAAATCCGCTGATAAAAACAGCTTTGTCGAGCTACTCTCGCTGCAACGCCACCTCCACGTCATACGGGGATGGCTCGTCGCCGATCCAGATGTCATCGCCGATGACGGGACGGTAGCCTTCGGCCCAGACGATGATGCTGTAGCTCTGATTGCGTTCCAGGGCGTAGGGCAGCTCAAAATAGCCGTTGATGTCGGTTTGGGCGTAAGTATACACCTGGTCTTCTTCGCCGTTCCAATCCGCTACGCTGACACCGGGCACAAGCACGATGTACAGCGCGCCTTCGATGCCGCGTTGGGTGCTGGCGTTGATGACGTACCCACGAATCATTAACCCTTCGCCAGGCGTAACGGCAGGCGTCCCCGCGCCGCCCACTTTGATCGAACCCTCGGCCAGCTTTTTGCCCTCGACCAACAGTTCAAGCCGGTAGATGCCTTCGATCAAACCTTCTTCGTTAGAAACGCTCACCCACCAGCTTCCACTTTCACCGCCTTCCCAGGCCGCCGGGGGCCAGCTCACATCCTCCTGGTAGACGCCGTCCAGGTACCAGCGCGCTTCCCAGGAAAGATTGTCCGCCATACCGCTGTATTCCCAGCAAGCATATAATTCGGTCGCGCCGGAGGGCAACTGCGTCACCGCCATGGTCGGACGGTCGTTTTCGTCCACGGCCGGCGCAAAAACGATGTTGGAAAAGCTCGCCTTCCCCGATGTTTTAGGCTTGGGACGCGCTGGTTCGGGCGTCGGGACAACCGCCGCACCCGACTGTACGGCTTCGATAAGCGATTTCGCCAGGTTGACCGGGCGGATGGCGTTGATAAAGCCGCCTACGGGAATACAATTGTCGTTCTCATTGATATAGCCGTCGCCGTTGGTATCTGCAAGATAGCGACAATCGGCAAAACGCTCCGCGCCGCCGTAGCCCACCTGCGTCGGCACACCGATAATCTCGCCGTTCAGGTTCGCCGCCAGGCCGCCGCTGTTGCCGCCGGCGATAGTGGCATCGGTCTTGATGTAGGCGCGCCCCTCGACGCCCGGCTCGCGGGTGAAGCCGCTCACCACTCCTTCCGTGAAGGTAATTGTCTCACCGCCGATGCCGGGATAGCCCAGAATGTGCAGCAGGTCGCCGAGTTCCAGCGCGTCGGAGTCGCCCAACGGCACGTAGGTCAGTCCCAATTGCCGGGGATCCACCGGATTGCCGCTCAAATCGCTGACGATTTGGATGAGCGCCAGGTCCAGGTCGTAATCAATGGCGCGGATTTCGGCCAGGTAACGCAGTTCCGGCGCGTCATCAGAGCGCACGGTAATGGCAACGCCTAGCGCGTCGGGGCGATACTGGGGATCGGGGTCCGAGGCGACATGGGCATTCGTCAAGATCAGGCCGTCCGGTGTGAGGATCGAGCCGGACCCCGTCCACAGCGGCTGGAAACGCCCGCCTTCCTTGACCAGGGCAATGATCTGCACGGTGGCGCGGAACAGGTTCTGCCGGATTTGCCGTTCATCCAGCGTGGGCGTCGCCGGCGCTGGGGACTTCTCAACCACCGGCGTAGCTTCGACTGCGGGTTTTTCAGGAGGGGTAGCGGTCGCTTTAACCGGCGTCGCCGGCGCCGGTGTCACCGGTGGTAGTGTATTCGGAGCGCCACAACTTAAGGTCACTAAAAAAGCCAGACCGAGAAATAGCCAGCGCATGCGTTTGCTCATTGCACCACCTCAGTACCTCAGATTCTCGATGAACGTGCGGAAGTAGCGATAGTCGGCGTCGAACGTCTCACTATCCGCCAGGTACGTCACCACAACAACGCGCCCCGCGTCGCGCGGCGCCGCGTCGCGCAAGGCCACATCCACACCGCGCACCACGCGCGGCAGGCGGTTCATGTAAGGACTGTGATCCACCATCACGTAAGTGAAGGTGCGTTGCAACGCCGGCGTTCCGTGCACCATCACCTGCCCGGTAGACAGCGTCTGGTAGGCGTCCGCCGTCGCTGCCCGCTCCAGCGTCAGCGCGTCCAAAACCAGGGTGGGATCGGCGTCATCGGCGAGGGCGCGGCTGCGCAGTTCCAGCGTCGTGTTGAACGCGCCGCTCAACGGATTGCGCGCCCGCAGCACCGGATCCACGCCGGTCTGGCGCACCCATCCGGTAAAGATGCGCCCGGAAAGGTCGGCGTCGCCGAGTGTGAACTCCTCTGCGCGATACAGCGTCGTCTCGCGCAACCACACCCCCAAAAGCAGCGCCAGCACCACCAGCGCGATGACGGCCCAATCGGCCCAACGGTCGCGGTGTGAAATTTTCGGCGAAACGGTCATTGCGCACCTCCTTAATAATAGCCACAGAGGACACAGAGTTTACTAGCGAAAAACAAAAAACGTTGCGTTCTCCGCGTGCTCTGCGGTAAAATCTTCATTAGCAGCAAAGCTGTACTCCGTGGTTACATTCCTTCAGCATCTGCGCCTGATAACGTGATTTTGTTGGCGCGGCGGATCAAAGAGAAGAGTACACCGAAGGTCGCCGCCGCCACGACGGTCGCCAGGAGCAGGCCGGGCCAGGGATTGAAGCCGCCACCGGCAAGGTCGAGAGCCGTGGTCGTCAGCTCGCCGCGCAGCGTGGTGAAAACACCGTTGAGGCCCGCTGCCAGCATCACACCTGCAGGCAGCCACCACACGGGTTCATCCTCAAATTTAGCGCGCCCCAGAAAGTAGCCGGTCAATCCGGCGAAACTCGCTTGCGCCAGGGCCGTCACCACGATGCGGATGATGCCTGCCTGCAAATGCACGCCGCCGTCGGCAATGACGTAGTTGATGTTCAACATCGTGGCGTAGCCAAGCCCCGCAGCCGTGCCGTAGATGACACCGTCCACCCGTTCATCGAACTCCGGCAAGGAGAAAACCGAATACCGGACCGCCGCGTATTTCAGGAATTCCTGCACAAAACCGATGACCAGGATCGCGCCGAGCAGCCCACCCAACGGACTGCGCGGCAACCAGCGTTGGACCTCGAAGACCTGATCTACCAGCGGGATGCCAACGGCCTGCGCCAGCAACGCGCCTAGCATAAAAACGCCGAACACATAGCCTTTCGGCTCCGGCTCCAGACGGTCCTGCTGATAGAAGAACACCATCCAGAGCAGCGCCGGAAGCAATGCCAGCCCTACGCCCACGGCGACCAGCACCCAACCGGAGAATGTAGGATGAAAAAGTCCCGCCAGGATTTCAACGAGCAGCACAAACCCCAGTTGTCCGGCGATCATTCCCAAACCCGCCCGCCAGGCGCCGGGATGTTCTTGCGTCACTTTGGCATAATGGCGCGCACAGTATATCCGTCCGCCTAACTTTCTGGCGTCGGCGTCCACCAGTTGATGGCACACACAACAGATGTTTCTGTCCATACAATCCTCCGATTCGTCCAAAGTCGAAAGTTTTTAGACGGGATGAACAGGGTTTTCAGGATAGCATCTCTATATCCTGTTAATCTTGTAAATCCAGTCTAAAGTAAATGAATGTTGTTGGCGCGACAAGTCTCGACCATCGTTTCAGGCCACAGGCTTGACTGGATTTCGCCGATGTGGGCTTTGTGCAGGTACAGCATGCACAGGCGCGATTGCCCGATTCCGCCGCCGATGGATTGCGGCAGTTCACCCGCCAGCAGCCGGCGATGGAAGAGCAGCTCGCGTCGGTCAAGCGCATTGCGTAGTTCCAACTGTCGCAACAACGCCTCAGCGTCCACACGGATGCCCATAGACGACAGCTCATAGGCCGTATCGAACAGCGGGTAGTACACCAGGATGTCGCCATTCAATCCCTTGTAGCCGTTCAGCGTCGGCGTAGACCAGTCGTCGTAGTCCGGCGCGCGCCCGTCGTGAGGCTCGCCGTTGCGCAGCGCCCCGCCGATGCCGATGAGGAACACCGCGCCATACTCACGGCAGATCATGTCCTCACGTTCCTTCGGCGCCAGGTCGGGATAGCGCGCCTCTAAGTCTTCGGCGTGGATAAAGGTAATCGTCTCCGGCAAAAACGGCTCAATGACGGGATACAGATGATGGACATAACGTTCGGTGCGCCGGATCACGTCATAGATGCGGCAGACGGTGGTTTTCAAGTAGTCCAGGTTGCGCTCTTCAGGCCGCATCACGCGCTCCCAATCCCATTGATCCACATACAGCGAGTGCAGGTTATCCAGGTCCTCGTCGGCGCGGATGGCGTTCATGTCGGTGTACAACCCTTCGCCCGGCTTAAACCCGAGATCGGCCAACTGGATGCGCTTCCACTTCGCCAGCGAATGAACGATCTCAGCGCGCACATCGGCCATCGCTTTGATGTGGAACGCCACCGGGCGTTCCACGCCGTTGAGATCGTCGTTGATGCCGGTGCCGGCCTGCACAAACAGTGGCGCCGTCACGCGCGTGAGGTTTAACTCGAAGGCCAGATTTGTCTGGAAAAACGTCTTAATCTGGCGGATCGCAATCTCTGTCTCACGCACATCCAAGAGACAACGATAATTTTCAGGAATAATCAACCGTGTGACCATAACTCCCCCTCGTAAATAACACATTTGAACGTTAGCACGTTCAAATGTGTTAACTCATGAACTTTTTAGCCTCAGCGTGCATGGAATGGATAGAACAGACGAAACGGAGGTATGATATGACACGCTGGATTCGAGACTGGTTCATTGTGTCGGTTTTAATGATGATGGGAGCAGCGATGCTATTTATGTTCTGGGCCATCTGGCCGTTACTGCCCGATCGTCTGCCTGCCATCATTTTGCCCACACTCGACCTGGAAGGCATCGTCTCTATCTTGATGTTGATGATCATTCTCGCCGGCTTCGGGAAGCTATTGTGCGGCAAGTAGAGCGAATGGGTGACGGCTCCTCTCCTGCCCCTTGCCCCCTGCTACCCGACGCGGCCACTGATGTAGTCTTCGGTCATCTTCTTGGCGGGACGGGTGAAGAGTTGCGCCGTCTTCGCTGCTTCGATCAACTCGCCAAGCCAGAAAAACACCGTTCGATCCGAAACGCGCGCGGCCTGCTGCATGTTGTGTGTGACAATGACGATGGTGTATTGCTCGCGCAGTTTGCGCATCAGATCTTCGATACGTAATGTGGCGATGGGATCGAGCGCCGAGCATGGCTCATCCATCAGGATCACCTCCGGCCTGACCGCCAGCGTGCGCGCGATGCACAAACGTTGTTGCTGCCCCAACGACAGGCTTAGCGCGGGCAACGTCATATCGCCCTTGATCTCGTCCCACAAGTCCACTTCCCGCAGCAAATGCTGGGCCATATCCTCCAGCGCCGATCCCGTTTCCAGTCCCAAAGCACGCGGCCCCATCACGACATTGTTAAAGACCGATTGCGGAAAGGGGTTGGGCTTCTGAAATACCAATCCCACCCGACGGCGCAGCTCAACAATGTCCATCGTGGAAGCGTAAATGTCCGCATCATCCAGCAAAATCTCCCCCTCCACGCGGGTGTGGGGGATTTCGTCATTCATACGGTTCAAGCAACGCAGGAAGGTCGTCTTGCCACATCCCGACGGCCCGATGAAAGCCGTGATCTCCTGCGGCAGAATGTCCAGCGTGATATTCATCAACGCTTGCTTGGTCCCATAATAAAAATTCAGGTGGCGTACACGGATTTTCGGCGTAACCGGTGATTCGTCCATACTCAATCCATTCCCTCGTAAAAGTCATCTGCAAGTATAGACGGTCTTGAGAGGTAGTCAATATAAACATAAAACGCGAAACATAAGACGAACCTTTACGTTTCACGTTTTATGTTTTACGTTTTACGCATTACATCTGTGTCAGGCATTATAGAGAAAGTGGGGTCAACGTCAAATCGTCAAACGTTTCGGCGCGGCGGATTTGCAGCAGCCGATCGCCATCTACCAGATACTCGGCAGGACGGGTGCGCAGGTTGTAGTTGGAACTCATAGCATAGCCGTAGGCCCCCGCATCGTAGACAACTAGGCCGGCGCCTTCGGGCGGCGTCGGCAATTCACGCGCCTTGCCCAGGAAGTCGGCGGATTCGCACACCGGGCCGACAATGTCAAACGTGCGTACCTCGTCGTCTATCGGTTCGATGAAGCCGACGTGATGGTATGCGCCGTAGAGACTGGGACGTAGCAGCTCTGTCATACTGCCGTCGGTGACGATGAAATGCCGGTCGCCGTTGGTCTTAACGCCGAGCACGCGACAAATGAGCACCCCCGCGCTGCCAACGATGCTCCGCCCCGGCTCAACAATGAGGGTGGCGTTGTCAGGCAACAACCCGCGCATTGCGCCGATCAAATCGGCCGGCGTGGGATACACACCCGTGCGTTCGTAATCAATGCCCAAACCGCCACCCAGGTTGAGGTAGCGCACGTCAAAACCCCGGTCGCGTCCAGCATTAAAGAGATCGCCCATCAGAGCCGCCGCATCGCGAAACACGCGCACATCCTTGATCGTCGAGCCGAGATGACAGTGCAGGCCCACCAGGCGCACCAGCGGCACAGGCTTCAGTCTGTCGAGGAACCCCATCAGCCGCTCCGCGCGGATGCCGAACTTGGAGTTGCGCATCCCCGTAGCGACGTAAGGGTGCACATCGGGGCGGATGTCCGGGTTGACGCGCAACAATACATCCAGGGGACGGTTCACTGCCCGCGCCACCTGGATAATATGCTCCAGGTCAAACTCGCTGTCCACATTGAGCAACACCCCATGCTGCGCCGCGAGCATCAACTCGTCACGCCGCTTGCCGTTTCCGTTGAAAAGCATGTTTCCCGGTGCGAAACCGGCGCGCAATGCCATCCGCAGCTCGTTGCCGCTCACCAGCGTCGCGCCGCTGCCCAATTCACGCAGAATGACAAGGAGGGTTGGGTTGCTGTTGGCTTTGAGCGCGTAAAAGACACGCGCGTTCATGCCTGCCAGGGCATGCGCGTAAGCGGTGAAATTCTCGCGCAGTTGCGCGGCACTATAGAGATAAAAAGGCGTGTCCGACACGCGCTCCAAAATGTCTTTGACGCTCAGTTGCTCGCAGTAGAGATAACCATCACGCAGATAAAATTGCACAGCTTATGCTCCGTTTGTTTTGCACTCCAAAGAACACGAGCTCACAGAGAAATTCAACGATTCTCTGTGGTGCCTTTAACTGGTCGAGGTGGTCATCCAACTTTATGCGTGGAGATTCGTGTCAATTCGTGGTTAATTTTCAGGGAAGCGGCGGCGCAATTGCCCGCACGCGGCCGCAATCGGCGCGCCGCGACGTTGACGCATGGTGTGGGGGATGCCGGCGTGCTCCAGAACGGCAATGAAGGCCTCTACAGCCTCCGGTGAAGCGGGCTGCCCGGCATATTCCGGCGTGGGGTTCAATTGAATCAGGTTGACATGGACGGGGATGTCGGCAAAATGGGCGACCAGGGCTTCAGCCTGCTCGCGCGTGGCGTTGACGCCGTCAATCAGCACCCATTCCAGCATCACGCGGCGTTGCGTGATAGCAGTGTAGGTTCTGAGCGCGCGGCACAGTTCATCCAGAGGATAGCGCCGGTTGATGGGCATAAGTGTATCGCGGAGGGCGTCGGTGGCGGTGTGGAGCGAGACGGCCAGACTGATGCGCAGCGGTTCTTCGGCCAGCCGCAAAATGCCGGGGACAATGCCCACCGTGCTCAACGTGATACGCCGTTCGACAAACCCCATCCCGCGCGGGTCGCACAGGCGCCGGAGGGCATCGAGCGTATGCTCATAGTTGAGCAACGGCTCGCCCATCCCCATCAACACAAAGTTGGTGAGCGATTGGCCGCCCGCCCTCAACGTCCGCTGCGCGTGGATGACCTGGGCGACGATTTCGGCGGCGGTCAGGTGGCGCACAAAGCCCATCTGCCCGGTGGCGCAGAAGCGGCAGTCGCAGGCGCAGCCGACCTGGGTGGAAATGCAGGCACTGTGCCGGTGGCGATAGCGCATGATGACGACTTCGACACGCTGCCCATCCGCCAGTTGCAGCAGGTCCTTGCGCGTCATACCATCGGCGGAAACCTGCGACGCTACCACGTCCGGCAGCGACAAAGTCGTCTCGGCAGCTAGGCGCACTTGCAGGTGCCGGGGTAACGTATCAGGCAGGGAAGTGAAATCAAGCGGCGTCTGACGGTAAAGCCACTTCCACACCGTCTGGGCATGGATCGGCGCAACACCCCACGCGGCAAACAACGCCTCGAGCGCCGCGAAATCCAATGCATACAGATTCATGGAATTAAACAGCCAAACGCCGAAATGCTTGTCAGGCAGTAGATGTAAAGAGACCAGGTGCAACGCGCTTCAGGCAGCGCGTTGCACCTGACCCCAGGGGGAAATCACGGATTAGGGATACACAGCACATCGGCGACGCGAATGTAGTTCAGGTTCTGGATGCGGTTACACTCGGCGATACGCCACATACTTACACCATACTTGAGCGAAATGCGGTAGAGATTGTCGCCGGTGACGATCGTATGGTATTTTGCACATGTGCACGGCTGCGGCGCGGGGACATCCTGGCGCGCGCAAACAGGCCCAGGCGGCAGCAAGGCTGGCTCATTGGGAATGTCGAGCTTTTGACCGGGGTAAATCCAGTTCGGATACAGAACTGCATTGGCCCTGATAATCGCATTCGGGTTGACGCCATACGCGCGCGCGATGCAATAGATCGTCTCGCCCGGTTTGACAACGTGGGTGATGATGATTCCACCCGCAGCCGGTTGAGCATACGCCGGCGCGCTGGAAAGCAGCAGCAACCCCAGAACAAGCAGCAACACAGACAGTTTTCTACCCATGGAACGCCTCCTTAATCGTTAGGGAAAACACACTGAACACATTTGGGCTAACAGCAATTATATTTTCTCGCAATGCCGCGAATTTGTCAATACTGTAATGTGTGAAAATGCGTTTCAATCGTGTTAAAATGCTTTCACATAAATAACAACGGCAGATATTCCGGCGCATCGTCATAAGGAGCCAATGTCCCCGTCGCCACCTGATAGAGCCGCTCATGGCTGAGACGCGCGGCCTCCGCAAGTGGGGTGTAAGGACGATTGCAGGTATCGAGGAAGCCGATGTTATAGTTTTCGCCATCGAATCGTCCCAAAGCCGATTGGTCATACAACGTGAAGTAGTGGACACCCACACACCAGGGTTTGGCTGCCGCGTCTTCCAGATACACGCGGAACGCCTTGCCCCGGTCGGCCTGCGTCGGTACATGGCCGATGCCGCTGGCCGGCAGTCCCACATCCAGCGCACCAAAGTGCCACTCGCCGATCATAACGGGCAAATCGAGCAGTGCGCTGATTTTCGCCATCTCTTCGGCCGGCACGCGCGCCCGATAGCAGTTCATGCTGAAAACATCGAAGCTGCGCATCCCCCTGATGGCCCATGCAGGCGGAACGGTGTAGTAGCGGATGCCCAGGTTGAGATGGTTGGGGTCCACCTCACGGCATGCGGCGCTCAGGCCGCCGAAGTAACGCTCCACCATAATTGCGCTGAAGTCGGCCAGGTCGGCCTGGGCGTTCTTGTTCAACGGGACATTCCATGCGCCTTCGGCCAGCGCTGCGAACGTAACGCCGGTTTCCCAGGCGTAGGAAAGACGTTCTTCGTCGCCGTAACGTCCGCGCAGGAAGATGCTGAGCGCCTGGCGGGTGTAACATTTGGGGGTATTGAAGAGCATGCCGGCCGCGGGCGTCTCCTGGGCAAAGCCCCAGTTCGGCTCATTCATCAGAAAATAGCCGATGAAAGCCGGATCGTCGCGGGTTTCGCACAATTGTTCGGCGAACGCGGCCTTCGCGCGCTCAAAGTCGGGATGGAAAACGTCAGGAAAGTCGCGGTAGACCATGGGAACATCCAGCGTGCGGGTGTCCAATGGACGCACGTAGGGGACTTGCGCCGCGCTCGCCAGTCGCCAATCCGACCAGTTGGCGATGGTGTTGAAGCCAAACTGCCGCAGCAGTCCCAGCGTGATAATGCCCCATTTGTCATAGGCTGCTTCCGGCCCAAAGGCGCGGATGAAATTGGCCTTGAGATAGTCGAAAGCGCGCACTTCGCCGCGTTCGTGGTGGGCCTGCGCATAAGGGCCGGTTGCATCGGGCAGCCACGTGAGCGCGGTTTCCAGCCCTTCGTATGCCGTGTCAATGCCGAAAACCACGCAATCCAGCCCCGAAGACCAGAAAGCGTAGCCATCGGGGTCCACCAGCCACCAGCGATTTGCATCACGTTGGGTGCGGAAAAAGCCCGTAGCGGCGAAACGCTTGCCCAGCCAGCCGCCCCAACGGGAAAAACCCTGCGGCAGTTGTTGTTCCGGCGCAGCAGCCAGTTGGGCATGCAAAAGCTCCGTCACTTCTTCGGGGCCGCGGCTTTTCGTCGGCCATTCGTGCAGGGTACTCTGGCCCAATTCATCCAGCAACTTGCCTTTGGGAAGCGTCAACGTTTCCAGTTTAGGCGGTTCTTCGACTGTGGCCGTGATCGGCGTGAGGCAGAAGCGCACCGGTTGAGGGCCTTTGCGCAGCACCACCAGCCGCATCCGATCCACTTTGCGCAAATCCACGCGCTGCCCGCCACACAGCGGTTTGAGCCATGCGCCTTCACGGGGGTAACGCCAGCGGTTCTGATTGACCGCTTCCAACGGCACGCGCAGTCGCGCCGCACATTCGGTGATCAGCCCGTAGGTCAACACGAATGTCGGGCCGGCTTCGCCTTCTTGCAGGTGCAGCGCAAAGACAGCAAGATGCTGACCCTCAAGCAAGGTGTCGGCGGTGAGGTAACGCGCCTCGGCCAACGCTCCCCTGGGGAAGACATAAAGCAATCCATCGCCGGTGGCCTGTGCCACATAGAGCGTCGCGCCGTCAAGCGGGGCCGGAGTGTCTTCGACATGACAGGTACCAAGCAGTTGTGGGGGGGTGAAGATGAAATGCGAATTCATAGGTTCTCCTTATGATAATAGATGTCAATATTGTAGGACAAACTGTCAGTTTGTCTTTGTTGCAAGCTAACAACTTGCGCTACGGTTCGCAAGCTAACAGCTTGCGCTACGGTTCGCAAGATACAATATCGTGGGACAAACTGTCAGTTTGTCTTTGTCGCAAGCTAACAGCTTGCGCTACGGTTCGCAAGCTAACAGCTTGCGCTACGGTTCGCAAGCTAACAGCTTGCGCTACGGTTCGCAAGATACAATATCGTGGGACAAACTGTCAGTTTGTCTTTGTCGCAAGCTAACAGCTTGCGCTACGGTTCGCAAGCTAACAGCTTGCGCTACGGTTCGCAAGCTAACAGCTTGCGCTACGGTTCGCAAGATACAATATCGTGGGACAAACTGTCAGTTTGTCTTTGTCGCAAGCTAACAGCTTGCGCTACGGTTTGCAAGCTAACAGCTTGCGCTACGGTTCGCAAGATACAATATCGTGGGACAAACTGTCAGTTTGTCTTTGTCGCAAGCTAACAGCTTGCGCTACGGTTCGCAAGCTAACAGCTTGCGCTACGGTTCGCAAGCTAACAGCTTGCGCTACGGTTCGCAAGATACAATATCGTGGGACAAACTGTCAGTTTGTCTTTGTCGCAAGCTAACAGCTTGCGCTACGGTTCGCAAGCTAACAGCTTGCGCTACGGCTTGCAAGCTAACAGCTTGCGCTACGGTTCGCAAGCTAACAGCTTGCGCTACGGTGCAGGTGTAACCGTCTCAATGTTATACGGCGTGACCAGGGGGCCGTAGACCCAGGCCGGCGCGTTGTTATAGGTGATCTGCCACCAATCTCCCTCGCGTCCGATGAGCGGCGCCTGCGTTCCAGGGTCAAGATACCCCAGGCGTTCGTAAGTCGTGGCCGGCCCGGAACGGACGTTGACCCCATCGGTTCCGGCGATGATGTACGGCGTAGGCGTTGGCGGAATGGGCGTCGCCGTGGGCACAGGCGTATCCGTCGGCGGCAGGGTGTTGGTCGGTTTGGGAAGCGGCACCAGCGTCGCGGTAGGGCGCACGGGCGCGGCTGTGGTCGCGGGCACCGGCGTCCCTGGCCCGGAAGGCGTCCGCCCCGGCTCCGGTCTGAAGCTGTACCAGATCAAGCCAACTCCCAACCCCACGATCAACAGCCAACCCACAATCAGCCAGATGTCGCGTTTTTGATTGCGCTGGACAAACCAGTTTCCATCCATTGCGCCACCTCCTCGCAACCTGTCGGACGTTCAATGGAATTTCCCTTCACAGGCATCTGTCTTCATACAATTTTATATCAGAAAGCGGAATACTTCAATCCACAGTGGCTTTCGGCTAACAGGGTGGTTCGCCAGTAGCGGACCTCACATGCTGCCAGGACACCGCGCAGCGCAATCGCCACCAGGATGTGCGGGCGCTTTCCAGCGCGTCAATCGTTGCCGTGATCTGCGCTGCGCGGGTCTGGGATGCAAACACCAGTGTAATTTTTTTGTTGATTCTGACATAGAGGCTCCAGGTTATGTTGAAGTATCCGGTCGTCTATCCACCAACACCACGCGCAACTTGTCGCGCCCCGGCGCGCCGGGGACGAACTCGTTGCTCAGGAAAATGGCATCAAAATTACAGCTCAATTCACACTGGCCGCAATAGGCGCAACGTTCCGGGTGATAAATCAGCCGATAGGCGTCGCGTCCCTCACGTTCCAATTCCAGGGCAAAGGCCGGGCAATCGCGCACGCACATGCTGCATCCCCGGCAGTTTTCTGCGCGCGCCATAACCCGTCCGCGATAGCCTTCGGGCAGTTCGGCGGGGCCAAAGGGGTATTTGACCGTGCGAGGCCCCTGTTTGAGGGCGCGCCAGATCTGCGGGAGTAAATATGCCAGCGAGCGCAACCAGGAGGCCATGGTTTATCCTCCAATCCACGTAGCAGCGAGAATTTGCAACAGGGCCAAAGGTGCCAGCACACGCCAGCCGAGCGTCGCCAGTTGGTCAATGCGCAGCCGGGCATAGAGGGCGCTGGCCGCCGCGAGCAGCAGCAGGATGCCCAATGCCTTCAACCCAAAGCTCAAAAAGGTGGGAAGCACCCCGATAATGCTGCTCTGGCCGAAGAACAGATTGACCAGCAGGAAGATGCCCACCACCGTCTGGATGTTCATTGTCAAGTGCCACAACGCCAGTTTGCGCCCGCTGAACTCGGTGAGCGAACCGGCGACAACTTCCGATTTGGCCTTGGGGATGTCCAACGGGTCGCGTTTGAGCTTGCCGATAAGGCCAATAAGCGCCAAAAGGAATCCCAGGGGCAGCATCCACGCGCTCCAGATGGTCTGCGCCTGATAGGCCACGATTTCCATGATACACCACGAGCCGCTGAGAATGGCCGGCCCGGCCAGTGCCATCAAAAAGGGGACCTCGTAGGAGAAGTACTGCAACAACGCCCGGCTGCCGCCGAGGACGCTGTACACCCCCGGCGAAATCCATCCGGCGAGGAAATAAGCCAGCGCCGGAATGCTGAGCAGGAACAACACCACGATCAGATCGCCCTCGAAAGATGCGATAGAGATATTGGCGACGGGCACATAGACGCCCGCGGTCAGCACCGCCGCCAGCGAGACCATCGGCAGCACGGCGGCGGTCAAGCGGCGCACCCCGGTCGGTAAGATGTCTTCTTTCGCCAGGAGCTTAAGCAGATCGGCCAGCGGCTGATACCAGGGCGGCCCAACCCGTCCCTGGAACCGCGCAATGATCCGCCGATCCACCCAGTCGAAAAACAGGGCGCACAGGAATAGAAACAGGAATCCGGGAAAGACTAATAGTTTAAGCAACATTTTCAATTCCATTCACGAAGCAAGATGCAGGATGCAGGAAAATCTTGCCTCTTGCTTCTTGCCTCATTAACGGTCCGCACACGCAATACACAAATCCACCCCCGAAAGCACCACCGACACGTCCGCCATGGAGATGTTTTGGAGCTGCTCCGGCAGGATGATGAGGTTGGTGAGGGTAGGGGTGCGGATTTTGATCCGCGCGGGCCTGTCACTGCCGTCGCTGCGGATGTAGTAGATGACCTCGCCGCGCGGCGCTTCGGTGCGGCTGACGACCTCGCCAGGTGGGACGCGGCGTTTGGCGCGCACGGCAGTCGGCCCATCGGGCAGGGTGGTCAGGATTTCACGGCACAGGTGAATGCTTTCTACTGTCTCCAGCATGCGCACCAGCGTGCGCGCCCAGGCGTCGCCCTCGTAGCGCACGGGAACCCGGAATTTCAGGCGGTTGTACGGCGGATAAGGGGCATCACGGCGCAGGTCTATGTCTATCCCCGAGGCGCGCGCCACTGGGCCGACAACACAATAGCGTCGCGCCTGTTCAGTCGTGAGCCGCCCGATGTCGCGGGTGCGCGCCTGAAAGCTGCGTTCGTTTTCCACCACGCCGAGCAACGCCTCGATCTGCTTTTCCAAAGTATCAAGCTGTGCCAGAATGACGTCGCAGTGTTCCGGCGTCAGATCAATGCGCACGCCGCCGATGACATTGACCGCATGGGAGACGCGCCCGCCGGAGAGGTCTTCCATAATGTCGAGGGCGATTTCACGGTCGCGCCAGGCGTACATGAAGATTGTGTCGAAACCGATGTTACGCGCCTGCACGCCAAGCCACAACAGATGGCTGTGGATGCGTTCCAGCTCACACAGCAGCGCGCGCAGATATGCGCCGCGCGGGGGAATCTCCAACCCCAGCAACCCTTCGACGCCCTGGCAATAGGTGGTGGTATGAATGTGTGAACAGATGCCGCACACCCGTTCAAGCAGATGAATGTTTTGCACGTAGGTACGCTCCTGGCACAGCCGCTCAATGCCGCGATGCACGTACCCAAGTCGCAGCGCGCTCTCGATCACGTGCTCGCCTTCCAGCGTCAAGGTAAACGCCAGCGGCTCCTTCAATAGCGGATGCTGCGGCCCAATGGGAACGGTAATTCTCGACATAGATTCCTTCACTTTTCCGTTTGAACGTTCAAATGTTCATACTCGCCGTAATGGATATCCACCCTCCCAATCATCCGGTAAGAACATTGGGCCGGGTGTCTCCAGCCCCGCGAAGGTAACGCCCAGCATTTCTTGAATTTCCCGCTCATAAAACGCAGCGCCGGGAATCAGGTCGGTCAGCGTAGGGATAGATAAGTTGGCATAGGGCAGCCGGATACACAGGGTCAGGCCGTAACCGCTCCAGAAATGATAGAGCAGGCGGATCTCTGTGCCCGTATCGTCGCCGGTGATCGTCGAGAGATGGTAGATGTCGAACTGTTCCAACAGTAATTGGACAACCGGACGTAGTCTTTCCGACGGCAGTGTGATGAACGTATCATCCAATGGATGGGCTTCGACCCACAACTCTTCATCGGGGAAAGCGGCCTGCAACGCGGCGAAAAGCTCTTCAAACAGGTAGATTTTGGTCAGCAAACGGCTCATTTGATCGTCTCCAGCAAACGCACCAGGCCATCAATGATCGCTTCCGGGCGGCATGGACAACCGAAAATGTACATATCCACCGGCAAAACTCGATCAACGCCTCCCAGAATGTTGTGCCCGCCCTGGAAAACGCCACCCGAACAGCTACAACTGCCCATCGAGACCACCCATTTAGGCGCGGGCATCTGCTCATAAATGCGCAGCAGGCGGTCGCGGGATTGGCGCGTCACCGGGCCGGAGCAGAGCAAAATGTCGGCATGGCGCGGTGACGCTTCTTTCAAGATGCCCAGCCGTTCCACATCGTAGCGCGGCGTCAGCAGGTCCAGCAGTTCAATGTCACAGCCGTTGCACCCACCGCTGTTGAAATGCAAAATCCAGGGCGACTTACGCCGCGCCCACTGCACAATCCGGTGCGCCAGTGTTGCCAGAGGATTCCATGCCAGCAAGGATATTCGTGCCATTCGCCCATTCACCCATTCGCCCATTCGCTCATTCACTCATTCACTCATTCACTCATTCGCTCATTCGCTCATTCGCCCATTCTTTTCAACATTCGTGGTCTCATTCTTCCTCCTCCCCCGTCAACACGAAAACGCTGATGCCTGCGCCCACCAGGTAAATCAGCGCCAGGCGGTATGAAGGCACATGGCGCGGCAACGTCGAAAGGACCAGCGCTGCAACGTGTAAAATGGCGAAGAGCAACGCCAGCCGGAAAAACGCATGATACGTCAAAACGCTCGGCACCGGCAGCGGGTCCTCCCCGCCGGTATACGGCAAATGTTTGTTGGCCGAGTGTTCACCTTTCGCCGCCAGCGCGCCCCCCAAGCGGTACAGACCGTAGGCCAGCGCGAGAAAGATACTCAGTGCGACGGGAGGGCTTGACCAGAAATTCTCCATCCAATCTCACCTCTAATCCGCACCCTTGCAAAGGTTCGGAAACGTTCGCAAGGGGCACAAAGTGTCAAAACGTCAGCACATTCCCTGCCCAGCGCCACAGCGGGCCGGGATAGACGCCGATGACTATCACCAGGACGGCAAGCACCACCAGCGGGACGACCATCCAGCCGGAGACCTTCACGGGCAGCGGGGCGGCCCCGGTGGGCAGCGGCGAGAAGAGCATCGCCAGGATCGGCAGGTAGTACCCAAGTGAAAGCAGCGTGTTCAACAGGAAAATCACGATGCCGGCATAGACCCAACCATCCCCTGCCCGCCACACTTCTGTTAGAATGAACCACTTGCCAGTGAAGCCGGCCAGCGGCGGGATCCCGATCAGCCCCATAATCGCGACGCTCATGGTGATGGCGACCACCGGCAGGCGGCGAAACGTGCCGCGCAGTTGTTCCACCAGCGTGGTGCGATCGTAGAAGTGGCAGACGCCCTTGCTGAGAAAGGCCAGCCCTTTCATCGCTGCGTGGACCGCCAGCAGGAAAAAGCCGGCCTGCACCGCTTCGGGCAATCCATAACGCAATCCTACGCCGATGCTGAACATCACGTAGCCCAACTGCGCGATGGACGAATAGGCTAACAGCCGCTTAGTATGCGTCTGTAGCAACGCCATCCCGTTGCCCAGGAACATATTCAACACAGCGCAGATCATCAGTCCCAGGCCCAGTTTGTGTGCCGGGAATCTCAGTCCCAGGCTGAGCTTGAGCAAGATGTAGAACGGGCCGACAATGCTGGATAATAAAGCGCTGACGCTGCTTGGTGCACGTCCATACGCATCGGGTTGCCAGGTATGCAGCGGCACAATCGCACTTTTGATGCCCAGTCCTACCCAGATGCAAGCCAGACCTGCACGCGCCCACACCCCCGGCGTGACGATGGGCTGCGGCAGCGTCAGCGCGCCGGTCTCGCGGTAAATCAGCGTGATCCCCATCAACAGCGTGATGGTACCGACGCTGCCCATCATCAAATACTTGAAACCGGCTTCGATGGACGTGTCGGTGCGCCGGCGAAAAGCGACCAAAACGTAGGCAGTGATGCTCATCAGCTCGGTGAACAGGTACAGGTTGAACAGGTCGGTCGTCATCACCATACCGAGCAACCCCGTGACCATAAGCAGCAGTAGTGGGTAATACGTCCGATAGCGATGATCGAGCGACAGATAGCGTCCCGAATACACGGCTACACATAACCCCATGGCCAGTGCAAGGCTGCCGACAAACACAGCGCCAGCGTCAGCCTGCAAAACCACGCTGCCGACTCGACTTACCCCCGTCATTGGGGCGCTACTGGAAACCAGGAGCGCGCCGAGCGCTGCCGCAAAGACCGTCGCCGTCAAAACCGCCAGCCACTCGTTGCGCGAGGTGATCAGGCGCGCGACCAGATACAGCGCGAACGCCCCGCCGACCAGGATGGCGAGCGGGAGCACGACACCCAAATTTTCAGGAGTCACCAACGGCCTCCGAGCAACATCGGTAATTCATGCGCCACCCAGTCGAAGAGTGGGGCCGGGAATATGCCTTCGATGATGGCGAGCGCGGCCAGCAACACGGTCGGCGCGACCATCGCCGGTGGCAGTTGAGCGCGCGCGGGGGTGCGGTCAGAGACCGGCCCCGGCATAGTTTCCGTAGGGTCCTTGCCGAGAAAGATGCGACTGCCGAACCACAGCGCGTAGGCTACCGTGAGCAGCGATCCAAAGATGGTGATGACCGATAGCGTCACGTAAGGCGTCTCCAAGCCGCCCGCGAAGATCATCCACTCGCTGTCGAAGACACACAGTGGCGGCATGGCGATGATCGCCATGATGCCGATAGCAGCGCAGGCCGTGACGACCGGCATCCGACGCGCCAACCCACCCACCTCGTTGATGTTGCGCTTGCCGGTCACGTAGACGACTATGCCGACGATCATAAAGAGCAACGCCTTGACGATGGCGTGATAGATGACGTGCAACGTCGCCCCGGCAATCCCGTTGTAGGTCAATGTGCCCATCCCGTAAAGAATGTATCCCATCTGGCTGACGCTGGAGTAGGCGATGATGCGCTTGATGTCGCGTTCGGCCAGGGCCATCAATGCGCCGTAAATTTCGGAAAGGACGCCCAGGAGCATCATCGGGACGGCAAACGGCTGCATTTGCTCCATCGTGAAGAGGCTCATCGGGAAGCGCAAGATGCCGTAAGCGCCCATGCTCAACATCGCCGCCGCCAGCATAATCGTCACCGGCATCGGCGCGACGGTGTGCGCGTCGGGCAGCCAGATATGCAGGGGGAAGATCGCCATTTTGATGCAGAAACCGATGATAAAAAGCGTGATAACCGTGGTTGCCAGGCCCGGCACGAGCGTCACCCCGGCTCGCAATACGCTGAAGCGGTCGGTACCGGTCGCATTGTAGAGGATCACCAACGCCACCAGCACCATCAGCGACCCCAGGTGGGTGAAGATGAAGTATTTGAGCGCCACCACCCGCCGCGACGGTCCACTGCCGCTCGTATGTCCCCAAACGAGGATCAATGCGCACGAAGCCAGCAACATCAGTTCCCAGAAGGTATAGAAGAGCACCATGCCGTCGGCCAGCGTTGTGCCGGCCATCCCCACTGCAAACAGCAGTAATAGCCCATAAAAATAAGGCGCGCGTTCATCGTTGGCCTCGCTGCCCCAGGCATAGATGACCGCCAGCAGCGTCACCGCGCCCTCCGTGATGGCGAAGGGCAGCGTCAGCCAGTCAATATGGAGAGCGAACTGAATTCCCGCCGCCGGCACCCAGTTCAACGCAATGGCGGGGACTTCACCGCGCTGCAACGCCGGAATCAGTGAGAACATCGCCGCCAGCGAGAGCGCCGCCGCGCCGCCGGCCAGCCAGCGCGCTGCGAGCTGTAGACGCCGGGGAAAGAGAAAAAGCGTCAACGTCGCCGCCGCGGGGGCGCCGAGGACGAGAAGTAACGCAGTTGTTTCTAAAGTCATGGTTTCACCATCCTTGCCACATCAGCAGTGCGACGATCAGCAGCAGCACGACGAAGACCCATTGCAGGTTGGCGCGCAGCCGTCCGGTGTGCCGATTTTGGATCCACCGGTTGAATTTGACCACCCCTTTGGCTATGTGGTGCAACGTGCCCTCCAGACCTTGATGTTCCACCAGCCGATGAAGCAGCGCCGCGCTGGCAGTCACAACGCGCGGTGTCTGTGCAATGATCCGTTCGAGCATCCCGGCCTCAAACCAGCCATAGATACGCTCTGCGAACCGCAGTATAGCGTCCGGTATCCCTGTGATGCCCCGCTCTAGCAGCCCTACTTCAAGCCACGTGCGCACATCATCCGCCAGATTGCCCAGCGCGCGATCCAGGGAGGCCATCTGACGCGGGATCTCCGGCTTCCAAACCTGACAGGTTTTCTGGAACCTGTCAGGTTTGGAGGCCCATACCGTCATTCTCGTTGTCAGATAGCACCAGCCCATCAGGATGGCGATCACGCCGAGAAATATCACCGCGGGCCAGGGAAAAGAAGGCGTTTGCCTCAATTGCCACACCAGATAGGCATTCAAGCCGGTGAGCGCCACCCCGCCCACGCCGGCAAGCACGCTCGCCACACGCCGCCGTGATACTTCCTCCTGCATCATCCGGCTACTCCCCAGAAACAACAAGCGCAGCGGCGTCGTGATCAGCAGGAGCGTCACGATCAGCCTCTGTAATCCTGCGGCGGCGAGACACAGCGCCAGCCCACCTTGCGTTGCGTTGAGATCGGCCAGCGCCGGCCGCCGGCCGCGCTTCAGCAGGGCCAACGTCGTCGCTATCATCCCGCCGAGAGCCAACCACAAAACCCAGACTCGCAACACTGGTTGTAAAGCCAGCAGTGGTGTGATGCGGTAGAGCAGATACAGCCCCAGGTTGGGCATCACCGTCGCGTAAGTCCAGCCGTGCGAAGCGAAATCGAATTGCTCGCCGACTTGCTGCCAACCCTCAAAAGGCCATGCACCGATTTTCACCCACACGGCCAACATAAACCCGGCGACGACCCAGGTGAGCCGTGTCGCGCTCAACGCAGCGCCGGATCCCAGGGCGGGGCCGATGTCCAGCGTCCCGGTGGCGTTCATCAAGATGAGCATGGCGATCAGGAAACCGGTATCGCCAATGCGTAACACCAGGTAGACGAACCGGGCCAGGCGCGGGCCGGCATCCATGCCGAGCGTGAGCAGCGGCACCAGCGCGATGCACACACCTGCAATTTCGAGCGCTACGTAGCGTGCCAGGAAGTGCCCGGTGAGGAACGCCGCATTCGCCGCCGCCAGCGTCAACAGCAGCAGGCCGAAGGCAGGGGGAGTAGATGGTAGACGGTAGACGGTAGACGGTAGACGGGGGGAAGACGGTAGACGGGGGGAAGGCAGGAGATGGGAGAGGGGATAGCTTATGAGGAGGGACAGGAAAGCCGCGGCGGTCGTGGCAAGAGCAACATTCAGCCCAGTGCGGGCGAGCGAGAACGTCATCGCGCCGGCGTTGGGCAGCCAGGTGATTTGGAAAGGTACGTCTTGTTCGCCACTGAGGGTCAGCACTGCGGCGCATGCCGTCGCCAGGCCGGTCACGAGCAGCGCGCTGCGGCGTCCCATGATACGCCAGCGTGGCGCGGACGGCGTGAACAGCAGCACGCCGCCGCTCAGCAGCGGGACGAGGATCAAACTGGTCAGCCACACACCGGCCATTTGGCTATCCCCGCAACCGGTTGAGGTGATCAACGTCGCCGGAGGGATAGTGCCGGAAAACGTTCACAATCAACGCCAGCGCAACCGCAATCACGACGGCTTCCACGATCAACGCCGAAATCACCATCGCCTGCGCGAACTGCACATCTCCGTGCATCCGCCCGGCCTGAATTAACCCAAGCGTCACGCCCTGCAGCATAATTTTCAGACTAAACACCTGTCGCACCACCCGGCGTTGCAGCAACAATCCGCATAATCCGATGAAGAACAACAGTACACTCACCAGCGTATTAAGCGTATCAATCCAGGGCGCCGTCATCCTCTCTCCTTTGAAGAACGTTGGAACGTTCCAACGTTCTAACGTTCTGATGTTTCGACGTTATCTGGCTCACCGGGCCTGGGCAATACGGCCGCCACCCCTAACGCGCCGGCGAAAATTAAGGTTACCTGTACCAACAGATCAAGGCGCCGCTGTTCCCAAAACCAGGTGCGGAACGTGTTGCCAATGGCAGCGCGGGACGCTTCATCCCATGACAAATGCATGTTGAAATACCGGCCGATCAACAACCCCAAGCCTAATAGCCCCACAACGGCAACCAGTTGTACAAGCCGTTCACGACGCATCGGGATGTTCCCCCATCGAAGCGGTGAGACTGATGGCGACGATAAACAGGACGCTGATCAGGCCCGCGCCGACGCTCAACTCAAAGCCGGCGGCGTAGGGTGCATCCAGCATAAAAAACAGCATCGCCAGCGCCGCGCTGCCCACACCGAGTGCAACCGCGGCACGTACCAGGTTCTTCGCCACCAGGGCAAAAATTGTGCTGACGATGAGAATCAGAGCAAGCAGACTATATGCAATTAAGGGCATAGGCAATTCCATTCTGAACTGAAAAGCAAACAAGCGAGGTGACATCAGGGGAGGAGCCAGGAAACCGGCAATGTCACGCGGTCAAGCGTATAATGCAGGCGGCCGGCAGCCTACCCCGTCAACCTCATCCTTCAGGTTGCTCCAGGTTAGGGAGCGGTCGTTACAGCGATATCAATCGCTCACGGGAGCGATTCTAGCATGGACTCAGCAGGCTGGCAAGTGCAGACACACTCTTGCCTGGGGCCTTATTATCCCCGCTTCGAGGGGATCGCAAGATCCCCGATAGGTGTAAGAATGCCCTTGCTGCTCGCGGATTTGGCAATCCGCCTGAAGCAGCAAGGGGAGAGTAGACCGAGAATGATACAGCTCTGCTTCCTCGCCAACACGCGCGTCTTGGAGGTGATGCACATTCTTCACTTCAGCCACCACGTCTTGCGTGCGCTCCCAGACGTACTCATGGGCGGCATCGCTCAAGGGCGGCTTCTTGTGATCCCGCAGCCATTGCCCAGCATAACGTGCGCTTCAGTCGCTCCGGCTTGAGGGGGTGATTTTTGCCGTGTCCATGTTCCCAGAGGGCTGGTGTTGAGAGAAAGACGGCTCGTCTTGTCTTAGGCTTTTCGCCAGGACTCAACTCTCCTTATCTGGACAATGGTACAGGGAGTATAGACTGAGGTGCACGGATTGTCAATCTGACATTTGACCTGTTGTAAACCCTCGAATACACCTTTGGGGGCTTAACACGACTCGGGTTTACAGCTATCATCACCGATGTAGAATTTGTTAAGGAGGTAAACCATGAAAAACAAGATCTGGGCTTGTGCGGAAATCCTGGGCGTCTACGTCGTGATGCGGTTGTTGGGGCAGGCGATCCGCGCCACCGGCCTAACGGACGCTGAGATACGCCTGCTCGGCTGGTCGTACATTGGTGGGCTGATCCAGGTGGGCGTGCCGCTTCTTGTGATCTGGCTCACCCGGCGGCACCGGGCCGACTATGGCGTGACGCTGGTGAGGTGGCAGAACAACCTGGATATTGGCATCAAAGCGTACCTTGTGCGGATCATCCCCTACGTGCTGGGGATCGGCGGCGCGATGCTGCTCAAGCTCGACTATCGGATGCTGCCCGGCGGGTTGCTAGTAGCCCTGACCGAAATTGTGGGCATCGCCGTGCTGCTATGGGTGTTGCGCTGCCAGTCGGAGGAAAAGGCATTAACATCGGTGCGCAGTAATGTGATCGCGTTGGTCGCACTGTTGTTCCTGCCGATTGCCGTTGGGCTGGCGATGCGTCGGCTGACCTTGATCGTTGTTTCCACGGTGGTGTGGCAGTTCGTCTTTTCGGGTTTCGGCGAGGAGATTTTCCTGCGCGGTTACGTGCAGAGCCGCTTGAACCAGGCGTTTGGCCGCCCGTGGATGGTGTTCGGTGTGCAGTGTGGGCCGGGGTTGGTCATTGCCTCGCTGCTGTTCGGGTTGCTCCATGCGTTCAACACCTACAATCCGGCTGCCGGGCAGTACACGCTGGCGTGGGGCTGGGCGCTTTTCACCGCCTTTGGCGGCCTCTTCTTCGGCCTGATCCGCGAGAAGACAGGGAGCCTGCTCGGATGCGGCATCGCGCACGGTTTGCCCGACGCCGTCGGCGAGGCGCTGGCGAAGGTTATGGGGTGGGCGCTGTGAAATGCATCTCTCGGTGTTGGAACTAAAGCCGCGCTGGTAGCGTCATGAGCGTAGTTTCTATAAAAACGACCGGCAAGGTTTCAGAAAATGAGTCTGGTTATGTGTATAGCGCAGTTCCACCGACTGAAGTCGGTGTGTACGAGTGCGCACCGGCTGAAGCCGGGTTCCCCGGCGATTGCCGTGACCGGATTAATTCCCTAACCTTCATAAGTCGTGACTACGCACAACGCGAAAGGTGGCAAAAGATGAAAACCTGGATATTGGCATTTCTTGCCGTGGCCTTGATGCTGTCACTTATGCTTACGGCTTGCGGCGTGAAAGGAACTGCCGGCAGCGCTGCGTCCCTCGAAGGGGAATGGACGCTGCTGACATTAGACGGCGCGCCGGTGTTATCGTCCGCGCCCATTACGGCGTTGTTCGAAGATGGGCGTATCGGCGGCTTTAGTGGCTGCAATAGCTATAGCGGGGCATATACGCTGGATGGCAGCGCGGTCCGCTTTGCAGAGATGATGATGACGTTGGTGGCCTGCCCGGAAGACGGCGTGATGGACCAGGAACAAGCGTATATGAAGGCGTTGTCGAACATCAGCAAATTCCGCCTGGACAATGACCGTCTGGAACTGCTAGATGCATCCGGCGCGGCGCGCCTCGTTTATGCGCGGCTGGAGCCGTTCGCGGGCGACCCGGCGGCGCTGGTCGGGACTAACTGGCAACTGCTGACCCTGAACGGCAGTCCGCTGGATGAAACCTTAGCGTTCACCCTGGCCTTCACGGAGAATCGTTACCGCGGTCTGGCCGGATGCCGTCACTTCGAGGGCGACTATCAGGCGGGTGATGGCGATATCGCTTTTCCCATGATGACAATGCTCGAAGAGACGTGTCCCGTTGCGGACGACGCTTATTGGGAGCTGGAAGGCCGCTTCACCGCTGCGCTCAGTTGGGCGCACCACTGGCGCATCCTCGATGGTCGGCTCGAACTCCGTACTGTGCGCGGCGACGTGTTGGCCTTCGCGCCCTACACGCCGATGCCGGAGTGACGCTGATGGGCACCTCCTACTTGCTTCCCTCAACAGACATCATGAGCTGCGTGCTCAACCCAGCATGAAAATGCATGGCAACGGATTAAACGGATTTGAACGGATTAACTTTCAATTGGCGCATAAATCTGCTCAATCTGCTTAATCCGCTGACCATTTTCGGAATAGCACATGTGCTGGGAGGATGGGCAAAGCGATGCCGAGCAAGACGGCCAGCAGGAGGATCATCCCTTCGCCGACATTGGTGGGCAACACCCAGGCGATGATCTTGGTCAAGATGACTTCCAGGCTGCCTTTGATGTATACCAACCGTTCGGATGTGCCCGTTTCATCGTTGGATGGCGCGTGCAACGTCGCCATTGTAGCGGTGTTGTAAATCGAAGGGGATGGCGTCCAGACGGCGTCAATGTTTGCCAAGTAACGTTTGTATAGCCGGAATCCTCCTTTCAAATAAAAGTGTTGACCCAGAAATATACCCCCAGATAGACTTCACCCGTTTGAGACGGTTTCCGGCGCGCGCAAGACGGCGCGCAAATGACGGATGACGGCCGCCATGGCCGGCGCAGTTTCATCGCGGGGGCGCGGCTGCGCCACGGCAACCATATCGCGGATACGGCCGGGCCGTGCGCTCATCACGATCACGCGGTCGGCCAGGCGTGCGGCCTCGACGATGTTGTGCGTCACCCACAGCACCGTCGGACGAAACGTCTCCCAGAGACGCAGGACCTCCTCGGTCAACGTCTCGCGGGTCAGCTCATCCAGCGCGGTGAAAGGCTCGTCCATCAACCAGAGCTGCGCCCCCGTCGCCAGCGCGCGCGCCAGGGCCACGCGCTGCTGCATCCCGCCGGAAAGCGTGCCCGGATAGGCCTGGACGAAATCTTCCAGCCCGACCATGCGCAACAATTCTAACGGCTCGGGCGCCGCGCCTTGCCCCCGACGATTGACGCGCTGGGGCAGGCGGACGTTATCGAGCACCGTCTGCCAGGGAAGCAGCGCCGGATTCTGGGCCATCCAGGCGATGCGCTTGGCTTTGCGGGCCATCTCCGGCGGTGCATCGTCGAGGCGAATCTCGCCTGTCGTCGCCGGAATTTGATCGGCGATGAGCCGTAACAATGTGGATTTGCCGCAGCCGCTCGGCCCGATGAGACAGATGAACTCACCCGTCGCTACATCCAGGGTGATGGGCGCGAGCGCAATCAGGGGCGCCCGCGCCCCATTAAAAGTCTTACTAACGTCACGTAATGTGATCTTCATCAGCCATTCCGCTCCGATCATTCAGCGATTCAGTGTAACGAAGAACAGTCCGTTGTCAATCATCCGTTCGCCATCTTGGCTTCTTGCTCAATTTTGGATATACTAATAGTAAGAAAGTATGCCGTTAGAACGTGTGAACGTTCAAACGTCCTAACGTTTCAATCAGGAGGAGTTGTTGCGCGTTTTCATGCTCTCCAAAGCCTGCATTGTAGGAGCCTACCAGCGCAAACTGGAGGAGCTGGCCGCGCGTGCACCGGAGATGACGCTGCTGGTAGCGACGCCGCCCTCCTGGAAAGAAAACCATAGTGTGACACAGCTAGAGAAGGCGCATATCCACGGCTACCGCCTGGAGACGCTACCGCTGGCGTTCAATGGACAGTTCCACCTGCACTTTTATCCTACATTGGGCCGCCACCTCCGCAAGTTTCGCCCGGACATCGTGCACATTGATGAGGAGCCTTACAACCTGGCAACCTATCACGCCAACCGTCTCGCGCGGCGCCATGGGGCCAGGACCCTGTGGTTCTCGTGGCAAAATCTGCTGCGTCACTACCCGCCGCCTTTCGCATGGCTGGAACGCTACAACCTGCGCCACGTGGATTACGCTATCGCCGGAAGCCAGACTGCCGCCGCCGTGTGGCGTGAGAAAGGTTACGCCGGACCACTGGCCGTGATCCCGCAATTTGGCGTGGACCCGGAGATTTTCACGCCATCGGATGCACCGCGTGTCGGGACAGAGATGCACATCGCTTATGTGGGGCGGCTGGTCCCGGAAAAGGGCGTGGATGTGTTATTGCGCGCTCTGGTTGGCTTAAAGGGTGAATGGCGACTCACCGTCCAGGGCAACGGCCCGGAGGAAGAACGACTGCGCCGCCTGGTTGCCGAGGCCGGGCTGACGGAGCGCGTCACTTTCTGCGCGGCTATCCCCTCGACCGCCATGCCGGCGTTTTATCGCACCCTCGATGTGCTGGTGTTGCCCTCACGGACACAGGCGAACTGGACTGAGCAGTTCGGGCGGGTGCTGGTCGAAGCGATGGCGTGTGGCGTGGTGACGGTCGGATCAGAAGCCGGTGAGATTCCCTACGTCATCGGCGATGCCGGGTTAATCTTCCCGGAGAACGACGCCGCCGCGTTGCAGGCCGCTTTGAAACGTCTGCTTGAAACGCCCGACCTGCGCCGTCAACTGAGCACGCGAGGGCGGGCGCGCGTCCTGGCGCAGTTCACCCAACAACAGGTGGCACAGGCCACTGTGGATGTCTACCGGGAGATGCTGCAATGAAGCTCTGGCGTAGACTTGAGGGGTGGTTTAAGTTTGTGGTCGCGCACAGTTATTACCTGATCGGCGTCATCCACCGCTACATCGGCAACAACTACGGCACGCGCTGGGAATATGAAGCCGCGGTGGAGGCGTTCAACCGCGCCGTGACGTGGAAGCCGGACTTTGCGCAGGTCTATCTGGATCGCGGCATTCTCTATTGGCGCGAGCTGGATCATCCACGCAAGGCCATTCATGATCTCACGCTGGCCCTGGAACTCGCTCCCCATCTCCACGAGGCGCAATTCAACCGCGCGGTCGCCCATCAACAATTGCGCGAATATCCTGAAGCCATCGCCGACTACCGGGCCTATCTTGCCGTCGGCGCGCATCCCTATTGGCGTGAACATGCCGAAGCGATGATTCGCGAGTTGAGCGAATGGGTGGCCGAATCTCCTACTGGAGCACCCCCTGTCCCGCTACAGGACCGGCGACTACAAGACTAACGACTACGAGACTATTTCCGAAGGAGTGTTACGATGAACATTGTCATCACCCTATCCAGGCAATTAGGCAGTCGCGGGAGCTACATTGGGACTGCCGTGGCCAAGAAACTCAATCTGCGTTACATTGACCGCGAGATTCTCAGCCGTGCGGCGGAAATGGCGGGGTATCCTGACGAGGCTATGGTAACCCAGTTAGAAAAGATGGAGCGGGTACCGGGGTTTCTGGAAAATATCATCAATTCGATGAACACGATGCCTGCCATCCCCACCATTGCCAGCGCGACCCTGCGTGAGGGTTATGCCTACGATGAACGTCTGGCGACGTTGATGGTTCAGGAGGGTCTCAGCCGCGACGAGGCGTTTCGGGAGTTGAGCGAACATGAACGCCGCGCCGAGGCAAGCGAAGCCTATCAGGAACTCGTCAAACGGGTCATTCTGGAGTACGCTCAGACGGGCAATGTCATCATTGTAGGACGCGGGGGGCAGGTCGTGCTGAGGGACTTCGCCAACGTGTTACACGTGCGCATCCACGCGCCTGAGGAACTGCGCGTCCTGCGCCTGGCCGAACGGCTGGGCATTGAACATAAGGAGGCCGAACGCCAGATTCGCCAAAGTGATAGAGAACGGGCGCGGTATATGAAACACTTTTACAATGTGAAGTGGGACGATCCCGATCTCTATCACCTCATCGTGAACACCGGCAAGGTCTCCGTAGACCTGGCGACGCAACTGATCTGCGACGCGGCGCAGCGTCTGGCGATGTCTGCGCCGTAACTCAATAGCCGCTCAACAAGCCGCCTTCAGGGGCATCGGTGAACACGGCGCCCAACAGGCGCACGTGGAAACGTTCGAGCAGCTCTTTAGCCTGCGCGATGTGGTCGCGGCGCGTGTGCCCGGCCTGCACGACGAGCAACAGGCCATCGGTGCGTACCCCCAGCACCGAGGCATCCACGGCGACCGTCACCGGCGGCGCATCGAGCACCACCACATCGGCGCGTGCTTTGAGGTGCGTCAGGAGCTGCTCCATCTTCTGCGAGCCGAGGATGTCAGCCGGATTGGGAGGCAGCGCGCCGCTCGGCAACAAGTACAGATTCGGTACGCCGGTTTCGGCGAGGGTCAGGGCGCTTTCGCCATCCTGTCTGAGCATGTAACCGGTCAATCCCGGCTCCTGCGGTGCGTCAAAGCACTGATGCAGGCTCGGGCGCCGCAGATCGGCATCCACAAGAATCACCCGCTGTCCGGCCTGGGCCATCACCACCGCCAGATTCACCGCCACTTGCGACTTGGTGGCATTGGGCGCAGGCGCAGAGACCACCACCGTCTCCAGAGGCTTATCGAGGCTGGTGAAGGCCAGGTTAATCCGCAGCGCACGATAGGCTTCCGCCGCCGGAGAACGCGGGGCAGTAAGGGTTACGATTGTCATTTTATCCATCAGCACTCCCCGTAAAAAGCATTGGAACGTTGGAACGTTAGAACGCATTGTAGTATAATTGGCACATTAACAAGTTATGAGGTATACTTGAGTCATCCTAAGAGAGCAAGGAGGTGAAGGATGAGCCATGTACGGCGTCGTCCCAGGGATTTTGCGATAGCGGAACGCCGCATCTACCACGCCGAGCTGGACACCTGCCCAGAGTGCGG
>JAIOAX010000046.1 GCA_019873645.1 Chloroflexota bacterium | reverse complement strand
CCCTTGCCTACGCCGTGGATCGGGGACTTCCCGCAATTTCTCTAACAGATTGATCGTTGCACTTACTGTTTGCTTCATGACTGTATCTCCTGGTGGTTGGTTGTCCTTATTTTACCATATTTCGTCAGAGCGTTGATAAGCCCTACTACAAAACCCTAATGTAATTCCCTTCATTTTGTGTTATGCTATTCTTGTCTTAATTTACTAGAGGTTCGGAAACATATTTGGAGACATGAGGGATTTATGAACCCATCAACCGATATGAACGTGGCCGGCAATGCAAAGCCATTGGATACGGCGCCTTACTTGAATGAAGTCCATAACACGTTTATCCGCAACGTCTCCCATGAGCTGCGGACGCCCCTGGCGGTATTGCTGGGATACGCCGAGTTGCTTAATGCTGGCGACTTGGGGCCCTTGCTGCCAGAACAACAGGAAGCTATGCTCGTCATTGTGAACCGCGCGCACGAGCTGCGCGATATGGTGTCGCGGATCAGCACCTTGCTCGCCGTCCAGGCGCAACAATACGTCCGCCAGCCCCTGTCGCTGGCGGTTTTGGTGGCGCAAATGGCCGAAGCGCAACGCGCTAAGGCCGTAGAGGCCGGCATCCATCTTGAATTTGACATCCTCCCTGATTTGCCTGGTGTTATCGGCGACGGTGAGCAACTGCAACTGGCGATTGAATGTCTGCTCGAAAACGCTTTCAAATTCACCCCTTATGGCGGTCAGGTGAGCGTGCGGGTGTGGGCTGACCAGGACTGGGTCAATGTTTCGGTAAGCGATACGGGTATCGGGATCGCTGAAGAAGACTTGCCGTACCTTTTCCAACCGTTTCGTCAATTGGACGGTTCCACAACCCGTATGTACGGTGGGTTAGGATTGGGACTAACGCTGGTGGGGCAGATTGTGAGCGCGCATAACGGGCGCGTGGAAGTGCAAAGCCGTCCCGGTGAAGGGAGTTGCTTTACCATCAAATTGCCGATCATGGTAACCCTCGAAGAAGCCCAACCCGTTTCTCCGGCTACGGATTCCAAACGCCGTATTTTGATTGTGGACGATGAAGAATTTGTGGCTTTGACCTTGCGCGAGGGACTGGAAAAACTGCCCAATTGTGAAGTCGCGGTGAGCCTGAGTGGGCAGCAGGCCTTGCAGCTTTTTGAGCAACAGCCGTTCGATCTGCTCATCACCGATTACAAAATGCCCGATCTCGATGGCGTGACTCTGGCTTCCTATATCCGGCAGCATTATCCAACTACCGGCATCATCATGATTACCGCCTATAGTTACGATCTGATCCAGGAACCCGAGGCCGCCGTGGCGATTCAAAAGGTGCTGAACAAACCCGTGCGGATGGCCGAAATCCGCGATGTGGCGTTAGAAACGCTGTCGCTTAATCAGGCTTCAGCAACGACCTGACGGTCGGCGAGTCCATCGTGGGGGAAATCCTGCACTGGTCAGCGAAGCTTGAAGCGGATCGGCGAGGCTTGGGGTGCATTTCAGGACGGGGGCGATTTATCAACTACGGCTACTGGATGCTGCTCAGGCCGGTCTCCAGACCGCGCCTGCGCAGCGATTGATCCCGCAGTGGCACGGTCAGAGACCGGCCACAGTAAGGTTTGTCCCGAAGTTGAAATGCAGCCGAGGTTTGAAGCGGATCGGCAGATCTGCGGCTTGGGTGTGTTATGCCGGACGTGGATGCTGCGTAGCCAATATAACGGGAACGTCGAAGACCACACGGGGAACTGGCGTTCCCCTTTGAGCGATGAGAGAGCGATTTAACTGCGAAGTTATTTGCGCCGCCGTGGACTGGTCTTGGCGAACGGAGTTAATTGCAAATGAGCCAGATTAAAAGTATTTTGATCGTTGACGACGATCCATCGGTCACTTTTACATTATCGGCCGGCCTGGAAAAACTCGGCAAGGATTACAGTGTAGATACCTGTAGTAGCGCCGAGGAGGCACTGGCGAAATTCCAACAACACCCTTATACCCTGATGATCACCGATTATCGCATGCCGGGTATGGACGGCCTCGATCTGGCAAGGGCCGTGCGGGGCATTTCGCCCCAGACCCATATCATTATGCTGACCGCCTACGGCAACGAGGAACTCCACGAACAGGCGAAGCAGCTTAATTTTGCAGGAGTGGTGGATAAACCTTCAACGGTCAAACAGATTCGTGAAATTGTCAATCGAACGGTCGCGGGGTCCGAAAGGTCCCCTTTTGAGGTTTTGGTCATAGAGGATAACGACGACCTGCGGCGCTTGTATACCAAAGCCCTCAGCCGTGCCGGATACCTGGTCCATTCTACCGGTGTGTTACAAGAGGCTTACGACCTTTTGGATCGTGAACAGTTCAATGTGCTGTTGTGCGATATTCATATTGGGCGCGACAAAGGCACCGATTTGATCCGTGAAAAGTATGATCGCTTGCAGGAAAACAAAACTCAAATTGTGATGATTACCGGTGAGACCGGCTATTCTGATATTGTCGAGGAAATAGGGGCCGATTTTCTGTTGGAAAAGCCGGTCAATATCGTTGATTTGGTCCATCTAGTCAGTCGCCTAACGTCTGTGGAAACCACTTCATGAACTGTTCAAGCTTTTAATGAGTTAAATAGTGTAATGAGGAAGTAAAAAATGTCCCAACGCGCAAAAATGCAGTCTGCCGATGCTTCTGGAAATACTTTATTGGATTGGTTTAATCGCTCGATTCGCGTCCAATTTAACGCTGCCACCTTGTTGTTATCGGTGTTATCTGTGATCCTGGTGGCCGTCGTGCTGACCTGGTTCAGCCTCAATCGCGCCCAGAGTGCCTTGCAGGCCAAGACGTATCAGCAACTGGTTACTGTGCGCAACGACCGCATACGCGCCGTCGAGACTCATTTTGTCGAGGTACAAAATGATATGAACACCCTGCTGACCACGGTAGAGGTGTTACGTAAAAATGCGGTAGATAAACTCACCGCCGTCAATCACACTAAAGCCCTCGCGCTTCAACAACTTTTCCAGGGTTGGCAGACCGATGTGCTGGATGTCGCTTCCGACCCCAGCGTCGTTGTGGGCACGGCCGCGCTGGAAGAGGGATACCACATCCTCGGCGAGCAACGCGTCCGTGCATTGTATCAAGGGAAAGAGTTGCTCGATGACGCCAACGACCGCAGCCTGTATACCCAGGCGCACCGCGAGCAACACGGCTTTTTCACAAACTATGCGCGACTCCATAACTATCCTGATGTGTTGCTCCTGGATATGCACAGCGATGTGGTCTATAGCCTGCGCAAAAGTGATGTCTTTGCCACCAGTCTTGCCGCAGGAGCGTACAAAGACAGTCCCCTGGCAAAAATGTACAAGACCTTACGCCAGGCGCCGGCCGGCAAGGCGTTTATTGCCGATGTGGGGCCGATGGGCAATGAACTGGCAATGTTCATCGGCGCACCGGTATACAGTGGCACCGTTCAGATCGGCATCCTGGTTTATCAGTTGCCGTTTGCGCCGCTCAACGCCATCGTACAAGAGCGCACTGGTTTGAAACCGAGCACCGAAACTTTTTTGATCGCTAAAGAGGAAACAGGGTATCACTATCGTAGTGACCGGGTGGTTAAGACAGGTAAGATTGGCGATCCCCGCCCGGAGACGGCCTACAATGTCCGGGCGTTCGAGGGGAGCGGCGCGCTCATTGCTCCTGGCAGCACCAGGGCGTACGAGTTGGCCGTGTATGAACCACTCAATCTCCCCGATCTGGATTGGGCGATCTTGACGACCGGCAATGCGAAGGAAAACTTTGCCCCGGAAATTGCTGAAGCTGGGGATTTTTATGTCAAATATATTCAAGAGTATGGTTACTATGACCTGCTCTTAATCCAACCGGATGGGTTCGTATTCTATTCCGTCAAACGTGAGAAGGATTTCGAGAGCAACTTACTGACCGGCCCGTATAAAGACAGCAACCTGGGACAGTTGGTGGCGCAAGTGCTGAGAACCAAACAATACGGCATCACCGACTTTGCTTTCTATGCGCCGAGCGGCGGCCAACCGGCCGCCTTTGCCGCGCAACCCCTGGTAGACGCGGGCATCGTGGAGTTAATCGTGGCCGTGCAGTTGCCACAGGAGCCTCTGGAAGCTATCGTGAGCAACTACACCGGCCTGGGCAACACCGGCGAGGTTTTGCTTGCCGGGCCCGATAAGCTCGCCCGCAGCTCGCTGCGGATGGTGCCCGGCCCGTGGCTGTTGACCACCAAACTGGATACCGTCGCCATCCACTCGGCATTGGGCGGCAACTTCAACGACGGCGATCTGATTACCGACTATCGCGGCGTGCCGGTTTTCAATGCCTGGGGACCGGTGAACATCGCCGGTGGTGATTTCAAGTGGGCGCTGGCGACTAAAATTGATCGGACCGAAGCCTTGCAGCCGGTCTACCGGTTGCGCAACACCGTTATCATCGGCAGCCTGGGCTTGATCGCCGCTGTCGCGCTTATCGCGGCCGTCGTCGGGACCACCCTCTCCGGTCGCCTGGTGCGCCCTATCATCGGCTTGACGGAGACGGCACAGGCTATCGCCGCCGGAAATTTTGCCGTCAAACCTCCGGCGCTTGAACGTACCGACGAAATCGGTGTGCTTGCCAATGCGCTCAATACGATGGTTGAGCGGCTGGAAGATTCCATCCAGGACTTACAAACCAGCAACCAGCAGGTGCAGGCACGCACTGCGCAGTTAGAGGCCAACCAGCGTGCGCTTCAGGTGGTCTTTTCGGCCGGCGGCGCGTTTAACACCGATGAGTTGTTGGCCCTGGTGGTTAATCTTATCCGCGACCGTTTCAATCTGTATCACGTACAAGTCTATCTCCTGGATGAAAAGAAAGAAAATGCCATTTTGCGGCAAAGCACCGGTTTCGCCGGGCAACAGTTGCTGGCGCGCAAGCACTTTATCCCGATGGAGCGCGTCTCGCTGGTGACGACTTGCATCCGCGAAGGACAACCGGTGCTGGTCGCCGATGTCAAGGCCGATCCAAACTTCCTCCCCAATCCATTGCTGCCCGATACCCGTTCGGAGCTGGTAGTGCCTTTCAAAGTGGGTGACGAAGTCTTAGGGGCACTGGATGCGCAAAGCCGCGATATCGGCTTTTTCAACGCGGACACGGTTGCTTTGTTTGAGACGATGATCGGGCAGATCGGTTTGATGTTCCAGAACGCCCAACTTTTCACCCGCGTTGCCGAACGCACCGAAGCGCTCACCGTCTTTACCAACCAGCTCAGCATCGCCGCCGATATTGGCCGCCGTCTCAGTACCATCCTCGATCCCGAATACCTGTTGAGTGAGACGGTGGAACTCCTGCGCAGCCGTTTTGGGTTCTATCATACGCATATCTACCTGCTGGATGAGGAGACCCAGGAACTGGTGGTGCGCGCCGGCTCCGGTGAAGTGGGACGGGTGCTTAAAGAGCGGCGGCATAGTATTCCGCTCAGCCGCGAGCACAGTCGTGTAGCCCGCGCGGCCCGCGAACAGGCGACCCAGGTGGTCAACGATACCGCGCTGGATTCCGATTTCCTGCCTAACCCGCTGTTGCCACAAACGCGCTCGGAGCTTTCGGTGCCGCTAATTGTGGGCAATCGCGTACTCGGCGTGCTCGACATCCAGGACGATCAACCCAACCGCTTTGGGCAGGCTGAGCGTGACACGTTCGCTACTCTGGCCGCGCAGATTGCCACCGCGCTGGATAACGCGCGCCTGTTTGAAAGCCAACGGCGCGCCGAAGAGGCCATCCGCACCCTGGCGCGGCAGAATAAACTGGTGCTTGACTCCGCTGCCGAAGGGATCTTCGGGGTGGACCAGAACGGGGTGACCGTCTTCGTCAACCCGGCGGCGACCAGGATGCTCGGCTATACGGCTGAAGAACTCGTCGGTGGAATGCATCATCACCTGATCCACCATCACCGCGCCGACGGCAGCGAGTATCCGGCCGAGGAATGTAAAGTTTACGCTGCCTATCGCGATGGCGAGACGCATGCCGGCGAGGACGAAATCTACTGGCATAAAGACGGCCACAGTTTCCCGGTTGCCTACACCAGCACGCCCATCAGGGATGAAAATGGCGTCATTTTGGGCGCAGTGGTCACCTTCCGCGACATCACCGCTGAATTGGCAGCCCGCGAAGCGATTCAAAAGCGCGCCCGTGAGCTGCAAACGGTGGCCGAAGTGAGCGCGGCCGCCGCCGCCAGCCTTGACCCACAAGAATTGCTGTGGCAGGTCTCGGAATTGACCAAAGAGCGGTTTGATCTGTACCATGCGCACATCTATCTCTACGATCAAGAAAGCCTTATGTTGAAGCTGGCCGCCGGCGCCGGCGAAGCCGGACGGTATATGGTTGATCGAGGTTGGAGCATCCCCGCCGACAGCGAAACTTCACTGGTGGCGCGCGCTTTCCGCACCCGTCAGGGCGTCATCGTCAACGATGTGCGCGCCGCGCCGGACTTCCTGCCCAACCCCCTGCTGCCAGACACGGCTGCGGAAATGGCAGTCCCGATTATGGCCGGCGAGCGCGTACTGGGGGTGCTGGATGTGCAAGCTAACCGTGTAGGGCGCTTCACCGAGGAAGATGTTTTCATCAAAACCACCCTGGCCGAACAGATCGCCACGGCGCTGGAAAATGCCCGTTTGTATAAAGAGATTCAGACGGCTGTTGAACGACAACGTTTGATCCTCGAATCTTCGCCGGTGGCGCTGTTGATCAGTCGCCCCAATGGCGAGATGCCTTACGCAAACCCGCGCTTCCACGCGCTATTCGACATTCCTGCTGAGGCATTAGCGCGCTATCAAGCCTGGGATCTGTATGTGAATATCGAAGACCGCAAGGTGATGTTGGCCCACTTCCAGGAGGAAGGACGGGTGCGCGATTTCGAGGTGCGGGTTAAGAAGGCCGATGGAACGCCCTTCTGGGTCAGCCTCTCCGTTGAACCGATTGAATTTGAGGGAACTCCCGCAATGCTCTCCAGCTTCTACGACATCACCGACCGACGGGCGGCGCAGGAAGCAATCAACCGCCAGGTTGCCATCCTCAACAATTCCAGCGACTTCATCGCGCTGGCCGATTTGACCGGCAAGTTGGTGTACATTAACCCGGCCGGCGCACGATTGTTGGGATTTGAAAAACCGGAAGACTTCATCGGCAAAGTCATTGCCGACTCTCACGATGCGGAAGGGCTACGTCTGGTTGAAGAAGAAGGCATCCCTACGGCTATCCGCACCGGTCTCTGGCGCGGTGAGAACACCCTGCGGCGCACGGACGGGGTAATGATCCCGGTAGAGCAGACCATCTTCCCAATTCTGGATGCCTCCGGCAATCTCCAATACCTGGCGACGATTATGAGCGACATTACCGAGCGCAAGCTGGCCGAGCGCGCGTTATTGGAGAGCGAACGTTACAACCGCAGTCTTTTCCAGGAATCGCCGATCGGTCTGGCACTGGCGCGGATGGATGGGAAGCTGGTAGACATCAACCCGGCCTACGCGAAGATCATCGGCCGCACCATCGAAGAGACGCTTGAATTAAGCTACTGGGATATCACACCGGAGAAATATGCCGCACAAGAGCAGGAACAACTGCGTCTTTTACAGACAACCGGACGCTATGGCCCTTATGAGAAGGAATACATCCATAAAGACGGCCATCTGGTACCGGTGCTGCTCTCCGGCCTGATTATCGAGCGGGAAGGTGAACCCTTCATCTGGTCGAGTGTGGTTGACATTACCGAGCGCAAGCAGGCAGAGGCCGAGATTCGGAAGCGCGCGACCGAGCTACAAACGGTGGCCGAGGTGAGCACGGCGGTTGCCAGCACATTGCAACCCGAGGTCCTGCTGCAAAATGTGGTAGATTTGACCAAAGAGCGGTTTGACCTGTACCATGCGCATATCTATCTATATGATGGAAAAGAGAACGAGCTGGTATTGGCCGCCGGCGCCGGCGAAGCCGGACGGCAAATGAAGGCGCAGGGCTGGCGCATCCCGGCGGATCGGGAACGTTCGCTGGTGGCGCGCGCTTTCCGCACCCGCAGCGGCGTTATCGAAAACGACGTGCGCGCCGCGCCGGACTTCCTGCCCAACCCGCTGCTGCCGGATACGGCTGCGGAAATGGCGATTCCGATTATCGCCGGGGAGCGCGTACTGGGTGTCTTGGATGTACAATCGGCGCGCGTGGGGCGCTTCACCGAAGCGGATGTGGCGATTAAGACCACCCTGGCGCGCCAAATCGCCATTGCGTTGGAAAACGCCCGCCTGTTCGAGGAAACGCAGAACGTCGCCGAACGGCTGCGCGAGGTAGACCGTCTCAAGAGCGAGTTCCTGGCGAACATGAGCCACGAGCTGCGCACGCCGCTCAACTCGATCCTGGGTTACACGCAACTGCTCCTGCTGGACCTGGAAGGCCAGATTGACGAGGAAAGCTACGAAGACCTGCAATCCATTGACACCAACGGCAAGCACCTGCTGAGCCTGATCAACGACATCCTCGATCTGGCTAAGATCGAAGCCGGGCGCATGCAGTTGCACAAAGAGCAGATCGAAGTCGGCGCGTTGATCGAGCAGGTGCAAAGCAACAATGCGGGACTGTTCTTAAACAAAAACCTGGAATTCAATGTTGAAGTCGCAGAGGATTTGCCGCCCATCTGGGCCGATCAAATTCGGGTGACGCAAATTCTCAATAACCTCATCTCCAACGCAGCCAAGTTCACCGAGCAGGGTGGTGTCACACTGCGCGCTTATCGCAGCGACGACAACATTTGCTTTAGCGTGAGTGACACCGGCATCGGCATCGCTCCCGCCGACCTGGAGACCATCTTCGAGAAATTCCGGCAGGTGGACGGCTCCTTCACCCGCCGCGCCGAGGGCACCGGCCTGGGATTGCCGATCACCCGGCACCTGGTCGAGATGCATGGGGGGCGGATTGAAGTACAGAGTGAATTAGGGAAAGGCAGCACCTTCTCTGTGTACTTGCCGATTCGCGCCGCCGAACCGGCGATCGAGGAGGATTAGGCGGGGCAGTCTTTAACGGTACAGTCCCCCATCTGTAATCCAATGACGCCTTGCGAAGGTTCCCCGAAACCTTATAATTAGGGTAGAGGGGGGGCCTTCGCAAGCCTTTTGTTGGTCAAATGAGTTTGAGCAAGTTAGCGAGAGAAACCAGATGACGAAACCATTTACCATTCTGACCGTTGACGATAACCAGAGCAACCAGCGTCTGTTACATTCGATGTTAGCCCCTGAAGGATACAATCTCGTCGAAGCCCACGACGGCGTAGAGGCTTTAGAATTGATTCCGCAGCTTTCCCCGGACTTGATCATCACCGATGTCATTATGCCGCGGATGGACGGGCTGACTTTCGTGAAAAAGTTGCGCGAAACGCCGGAGGGTCAGGCCATCCCGGTTTTAATCATCACCTCGCTGCACGAAGTCAAGATCAAACTGCAAGGTCTGGAAGCCGGCGCGGATGATTTCCTGAGCAAGCCGTTTATTTCCATCGAATTGCGGGCGCGGGTGCGCTCGTTGTTGCGGATCAAGCGTCTGCACGACGAATTGCAGACCAAAAATAAACTCCTGGAGCGTGTTCTCACCCGTTATATTTCCGAGGATATTGCCAATATCATCCTGAGCAATCCCGATCAAAATCTACACCTGGGGGGACAAAGCTGCGAGGTCAGCGTGCTGTTTGCCGATATCCGCGGCTTCACGAGTTTCTCCGAACGTCATGCCCCCCGCCAGGTGACCGATATGCTTAACCACATCTTTACCCACCTGACCGAGCCGGTCTTTCAACACAACGGCACCCTCGACAAATACCTGGGGGATGCGATTATGGCCTTCTATGGGGCGCCGGTCCCCTCCGCGGACTACCCCTTACAAGCGTTGCACACGGCCTGGGCGATGCAGGAACGCTTTGTTCAATTGCAGGCCCGCGACCCCTTGTTGGGTGAGTTGCGCGGGATCGGGATCGGCATCTGCACCGGTGAGGCCATCGTCGGCAACATCGGTTCCGAACGGATTATGAACTATACCGTCATCGGCCAGACGGCCAATATGGCTAAACGTTTGCAGGAATACGCCGAACCCGGACAAATTTTAATCGAGGGACGCACCTATCAGGCATTGCGCGAGCAGGTGGAAGTGTGCCCGGTGGAAATACCGGAGCTGAAAAATTATCGGCAGTTGGCCGAAATCTACACCGTGGTGGCCTGTTCCGGGGCCTAGCCATTCGGAGAGGGAAAAATGCACAGCCTGTTTAACGCGATTCAATGTTTGGAATGTGGACACCAAATGCCGGCGGACCTGTACACGTTGCGCTGTTCGGCGTGCGGCGGAGCATGGATGGATGCCTGCTACGACGTCGCCGCCCTGCCCCGGGATTGGCGCGCCCAACTGGCCGCCCGTCCCTACGACTTGTGGCGTTACCGCGAGCTGCTGCCCTTCCCCGATGACTTCACCTTTGTCTCGATGGGCGGCGAAGGGTGGACGCCCCTGACCCGCGCCCGGGGACTGGAAATGGAGTTGGGCTTTGGCGAAGCCCGCAATGCGCGCGGGCAAATCTGGATCAAGGACGAACGGCGCGAACCGACCGGCTCGTTCAAAGATCGCCAGGCCGCGTTTACCACCAGCGTGCTCAAAGCGCAGGGGATTAAGGAACTGGTTTTGGCTTCCACCGGCAACGCCGCCGCTGCGTATGCTGCCTATTGCGCCCGCGCGGGTATCAAATTCTGGGTCTTCCTGCCCAGCAGCGTACCGGCGGAAAAAATGCGCGAACTGGCATTGTACGGCGCGGAAGTCGTGAAGATCACCGGCACCTACGACCAGGCCAAACAAGTCGCCGCCGACTTTGCCGAACGGCGCGGCATTTACCAGGACGCCGGCGCCAAATCCATCCCCGGCAAGGAGAGCATGAAAACGCTTGCCCTGGAAATCGTCGAACAATTGGGCTGGCGCGCGCCCGACTGGTACTTGCAGGCCGTCTCCGGCGGCATCGGGCCGCTGGGCGTCCTCAAAGGTTTCGAGGAGCTGTATGCGGCCGGTCTCATTGCGCGCGTCCCCAAACTCGGCATCATTCAGGCCGAGGGATGCGCGCCGATGGTGCGCGCCTGGGAAAGAGGGCTGGATAAGGCCGAACCGGTCATCCCGGATACGTTGATCACCGTGCTCTCAACCGGCAAACCCGGATTGGCTTACGAAATCCTGAAGCAAGCCAATGACCGTTACGGCGGCGCAATGGTGGCCGTCGCCGATGGGGACGCCTTCCGCGCCATGCGCCGCGTTGCGCGCATCGAGGGCTATTCGATGGAACCGGCGGCCAGTGTGGCTTTCGCCGGCCTGGAGAAGCTCATTGAAAACCATATCATCCAGGCCGATGAATGTGTCGTCGTCAACTGCTCCGGGCACACCTTCAGCGCCGAAAAACACGCTCTCGAAGACCGCTATGCCTTCCATCTGCAAATGTCCCCGCCTGCGGGTATCCCAACCGATAAGCTATCCGGCTATTCGACCGACGGTCTGATCGCCACACTGGAACAACTCGACGAGCAAATTACCACGATTGTTATCATTGACGACAACCCGCACGACAGCCGTTTGCTGCGCCGGCTGTTGCTGCGTTACAAAAATTACCGCATCTTTGAAGCGCACAACGGCCCGGACGGCCTTGACCTGGTGCGCCAGCGGCTTCCCGATCTGGTTGTGTGCGATCTGACCATCCCCGGGATGGACGGTTTCACCATCATCGAGAAGCTCAAGGCCGACCCGCGCACCCAACATATTCCGGTCATCATCGTCTCGGCCAAGACGCTTTCGACCGAAGAGTGGGAACGCCTGCGGCGGCACACCCAGTCCATCTGGCAGAAGGGCAGCTTCGGCCCCCAGGAACTGGTCGGCCACGTGGTGAGCCTGCTGGGCGATAGCGTCGAGTTATCGCCCAAAACCGAAGCAGGCGGCGCGGCAGCCGCGCCGGCGTTTGAACCGATATTCGGACAGGCCCAGCAGCCGCACATCTTGATCGTTGACGATAACGTTTCGGATGCGCGCTTGCTGCATCGGCTGTTCCAGGCGCGCCAACGTTTTGCGATTGACGAAGCCCATTCCGCTCAGGAAGCCTTGCAGGTGATCGCACGCACCAAACCCGATCTCATTCTCCTCGATCTGATGCTGCCCGACATCCCCGGCGAAAGGCTGCTAGAGCAATTGCGAGAGCTGCCGGAGACGCGCGAAGTCCCAGTCATCGTCATCTCGGCGAAGGAGATTGACATGGCCACCCGTTTGCGGCTGACCGCGCTGGCCGATTCCTTCTGGGAAAAAGGCGCGCTGGATCGCAGCAGTCTGTTGGCCCACATTGAGTCCATTCTGCCGGAATAAACCGCAACGTTTCAACACAATTGCTACACAATTGCCACACAACGCAAACGTACAAAGCGGTAAATTGTGGTATGGTATAAATAGATATCGGATGGGGACGGGAACCCGTCAATAGTTAGGGGTTGGGGTGCATAGGCAAGCTGCCAGTTTGTCCCAATGTGGACAAAATGGCAGCTTGTCCTATAATAAGGGGTGTTATGTGTGTGATAAGGACTGCGGGAGGCCCAAAAACCGTAACCACGCAACTGAGGATGACGTTATGGAACAAAAAACGGTCCTGTATATCGAGGACAACCCCCACAATCGGCGTCTGGTGCGCAGGACTTTGGAACGCCGCGGCTATACGCTCATCGAAGCCGAAGACGGCGAAAGCGGCTTGCGTATGGTTCAGGAATTAAAGCCGCCACTGGTGCTCCTTGATATCGGATTGCCCAAGATAGACGGCATCGAAGTCGTCGGGCGCATCAAAGCCGATCCGGAACTGCGCCATATTCCGGTGATCGCCATCACGGCTTCCGCAATGCAAGGCGACCGCGAACGTTTCCTGGCGGCCGGCTGCGATGATTATCTCTCCAAACCCATCCAGGTCGGGGAATTGCTCGATAAAGTGGCGCTTTACTATCCGGCACTTGCCGCCATCCACCGCCAGTAGCAAGCCAATGGTTGAACTCTCGTATGAATCCACTGTCTAGTGCCTTGCCAATTTGTCCCACCTCATCTCTGACTATCTGACTGACGGCTATCAGACTAACGGAGGACTTATGAATTATCGAGCCATGTATGCACTGTTCGTCGAAGAGGTCACGCGCAAAGGGATTGATATCGAGACCGTGAAAGCGCGGCTGAAGGCGCAGAAAATCGAGACGCCTTCGTGGGGCTACGCAAACAGCGGCACGCGCTTCAAGGCGTTTGCATGGCCGGGCGCCGCCGTCACCACCCGCGATAAGATTGACGATGCGGCGATGGTCCACAAGATGACCGGCATTGCGCCATCGGTGGCACTGCATATTCCCTGGGACAAGCCGGAGGATAACGACTATGCCGCTATGCGCGAGTATGCCGAAGCGCAGGGCATCAAGTTGGGTGCGATCAATCCCAACGTCTTCCAGGATGATGAATACCGGCTGGGGTCCTTCGGCAACCCCGCCCCCGGCATCCGCGAGATGGCGTTGGATCACATCCTGGAGTGTTGTGAGATTATGACCAAAACCGGCAGCCGCGACCTGAGCCTGTGGTTCGCCGATGGGACGAACTACGCCGGACAGGACAGCCTGCGCGGGCGCAAGCGGCGCTTCGAGGAGGGACTGCGGCAAGTCTACGCGCACCTGCCGGCGGGCGGGCGTATGCTCATCGAATACAAGCTGTTCGAGCCGGCGTTCTACAACACCGACATCCCCGATTGGGGGACTGCGTATGCCTTCAGTCTCAAGCTCGGTGAGCAGGCGCAGGTGTTGGTGGACCTGGGACACCACGCGCCGGGCGTCAACATTGAGCAAATCGTGGCCTTCTTGCTCGACGAGGGCAAGCTAGGCGGGTTCCATTTCAACAACCGCAAGTACGCGGATGATGATCTGATCGTAGGGACGGTCAATCCTTATGAGCTGTTTCTCATCTACAACGAGCTGACCGATGCCGAACTGGGCGCTTCCGAACCGGCACACACCACGGCCCTCAACGTCGCTTATATGATTGACCAGTCGCATGCCATCGAGGGCAAGTTGGCGCCGATGATCTACTCGGTGCTCAACTGCCAGGAGGCGTATGCGAAAGCGTTGCTCGTGCCGCGTCCGCAACTGGCCGCCGCGCAGGCCGCCGGCGACGTCCTGGGCGCGCACCGTATCCTCACCGAGGCCTTCCGCTACGATGTCCGCCCATTGCTGGCCGTCGTCCGCGAGGAAATGGGCGTGCCGGTGGATCCTATCGCCGCTTATTGGGCCAGCGGCTACGAAGAGCAAATCCGCAAGCAACGCGGCCTCGTCGAGACCAGCGGCGGCTATCAATAAGCGTTGGACCGTTTGAGTGTGCAAACGTCGGAACGTTCCAACGCCGGCCCGCGTGCGTTTCATGTGATGGTGAAGCCGCGCGGGCCGGTGTGCAATCTCAACTGTAGCTACTGTTACTACCTTCCCAAAGAGAAGTTGTACCCCGGCAGCGATTTTCGCATGCCCGACGCGGTGCTGGACAGTTTCACCCGGCAGTACATTGAGGCGCAGCGCGTCCCGGAGGTCACGTTTGGCTGGCAAGGCGGCGAACCGCTGTTGATGGGTATCGAATTCTTCGCGCGCGCCGTCGCCTTGCAGGAAAAGTACCGCCGTCCTGGGATGCGCATTGTCAACGCGCTGCAAACCAACGGGACACTGCTGAACGAGGCGTGGGGCGAATTCTTCAAAGCTCACAACTTCCTCATCGGGCTGAGCCTGGATGGGCCGCAGGCGTTGCACGACGCCTACCGCCGCGACAAGGGCGGCGCGCCCACGTGGGAACGGGTGATGCGCGGGCGAGATATCCTTCAGAAGCACGGCGTCGCGTACAACATCCTCTGTACCGTGCATCAGGCCAACGCTGCTCACCCCCTTGAGGTCTACTGCTTTTTCCGCGATGAGGTAGGGGCGCAGTTCATCCAGTTCATCCCCATCGTGCGACGCGTCAACGACGCCGGCGATCAAGAAGGGACGGCACTCACCGCACATTCTGTCACTGCGCAGCAATACGGGGATTTTCTCAGCGGCGTATTCGACGAGTGGGTACGCCACGACGTAGGGCGCGTCTACGTGCAAATTTTCGATGTGGCGCTGGCCGCGTGGGCAGGCGAGAGGCCGGGGTTGTGCGTCTGCGAGCCGACGTGCGGCCTGGAGCTGGCGCTGGAGCACAACGGCGACCTCTATGCCTGCGATCACTTTGTCGAGCCGCGCTACCGCCTCGGCAACATTATGGAGACGCCGCTCACCGAGATGGTTGCCTCAGAGACGCAGCGGGCGTTCGGGCAAGCCAAGCGTGACACGCTTCCGCAGCAGTGTCTTGACTGCGAAGTGCGTTTTATCTGCAACGGCGGCTGTCCCAAAGACCGCCTCCTGGTCGCGGCTAACGGGGCACCGGGACTCAACTATCTCTGTGCGGGCTACAAAGCCTTCTTCACCCACATTGAGCGTCCCATGCGGATGATGGCCGAGGCATTACGGCAGCGCCGCGCCCCCGCCAGTGTAATGCAGCGTCTGGCTCAAGAAGAGGCGGAACTGACGGCGCGCTTGGCACACGCCCGGCGCAACGATCCGTGTCCATGCGGGAGCGGCAGGAAGTTCAAGCACTGTCACGGACGAATGTTCAAAAATTGAAGCACAATTAACAGGAGGACGGCATGCCCGACCAGATTTACATCAAAGACCTGTCGCTAAGAACGATCATCGGAATTAACGACGAGGAGCGCCGCAACCGGCAGGACGTGCTGATCAACATGACCCTTTTCACAGATTTGCGCCCTGCCGGCATCTCCGATCAAATTGCCGATACTGTGAACTATCGTACCCTCACCAAACAAGTGATTGCCCTGGTAGAAGCCTCGCGTTTTTTCACCGTGGAGCGGCTGGCGGCAGAAATCGCACAGGTTTGTTTCACCGACCCGCGCGTTGAAGCGGCACAGGTGCGAGTAGAAAAACCCGGAGCACTGCGCTTTGCCCGTTCCGTCGGTGTAGAAATCTATCGTACCCGCGCCGATATGTTAGAACGGCCCCATCGCGTTTTCGTGGCGCTGAGTTCCAACATTCATCCCGAAGAAAACTTGCTCTCCGCCACGCGGCTACTGACAGAACGCTGCACCTTGCTGGCGGTCTCCCCGGTTTATGAGACGCTCCCCATCGGCAATCTGGATCAGCCAAACTTCCTTAACGCAGCCGTGTTGCTCGAGACGCCATTGGCGGCAGCGGATTTGAAAGACCAGGTACTATTGGATATCGAGCAGCAACTGGGGCGCGTGCACACATCAGACAAGCATTCCCCGCGCACCATTGCTCTGGACATTGCCCTGTACAACACAGACATCCTGGACATCGGTTCATGCCACATTCCTGACCCCGACATCCTCAAGTATGCGCATCTTGCCGTGCCGCTCGCCGACCTGGCGCCGGAATACCGCCATCCCGAAACCGGACAAACTTTGCGTGAGATTGCCGAGCATGTGACCATGGGCGGCATTGTCCGCCGTGATGATCTGCGGTTATCAGATGTGCTGATTTAGTGATTTGTTGATTGTCTCAGGCCACCCGCAACAAGTTCCACGCTCACATCGGCTGTTCTACGTCCCTTCCCGCCAGGATTCCAGATACCGTTTTTGTTCCTCGGTCAACTCGTCAATTTTCACGCCCATAGCCGCCAGTTTGAGCCGGGCGATGGTCTGATCAATGACCTCGGGGACGGCGTAGACGGTGTGTTCCAACTCGTCGGCGTGGACGCGCATGTACTCGGCGCACAATGCCTGGTTGGCGAAGGACATGTCCATCACCGCGCTAGGATGGCCTTCGGCGGCGGCGAGGTTCACCAGGCGGCCTTCGCCCAAGACGTTGATCCGCCGTCCATCGGCCAGTGTATACTGTTCGACAAAGGGGCGAATCCGCCGCGGCGCGCCGACGGCCATTTCGGCCAATGCGGGCAGGTTCAACTCCACGTTGAAGTGCCCGGAGTTGCAGACGATGGCGCCGTCCTTCATCACTGCAAAATGTTGCCGATCCACCACGTTGATGTCGCCCGTGGAGGTGACGAAGATGTCGCCGATGGGCGCCGCTTCGAGCATCGGCATCACGCGGAAACCGTCCATCACCGCTTCGAGCGCCTTGAGCGGATCAACCTCGGTGACGATGACATTGCCGCCCATCCCCTTAGCGCGCATCGCAATCCCGCGACTGCACCAGCCGTACCCGGCAACGACGACGGTTTTGCCGGCAATGAGCACGTTGGTCGCGCGGATAATGCCGTCGAGGGTGGACTGGCCGGTACCGTAGCGGTTGTCGAACAGGTGTTTGGTCATCGCGTCGTTGACGGCGATGATGGGGTACTCCAGCGCGCCCTCTTTCGCCATAGCCCGCAGGCGAATGACGCCGGTGGTCGTCTCCTCGGTCCCGCCGATGATGTTGCCGAGCGCTTCGCGGCGCTCTTTGTGCAGGACGCTGACCAGGTCGGCTCCGTCGTCCATCGTCATGTGCGGCCGGTGATCCAGCGCGGCGTGGATGTGCTCGTAGTAGGTGGCGTTGTCTTCGCCCTTGATGGCGTAGACGGGAATCTCGTCGTAGGTGACGAGCGCCGCCGCCACATCGTCCTGGGTGCTCAAGGGGTTGCTGGCAACCAGGACGAGGTCCGCGCCGCCGGCCTGGAGCACGCGTGCCAGATTGCCGGTTTCGGTGGTGACGTGGAGACACGCCGACAGGCGCACGCCCTTGAGCGGCTGCTCCACCGCAAAACGTTCGCGGATTTGCCGCAACACCGGCATCTCCCGCTCCGCCCACTCCATGCGCAACCGCCCGGAAGGGGCTAAATCTAAGTCCTTGACGTGGTATTTTTTCATTAGTTTGTTGACTCCTTGCAGGTTGTTCTTGTTTAGAGTTGATTCCACTTTGCTATCCAGGCAACAATTCAAAGTATTTCCAGACCGTTGGACGCAAGATGTTGAAATCACGTTGATCGAGCGTCAAAATACGGCGAACGGCCAGACGCTCTGCGATGACAGCCACAGAGACATCTACAAAGTCAAGGCGTGCATCTGCATATTGCTTGAGATAATTGGCTGCCATCTGGATATCGGCATCGGCCAGAGCAACAAGCCTGTATTTGCTTTGCGGTAGATTTTCCAGGAAGCGAGCAGTGGTCAGGTTTCCGCCCTCTCGCGTCAACAAGTAGGCGGTTTCTGACAGACCGGTCTGCGGCAGATATATGCGCCGATGCTGGCGATAGAGGGCAACACACTCGCTATGCCAGCGATCGGTAGCAATGGCAACGGCCAGAACAAATCCTGTGTCGGCTACGGCAATCATTTCAATGGTTCTTTGCACGTCCAACCGCTGTATAGCTGCACTGCTTCGCGCAGGATTTCTTCGTGACGTTCGGCCAAGTCTGTGGGGCCTTTTAATAAAGCAATGAGCGCATCTTTCGTTTCGTCATATTCATCTTCATCTATGGTCTGCTCAAAAAGGTCCCTGTATTGAAATGCCTCTAGTTCCGCCAGCAAGCGTTGGTAGGCCGGATATGGAATCACAGCCCATTCAGGTTGCCCTTCTTTTTCAATGACCTGGATATCACCAGGAATATCTTTAAGGCTCAACATAGCCTCCTCCTTCGTATGGGTAGGCATCTCTGATTTACTACCCCCACTTGTCTGATGGTTATTTCTATAATAGCACAGGTGACACCCGGTAAACGCCTCATAGTTCTCCTGTGATTATACCAGTAAATGCGTCATCTCCGAATGTCGCCTTATAACGCTCCCTGAATGTTGCCAGGGTATAAGTGTGCGTCTGCGGGCCGGGCGTTTCGAGCACGTAGGTCGCGGCCAGGGCGCCGATCTGTCCGCAGATGCGCCACGGCAACCCCAGCGCCAATCCCTTGATGAGGCCGGCACGATAGGCGTCGCCGACGCCGGTGGGATCAAGCGCCTGTTTTGGGGGGACGACCGGCACATTGATTTCCTCGCCGTCGGCGCAAATCAGCGAGCCGTGCTCGCCGCGGGTGACGATGACGGCGCGTTTCACGGCCGCACGCATGTCCGCATCGCTCATGCCGGTGCGATCCTTAAGCAGCTCGTATTCGTAATCATTGACGATCAGCATATCCGCCCCTTCGACACCTTCCCGTAATGTCGCCCCGTCCAGCCGCACAATCTGCTGGCTGGGATCGTAAATGTAGGGGATGCCCAGGGCTTTACATTCCACCGGATACTTTTGCATGGCCTGTGGATCGTTAGGAGAGATGATGGTCAGGTCTACCGGCCCCTGCACATCGTAGAACGACAACTCGCGGGCATAAGCCATCGCGCCGGTGTAGAAGCTAGCAATCTGGTTATGTTGCCGGTCGGTGCTGACAAAAAACGACGCGGTGAACATGTCGGGAATGATGCGCACACCGGAAGTGTCCACGCCGTGCGCCTCAAGCCAGGCGCGGTAATCCCCAAAGTCCTGTCCCGCCGTTCCCATCACCACGGGCCGCTCGCCGAGCAGCGCCAGCGTGAAGGCGATATTCGGTGCGCACCCGCCGTATTGCTTACGCATTTCATCTACCAGGAAACTGAGACTCAATTTGTTGAGTTTGTCCGGCTTGATATGTTCCATAAAATTGCCGGGGAAGGACATCAAATAATCGAAAGCAATTGACCCGGTCACAACAATTTTCATTTCACAACTCCTGCTTTTTTAACTAACCACCCACTGCCAAACGTGAAGAAGACCATACCCGCCAGGTTCAACCAGCCGATCCAGTCGCCCAGGAAGATGGCCGGCGCGTTGGCCGTGCCGCGCGGCGCTGTGGTGACGAGGGTGGCCGCGCCGCCTTCGGGAAGCGTCTCCAGGGCCAGGATGCGCCCGTAGGGATCAATGACCGCCGAATCGAAGCTGCCGTCGGCTTTGATCATCGTCACGCGGTTCTCAACGGCGCGGAAGACGAGGTGGGTGTAGTGCTTGTAGGTGATGGCGCTCCAATCGTTGGAGGGAACGGCGATGATTTGCGCGCCCTGGCGCGCCAGCTTGCGCGCTGTGTCGGTGAAATCAAGGTCGTAGCAGATGATGGTGCCGAGCTTGCCGAGCGGGGTGTCGTACACGGGATACGTCCCGCGCGTCAGGCTCGTCTCGCCGCCAAATGTGACCGGGTGATCTTTGCCAAAGACGCCCAGAAATTCACCCTGGGGGTTGATGACGGTGGCCTCGTTGCGCAGCCCGGCGTCTGACAAAATGCCATAGCCGACCGCCAGATGCGCGCCGGTTTCGCGGGCCAGGTCGCGCAAGCCGAGCCGGTCTTCCACCTGCGGATCAAACGGCATGGCCCCTTCCGGCCAGACGATGAGTTCTGCGCCCCGCGCGGCGGCCTCACGGGTTTGCGCGAGCATCTGCGCCGAAACCGCGGCGACTTTGTCATCCAGCCCCTCGAACGCGGCGAGCAGCGCCGAGGCGCCCGGCTGTACCGCCGCGACGTTGACCGTCGGCGTGGTCGGTCGGCGGAAGAGCAGCAGGCTCAGCAAGGTCCACGCGGCAAGCGTGGCTCCGGCGCCGATGAGCCAGCGACGCACCGTGACGGGCTGTGGCGTCGGCGTGTCGGCTTCTGGCGCCCGATAGCGGTCGTAGAGCGTGAGGGCCCCCAGTCCTAGCGCATAGTTGACCAGCATAATCAGCGCGCTCACGCCGAAGATGCTGAAGATGCTGGCCGGCTGAATCAACCACGGCTGCCGATACAGCGTGTAGGCGATGAAGCCCCACGTCCCGGCGATGGGGAGAAAGCTACGGAGCATCTCGATGCCCACCCATCCGACGACGCCCTGGGGGACAAACCAGCGGTATCGCGTGCGTTCGTTAAACGCGCGATTGCCCATGTCCGCCAAAAATGAGATGATGAACACATAAATCCACAGGTATTCCATAAAGAGGCCGCTGCCGGCGAAGACCGGTCCCAGGTAGCCGAGGACCCAACCGCCGTTGAACACCGCCGAGGCCAGCGAGGAGAGCTTACGCGGCATAACGCGGTACTGCGCCACCAGCGCCGGAACGGCGGCGAACCACGCCAGAAACCAAAGGTTGAAAGGAGGAAAGGCCAGCGTCACCAACACTGCGCTTAACGCTGCCAGCGCCAGACCTAGAATAACCCGCCCAATGGTATTGAAGGTTAAGGTTTTCATAAGCGCGTTACCTCCTACGAATGGCGAATTACGAATGGCGAATTACGAATTACGGGATTTGGCGTTCCCGACGGCTCTACGGTGCATTTAACCTTGTCGAGCTACTTGCCGATCAGGACCTTGAAATAAATCCACAGCACCCGCAAACCGGTGCGCACGGCCTTCCAGCCCGCCAGGCCCTTCCCTTGCGCCACCGAGCGCGGATGGTAGTTGATGGCGATTTCTTCTATTTTATAACCGTTTTTGAGCAATTTGCACGGCAAATCGAAATCCAGATCGAATTCGTGACTGCTCAGGTTCAGCGAGCGTACCACAGCCACCCGCGCCAGTTTGGGGCCGGTCGCAATGTCGGTCAGATGGCCGCCAAAGAGCAGGTTGGCAACGGCGGTGAGGAAGCGCACCCCCCAATAGTTCTGGGCGTAAAGGTAGATTTTGCGTCCGCCGAGCGTGCGCGACCCGAACACGGCAACCGTCTCACCGGGCGTCACTGCCGCGACCATGCGCGGGATGTCAGCGGCCTCATATTCCAGGTCGGCGTCGAAGATGAGAAAATAGTCGCCTGTGGCCTCGCGGATGCCGGTGAGGATGGATGCGCTTTTCCCCAGATTGCGCGGGTGCAGGATAATGCGCACCCCTGGCATATCCACCGTTTCGAGCAAATCGCGCGTTCCGTCGGTTGAGCAATTGTCCACGACGATGACCTCTTTGTCCCAACCATCCGGCAATGCTACCGCATGCGCCTGCGCAATGGCATCGAGAATCGTCCGCCGCTCATTGTAGGCGCAGATGATGATGGAGAGTTTGGGGATTGGGGATTGGGGATTGGGGATTAGGGATTGGGGATTAGGGATTGGGGATCCGTAATCCGTAATTCGTGATTCATAATCCGTACTCCGTGATTCATGATTCATGATTCGTGATTCATGATTCATAAGAGTCCCTGCCCCGTGAAGAAATCCTCGAAGACTTGCAAGATGTATGCCAGCCGCGCGTCATCCATCCCCGGATAAACGCCGATGAAGAAGGCGCTCTTGAGCACCCGTTCGGTCTCCGGCAGGGGTGTGGCGATGCGATGCGGGATATGGCGATAAGCGGGCTGACGCAGGATATTGCCAGCGAAGAGGTAGCGCGTCTCGATTTTGCGCATGCGCAGGTAGTCATTGAGGTCGCGCCGGGTGAAGGGCGCGTCTTCGCGCACAGCAATGGTAAACGCAAACCACGCCGGATCGGCCTTGGGACTCCAGACCGGCAATACAAGATAATCGGTGTAGCGGCTAAGCCCCTCGTAAAGGACTGCGAAATTGTGTTTACGCGCGGCCACGAAATCCGGCAGCTTGTCAAGCTGCGGCAAGCCGATGGCGGCTTGAAGGTCCGTCATCTTGAGGTTATAGCCGATCTCCGTGAAATAGTAGCGGTGATCGTAGGGTTCGCCCAGACCGGGGATCTCCCAGTCGAAGCGCTGACGACATTCGCCGTCGCGCGGACTTTTGTGATCGCACCAGCAATCGCGGCCCCAGTCGCGGATGGAATGAGCAATGTGATACAGTCGTGTGTCGTTTGTGCCCACCGCACCGCCTTCGCCGGTGGTGATGTGGTGTGCCGGATAAAAGCTGAAGGTGCTGAGATGCCCAAATGCGCCACAGTATGTGCCATCGTAGCGGCTGCCGAGGGCATCGCAGGTATCTTCGATAACATAAAGATCGTGCGCCTGCGCGAAATCCATGACCACGTCTATTTCGACGGGGTTACCGAGGATGTGAGGCACAAACACGGCGCGCGTCTGCGATGAAAGCGCGGCTTCCAGCAGGTTGACGTCAAGGTTATACGTTCCGACTCTGCAATCCACAAAAACCGGGATGAGCCAGTTTTGTACGATAGGGGCGACGGTGGTGGGGAAAGTCGCGGCCGGCGTGATGACCTCGTCGCCGGGGAGCAAGGGGCGCTCCAGTTGACGGGAACACAATGTTGTCAGCGCCACCAGGTTCGCCGATGAGCCGGAATTGACCGTGAGGATGCACTTCAAGCCCACGTATTGCCCCAACCGCGCGGAGAAGGCTTCCGTGCGCGGGCCGTCGGTGAGCCAGAAATCAAGCACGGCCTCAACCGCGCTTTGCAACTCACGTTCATCGTAGACGCGCCCCCCGTAGTTCACAAACGTCTCGCCGGGGACAAAATCCGCCGGAAGGTGCGCGATTCGATAATATTCGGCTATTTTATCGAGAATCTCGCGGCGCAGCATCTCTGCCCGCGCCGGCGTTGGTTCATCTGTCATGATTATGCCTCCCGAACAAAACGTGAAACGTAAAACGTGAAACGTCATTATCCTTACGTTTTACGCCTTACGCTTTACGTTTTACGCTTTACGCATCACTTCAATCGTCTGCTGTAACCCTTCTTCCAACCCCACCTGCGCTTCCCAACCGGTGAGCCGGCGGGTGCGATCTACATCGGCGGGGATGGCGGGGACTTCACCGGGCCGGTAGGGCAACGCGCCGGCAAGGATGCGCCCCCGCGCGCCGCTCAATTCCCATATACGCTCCACAACATCGCGGATGCGGTATAAGTGCCCGGTAGCAATATCCAAAGCGCGCCCTTCGAGGTCAGGCGCGGCGGCGACGGCCAGCAGCCCGGCGACGACATCATCCACAAAGACAAAATCGCGCTGTTGCGCCCCAGCCGTCATACGGAAATCGGCGCCGCTCAAGGCGGCACGAATCGCGGCAGGAATCAGCGCCTGCTCGCGTTGCCCCGGCCCGTACACCTGAAACAGGCGCACCCACACCACAGGCGCGCCCCAGGTGTTATAGGCCGCGCGGGCAAAAGCCCATGCCGCCACTTTCGAGGCGCTGTAGGCGTTGAAAGGGTCAAGGCCTTCATCGGTGCGTCGTGCACCGTACTCATAGGAGGAGCCGACCAGCACAATGCGTCGGACAGCGGGAACCGCATGCGCCGCGTCCAGCACGTTGATCACACCATCCACATTGACCCGGCAAACTGTCATGAAGGGCAAATCGGGATTGGTAACGCCCACAGCAGCCAGGTGGATGATCCATGCCGGTTGTACTGCGCTGGTGGCTTGGTGTACATTCGTGGCGTCGGTGATGTCGCCGGACACGACGCGCACACCTTGCGGCAAAAGAGATTCCTCACCGGGCAGCGTCAACGCAGTCACCTCGGCGCCGGCAGAGACCAGTCGCTCCGTCAGCCGCCGTCCGATGAACCCCGTCGCCCCGGTTATGAGAATGGGACCCTGAGTTATGGGGGATGGATTATGGGATGCGAGTTGTGAGTTATGAGTTGCGAGTTGCAACAGATCAACTCCTGGTATAGTGTTCCCCTTGCTCCTTTTCCCTTGCTCCTTTTCCCTTGCTCCTTGCACCTTTATTCCTCAACCCTCAACTTGTAACCCAGATATTGCGCATACCACGCCAACGTCTCAACCAGCGCCGCCTCACGCGACCAGGCCGGCTGCCAGCCGATGGCTTCTCTAATTTTGGTGCTATCCAGGTACTGGTCTTTGATCTCGTTTTTGACCTCGTTGAGCACAATGGGTTGTAGGCGCGGGTGCGGGGAAAGCGCAAGGATCATCCGTGTCATTTCCAGCACACTGACCGGCTCGGCGGTGCCGCAATTGAACGCCTGCCCCTGAATTTCAGGGTGATCCAACGCCTCAGCGAGCATCAGATAAGCGCGCACGGCGTCGCGCACATAGAGGTAATCGCGGATGAAGGTGCCATCGGAGCGAATGACCGGCGCTTTGCCCTGCAGGGCATTGCGAATTGTCCCCGGAACCAGACGATTCCAGTTCAGATCGCCGCCGCCATACAGGTTAGCGCAGCGTGTGATGGCGATGGGCATGCCGTAAGTCTTTGCGTAGCTCTGAGCCAGCAGGTCAGCCGCGCTCTTGGAGACATCGTAAGGATGTTCGCCGTGCAGCGGCATGGTTTCAACGTAGGGAAGAGCCGGTTGGGCGCCATACGCTTTATCACTGGAAGCCACGACGATGCGTTTGACAGTCGGGGCGCGACGCGCGGCTTCAAGGACGACCCACGTACCACGGATATTCGTCTCGAAAGTAGAGAGCGGCGCGCGGTTGGCGATCCCCACAATCGTCTGCGCCGCCAGATGGAAGACGGCATCAATCTCGTATTCGTTCAGCACACGCTCCATCGTCGCATAATCGGTCACATCCCCGTACACCACACGGATGTTATCCACAACGCCGGAACGAATGAGATGCGACTGCGGTACATCGTCACGGATCAACCCGACCACGTCGGCCCGGGATTCCACGAGCGTCTGCGTGAGCCATGATCCCAGCAGACCGGTACACCCCGTCACCAATACAGGACGATCACGCCAGAAAGAAGTATTCATGAGAGTTGCCTCCTTGTCGGTAATCGGTAATTGGCAATCGGGAAGAGGTGTTTGATACCAATCACCCATGCCGGTCCCGATTACTAATCCCCAATCACCAGATTTTCCACGGCGCGCTCGCTTCCCACAAGGCGCTCAATTCCTGCGCCTCTTTGAAGGTGTCCATTGCGCGCCAGAAACCATGATGTTCATAGACGGCCAGTTGCCCGTCAGCCGCCATTTGACCGAACGGTTCGCGTTCCAGAATCAGGTCATCGTCGCCTTCAAGGTAGCGTAAAGCATCGCGCTCAAAGACAAAAAAACCGCCATTGATCAGGGTTTCGACCAGCGGTTTCTCCTGGAAGCCGGTGACTTTGCCGCGGCCATCGGTCTCCAGGACGCCGAAGCGCGAAAAAGCGCGCACCCCGGTCATCGTAGCCAGCGTTCCTTGTTGCCGGTGGAAGGCCAGCAGCGCGTGCAGATCAATATCGGCAACGCCGTCGGCATAGGTGACGAAGAAACGCGGCGTTTGTACATACCGCGCTGCCTTGCGCACCCGCGCGCCGGTCATCGTCTCCAGGCCGGTTTCGGCGAAGGTGATACGCCAGCCGGCCGTGTCATTGGGGGTATGGTAGACCGGCTGCCCATCGCCGAGCGTCAACGTGAAATCCCGGCTCTGCCAGTCATATTCCAGAAAATAACGTTTGATCATATCCCCGTGATAACCAAGCGCCAGAATAAAGTCAGTGAACCCCTGCGCCGCGTAAATCTTCATCACATGCCATAGCACCGGCCGCTCGCCGATTTCTACCAGGGGCTTGGGAACGGTGCGGTCGCCCATCCGGGTGCCCTTGCCGCCGCAGAGGATGATAACGGGTATGTGTTCGCTCATGATCGCGCCTGCCGTAAAGCTGTCATTCTCCAATGTAAAACGCGAAACGTGAAACTGGATCGAGGAAATTCCTCACGTTTCACGTTTCATGACAGTACAGAGTCATCGCTCCTGTTCATTAATCTACCCAGCCTATGGTAACACGGCGGGACGTTTTGTCAAACGATTTGACATCTATACGCTTCGCAGTACAACATTGGACAGATGAACCTGCCCGACGACCAGACTGAGGACTGACAACTATTCCGAGGCGTTTTATGGCTGTGATCACCATTTCGCGTGAGTTGGGAAGCAACGGCGATCTCATCGCCGACATGCTCTGTGAGCGATTGGGCTACCGGCGGGTGGACAAAGCCATCGTCATGCAAATCGCCCAGGAGGCCGGTGTAGACGTGGAGACCATCCTGCAAAAAGAGCGCGATGTGACGCAACGCGCGCGGTTGGTCAGCGGCGAAATGACCTCCCTGTATCGCAAACAGGCCTCGGCTTTTGAGAAAAAGGCGGCGCTTGACGATCAAACCTATGCCCAGGTAGTGCAAGAGACGCTGGAACGCTTCGCCCGCGAGGATAACGTCATCATCGTCGGACGCGGTGGACAGATGGTGTTGAGTGCGTGGCCCAAGGCGCTGCATGTGCGCCTGTACGCGCCGCCCGAAGTGCGCGTCCGGCGGCTGATGGAACGCGAACAGCTCACCCAGGCCGAGGCGGAACGGCGTATCGAGCAATCCGATGAGCAGAAGCGGCAGTACATCCGCTACTGGCACAACAACGCCGATTGGAGAAATTCCAAGTATTACCATTTATCCATTGACACGGCGCGGTTTTCAGCGGAAACCGTCGTGCAGATGATCATCCTTGCAGCCCGGGATATTGATGGATTAACCGCATGCTGAAAGGGCCATTTCTTGTGTCAGCAGACATCATGAGCTACGCTCTCCACCCAGCATAAAAATGTCAACGGATTAAACGGATTTGAACGGATTAGCTTTCAATTGGCGCATAAATCTGCTCAATCTGCTTAATCTGCTGATAACGACAATGTGCGGCTAATGGGCAATTCTGCAGGCCGCGAAAAAATCTACGAGGAAAGTATGACAAAGAAACCCTGGTTTAACTACATGCTATTTTATGTGCTGTGGGTGTTGCTGATGGCTCTGGGCTTCTGGTTTCTGTTCCTGAGCCGAGAGGTCTTTCTCACCGCCGCAGCGTATTTCGCCGGCGACTCGGTCACCGCCGGTTGGCAGGTGCGCTTTTACGACAAGATCTTTTTTCTGGCAGTAGGCCTGGGATTACTGATTTTTATCCTGGTGACCGAGAACTATCTGCGCGCCGGGATCGCCAGACATACTGTCTGGCAACGCTTCGTCAAAGTCGGCGGATGGACGTTGCTGGTGATTGCGGCCGCCGATCTTCTGTTGCTGATCTTGCAACAATTCACCGGCTTCTCCTGGTTGCGCGGATTGGTTATCGCTGCTGAGATAGGGCTGGGAGCGGGATTGGCATGGCTCGGCCGGCGCGCGCCGAAAGAACCTGCCAAACCGCTCTCAACATCTGAATCTTCCGATTCATTCTGACTCTCCTGCCGTACCGACGAGACTACTCGACTAACGACTATCCGACTATCGAGGTTAAATATGCGTATCAAACAATCGCTATGCTACCCCATGTTTAAGCCCCCCGATATGAGCCTGGATGACTTGTTCAAAGTCGCGGCGGAGATCGGTTACGCGGCCGTCGAGCTGTGGGCGCGCGGCCCGGATTTTGAGGAAGTCGTCGAAACGGCGCACCGATACGGCCTCGTGGTTGCCAGCATGGTCGGTCACAACTCGCTGGCGGATGGGCTGAACAAACGCTCCAACCACGCGCGCATCGAGGCCGAATTGCGCGAATCTATTGACATCGCCGCAAAATACGGCATCCCCGGCCTGATCTGCTTCAGCGGCAACCGTCAGCCGTTCCAAACGGAGATTGAGGCCATCGAGGCGGTTGCCGACGGATTCAGGCGCATCGCGCCTTACGCCGAGGAGAAGGGTATCAACCTGAACATGGAACTGCTCAACTCCAAAGTGGATCACCCCGGCTATCAGTGCGATCATACCGCCTGGGGTGTGGCGGTCTGCGAGCGCGTCAACAGCCCACGGGTGAAGCTGCTCTATGACATCTACCACATGCAGATTATGGAAGGCGACATCATCCGCACCATCTGCGACAATATCAAGTGGATCGGCCACTTCCACACGGCGGGCAACCCCGGCCGCAATGACATGGACGACTCACAAGAACTGAACTATGCTGGCATCTGTCGCGCCATTGCTGCTGCCGGTTACCCCTACTACGTCGGCCATGAATTCAAGCCGAAGGGCGACCTGATCGAGGCCTTGCGGCGTACCTTTGCGTTGTGTGATTGGTGATTGGTAACTGGGGATTGGGGATTAGTGACTGGTAATCAGTTCCAGCGAATGGTGTTTGCTCCGTTTAACTGATTACCGATTACTGATTACCGCTCACCTTTTTCGAGTTTCGAGGAGTTGATGATGAATGTTCTGGTGATCCATTCAAGTCCCAACGATGACGGGTTGACGGCAGCGTGCGCTGCTGCTGCGATAGAGGGTGTGCGTGCGGCCGGGGGGACGGTGGAGGAAATCCGGCTCAACGCTCTGAATGTGGGTATGTGCCAGGCGTGTAACCGGGGCTGGGGGACATGCCAATCCACGCACGCGTGCCAGGTGGCGGACGATTTCCAGGCACTGCACGCTCAGATATGCTGCGCCGATGCGCTGATCCTGATCACCCCTGTCTACTGGGGGGAAATGAGCGAGTCGGCAAAGGCGCTCACCGACCGCGTGCGCCGCTGCGAGGCCACCCGCGGCGCCGAAAGCTGCCTGGCAGACAAGCCTGTCATCGCTGTGGCGGCGGCCGGTGGCAGCGGCAACGGTACGATCACCTGCCTGCTCAGCATGGAGCGGTGGATTCAACATGTCCGCGCGCGGGTGTGGGATTTGCTGCCGGTGAACCGCTGGAGCCGCCCCTACAAGCTCACGACCATCCGCGAAGCAGCGCGGGCAATGGTTACAGAGCGTCGCTAGATCCTTCTGTCTCTTCTATAAAATCCTTCACCAGTGCCGTGGCCAGCGCGTCCGCGTCGGGATGCAGCCAGTGAATCTGCCCGGCCTGCGGGTGAAACCACGCATATTGCCGCCGGATGAACGTGTGCGTGTCGAGTTTGATGCGTTCGGCGACCTCGACGAGCGTGGCTTCTCCGGCAAAGTAGGGGCGGAATTGGATGTATCCCAATCCTGACATCGCCGGCAGGTGCCAGTCATAGCCGCGTTGCAGCAAGGCGGCGACCTCATCCGGCAGGCCGGCGGCCATCATCGCTTCCACGCGCGCGTCGGCGCGGGCGTAGAGCGCAGTGCGTTCCAGCGTCAAACCGATTTGCAGCGTGCGGTACGGCGGCAGGACGCGGCGACGCTGTTCCGAAAAAGGGCGTCCTGTTTTGAGGCACACTTCCAGAGCGCGGATGACGCGCCGCACATTGCGTGGGTCAATGAATGTGGCGGCTTCCGGGTCCAGGGCGATGAGGCGCGACCATAGACCAGCGGGGTCCGCAACGGCCTGGGCTTCCAACATTGCACGTAACGCTGGATCGGGCGCGACTTCCGGCGTCTGCCAGCCTTCGAGGAGCGCGCGAACGTACTGCCCCGTGCCACCGACCAGCAAGGGAATCCGTCCACGCGCGGCGATCTCCATGATAGCCGCGCGCGCCAGGTGCAAGAAACGCGCCAGGCCAATGGTGTCATCCGGGTCCGCAATATCAATCAAATGGTGTCGCACCCGTGCCCGTTCTTCCGGCGTGGGCTTTGCCGTACCGATGTCCATATAGCAGTAAAACTGCCGTGAATCGGCGGAGACAACTTCAACCGCAAAGGACTCGCCCAGCTTCAGCGCCAGCGCCGTCTTGCCCACCGCCGTCGGCCCGACGATGGCAATGACAGGGATCAAAGTCTGTGCTTGCATACGGCGGATTGTACTGCATTTTTGCCGATTGGCACACTTTGCGTTTTTGACATACAATCTGTATCGAAATTCACGATGAACCCGCACGTTACCGACAGTTGAACATGAGTTTTTTATCAACGGATATTAACTCGTTGCTGGTTACTCGTTACTCTTAACCATTTCCATAAAGGAGGGCAACTATGGCATACACAATGTATTCTCAACTTTATGACGGCTGGAAGCGGGTGATGTTAGGCCAAAGCACCACCACCATCGGCCAATATGGCTGTCTGTTATGTGCTGTCGCTTCAGGCCTGACGGACATCGGCGTGACGATTGACGGTTTACCGGCAGATCCCCCGCGCCTGAACCGCTGGCTGGTGCGCAACAACGGCTTTGCCGCGCCGCCGGATGCGCCGGATCAACAGAACCTCTTCGTGTTCGGCGCTCCGGCGGCTTTGGGTGCGCGCCTGGTGGACTACGTGGACTGCCAGAACATCCCCGCGCCGGTTTACAAAATCCGCGACGCGCTGGCGCAACCTCGAACTTTTGTGGTGATTCAGGTAGATTTCAATCCTGGCGACGGCCAGCCACAACAGCATTGGGTGCGCGCCGTCGAGTGGTTCGACGCCGACATCAAGATTATGGACCCGTGGCTTGCTGAACCCCGCCACGACCTGTATTTGATGACCCGCTATGCCATGCCCGCGTGGGACGGCCCGGCGCGGGCCATCTACCGCATCGCCATCTACCGCTACGACCTCGCCGGCGTCCCCTTTGCACCGGAGATGGGGGCGCCGATCATCCAGGAAGCTCTGTGCGGGTATCCGTACTGAAAGCCAAGTGTACCGGATCTCATCGCTGAAAGAGCCGAACCTGCGATACAGCTCTGATCTATGAAGATCGCAGGACTATTCGACTCATGACCATCAGACTATTTTCAGAAAGGAGACTCCATAACGATGAACCGTTCAATTATAGATCGGCTCATAGCCTGCCTGTTGTTGCTTCTGTTTGCCGTCAATCCAGATGGCATAACGGTCGCCGCACCTGCAAGCCCACCGCAAGTCGAAAGCATGGACGGCACCCCCCGACCGGTGATATTGCGTCTGGACCCCACACCTTCGACGTTGCGGATTCCCCCGCCGGCCAGCTATACGCAACGTGCCACTTCGCGGGTGCAGACGGCTACGATCCACGTCAACTATTTGCCCAACGGCGCAACCGACCGTTTTGGGAACGGTTGTTTGACGTGGCCGACTGCGGCCATCACGGCGTTTGAGTACGCCGCAGATATTTGGGAAACGCTGATCAATTCCACGGTGACAATTGAAGTCAATGCTTGCTGGACCAACTTCGGCGACCCTGATATTTTGGGTCAGGGTGGCGCCGATAGTTATTACCGCAACTTTACCGGCGCGCCGCAAGCCGATACCTGGTATCCCACGGCTTTAGCCAATGCCTTGACCGGCAGTCGGATGCCTGGCTCGACGGTGGATATGCATGTGGCCTACGGCAGCACTTTCCCCTGGTATTACGGCACCGACGGCAGCACGCCGACCGATAAGGTAGACTTTGCCAGCGTCGTGCTCCATGAGCTGTGCCATGGCCTGGGATTCTCCGGTTCGATGGTGGTGAGCGGCGGCGTGGGATACTGGGGAGGAGGAAATCCTGTGTCTCCGCTGGGATACGACCGTTTTACCGAAAACGGTGCCGGAACGGCGCTAATAAGTTATCCCAGCAGTGGCTCGACGGCTCTGGCAGAGCAGTTGACCGGTGGTAATCTTTACTTTGACGGCCCCAACGCCAATGCCGCCAACGGTGGTTCACATCCTAAGTTATTCGCCCCAAGTACCTGGATGCAAGGGTCAAGTTACGTGCATCTGGACGAAATGTACAACGGGACGGCGAACGACCTGATGACGTACGCCCTGCCCAACGGCCAATCCACACACGCGCCCGGCCCGATTGCGCTGGGTATTTTGCAGGACATCGGCTGGCCGCTTGCAGGCGTTAATACACCACCGACGCTCAGCGGCTTGCCGGATTTGAACCTCGCTCCCGGCCAGAGCCGAGACAACGCCATTGACCTGTGGGCGTATGCTTCCGATACTCAGGATAGCGACGCCGATCTCTCGTTTGCCATTCTCAACACACCGCCGGTCGGCGCCGGGGTGAGCATAGATGGCGACCGCTACATTGACATCACGCCCACTGCCGGTTTCACGGGCACCGTGACGGTGGAAATCCAGGTGACAGATACGGGAGGGCTGACCGCGACCGACAGCTTCACGATCATCTTTGCCGAAGTGCCGAACACACCACCGACGCTCAGCGGCTTGCCGGATTTGAGCCTTGGCCCCGGCCAGAGCCGAGACAACGCCATTGACCTGTGGGCGTATGCTTCCGATGCTCAGGATAGCGACGCCGATCTCTCGTTTGCCATTCTCAACACACCGCCGGCCGGCGCCGGGGTGAGCATAGATGGCGACCGCTACATTGACATCACGCCCACTGCCGGTTTCACGGGCACCGTGACGGTGGAAATCCAGGTGACAGATACGGGAGGGCTGACGGATACCGATACGTTCATCATCACTTTCCACGATATTGAAAATGTCTATGTCTATCTGCCCGTTGTCATACGACGTTACCCCCCCATCCCTTATACACCGACGCTGAATGCGATCAACAACAGCGATGGCGACGGTAACTATGTAGTAACCTGGAGCGCGGCAGACTTAGCATCAACATATCAGTTGCAGGAAGCAACGAATTCGGCTTTTTCAAATGCAACGGTTGTGTATAGTGGCGCTTCAACTTCCTGGAGTGCTTCGGGTAAGGCCGGCGGAATATACTACTATCGCGTCAGGGGATATAACACCTACGGCTATGGCGCGTGGAGTAATGTCCAATCCGTGAGGGTTACTCCACCCACTCAACTTTATGCTGTGGCCGATGCTTGTATCTTGCAAGGATATGGAGGTCTCAACCTGGGTTCAACCGTTGATATGTGGGTAGGGTACGATGATTATCTGAACCCAGATGGGCAAATCGCACGGGGTCTAATTAGATTCGACACTTCTGTGATCCCCGCCGGTACCTCTATCAGCAGTGCGGTCCTTCGCATCCAGTATATTGCCTATTACGATTACGAGGGACGCTCGCGTACTATCACGAGCTATCGTATTGGCTCGAACTGGTCAGAGAGCACTGTTACCTGGAATGCCGCACCTTCGATTGGTGAGGCTTATGGCTCAGTCTCGCTGGTATCAACGGAGGGTTCGTTCGGCTGGTATTCGATTGATGTGACCAATCTGGTGCGTGGTTGGGTTAACGGGACGTTGCCCAACTACGGCATTATGCTGCGCGGCCCAGAACACTCCGGTTCTGACTCGTCCTGGCGTAGTTTTGCAACGCGGGAATCTGGCTCGACCCCATACTTGCAAATCACATACACAAGTATGGCGGCAACCGAGGCAGAACTCGATGCCGTGGTGCCACTCCGGGGATACGTTCCTGTAGAGGGAACCCGCTGGGTGAAAAAGCTGGCGGGCGAGTCACAAGCAGGCACCCTATGTGATTTGTTGAGCTGTATGGCGCCATAACTCCGGCTGGTTTCTTGCGGCGGGCTTGTGTGGGCGCGCTTAAGGCCCACACAAGTCCCTTTTCACAACACTTCCCATGGCTCGCTCTCAGGATCAAGGTACACCGTGATCCGCTGAAGTTTTCCTGCGCCATCCAGCGCTACAGCAACAAAGCTGATGTGCCAGATGACATCCCGCGCCTCGTCCGTACTTTGCTCGCTGAGGTAGCGACGGGCCACCGCGGCCATCCGCGCCAGCTTGCGCGGCGTGAGTGATTCTTCCGGGCTGCCGCAGGCCGTCCCCCGGCGGGTGCGCACCTCGACGAAATACCACTCGCCATCCCGTTGCGCGATGATGTCCGCCTCACCTTCGGGGCAATGCCAGTTCTGCGCCACGACGGTGAAGCCGCGCTGCTGCAATGCCGCCGCTGCCAACGCCTCTCCCCGCCGTCCCAGGCCGACTTTACCCTTTGCCATACAGCTATCCCAGGGAGAGCCATGCCCGTTTGCCTGCCGGCAACGTTACATTGAGGAGTCCATAGGCAACGGCACTCGCCACCGGTCCTCCCCAACGCGCAGCCATCAATGCCGCAATGTTCACTTGCGCATGAGATGGAAGCACGCAATAAGCCCCATGCTGACCAGCGCAACCAGCGCGCCGATAACGGCCATCGTGCTCAGTGTGTTAGCCGTGGCGTTGGGAATCTCCAGCCACTTTGCACCCTCCGGCCCTTCTTCGACAAGGGAAATCGGGCGCAGCTTCGCCCAACGGAAAAGACCCGTTTGAGCATTTCCACCGGCAATGGTCGTCACCAACACCGAGGGCAACAGCCGCCGCTCTCCGACGGTAATGGGCGTCCCGGCAACCACACGTATACGTTGAGTTGGCAGCATCTCTTTGACCTCCTCAAAAACAAGGCTGCTCTAGCCTCATTAAGATAGCGACAAGTTAATTTCCAATTTGTCATTGCAATTGCGCGAATCCGCTGTTGGGCGCGATGTCGAAGCGTGTTCCGGCGCGATCGAACGGTTCAACAATCACCATCCAGTTGCAGCGGGTCGCGTCGCCGATATAGCTGATCGGAAGCCGTATTGTGACCTTGTTCCCGCTAATCGTCGCCGCATCAGGAACCGGGGTCCAGTTGTTGCTTGCATCGCGCACATCCACGTAGAAACCATCCCATTGAATGTGCAGGTTGACCTCGTACTCGGCACCGATACTGTACCAGGGTTCGCCGCTGCCGGCATTCATATCGGTGTCTAAAGCCCACATCCAACGGTTCCGTTCTTCAGGTGGCAACGTTTGGGGCAAGTCCCCGGCCAGTTCCATCGTCAGGAGGATGACACCCTCCGCCAGATGGCGTTCGATGGATGCGGCACGGATATCCGTGCTGGCGAGCTGCGCCGCGCCGGGCAGCCAATCGCCGGCCGGGTCGGTGAGTGTGCTCAGGTCGGGGTTATAGGCGCTGAGCGTCAGCGGCAGGTAGATGTGCTTATACACCGCGCCCCAGCGGGCGATGTAATCAGCGTTTGCTATCCCATCTACATTGTAAAACTTACCGCCGACATAAACATCGGGACCAACGGGCGTAATTTTCAGGACCGTATCGAACACCCCATTGCCCAGCGCCTGCCAAACTGTGTCATACAGCCGCGCGATGTGGTCTGCGCTGGGACTCCCCCCAGCATCTGTGAATCCGCCCCCGATGTACAACTCCTGCCCTGCTATCGCGATAGCAGAGACATAATTGTTCAGTCCATTGCCCACCGTGTTCCAGGTGAAGGCGGGGATGTTCCAGCGAGCTATATAGGCATTCGGGACGCCGTCGGCTGTGGTAAAACTGCCGCCTACATACAAGTCGGGGCCGGCTACGGCCAAAGCGTAGACTGAACCATTTAACCCCGTTCCAAATCCTGGCCGCAACGAAAACCATGTGGCATTGCGCCAGCATGCAACGTAATCCGCATGGGCGTTTCCACCCGCGTCAGTGAAGTCGCCCCCCACATAGACATCCGGCCCTACCACTGCGATAGCAAAAACCCGGTCATTAAGCCCCGCGCCTAGCGCATACCACGCTGTGCCGTCCCAGCGGGCGATGTAGTCGGCAGCGGAGTTACCTCCCGCATCGGTGAACATGCCGCCGACATACACATCGGTCCCTGCCGCGACGATATCGAAGACGACGCTGTTCAACCCACTGCCCAGGGCTTGCCAGGATGTGCCATCCCAGCGGGCGATGTAGTCGGCGCTGGCGTTGCCACCCGCGTTGGTAAACGAGCCGCCCACATAGACGTGTTCCCCGACGATGTTGATCGTATAGACGACGCCGTTGATCCCGTTCCCCAGGGCTTGCCACGAGGCGCCATCCCAACGCGCAATCCCGTCGGCGTTGGCGTTGCCGCCTGCATTCGTAAACCAGCCGCCCACATAGACATCTGAACCCACGATGACGATGGCCTGAACGGTGTTATTGAGCGCCTCACCCACGGCATCCCATGCCGGCTCGTCCGGCCTTGTGTCCCAGTGGGCGATGTGGTCGGCGGCAGGCAGGGTATCCGCATCGGTAAATTTCCCTCCCACGTAAACGTCAGGACGCATTGTAGTATAATTGGCACATTAACAAGTTATGAGGTATACTTGAGTCATCCTAAGAGAGCAAGGAGGTGAAGGATGAGCCATGTACGGCGTCGTCCCAGGGATTTTGCGATAGCGGAACGCCGCATCTACCACGCCGAGCTGGACACCTGCCCAGAGTGCGG
>JAIOAX010000045.1 GCA_019873645.1 Chloroflexota bacterium | reverse complement strand
GGTTGAAAAAGTAGCGGAAAAAGCCGGCCCCATGCGTCAAATCACGGTAGGCCATCTCGCCCACCGTGGTCAGAATGGTGTTGGCAAAGTTGTCGTATTCGTCTATCAGCAGGTAAATCCGCAAGCCTTTTCGGACTACACGGAAAAACAATTCTTGTAGCCGATCGGCGGTGGTCGGCGGAGACATAATGGCTGCGTGCTCAGTTTTGTCAAAATATTGCGGGTAGCGATCTAAAAAATCAACCAATACGGTTGTTCCGTGTTGTTCAAATGACTGTTGTACCAGACGCACATCGGGATTGACCACCGCAAAGTTGAACGCCATCACCAGGTAACTGTTGCGATCCGGCGTGGGATGGGCGCCGATCCACGTGTCGCTGAATAGCGCCTCGAACTCCTCTTTAGCGTTGATGTCGTAGTAGTGCTGCATCAGCGACAGCCACAGCGTCTTGCCAAAACGGCGCGGGCGGATGAGGAACAGGTAGTACGGCGCGGCCTCGATCTGCGGGATAAAGCGCGTCTTGTCCACATAGTACATATTGTCCAGCTTCATCCGCCGATAGTCGGCGATGCCATAGGGGATGCGTTTTACCCGATTCATTATGCCTCCATAGCGGTCAGCGGGCAGCTTTCAGCTCTCAGCCGTCAGCAGTCAGCGGTTGGTTCCCTGATTCCCAACCCCAAATTCCTAATCCCTGTCTCTATTGTATCCTTTTCTCGCCCGCTGTGCAAGGCCAATACCACTCCTTCCGTTTCCCTGACGCCTCTTTCGTAAAATTTGAAAAACGTCGTGTTCTTTGGTACTCTCGATCAAATCATCAGATTTTAACAGGAGGCGAAGCGATGATTGCGGCATCTCAGGGAGCTGGAACGGCACTTGCGGCACGGACGGTGGTAACAACATCGAAGCCAACCCGCTGTTCGTGGACGCGGCGAGTGGCAATGTACGCCTGGACTTCGGCTCGCCGGCCATCGAAACCGGTGCAAACAGCGGCTGTTCCACCACTGACCTGGATGGCCTGCCCCGTCCCACCGACGGCAATGGCAACCGCGGTGAGGCTAATGCGACTGCGCGCGTGGCCTGACGGCGCTATCTTCGGTGTGCCGGGGATGGTGTTGCTGGTGGATGTGGCGCTGGTGTGCCATCACCGCAAGCGGAACTCCAGGCTTTAGGATGCATTTCAACTTCGGGGTAAATCTTGCTGTGGTCGGTCTCTGACCGTGCCACTACGGGAGCAGGCATGGTCTGGAGACCGGCCTGAGCAGCGACTGGTTGCCGTAGTTGATAAATCGCCCCCATCCTGAAATGCACCCAGGAGTTGCTGTTAATTGTCACAAACTATGGTATGGAGTACAATAGGAACAAATTGTATGTGATGCCGTGATAAACCTTTGTGACTCGTGATCTGATTCTGGGTATTGACAGCAGCACCACCGCGTGCAAAGCTGTCGTCTGGGATATGCGCGGCACGCCTCTCGCCGAGGGGCGCGCCGCGTTGCCGTTGCTGATGCCGCGTCCAACGTGGCACGAGCAGCCCGCCGAGACCTGGTGGGAAGCGTGTGGCCAAGCCGTGCGCACGGCGGTCGCCCAGGTGGAAATCTCCCGCCTTGCCGCGCTGTGCATTTCCCCGCAGCGCGAGACCTTTGTCCCTGTGGATGCAAGTGGCGCGCCTTTGTACCCCGCTATCGTGTGGATGGATGAACGCGCCCGCGACCTGCTTCCTGTCATCGCGCAGGAGTACGGCGCGGAGCGTATCCACCGTGAAACCGGCAAGCCCCTCTCCGGCAACCTCACGCTCGGCAAGATCGCCTGGCTGCGCGCGCACGAACCTGACGTTTTCGCACGCACGGCGAAGTACCTGGATGTTGCCGCGTTCCTCATCCACCGGCTGACGGGTCATGCACGAACGGGGTGGGGTTGCGCCGATCCCACCGGACTGTTTGATATGCGCAGCAACACCTGGAACGTTGACTTGCTGGCTTACCTCGGCGTGGATGTTGCGCAGATGCCGGAAGCCTATCCGCCCGGCGCGGTGGTAGGAACGGTGACACCTGAAGCTGCTGCGCTCACCGGTTTGCCCGTTGGATTGCCCGTCGTCGCGGGCGTCGGCGATGGGCAGGCGGGCGGCCTGGGCGTGGGCATCGCGCAGCCGGGCCAGGCCTACCTCAACCTGGGCACGTCGGTCGTCTCCGGCACGCACGCGGATGTTTTTGTGACCGACCGCGCCTTTCGCACAATGTACAGTGCTGTTCCGGGCAGCTACAGCCTGGAGACGGTGCTCCTCGGTGGCGCGTACACGATCACGTGGTTTGTGGAGAAGATGGCAGAATCGGCGAATCAGCGAATGAAAGAATCGGCGAATCAGCGAAGGGGCGAATCACGAATTACGAATTACGAATTACGAGTTGAGGATCGGTATGATGAGGCGATTGCTGATATTCCGCCTGGCGCGGAGGGGCTGATGCTCGTGCCCTACTGGAATTCGGCGATGAACCCATATTGGGATGCGGCGGCGAGTGGAATTGTGGTGGGATGGCGCGGCATCCACACGCGGGCGCACCTGTACCGCGCGATTCTGGAAGGGATTGCCTTTGAGCAACGGCTGCACACGGAAGGCGTCGAGGCGGTGCTCGGTCAACCTGTGGAAAGCTATATCGCGATGGGCGGCGGCGCGAAGAGCGACCGTTGGCTGCAAATCATGGCCGACGTAACGGGCAAGCCGGTCTACCGTTCCGCCGTGACCGATGCGGCGGCTCTCGGCGCGGCCATTCTCGCGGCGACCGGCGCAGGGTTGTTCCCCGATGCGCGCGCCGCCGCGCAGGCAATGACGCGCATTGCACCAGAGCCGTTTACGCCCGACGCCGCGCGGCATACATTTTATTCGCAGTTGTACACAGAGGTCTACCGCGCGCTGTTCCCCGCTGTGCAACCGTATCTCCAGCGACTCACGGCGCTGATCGATAACTACAAAGATTCATCAGTGGATTTAGCAAATTAAGAAAGTAAAAATCTGCTTAATCTGCTAAATCCGCTGACTTTTTTAGGAGGATGATAATGAGAATTCAGGATGTCATTGATACAATTCTTGCCGCGATTCCCGGCGCGCCGCTGGCGGAGACCGTGGACACGTTTAAGTCCGGCGAGCCGGCGCAGCCCGTGACCGGCATTGTGACAACGTTTCTTGCCAGCTATGCCGTGATTCAACGCGCGGTGGAACTGGGCGCGAACCTCATCATCACCCACGAGCCGACGTTCTACAATCACCTGGATGAGACCGGGTGGTTGGCGAACGATCTCATCTATCAGGCCAAGCGCGCTCTGCTGGATGCGCACGGCATCGTTGTGTGGCGCTTCCACGATCACTGGCACATGCATCAGCCGGACGGTATTATGACCGGTGTTGCGCGGGCGTTGGGGTGGGAGGCATGTTTACCCGATGCTACAATGCCCCTTTTCATTTTGCCGGAAACCACGGTGGGAGCATTGGCGGCAGAATTGAAGGCGAAGTTGGGGATTTCGACGGTGCGTGTGGTGGGTGATCTGGATATGCCGTGCTTTCGCGTCGGGTTGATGGTGGGGGCGGCCGGCGGAACGTGGCAGATCAACTTTATGCGCGGGCAGCCGATGGATGTGCTCGTGACGGGCGAAATTCACGAGTGGGAAACGTGTGAGTACGTGCGTGATGCAATTTCCCAGGGCCGCAAACTCGCGCTCATCGTCGTCGGCCACGCCAACAGCGAGGAGCCGGGAATGGCCTATCTCGTCGAGTGGCTGCGTGCGCGTGTCCCCGATGTGCCGATCACACACGTCCCGGTCGGCGATCCGTTTCAGTTTGTGTAGTTGGCTCCGACCGGATGCCTTTCGGTACTGCCTTGCCGTGGTTCGACCTGCATCACGCCGTCGGGGTGCTGCTCAACACGGCCATCACCGATGACGACCGGCACAACATCTGTCATCGCAAGGCCGGGCGGCTGCTTGCCCCGTTACTTGAGTCGTCAGCAGAGAAAGAAGGGTGAATGGAGGTTGATTATGAACGAAAAGGAATTTTTTCAACGGACGATTAACGGAAAAGCTGATTTTTTGCAAGAGTTCCTTGATGTATTAACAACACAGGGTATATCTTTCTGTATCATTGGTGGCTTAGCCGTCAATGCTTACGCAGAACCTGTTGTGAGTTTAGACCTGGATATAGTGGTGGTTGCCGAGCAGTTGGAAACCTTAGTCAGTAAGTTACCACAACGTTTTATGGTGCGGAATTTTTCCCATAGCGTCAATATCTACAGTGACGATTCTGATTTGCGTATTCAAATTCAAACTGATGCCCGGTATCAGTCTTTTGTCACACGCGCTGAATGTAGAAACGTTCTGGGTTATAATTTGCCGGTAGCGACTCTTGAGGATGTATTCCAGGGGAAATTGTGGGCTTATGCTGACCCAGAACGCCGCCCCAGCAAACGTCAGAAAGACCTCGCTGATATTTTACGGCTGGTTGAGTCTTATCCCCATTTAGCAGAGTTATTGCCTGAAACGATTAAGAAGATGTTAGATATTTGAACATTCAAATGCCTCATAATTCTTAGGAGGTTTGGTAAGCATGGTAGTTCACAATTCAAAAGACCGTTATCGAAACTTCAACGTCGCCATCTACTGCACTGTCTACGATGTACAAAAAATGGCCGACCTTGCATGGCTGGAGCAGCGCTTTGATGTCATCAGTCGCCATCTCAAGGTGAATAAGGTGTATCTGGAGACGCACCGCGACGCGATCATCGCGCCGGAGGCGACCATCACGCAAGCAAAGCAATTTTTTGCCGCGCGCGGGGTGCAGACCTCCGGCGGCATCACCTACACCGTCAACGAGCGCAATCGCTTCCAGACCTATTGCTACTCCAACCCGGAGCATCGGCAAAAGGTAAAGGAGATCGCCGAATACACGGCATCTTTGTTCGACGCCTTTATCCTCGATGACTTTTTTTTCACCAACTGCAAATGTCCCCTGTGCGTTGCCGCCAAAGGCGACCGCAGTTGGACCGCGTTCCGCCTGGCGCAGATGACGGAGGCTGCGCAGAACCTGGTCATCGGTCCGGCAAAGGCCGTCAATCCAAACGTCAAGGTCACCATTAAATACCCCAACTGGTACGAGCATTTCCAGGGGTTGGGCTTTAACCTGGAGACCGAGCCGCCGCTGTTCGACGGCATCTACACCGGCACGGAAACCCGCGACCCCGTGTTCGGCAATCAGCATTTGCAGGCTTATCACGGCTATTCGATCGTGCGCTATTTCGAGAACATCAAGCCCGGCGGTAATCAGGGCGGCTGGGTGGACCCCTTTGCTTCGTTTTTCCTGGATCGCTATGCCGAGCAACTGTGGTTGACGCTGTTTGCCAAAGCGCCGGAGATCACGCTGTTCCATTTCGGCCAGTTCGAGCCGCGCCCCCTTGACCCCCGGCAACGCGCGCCGTGGCAGGGCAGTGGCTCCAGCTTTGATTTCGACGCGATGCTGGCCCCCTGGCGGCAGCCCGACGGCAGTTGGCCGGCGGAGGTTTCGCTTGCCCTCGCCGCCGGATACGCCTTGGAGCAGGTAGACCCGGTGATCGGCGAGCTGGGCAATCCGGTCGGCGTTCCGAGTTACAAACCCTTTCATTCCACCGGTGAAGATTTCCTCCACAGCTATCTGGGCATGCTCGGCATCCCCATTGACCTGCGTCCAGAGTTTCCCGCCGACGAGTCACTGATCCTGCTGACCGAGTCGGCCAAATTCGACCCGGACATCGTGGTCAAGATCGAGCGGCAGTTGATGGACGGCAAAACCGTGGTCGTCACTTCGGGTCTGTTCAAGGCGTTGCAGGAGCGTGGCATCCGCGACATCGTCGAGCTGACCGTCACCGATCGCAAGGCCAGCGTGCAGGACTACCTGACCGGGCGGTTCCGTATGATTCACGCGGAAGAAGCTGTGCTGCTGCCGCACATTGATTACCTCACCAACGATTCCTGGGAAGAGATTTCCGGCAAATCGCGCACCACGGGCCATCCACTGCTGCACTATGCGGCCTACGGCAACAGCGTGCTTTACGTCCTCACCATCCCTGACAATTTCGACGATCTGTACAAGCTGCCGGTGGAGGTGCTGGCGCGCATCCGCGAGCTGCTGCTGCGCGACCTCTATGTCCGCGTGGACGGCCCGGCGCAGGTGATGTTGTTTCTGTATGACAACGGCACCTTTATCGTTCACTCCATCTTGCCCGAAGCCGCCGAGGTGCGCATCGTCACCGACACGGCCGTGACCGCCATCCGCGACGTGCTGACCGGCGAGACGCTGACCGCCGCCGACCCCATCCTCGACTGGCGCGGGCAGAGCACCGGCAAGCACAGTTTCGCCGCGACGCTCAAGCCGCGTTCGTATCGCGTGTTTCGGCTGGGGAACTAATTCACCGCAGAGGACAGAGGGCGCTGAGATTGACAAAAATTCTCGGCGCTCTCTGCGAACTCCGCGGTAAAAGGGGATTGCATTGATGCTCGATAAATCGCTTTTTGTTCGTGACGGGCGGCTGCGCTCAGGTTGGCGCGTGCCGGTCTATCTGCTGCTGCTGGTCCTGACCTATCTTGTTATCACGTTGCCGGTGATGATTTTCCAGCTCAAGCTTCACTACGGTTATCAGCAACTGCTGCAACTGGTTGCGGTTCTCTTGGGGACGTGGATTTGTCGCCGTTTCGTGGACAAACGGGACTGGGCAAGTTTTGGCTTGCGGCTGGATCGCCAGGGCTGGATTGACATCGGGCTGGGGCTGCTTCTGGGCGCGGCGCTCATGACCGGTATTTTCCTGGTGGAACTGGCGATGGGGTGGATCAACGTCATCGGGTTTGCGTGGCAAACGCGGCCGCTGGGAGAGCTGCTCCAATCGCTCTTCTGGCGGATCGTCGTCCAGATGACGGTTGTCGCCGTCACCGAAGAAGTCGTCATGCGCGGGTATTTGTTGCCGACCCTGGAAGAAGGCCTGGGCTTGCCCTGGGCGGTGGCTCTCTCTTCATCTGTGTTCGGCATGATTCATCTGATCAACCCCACGGCCTACGGGTGGGCAAACTATGTCATCCCCTTTACGTTGATGCTGGCAGGTGTGATGTTTGCCCTGGCGTACCTGGTGCGGCGAACGTTGTGGCTGCCGATCGCGCTGCACTTTGCCTGGAACACGTTCGAGTATGAGATCTTGGCGTTGATCGGCGCGGCTCCCAAAACGGCGCGCTTTCTGATCACAGAGATCGTTGGCCCGGAGCTGTGGGTGGGCTTGCCTAATTCTTCGTTCGGCCCGGAAGTAGGGCTTTTGGGCGTTCTGGCAATGGCGGTGGGCATTGTCGTCCTTTGGCGCATGTACCGCCGCACGCTTTTGGGACAGGATTTACAAGATTTACAGGATGAACCCTTAACCACGAATCTGCACGAATCCTCACGAATTGAGATTTGATTAGTGGAGATTCGTGAGGATTCGTGTTTTGAATTTTGGGAGGAAATGACTGACATGGAAAAAACGTACACGTTGTCGGACTTGCGCATCCGCGACCCGTTTATCGTGCCGGATGAGGCCACGCAGACCTATTACCTGGTCGCATCGCTGCCCGCTGGAAACGCGGGTCGCCCCGCCGTGGGCCTTTATGCCAGCACCGACCTGAAAACCTGGACCGGCCCAACAATCGTTTTCGAGACCCCCGCCGATTTCTGGGCGCAGGGGCCGATCTGGGCGCCGGAACTGCACCGGTATAAGGGCAAATACTACCTCTTTCTCACCTTCAACACCGACGAGCCTCTCCCCGAAGGCGCGCCGCGCCCAGAAGGTGAGCTGCCGTCCTGGTGGTCGAAATTCGTCAAGCGCGGCTCGCAGGTACTCGTTGCCGACTCGCTCCTGGGGCCATATCGCCCCTTCCGCAATGCCGCGCACACGCCGCCGGAGCTGATGATCCTCGACGGCACGCTCTGGGTGGAGGATGGCGTCCCCTATATGATCTACTGCCACGAGTGGGTGCAAATCCGCGACGGCACGATTGACCTGGTGCGCCTCACGCCTGACCTCTCGGCTGTCGAAGGCGAACCGATCACGCTCTTCAAGGGCAGCGACGCGGCATGGACGCGCCCCGGCATGGAGCGCTATGTCACCGACGGGCCGTTCATCTACCGGATGCCGAGCGGCAAGCTGTTGATGCTGTGGGCCACGTTGGGCTGGCGCGGCTATACCCAGATGATGGCGATTTCCGACTCGGGACGCATCCACGGGCCGTGGCGGCAGCATCCACGCCCGCTTTTTATGGACGACGGCGGACACGGCATGATTTTCCACCGCTTTGACGGCATGCCAATGCTGACCCTGCACCATCCCAACCACCCGCCGCATGAACGCCCGCTGATCTTTGAACTGGAGCCGGACGGCGACGCTTTCGCCATCGTGCGCAAACCGCCGGCCGACTATCCGTTTGCCGATCCCACTCTGCCGACTGAGGAACGCATTGACAACCTGCTGTCGCTGATGACGCAGGAGGAAAAGATCGCCTGCCTGGGCACCGAGCCGAATGTCCCGCGCCTGGGCGTTTGGGGAACCGGCCACGTCGAGGGCTTGCATGGGCTGGCCCTGGGCGGGCCGGGTGGGTGGGGCGGCCCTGCGCCCGTGCCGACGACGCAATTCCCGCAGGCCATCGGCCTCGGCGAGACGTGGGACCCCGATCTGGTGCAGCAGGCTGCCGCCGTCGAAGGCTACGAGACGCGCTATGTGGTGCAGAGCAAACGCTTTCGACGCGGCGGGCTGGTGGTGCGCGCGCCCAACGCCGATCTGGGCCGCGACATCCGCTGGGGCCGCACCGAGGAATGTTACGGCGAAGACCCCTTTTTCAACGGGACGCTGGTGACAGCCTTTGTCAAGGGATTGCAAGGTGACCATCCCCGCTACTGGCAGACCGCGTCGCTGCTCAAGCACTTTTTGGCCAACAGCAACGAGGACGAGCGCGAGTCTTCCTCTTCCGACTTTGACCAGCGGCTTTTCCGCGAGTATTACTCGGTCCCCTTCCGCATGGGCATTATGGAAGGGGGCGCGCGGGCCTTTATGGCCGCCTACAATGCCTATAACGGCATCCCATGTACCGTGCATCCTGTGCTCAAAGAGATCGCGGTCAAAGAATGGGGGCAAGACGGCATCATCTGCACCGATGGCGGCGCGTTCACCCTGCTGGTGCGCGGCCACCATTATTACCCCGACCTGGAAATGGCCGCCGAAGCGGTGATCAAGTCGGGCATCAATCAGTTTTTGGATCGCTATCGCGAAGACGTGCGCGCGGCACTGGCGCACGGTCGCCTCACCGAGGCCGACCTGGATGCCGTGTTGCGCGGCGTTTTTCGGGTGATGATCAAACTCGGCCTGTTCGATCCGCCGGAGATGGTGCCGTACAGTGCCATCGGCAGCGAACCCGAACTCCCCTGGGAGAGCGAAAAGCACAAGGTGTTGGCCCGCCTGGTGACGCAAAAATCGGTCGTCTTGCTCAAGAACGAGGGTAAATTGCTGCCGCTGGACAAGGGCGCGCTCAAGACCATCGCCGTCATCGGCCGTCGCGCCGACGAAGTGCTGCTCGACTGGTACAGCGGCACGCCGCCTTATGCGGTGACGCCGCTGGCGGGCATCCGCGACAAGGTGGGCGATGCCGTGCGCGTCCTCTATGCCAGGGACAACACCGACGATGCCGCCGTCAACGCCGCGCGCGAGGCGGACGTCGCCATCGTCTGCGTGGGCAACCATCCCACCGGCGACGCCGGCTGGGCACAATGTCCCACGCCGAGCGACGGCAAGGAGGCCGTGGACCGGCGCGCCATCGTCCTGGAGCAGGAAGAACTGATCAAGCAGGTCTACCGCGCCAATCCGAACACCGTCGTCGTGCTCATCAGCAGCTTTCCCTTTGCCATTGTGTGGACGCAGCGCCACGTGCCGGCCATTCTTCACATGACGCACAACAGCCAGGAGTTGGGCAATGCCCTCGCCGACGTGCTCTTTGGCGACGTCAACCCCGGCGGACGGCTGGTGCAGACGTGGCCGCGCAGCCTTGAACAGTTGCCGCCGCGCCTGGATTACAACATCCGCAATGGACGGACATATATGTATTTCAAAGGCGAGCCGCTGTATCCCTTTGGCTACGGTCTGAGCTACACCACCTTTGCTTACAGCAACCTGCGCCTGAGCGCGGAACATCTCCCGGAGGACGGCGAACTAACCGTCAGCCTGGACGTGACCAACACCGGCGACCGCGCGGGCGACGAAGTCGTGCAGCTTTATGTGCGCTATCTGCACTCGACAGTGGAACGACCCAAGAAGGAGCTGAAAGGTTTCAAGCGCATCACCCTGCAACCCGGCGAGACGCAGACCGTGACCCTGCCGCTCAAGGCCGCGTCGCTCGCTTACTGGGAGGTCGAGCGGCAGCGTTGGGTGGTTGAGCCTGGCCCTGTGCAGCTTATGCTCGGCAGCTCCTCCGCCGACATCCGCCTGGACGCGACGATTGGGGTTGCGTGAGACTTTTACCACGAATCTACACAAATTTTCACGAATAAAAACATTAGTGTAGATTCGTGGTTCGATTTGTAAGAGGACAGCATGACACTACATCGCATTGACCGCCGCGCGGTGGTGATGCGGCACACCGTCATCCTGGAGCGCGCCGATCCGTTGACGCCGCTGAGCGTGGGGAATGGCAGGTTCGCCTTTACTGCCGACATCAGCGGGCTGCAAACCTTCCCCGATTTTCACGCGCGGGGGATGCCGCTGGGGACACACGCGGAGTGGGGATGGCACAGCTTGCCCAATCCGGCGGGCTACCGCCTGGAAGACGCGCTTGAAGATTACATCGTGGACGGGCGCGCCGTGCCCTACCTCTCCGGCCTGGACGCCTCCGGCCGTTACACGCCCGCCGCGGAGTGGCTGCGCGCCAACCCGCACCGCCTGCACCTGGGACGGCTTGGCCTGCACATCGTCAAGGCCAACGGCACGCCGCTTGCCGTTGAGGACATGACCCATCCACGCCAGATGCTCGACCTGTGGGCCGGCCTGCTCGACAGCCGCTTTGAGGTGGAAGGGCAGCCGGTCCGCGTGCTCACCGTCTGTCACCCGGAGCAGGACGTGCTGGCGGTGCGCATCACCTCACCGCTGCTCGATGAGGGACGCCTGGCAGTGACGCTGGCCTTCCCCTACGGCGCCGCCGGGTGGGGCAACGCCGCCGATTGGACGCAGCCGGAGCGTCATCAGACGCAAGCCATCATCGTCGGCAACCGGGCCGAGTTCACGCGCATCCTCGACGCCGACCGCTACGATGTACGGCTCATGTGTTCACCGGCGGCGCATGTGCGGACTATCTCCGCCCACGAGTACGAAATCCGGCAGGCCGACGGCGACACGCTGGAAGTTGTGCTCACCTTTGCGCCGACGCCGTTGGCCGACCCTTTGCCCGATTTCGACACAACGCGCGCGGCGGCGGCCCGCCATTGGGCAGCATTTTGGGAGAGCGGCGGCGCGCTCGATTTTTCCGCATGCACCGATCCCCGTGCTGCTGAGCTGGAGCGGCGGGTGGTGCTTTCGCAGTACCTCACTGCCGTCCATTGTGCCGGCTCGATGCCACCGCAAGAAACCGGCCTGGTCTGCACCAGCTGGTACGGCAAGGCACATCTGGAAATGCACTGGTGGCACGCCGCCCACTTTGCGTTGTGGGACCGTCTGCCGCTGCTCGAACGCAGCCTGCCGTGGTACGAACGTGTGCTTCCCCTGGCGCAGGCAACCGCCGCGCGACAGGGCTATCGCGGCGCGCGCTGGCCCAAAATGGTCGGCCCCGACGGTCAGGATAGCCCCAGCGAGGTCGGCGTCTTTCTCATCTGGCAGCAACCGCATCCCATCTACTATGCCGAACTGTGCTACCGGGCACGTCCACAACGGGAGACGTTGGAACAATACCGGCAGATCGTCTTTGAAACCGCCGAATTTGTGGCATCCTATCCCGTGTGGGACAAGATCGGGCAGCGTTACATCCTCGGCCCGGCGTTGATTCCGGCGCAGGAAAGCTATGCCCGCGACCGGGCGCGCAACCTGAATCCGACCTTTGAGCTGGCTTACTGGTATTGGGCGTTGGATGTGGCGCAACGCTGGCGTGAGCGACTTGGTCTGGGGCGTCATCCCGACTGGGAGCGTGTTTTGCGCCACCTGGCGCGGCCGGCCATGCGTGACGGCGTCTACACGGCCATCGAAACCCCGCCGTACACCCTCCCCACCGATCACCCTTCGCTGTTGGCGGCGCTCGGCGTTCTCCCGCCGACGCCGTTGATTGACCCGGCGGTGATGCAGCAGACGTTTGATCACGTGCTGCGCATCTGGAACTGGCCGACGACCTGGGGCTGGGACTATCCCATGCTGGCGATGACGGCGGCGCGCCTGGGCCGTCCGGAACAGGCGGTGGATATGCTGCTGTTCGACTCACCCAAGAACCGTTACCTGGCGAACGGTCACAACTATCAGTCGCCGCGCCTGCCGCTTTACCTGCCCGGCAACGGCGGCCTGCTCGCCGCCGTGGCGATGATGGCCGCCGGCTGGGACGGCGCACCCGATCGTCCCACCCCCGGCTTTCCGACCAACGGCGTGTGGACGGTGCGTGCGGAGGGGTTGCGGCGGATGCCGTAAGTTTAGAATTTTCTGACAGGATTAACAGGATTTTCGGGATTAAAGAAGGCTTTGTAGGAGCTTTTTCATCCTGTCAATCCTGTAAATCCTGTCCAAAGAAACGAACCGCGTAACGACTGTTCTGCCCTCTGAGCGTCACCGGCAGGTAGACATGCGTTCCACCGACGAGCAGCTGCACGCCGGTCGTCTGTGTGAATCCTCCCCCCACACCGGTAATGGGAAGCGTATACCACAGACCGGGCATGATTGGACCGGTATGTGTGTCTGTAACGATAAGTGTTACAGTGGTTCCGACTGTAAGCACCTTTGGAGTGAGCATCACCATAATGTTGGGCGAAGGACTGATGGCGCTCAACGTGACGGTGTGCGGGAGGTCGGAGGGATATAGCTCGATGGTGTAGTGTGCTGTCCCGCCGGGAGCGATGGCACGGGCAGATGGCTGCGCCAGGAGCGTAAAGCCGGCCTCATACCGTCCGATGTCGTACGCCGCGCCCCAGTGCCAGTCATTCACGCCGAATTGGGTCAGCAGCGCGACCAGCGAGGCGGGCAGTTGCGTCGTACCCCGGTCAATCGCATTGGTGCTGGCGGCAGTGAGGTGAAAATCGGGCCAGGAGCCGTCAAACAGGTCGTGGTCGGCGGCGTTGTAATTCCAGAAGGCCGGATCGCCCGCCACGCCGTGATCCTCCCAGGGCGTGTTGGCCTGCACCTCGGCCAGCGTCTGCTGCGGTTCCCATGAGAGGCTCCCATCCGGGCGCCGCTGGCGGACGACCATCGGCCCGGCATGCCACATCCCTCCCCAGCCGTTGGCATAATACAGGTTATAGTCAATGACCATGTTCTGGGTCCGCCCCTCGGCATAGGTCACCTGCACGCCAAACGCCTCGTTGTTGACGATGATGTTATTGATGATCTGCGTATCCACGTTGCCGTGGGTATCGTAGGTCGGACTGCCGAGTTCAAAACCGTAGAGCGAGTTGGCCGAGATGTTGTTGGCATAGACGATCGGCCCATCGCGCCATACGCCAGCGAGCATATAATTGGCGTAGGCGTTGTTGTAGGCGATGTTGCGGTAGGCGTGGATGCCGCTGGCGTGATCCACGTACAGCCCCAGGCCGCCCATCCCGCGCACCGCGCTCTCTGAACCGCCCGTCCAGCGCCCACGCTTTTCGGAAACATAGGTCCAGCCAAAGGTGTTGCGAAAGACATTGCCGGTGATGAGCACATTACGAAAGACGTGGTTATTCGGCGGGTCGCCCCAGAACTTTAACCCGCCGCAGTCGGTGGTCAGTTGACAGGTCCGCTCGAAGATGTTGTCCGCGATGAGAATGTCGCCGGTTTTGATCTCCTCCTGGGCAAAGCCATAGGTCTTGTCGGACTGGATGACCGAGCGGGAGAACTGGACGCCGTTGTGGGCCACGTGGTGGACGTGGTTGCCCTCAAAGCGCAGCCGGTTGGCGAAGCCGAACGACAAACCGATTGCGTTGTCGCCGTCGGCGCGAAAGCCCAGGTGGTGCATCTCGTTGTTGCGGATGACGGTGTTGAGGATGCCGGAACGGGCGAAGGAATCGGCGGCCGCGTTGTTCTCCCACCAGTCGGTCAGGCGGATGGCGTGGGTGTCTATGTAGGCGATTTCCGAGTTCTCCAGCGTAAAGCCGTCTATGGCGTTGCCGGGCGGCGCAGACGCGCTCACCGACTGGAGCAGATACACGCCATAGTTAGCGTAGTGCAGCGTGGCGTTGCGGACGACGTCCCCGTAGGCTTTGTAATTCGTCCAGTTTGCCAGGTAGATGGCGCTCCCGTTGAGAAACTCGACCGTCAGCCCGTCCAGGATGATGTAGGAGCAGTTTTGCAGGATAAAGCCATGGTCACGGCGGGAGATTTCGAGATTCAGCGTGGCCGGGTTCGCCGGCGTGGGCGGCCAGAGGTAGAGCCGTTTGGTGGACGGGTCGTACCACCACTCGCCGGGGCTATCCAGCAGGCGCGGTTTGTTCTCCACGTAGTACTTGGTGCCCCAGCCCAGGCCGGGGTTGCCGGTGCCGGTGTCGTGCTCGCAGATGCGGTCTACGGTGATGCGCCCATTCGCCACATCGTGGGCCACAATCGTGCGACGGTAGACGTAGTGGCCCTGGAAGGTGTCTATGGCGACGAGCGTCCCACTGATCAGGCTGCCCAGCGTGGTCAGGTTGCCCGGCTCGATGCCGGCAGGCTCGGTGTCGTTGGTGCGGTCGGTGAGTTGGGTCGTCGAGCGCTGCGGCAGGTCGCAGTTGTGGTCGGGGTTGGTCACGGGGTCGCAGGTGGCGGGAGCCGAACCGCCGTCGGCGGCCCACCAGAACTCGTGCGTCTTCCACTCGGTGACCACCTGCCAGTCCGGCTCGCGCGCCAGCGGCAAGCGCGCTGTAACGTTACCACCCGAATCCAGGGCGACGATAAAGCGCGGCGGGCCGCTCAGGTTCCACGCGCTCAGGTCGGCCCAGTAGACGTTGGAGTACACCCCGGTCGGCAGGCCGATGGGGTCGCTCGTCAGGCGCGTCCAGGTGAGCGAGGACGACGGCTCCGAGCCGCGGATGACCACCGTGCCGGGGCCGTTTTCGGCGCGGTAGACGGCCGGCTCGGCGGCACTGCCGCTCAACGCCGGATAGACTGTCTCGCGGTAGACGCCGGGGAGGATGTGCACGGTAGTACCCGGCCCGGCCAGACCGGCGGCCTTTTGGATGGTCTTGAAGGCTGTGGCAGAGGTATGTCCATCGTTGGCGTCGTTGCCGTGGGCAGCATCCACCCACAGGTCGTCCACGCGCGGCACCTGAAAGGCCACGTCGTCGAGGAGGAGCGTGCCGGAGGGGGTGGTGCTGGTTTGCTGCACCTTGCCGAGTTCGATCACGTCGCCGGAGGGGTCTTCGTGGGCGACGTCGGTATCGTTGTACCGCACGAGCACGTCATTGACCCACACGGCAACCCACGTATCAATCTTGTAGCCCAGCGTGATTTTTTGCCAGCCGTTCGCCAGGTCGAAGGCGCCGGATTTCCAGTCGTAAAAGTAGCTGTCTGCTTTGGGCCAGGCGATGTAGCCTTTGTAGCCCTGGCCGGGCGGCTTGCGCAGGTAGAACTCGACCATTGGCGGCCACCAATCGGAAGCGGAACTGCGTACCCTGGCCACCGACAACGATGTGCCAGGCAGCCACACGTCGGGCGGTTCCGGCACATTGACCCCGTTGGGGTTGAGCCAGAACGTCAGGTAGCCCTCAACGGCGTAGCCCACGCGGCTCTGGCTGATGTATGCCTCGTTCTGCCCGACGGTAACGGCCAGGGCGGTCGAGCCGTTGCGCCCGCTGCCGGCGACCAACCCCAGATTGCTCGACCCGACCTTGCTCCATGCGGCGAGTGAGCCGCTCTCGAAATCGTCGGCGACGACGTTCCATACCGACGGGATGACCGGATCGGCACGGGCCGCCGGGACGAGGATAAAGGTCGAGAGAAGCGCCAGTGTCAGCATGAGATGGGCCGGTTTGTTAATCGGACGATGGGGTTGAATCATTGGTCAATCCTCCCGTATCACTAACGGCAAGTACACGAACCGATCCGTCGGCATCACGCGCACCGTGTCGCTCAGGAAGGGGGTGCTGCCCAGCATCGCGTGCAGGGTGACGGTGTACCACTGATAGTTCTGCACATTCTGCGTCAGCACAAGTGAACGGGTGGTGCTGAGCGGGTCGGTGGCGGTGTAGATGCTGGTGGTGTGGGTGTAGTACTCCACGCGCCAGGTGCTCGTCGGCGGCAGGGTGGTGTTGACCTGCCAGGTCAGGTGGATGGCGCGGTCGGCGGGGGTGCCGTGCAGGGTGAGCGCGTCGGCGGGCGTCCCGTCCCAGCCGGCGATGCGCGCCAGCATCCACCACAATGCCTTGGCCAGGCGCACCGCCCCGCGCTGTCCGATGTGATCGCCATCCTCAGTATAGGTGCCATCGAGGTCTAGCATATTGTCGGGGTGAATGTAAGGGAAGGTTTGCAGTTGTCCCCCATGATCTCTCCAGGTCACCGTGTACAGCGTCCCATCATTGCCCCAACTCAGAATGTCCGCATAGTCAAAGAGCACCCTGTTGTTGGCCCTGACGTGGGCGCGGATGTGCTCGTGTTTGAGGTGACGTTGATACCCGCGTTCACCGGTATTGCTTCCTCCGTCAACCGGGCCGGTGGTAAAGAACACCACTGTGGGGTAGTGATTGGCTTCGCACAGCGCGATGTATTCCTCCGTGGCATTGAGGTATGTGTCCATAGACACACGATTGCCCGTCAGCGCATAATCCTCAGCATCCAATCCCCAACGGAGGTCCCCATCTGGCCCACCGACCGACGAACCGGCCCACCGGACCTGATAGACAGGGTCTATGCCTCCGCCGGCGTCATTATGCCAGGTCATATCCCAGCACCAGCCAAACCCCAGCGCCGCGAGGTCAAAGCCGTGCGTGTTGGCATACGTCAAGAACGTCTTGGTCTGTGAAATGGCCTGCGCACTCGTATACCAATCCTCCTCACCGTAGCTGTATATCCAGCCGGTGGCGTGGCTGACATCCCCCCAACTTGCCCGGCTGAGCCGCAGGTATTGATCCGTGTAGCCTTCTGGCGTGCCCGATTCCCGGACGTTGACCTGGAAGCGGGGATCGAGGGTTTCGAGTAGATTGCATCCGATTCTGTACCCGGACGAGTGGGACTCGCCGGGTATGCTGACCCACATTTTCTTGACTTGGTCAATCCACTCTTGGGGAATGTCGTCATACAGGTCAACCACGGTGTGGTCGGCGATGATGGGGCCGGTTGCCTGTGGCTCGCTTCTATTCAGGGGGGCGCCGGCCAGATCATGAGCTGGCGCATCGGCCACTCCGCTTGACGCCACCATCAGGAACAGCGCCAGGCTCAGTTTGAGGAATCTCGGTATTCTCATCTTATAGCCTCTCTCAGGACAAAGGGTTCAGGTTCTCCAACAATCTAAGGTGTGTTGGACGATGTCGGCAAAGCAATTTCATACCTCTCCAGAACAAACTCGCCTTGCCCGGATGCCAGTTCTGTCCCAAATTCCAGGCTTGCAAGGTAACGTTCTTTCCCGATGACTTGCTTTTCCAGCAGATACCCCAGGAAATGCCCCATGTTTAACGTCGCCGAGAGCAGCGGTCGGCGTGTTTTGAAGGCGATGTAGGTCCAGGTAGCCGAACTGCCGCCGCTGGCGTCGCCATGGCCGGGCGCGATGTGTACGGTGTAGGTGATGCCATCAAATGCCACGATGTCGTACACCTGCGGGCCGGGCATCAGGTCGTTGGCATCCACCCAGATCATTATTTCGTCGGTGATGTTGGCCGCGGCGGGTGCGGGAGCGTCGGTGAGCCAGAGGTCAAACGCCACATTCCATTTGCCGGTCGCACTGATGGTCGCGGTGTAAGTCACCAACAGATCGCGGTTGCTAACCGGCAGCGGGAACCCGCCGGTGGGCGGCTCGGTATCCCAGGGGGAATCTCCGAACATCACTTCGGGATACGCCTGAATCTCGCCGCGCGTGCCCGGCCAGTTCCAGCGCCAGCCCATTGTCGTGGGGAGTGTAGTGTTTTGCGTGAAGATACACTGCGTGTAATCCGTCCGGTCGCGCTTGTTCCACACGTTGTTGTGAAGCGTGTAGTTGCCGATGTTGATGCGTGCATAATCGGCGCAGGTGGAGTGGCTGTAGGGGACCGGCGTTGGCGGCATGCGCGAGGCGATAGGAGGTAGAGGCGTACTGGCTACGATAGGCGGGGATGCCGGTGCGGACGTCGGCCCGGCGCAAGCGGCCAGGGTCAGAATCAAACAAAGCAAGAGGCTGAAGATTTTTCTCATGGCTGTTTCTCCTTGAAGATAAACCGCTCATCGTGCCGATCCGCGCGAATCTTTTGTGGAAAGCGGCGGAAACTTGCGCGATTCGCGGTTAAATTTCTTGCTCTCGTTAGGGCGGTTCATATTTTGAGTCTGTTGAAAAAACTAAAAATCTCACCGCAGAGTCACAGAGGGGGCAAAGATTTTTATGTCGGATTCAATAGGATTAAGTCTTTTGCATTTCGGCATTAACTTTATTGATTTGAGCTTCAATTTTTTCTCTGCGTTCTTTGCGTCTCTGCGGTAAATTGGACTTTTTTCAGGAGAGTCATATTTTACGTCCTCGAAAGCTGTCACTGCTGAGTATAACTCAGATTGGCCGATTTGAGGAATTGACAAATCGGCTTTTGTCTTTTACGCGGGCCGGACAGTTGCGCGTTTGCCGGTCGCGCATAAAATGAATATCGGTTTGGCTCAATTCACCTTCCAGGCGCAGAGCGACGACGGCGCAACGTGGATGCTCGGCGATACGGTCACACGCCCGGCAACCTTCGAAGTCTGCTGGCGCGATTGCCTGCCCGATGCGGAGGTGCGGGTGATCGTCAACGGCCGGCCGCTGTGCGCGCTGCCTGCGGGCGTCGAAGGGGCGCACACGTGGACGTTGACGCCTGATGACGCCGACTGGGTGACGGTGGAGATCCGCGACAGGAGCGGCGCGATGCTCGCCGTGACGAATCCTATCTTTTTAGGATGAATCAAACCGTAGTGAGAAGCATAATCCAATTTGGTACACGGATGAGCACGGAAAACACGGATTTTTCGATTAAAATCCGTAGAATCCGTTAAATCCGTGTACAATTTTCTCACTTGCAAAGGAAGGATGCCTGATGACTCGTACCGTCACCATCGCCGCGATTCAAATGGATGCCAATGTCGCGCCCTTGACGGAACGCCTGGCGCGGGCTGAAACACTCGTGACGCAGGCCGCCACCGCAGGCGCGCAATTGGTCGTCTTGCCGGAACTGTTCAACCTGGGGTACACCTATGCCGACGAAAACTTTCACCGCGCCGAATTGCTGGACGGCCCCACGGCGACGTGGATGCGGGATATCGCTGCCCGGTTGCGTATTCACCTGGCCGGATCGTTGTTGCTGCTCGACGAGGACGAAATCTACAATGCGCTGTTGCTCTTCGCGCCCGATGGCCGGATGTGGCGTTACGATAAGCACTATCCTTGGGCCTGGGAGCGCGCCTACTTCCGCGAGAGCGACCGTATCACCGTGGCGCGCACGGATTTGGGCAACATCGGCATGATGATTTGCTGGGATGTGGCGCATACCGAACTATGGCGGCGATACGCCGGACAGACAGACCTGATGCTCATCGCCAGTTGTCCGCCGGATGGCGGCAATCCCGTTTACAGCTTCCCGGATGGCGCGCAGATTACCGTGGATGCAATGGGGCCGGCGTTCCGCGCGCTCAAGGATGCAGGGGCGCAGGTTTTCGGCGCGACGATTGATCAGCAGGCCGCGTGGCTCGGCGTCCCGGCGGTCAATACCGTGGGGTGCGGGCAGATCACGACGGCGATCCCCAACGGGCGCGCGGCGTTCCTGGCTATTTTGCCGCTGGCGCCGGGGCTGATCAAACACTTGCCTTACGCCCACCGGTTGCACGCGACCTACACTTTTGTCCCCGGCTGCAAAATCGTGGGGGCGGATGGGCGTGTGCTCGCCGAACTGACACAGGCGCAGGGTGAGACGTTCACGTTGGCCGAAGTCGCGCTGCCGGCGCCGCATCCGACCCCGCGTGGACGGCAGCCCGTTCCACCTGTGCCGCGTCCGGCCTATTGGTTCGCCGATGTGTTGATTCCCGGTCTGGTGCTTGGCGTCTATCGGCGGGGCGCGCGCCGGGTTTGGGGGTCGCGGATGGCGCCGGTTCACCCGGCCACGCAACGCTGGTTGCTTGCTCTGAGTGCGGTCGCGTTGATCAACTGCCTGGTGGGGTGGCAATATGGACGGCATGCGCGACGACGCAGGGCATAAAAACCCTCTGGCACATTCCCGCGTATTGCAGCTAGACAAATGACAATTTCTAAACGCACACGCATACGACGTTTCTTTGGCGGAGTAGCCCTTATCATCGTGATATTGGCGATAATCTTTGCACTACTGCCGCCGCTGTTCCATACGTGGGGAGCGACAGAGGCGGAAATCACTCACACTTATCCCGGTGATGATTTGCTATCTGCGCCGGCGCTTTCCTGGACTCATGCCGTGACTGTGAATGCGCCACCTGATCAGGTCTGGCCTTGGATTGCGCAGTTGGGCGACCGACGCGGCGCGTTCTACAGTTACACCTTCATCGAAAATCTCTTTGCTGGGAAGAGGCTTTATATCAACGCCGATCGCATCATGCCGGAGCATCAAAATCCGCAGCCTGGCATGCCGCTGATTGATACCATGTTCGCGGTGCGCGAGGTGAAACCGGGGCGGTGGATGCTGGGCGAGTCTACCGAGACGCTTGAAAAAATGGGCCTGGGCTGGACGTGGCTGTGGTGGATTGAGCCGTATGGCGTTAATCAGACGCGCTTTATCGTCCGCGGGCACATTGAACCGCCTGCCAGTATGAACAACCCTGTGCTCGGCTGGTTCATCGATGCGGGTAGCTTTGTCATGGGGCGGCGGATGGTGCAGGGGCTTGTGCTGCGGGCTGAGGGTGGCTCTGAGCCGGCTTACATCGAGGTCGTAGAAATCGCGCTATGGCTGGCGGCGCTGCTGGCGGGTCTGGGGGCGGGCGTGCTTTTCCTCTGGCGGAAACCGTGGCCGCCACTGCTCGTCGGCGTGGCCGCTGTGTTGTGTTTGGTCTGGTTCACGTTCTGGATCCCACCGGTTGGCTCGCGGCTTCTGGCGGACATGGTGTTGTGGGGAACGTTGATATGGCTCTTCAAAGGCAAGCCTATGGTCATTTTGCACTCTCGACAGGAGCCCATGCCACAGTGATCTCGTCGCCGGACTTACCGACAAGACTTGAAACCGCACGGCTGTACCTGCGCCCGTATCGGGCAGGCGACGGCCCAATGTACCTGATGGTGGGCCTGCGCAACCGCGCGCACCTCGCCCGTTACGAGGCAGAAAATCCGCTGACAACGCTCACCGACACGGTGGAGGCGGAGAATCTCATCCGGGATTTCATCGCCGAGTGGCAGAAGGGATCGGCCTACTTTTGGGGCGTGTTCGACAGGCAAACCGACGATTTTGTCGCGCAAATCTACATCGGCCTGACCGACCGCGCGCTGCCTGCGTATGAACTTGGCTACGTCGTGGATTGCGAGCACGAAGGGCGGGGGTACGTCACCGAAGCGGCGCGGGCGGCTTTGCGCTTCGTTTTCGAGCATTTGCGGGCGCATCGCGTCTCGCTGCATTGCGACGAAACCAACGTCCGCAGCGCCCGTGTGGCCGAGCGCTGCGGTTTTACGTTGGAAGGCCGCATCCGGGAGGACAAGCGCGCTCCCGATGGCGGCTTTACCGATACGTTGTGTTATGGATTGCTCCGCCGTGAGTTTGCGGCTTTTACTTCCCAGTCATCGCAAAACTCACCGCCACCCGCGCCGTGACGCTGATCTGGCCTGGCGCGAGGCTGCTGTCGAAGCTGGCGTAATCCCCGCCGACCTCCTGGACGACGTTTTGCGTCATCCCGCCCCAGCGGCCCCACCACCCGCTGCCGTAGCCGGACCACCAACTGTTGGCCTCCTCCTGGATGCTGCGCGGCTCGCCAATCTTCTGATCCAGGGCTGCCGCCATGGCGGTCGCCTTTTCGCGGGCGGCCTGCAGCGCCAGTTCGCGCGCCTGATCGCGGTATTTGCGCAGGTCGGTGGTGCGGAATTCGATGCCGTGGACGTAATTCACGCCGGATTCCAGCAGCCCGCTGAGCACATCCTCGAACTTCGTCAGGTCGCGCAGGGTGATGACGACTGTTTTGTGGACGAAATACCCCACGAACTCGCGCTGCGTGTAGCCGTCGTTGTAGCGTGGCTCGATGTTGAGGTAATCCGTCTGCACACGTTCCGCCGGGATGCCGTACCGCTTAGCCACGGCTTGAACTTTAGTGATGATTTGGTCGTTCAGTTGTTTGGCTTTGGACAGATTCTTGTCCGAGGTTTCAACGCCCAGGCGCAGGATGACCTCGTCGGGCATAATGCGCACCTCCGCCTCTCCACTCACACTGATCACGCCGGGTTCAACTGTGACTGGCGCGCTAGTGCTCATCTTTGCACCGGCAAGTGGGAACATCGCCAGTAGGGCCAGACCCAATAAAAAAACCGATTTATGTTGCATCGTTTTCCTCCTGATAGTTTGGTAGTCGTTAGTCAGATTGTCTGATAGTCGTCACTCAGTTCATCTGCTACAACCGTTATCGTACAGCGTGATTGTGACAGGCTTGTGACAGGGCGTGGATACTTTGCGAATAACTGGAATTTGCTTCTTGTCCTTATCCCGTTCTGCGGTAGACTAGACGCAACGTTCGAGCGCGAAAACGTTTCAACGTTCAAACTCTCTACCGTTGGAGGCTATGATGATCGAACTGGCAAAATCGAAGCTGTTTACCCCGTGGACTGATCCTGTATCCGGCGTGACGAGCTACATCCTGACGCAGAAAGTTGCCCCTGTGCAGGAAGCGTTCTATTTCGTCAACGATGGCGTGAGCCAGGATGGACGCTACTGGTGGTTCTATTGTGCGTTCCCACCTTCGGGGACGGCGGCGCAGGGGCGCACACTCGGCGTGGTGGACTTTGCAACGCAGGAGGTGCGCTACTTCCCCGATACGCAGTTCAACCATGCCTCGCCTTACGTTGACGCCGAGACCGGCGAAGTTTACTGGGGCATGGGGAGCGCGGTCTGGCGGCGCGGGCCGCAGCCTGATGAGGAAACCGAGTTGGTCAATCGCTTGCCGGAGGACCTGGTGATGATGCGGCCTGTTGAGCGTGTGGCGACACATCTGACCAAATCGGCGGATGGATGTGCGTTCTTCATTGATGCGGCGGTCGGATTGCAATTCATTTTTGGGGCGTTGCCGCTGGATGGCAGTGATTTTGAGCTGTGGCATACCTTCCAGCGCAACCACAACCATGCACAATTCAGCCCTACCGATCCCGATCTGGTGCTCTTTGCGCAAGAAAATCATCCTGATCCGCTTACGGGGTTGCAGTTCCGCATCGAAAATCGCCTGTGGCTCATCCGCCGCGGTGAGAAGCCACAACCGGTTTTTACGGTACCCACACGCCTGACCCATGAGTGGTGGGATCCCGATGGACAGCACGTGTGGTGCATCAAAAGCGATGTGGGCGTGTGGCGGATAGATATCGAAACGCGGGCCGTCGAAGAAATTCCGTTCGCCGGCGGGCGCTGGCATTCGCACAGCAGCGCGACGGGACAGTATCTCATCGGCGATGCCAATCCCACCTTCTATCGGGGTTGCCCTTCGACGGTAAATTTTCTGAACCGTGTAACCGGCAAGAGCGTGCGTCTGGTAGACAACCCGCCGATGCACAACTACACCGGTTTGAAGTACCACATTGACCCACACCCGCGTTTCTGCTTTGGGGATCAGGTCGTCGTCTTCACCACCACCGTGCGCGGCATGGTGGATGTGGCGATGGCGTATACGGCAGATTTGATCGCGCGCACCTCGTAAAAACGTGAAACGTAAAACGTGAAACGTAAGGCTTCTCTTTACGTTTTACGCTTTACGCTTTATGCCCTATTAAACGCTTTAGCTAAAATTGGGAGGAATTATGGATTTCAATGAGGCCGAACAGCGGTTTCGTTTTTTGGAAGATCAACGCAAGCGCGGTGTCATTACAATCGAACAATATCGCGCCGAGTTGAATTGGCTGCGCGTGACCGATGCATGGGGGCGCGTGTGGATGCCACAGGAACGCACCGGGCAATGGCACGTTTATGAGGGCGGACAATGGCGCGCGGCGCAGCCGCCTGCGCAGACACCACCCCCGCCGCCCCCGCCTCCGGCAGATGTTGCGTCACCACCACGCCTGCAGCCGGCGCAACCTCAACTGCAACCTGGACCTCAGCCACGCCCAGCGTCTCCCCAGCCTCAACCACGTCCCCAGCCGGTGCAAGCCCAACCACAGGCCCAAAAGGGCGGGGGATGCGGTAAAACGTTACTCTACCTGGTCATCTGGGCGGTGATCTGGATCGTGATTGGCGTCGTCGTTTTCCTGATCTGGGGACAGAAAGAGCCGACGGGGATGCTCGGTGTGGCGCTGGCAGCTTTCATCAGCCTGGTGCTGATGCTGGTGACGTTGTCGCAGGCGTGGTCGGGCACGATTGTGGATATGCGCATCGAGCAGGTACGCTCAACCGACGACGACGGCTATACCCAGGTGGATGACGTGCTCTTTGCCTATGTCCGCCGCGACAACGGCAAGATTAAAAAAATCCGTGCCATGCCCAAATGGCAGGTCGGCGACCGCCTCGAAAAGAAACGCGGCGAGGGGCACATCCGCCACTATCCGGCGCAGTAGGGAATTCTACATCGCCATTTGTCGCGCCAGTTTGAGAATATCGCCAAGCACGCCTGCCGCCGTGACTTCGCGGCCTGCGCCGGGACCGGAGAGCGCCAGTGGGAGCGGCTGGTAGCGCGTGGTATATAGAGCGATGTAGTTCCCCGGCCCGCGCAACGCGCCGAGCGGCCCGTCGCGCTCCACGGCGGTCAGCCCGACTGTTCCGCCCTCCGGCGTGACGCGCGCGACATAACGCAGGACCTTCCCCTGACCCTGTGCCTCGGCGACGCGAGCCACGTACCCCTCATCCAGCGTGGAGGCCGCTGTCATAAAGGCCTCGACGGACAGGCTTGCCAGCGTCTTGTCGTACAGCGGCTCCACGGCAAGCTGTTGTTCTTCCAGAGACCAGCCAGCGGTGCGCGCCAGGATGAGGGCTTTGCGCGCCACATCCTTGCCGCTGAGGTCATCACGGGGGTCCGGCTCGGTGTAGCCCAAAGCGCGCGCCTGCGCCACGGCCTGCGAGTAGGGAACGCCGCGTTCCAGTTCGGCGCACAAGTAGCCGAGCGTGCCGCTGACACAGCCTTCAATGAGCGTGATACAGTCACCGGTATCGCGCAGATAATGTTCCGTCTCGATGACGGGCAGGCCGGCGCCCACGGTGACTTCGTAGCGCAGATATGGATGGGTCATCAATGGCGCGGCTTCGGCCCACGGCCCGGCCAGCGGAATCTTGTTCGCCAGTACGACACCGCAACCGGCATTGAGCGCAGCGTGCAGGGTGGGGACGGTCTTGGGAGAAGCGGTCAGGTCGGCGAGAATCGCGCCGGGCCGCAGGACCGACGGCAATGCGCTCAGCGGACGCAGGCCGGGCAGTGCGGCCAATGTGCCGCCGCCGCGTGTGGCCTCCAGGGCAGCGGAGAGCGTGGTTTCGGGCAAGCCGTCGGCAGCATAGAGCAGACCGCTCACATCCGCCACCGCGATAGGCACCAACCGCAACCCCGTGCGTTCGGCGACCGTCGCGCGCGTCTCCAAAATCTGGCGGAGCAGCGTCCCGCCGATGTTGCCCAGGCCAAGAAAAATTATAGGAACTTCACGGATATTTCTGTTCACAGGCAAGCCTCTTTAATCAGTTGTTGTGATTGGCGTTGTGGCTGTCAGCGTCTCAGTTGTCGTGATCGCCGGCGTAGTCAGCGGCGAGAGTAACGTCTCTGCGGTGGATGCCGCAGGCAACCCTTGTCGAAGCAATTGCCAGGCGATCTCGAAATCGTCGGCAGCCAGTCGCGGCGCGTCCGGCAGGTTCGCCAGCCCCAGATCAAGCCGCTGCACGATGGCGGTAAGCGCGCTTTGCTGATGCGCCGGGACGGTCGCGCTCAACACCAACAGCGTATTGCGCGCCTCCTGGACTTCGGCTGTCGCCAGTCCCACATTGTTCTGCGCCAGTTGCACGCGCGCGCGGGTGAGCAATTCCATCGCCTTGAGCAACTGCACCTCGGCGCGCATGGCGAGCAAAGGCGTTTCGTCTTTCACGGCGACGCTGAGAGTTTCTATATCCGCAGCGATGACTGCCGTGGTCTTCTGCAAATCGCTCACCGTCGTTTCCAGCTTCGTGAGCGCGGTGCGCAGTTTGGTGATGTCTGGCCCAAAAGCGGCCTGCCGGGTTTCCAGGGCGCTGACGGTTTCCTGGGCGGTTTTTAATGCGGTTTGCATGGTAGCGAGCTGCGTTTCGGACGTTGCCAGCCGGGTTTGCAGGGCATCCAACGTCTCGCGTGCTGCTTTGTCCTGGCGTTCCAGCGCGGCCATCTGTTCCTGGAGGGCTTGGGTTTGTTCCTGTAAAGCCTGTGTGCGCTCGTTCAGATGCTGGTAATCCTGAGCATAGCGGCTTTCCAGCTCATCCAGGCGGCGGGTATGCTCCTGAATGGGTTGGAAGACCTGTTGATTGAGCATGGCGACGCCGTAAGATGCGCCCCAGTAAACGCCGGCGCCGAGCAACCCGCCAATCACGATCACGAATAGCAAACGCAGCAGGAACTTCGCCAGCCAGCCCAGGCCGTGCAGAAACTTCCGTCCGGCGGAGGGTGGGGGAGCGATTTCGGTGGTCATGGTTGCCTCCTAATCTTTGGGGAAGAGGCTGTTGAGCAAGTCGCGCAGCCCGTCCATCAATTTCTGGAAACGCCCTGTCTGCGCCTGGACTTCTTCCATCCGCGTGTTCAGCGCGTCCGTCTGCCGCCGGATCTCCTGTACCTGATTGCTGAGCGTTTGGGCCTGGGTTGTCAGCGCGTTCAGCTCGCGCTGCATATCGCCCTTTGCCGCTTCGAGGGTTTGGACGCGCTCACTCAGGGTTTCGAGCGTTTTCAGGCGGGTTTGCAAGCCGCTTAGCGATTGTTCCAGCGTGGTCACCTGCCCCTGGAGCGCTGTGACTTCGCGCGATACCCGTGCCACCTCACGCGCGGAGGCATAGCGCAGTCCGCCGTTGATGCCTGCCAGGATACCCAGGCTTAGCGCGAGGGTGATGATCAGCGTCGCGACGAAGGTGATGAAGCCGGTCCAGGCAAGCTGTTCGCGCGTCGCCGGCCTGGATGTGGTGGGGACGGCTGAGGATGGCTGAGGGGAAGGTGCGGCGGTTGGCTCGGCGGCGACAACTTTCGGGGGCGGCGGCGTCGCTTCCAGAGGGGATGGAATTCCCGGCGCAACGGCTGCCGCCGCTTCGGGCAAGGGAGCCGGCGTCTCTTCTAAGGGGGAAGGAGGCGTTTCCGGTACCGGCGCGGCGGCTTCGGGCAAAGGTGGGGGCGTTTCCGGCAGCGGCGGCGGGACGACTTCTGCGGCTGCCGCTTCTGCGATGGCTGCCAGCGCCGCCTCTTCATCGTAAGGGGGAACGGGCGGCAAAGGCGGCAGGGGAACCAGATCCGCCGGAATCTCGGCGACGTGGTTTGCCGCGGCGCTTTCGTCCGGCGTTGCTTGTGTGAGAAGTGAACTTTCCGGGGCCTGTAGCTTTACGTCTGCCTCCACATCCGTTGTCCAGAAAGGTGCATGTTCCACCGTTGCGTATGGCGCGATTTTGTTCAACATTGCCGGTCCGATCCCCGGCACGCGCACGACATCATCAAGGGATGCGAAGGGCCGCGCCTGCACGATGCGCTCCGCCAGCACAGGCCCGATGCCCGGCACCTGGGTAAGTTCTTCCACACCTGCGGTATTGAGGTTGACTAAAGTTTTGATTTCCATGGCTCGCTCCTTTCGCTACTTCAGAACCCTGTATCTGTGATACACCCGTTTTTGATTTTGGACAAGTTTGGAACCCACGATGAGGCTAAGGGCTAACATTGTACTTTTGCGCCCCCGCTCCCGGCCTCGCTCCAAAGGAGCGAGGAGGTAAAGGGAAAAACGCAAAAACCTGCCCCTGTCCTGAAATGCACCCCGTGTGAGCGCATATTTTGACTTGCTATTAAGCTGCGTTATACTGAAGTAGGTTGATGTAAAAATCCGGCGAGCCGAAGAGTGGCCTATGTACGATCAACAACCGCAGCACATTTGGAAGCGTCTATGGACGGCGGTATCCCTCCGCTCGGCTAACATCCGCTGGAAGATCATCCTGCCTTATCTTTTCCTGACGTTTGTGGTTGCGGTCATCGGTATCTATGTCGTTCTCCGACTGGTGGCCGGTTCCTTGGATGAACGCCTGAACAATCACCTGATGGAATCTGGCCGCGCGGTCTTGAACGGTTTCGCGCGTGTGGAAATCGAGCATCTTGATGCGGCTACGGTGTTGGGAGGAACGCGCGGGGCAGCGCAGGCATTGCTGGAACGCAACCACGAAGAGTTTGCCCGCCTGGTGACGCCGTTCGCCAGCACCCAGGACTTCGGCGTTTTGATTGTGGTAGATGCGACCGGCAAAACCGTACTGAATATGTTGCGGCGTGACGACGTTCTGCAACCGATTAGCCTGGATTTTGATGCGCTGTACCTCTGGATCATCCGCGAGTTGATAACGGAAGCCTCGCCCACGGCAGCGCCCCGACGTGCTATCGGACCACATCCGGTGGATGGACGCTACTATTATTTCACCGCAGTGCCGTTGCCGGCCGGCCCTAACGGTGAATTTCTCGGCGTCATTTTGATCGGCAGCGCGCTGGATGAGATGCTGCGCTCTTTCAAAACGACCTCGATGGCCGACATTGTCGTTTATATGGAGGAAGGCCGGGCCGTCGCCTCGACCTTTACCATTGGCCTGTCCGAATCCGAGGCCGCAACGTTGTTGAGCACGCTCTCTATCTCCCCGGAGATGTACGCCCAGATTTTCGCCACGGCGGCCAGAACCCGGCTTGAAAGCATCACCGTCAACGGGCGTGTGTACCGCTTCTCGCGTGGCCCCCTCATCGTAGCCAGGGATCGGTTGACTGTCTTCGGGGTGGCTTTGCCCTCGAATTTCATCATTGACACGAATATCGCCAACCGCAATACCTACATTGCAATTTTCGGCGCGGCGATGCTGGCGGTTGTAGTTTTGGGTGTCAGTGTGGCGCGCCGGATTACGACCCCGCTGGATACCCTGGTGCGCACCTCGCTGGCCGTTGCCGAAGGCGACCTGCAACAACGCACCGGCATTCAGCGCGCCGATGAGATCGGTGTGTTGGCGACAACCTTCGATAAAATGACCGAACGCCTCAGTGAGCGAACTGTGGCCCTGCAACGGTCCCTGCAAATGCAAAAGGAGATCGCCACCCGCATGCGCGCCATCCTTGCCAGTATCGGCGATGGTGTCCTGTTTGCGGATACTGAGGGTAACATCACCCCCTTGAACCGTGCCGCAGAAGCCATGCTTGAGGAGATGGCGGTACATTTCCAATCCGAACCGTTGCGTGAATTTTCAACGGCTGAAAGGAGCGGTTTCGATCTTGAAAAGCTCAATCCCTGGCTGCTGGAAAGCCGTCGCTTCCAGGTGGCGAACAAGGTGTATACGGCGCACTCGGCCGGCGTCGCGACCGACGAGGGGGAAAACCTGGGCACGGTGATCGTTTTACGCGATGTGACCGCTGAAGTCGCAGCGGAGCAACTCAAGGATGCCTTTGTAGCGCATGTTTCACACGAGTTGCGCACGCCGCTCACGGCGATCAAGGGCTACACCGCCTTGCTGACGGCGACGGCCGGCGCGACGCTGATGCCGACACAGCGCAGTTTTTTGGACAAAATCGGCCAGCAGACGGACAGTCTGGTTTCCATGATCAACGCCTTGCTCGACTTTTCCGAGATTGAGGCTGGCGGACGGCTGAGCCTGCGTCAAAAACCTCTGGCACTGGCTTCCCTGGTCGAGGAAATTTACGAAGAATGGCGCCCGCAGATGGCCGAAAAATCCCTCGCCTTTACCCTGGAAATTGTGCCGGATCTGCCATTGGTCAATGCCGATGCGGCGCGTCTGCGCTGGGCCTTGCTTAACCTGGTGCGCAATGCGTATCAATACACCGAGCCTGGTGGCAGTGTCGCGTTGCGACTGTTTTCCGGTTATGGACGGGTCTCCTTTGAGGTAGCGGATACAGGCGTGGGGATATCCCCGGAGGAACAGCGCCGCCTGTTTAGCCGTTTCCATCGGGTGATGCAGGACCACGATGATGACGTGCGCGGTCTGGGATTGGGATTGTACGTGACCAAATCCATCGTCGAAGCGCATGGCGGTTATGTGCAAGTGATCAGCGAAGTCGGCAGCGGCAGCACCTTCACCGTGACGCTTCCTGCATGGCGCGGACCTGAGGCTCATTCATAGAGAGGCCAGGGAGTGTATGGCAGAAGTCAGGGCTTTGGGACGCCGGCATGAACGCCATACCCTGGAAGACGCCCTTTCTTTGGCCGTACTTTTGGGGATCAGTTTTGCCTGCCTCTTCTTGACGGCCTCGGTGGCCTTGCGCCCGCAGGCATTTTGGGAAGTTGACGGAAGCATGCGCCCGGATATTGACCCCGAACTGAACTACCAGCCCCCTTCTGCGGATTATGTTTTTGAGCCGTTGGAAGAAGATATTCAGCCGTATGTGCCGCCGGCGGAACTGCTAAGTCCGCCGGAAGAAGAGCTGCTCTCGGAGCCGGTCCCACCGCTGGCGTTCTTCCCGTCACCTACACCCACACCCACGCCAACGGCTACGCCCACACCGACGCCTACCTCCACGCCGACGGCTACCCCAACGCGAACGCCGCGCCCCTCGGCCACGCCCACGCCGACGGCGCTGCCGACCGATACGCCGTTGCCGACCGATACGCCGAAGCCGCCGGCGACGCCGAAGCCACCGGCTATCACATTGACACCCTCCCAGACGCCGCTACCTACCTTAACCCCGACGGTCACGCCTACCCCGACGCCAACTCAGACGCCGACGGTCACGCCTACCCCGACGCCAACTCAGACGCCGACGGCCACCTCGACGCCCACGCCTACCCCGACCCCGACGCCAACTCAGACACCGACGGCCACGCCGACGCCAACGCCGACCCCGACCCGAACGCCGACGCGCACCCCTACGCCAACGTTGACGCCGACGCTGACACCCACATTTACGGCTACGCCGCGGCCGACCTTTACCCCCACACCGACGTTCACGCCCACGCCGACTTTTACGCCCACGCCCGTGCCGACGAATCTACCGCCGCGTCCCCCAACCGAGCCGCCGCCGCCCACGCCGACGCCAAACGTCCCTCCACGTCCATAAGACGGCGGCAGATTGAGCTATTGAAACAAATTCACATGCCTGTTCCAAAAAATCTGCTCAATCTGCTTAACCTGCTGATCCTGAAAACTGTTTAGCGCACGGGATTGCGTAATACGCCAATCCCTTCAATTTCCACTTCCACCACATCGCCGGGCGTCAGGATGCCGACACCGGCCGGCGTGCCGGTGAGCAGTACATCGCCGGGTTCCAGCGTCATTACGGCAGCGGCGTAAGCAATGAGCGTCGTCGGCGAGAACACCATCTGGCTTGTGCGCCCTTCCTGCCGCACCTTGCCGTTGACGCGACAAACGACGCTCAGGTCGGCGATATCTGTTTCGCGTAGCCCTGTCACAATCCACGGCCCGATGGGGCAGAAGGTGTCAAAGCCTTTGCTGCGCGTCCATTGTCCATCTTTGCGTTGCAAGTCGCGCGCGGTTACATCGTTGCCGCACGTGACGCCCAACACATAATCCCATGCCTCTTCCGGCGCGACGTTGCGGCAGCGTTTTCCGATGACTACGGCCAGCTCGGCCTCATGCTCTACACGCTGCGAGAGCGCCGGAATAACGATGGCGTCTTCTGGCCCGATAACGCTGCTTGGCGGCTTGAGGAAAAGCAGCGGCTCGGCCGGTACTTCGGCGCCGTGCTCGGCGGCATGCGCTACGTAATTGCGCCCTACACAGACGATTTTTGTGGGACAGACCGGCGGCAGCAGCTTGAGTGTTGCCGGTGTCCCCAACGGCGTACTGCGCATACCGTTTGTGTAGGGGGAACCTTCCAGCCGGTAGACGGTTTCGTCTTCTACAATAGCCCATACAATTTTCCCCTGATCGTATACCCGTACTAAGCGCGATGATGTTTGCGTTGTCATAGTATGCTGTTCTCCTTAAAAAAATGATTGTTTGAAAGTTGGCACATTCGCGTTTGCAAGTTGAGCAATCTGTTTCAGATGAGCGATGGTTGATGTTAAGTATATTCGTAAATTGCGAGTTGGAAAATTCGTTGGACTTCGTATAATTAAAGCAAACGCAAATTGTAGGGGATGGGGATTTGGACTACTTAGATTTCGAGTTAGAAATTGGTCTGGGCGAGGGACATCTATACCCGGTGACGGTACTGCGTTCTCCGGCAGGTGAGGCCCGTGAAAAAATTGAGTTCCCCTTTGGCGAATTGGAGCTGGAAAACCGCCTTCAGGCGCTTCAAATTGCCCTGCTGCGCGCTGGCGGGATTCGCCGCCAGACGCTCACGCCGGAGGAGCGTGCCGTGCAGGATTTTGGCCGTGCGCTGTTTGAGGTGTTGTTCCCTGGCGAAGTGCGCAGCCGCTACGATGTGAGTCGGCGGGAAGCGATGGCACAGAACAGAGGTTTGCGCCTCAAATTGCGCCTGCAACCGCCGGAGCTGGCCGCCCTGCCATGGGAGTTTGCCTACGATCCACGCAATGCCGAGTATGTATGCCTTTCACGCAATACGCCGCTCGTACGCTATCTCGAATTGCCACAGCCTGTGGCGCCGTTACAGGCCGAATTGCCGTTGCGTATCCTGGGCATGGCAGTAAGTCCCCCGGACTCGCCGCCGTTGGACGTGACGGCGGAGAAAAGGCGTATGGAAGCCGCGTTGGACGGTTTGTGCCGGGCGGGTTTGGTCACATTGACCTGGCTTGAAGGGCAGACCTGGCGCGATTTGCAACGCGCTATGCGCCATGGGCCGTGGCATATTTTTCACTTTATCGGGCACGGTGGATTTGACCGGGCAACCGACGAGGGGTTCGTGACGCTGGCTGACGAAACCGGCGCGGCGCAGCGTTTGAGTGCAACGCAGTTAGGAAGGTTGCTGGCGGATCATCACAGCCTGCGCCTGGCAATTTTCAACGCCTGTGAAGGGGGGCGGGGCAGCGTGCAGGATGTTTTTTCCAGCGCCGCTGCAATTCTGGTGCGCCGCGGGCTTCCGGCAGTGCTGGCGATGCAGTATCCCATCACCGACCGCGCCGCCGTTGAATTCGCGCGGGTGTTCTACGAGGCACTGGCCGATGGTTTGCCTGTGGATACGGCGACGTCCGAGGCTCGTCAGGCGATCAGTATTGCGTCACGTTCGGTAGAGTGGGGCGTTCCGGTGCTGTATATGCGTGCGACGGATGGGAGGTTGTTTAGTCCTCAGTCGTCAATCCTTAGTCCTCAGCCCTCAGTACCCTTGGTCCCGCAACCCGTAACCCATAGCTCACAACCCACAACCCATACCCCACAACCCACACCCTATGGCCCACAACCCGCCACTCGCACCCCCTTTGACCCGGAGATGATTTTGATTCCGGCGGGGGAATTTGTGATGGGCAGCGATCCGCGCGGGGCTGAGTTTGCACCGGCTGACGAGCAACCCCGACATACCTTGACGCTCCCGGCTTACTATCTGGCGAAGACACCGGTGACGAATCGCCAGTATCTTGACTTCGTACAGGCGACAGGACATCATCCCCCGGTATACTGGGCCGACGGTGCATTTCCTGACGGGCAGGCCGATCATCCGGTTGTCAGCGTCTCCTGGTATGATGCGCTCGCTTACTGTCGCTGGCTTGCTTCTGTGACCAACAGACCCTATACTTTGCCGAGTGAAGCTGAATGGGAGAAAGCCGCACGGGGCACGGATGGACGCATCTACCCATGGGGCAATTTGTGGGATGGCAAGCGTTGCAACACCTACGAGAATCGCCGCAACGCCACGACACCGGTGACGGCTTACCCTTTGGGAGCCAGCCCCTACGGTGTGCTGGACATGCTCGGGAATGTCTGGGAGTGGACGCGCAGTTTGTGGGGGGACGGTGAACTTGAACCGCAATACAAATACCCTTACGATCCGACCGATGGGCGCGAGAACATGGAAGCGGGGGTCAATGTGCGGCGCGTGTTACGCGGTGGCTCATTCAACTATACCCGTGACACCGCCCGCTGCGCTTGCCGCAACCGCTTGCGTCCCGACAGTGTGGCCTGGTATGTAGGCTTCCGGGTAGCACTTTTGTCAACAGACATCATGAGCGACACGCTCAACCCAGCATGAAAATGCATGTCAACGGATTAAACGGATTTGAACGGATTAGTTTCAATTGTTGCATAAATCTGCTCAATCTGCTTAATCTGCTGACCATTTTCGGAATAGACTGAATGGAGTTGCTATGAGGCTATTACAGCGTGAAATTCGAGGTTGGCCACTCTGGCAGCTTGCGCTGCTGGTCGTGGTCGTCGTGTGCCTGACGTTGGGCATTGTGGGCGGCGTCACCCTGCTCCAGCGCCGGACACAGATGAGTGCACCGACGCCCACGCTACTCCCACCCACGCCGACCCGTCCCTTGCCAACGCCGCGTCCCACCCGCACCCCAATGCCGACCGCGACGCCAACTCCCATTCCCACACCGACGATCACGCCTTCACCTACTGCTACGCCTACACCAACGTCCACGCCTACCCCCACGCCGATTGCCATCATCACCGGCATCAACGCCTTCGGACGCCTTGAGACCGTCCAGTACACCATGCGCGACATCGTGCGGGTTGAGGACGAACCGACAGGTCTCCTGGAACGCCTCTCCCGCGACCGCCTGATGCTAATCGCCGAGGGGGAAGTGGTCGCCGGCTTTGACTTGACGAAGGTGACAGAGGATGATATTGTGGTGATCGGGACGACGGTGCTGATCTTCCTGCCGCCGCCGGAAATCCTCTACAGTCGCATTGACAACGAGAAAACCTTTGTCTACGAGCGTGAGACAGGGTTGCTGCGCCGTCCCGATCCCGATCTGGAGACGGCAGCGCGCCGCCTGGCCGAGCAACAACTGGTGAGTTGGGCGTTGGAGCGCGACATCCTCGACAAAGCTCAGGCGACCGGCATTGTGTATATGGAGAACTTCCTGCGCTCCCTGGGATTCACCCATGTCCGCGTAGAGGTGCGCGACCGCAACAGCCAGTGAAAGGCCGATTGACTGGTTTCGTATATCAGGCGTTGGCTTTGAGAGCCTGCATCATCCGGCCCTCGGGCAAGAACTGAAGCAGTTCCTGGCCTGTTACGAGAGCGAACGCCGTTCTACTGGACAAGCGGAATAGCCGCGTTCAGGATCCCGATTGCGTCATTGACCCGTTGTCGGGCGACGCCCCACTGTTGGAACGGAATGCTGCCCGGCTTAGGGTTGGCTAAAAAGTCACGGCAGTTTTGCGCCATATCTTTAGCCCCTTGCGTGAAAGTCGCCACTGCCTGGCGGTATTGATTGTAGGCCGCTTGAACGTTGCTGTCTTGCCCGCTGACATCGTAAGTCGGTGAGGCAGCTAATTGATCAAAGCGATCAACAACCTCTTGGCAATTGACATAGCCTTGGCCTAAAGCCACGTCAATCATACCGCCAAAACGCTCAAGCGCGGTCCGCGTATTGACCATCGTCTGATACAGGATGCTTTTCAGATTGGTCGGCGGCGCGCTCGTGGCGGTAGGTCCGGGCGTCCTTGTCGGGCGCGGTTGAGGTGTGTACGTTGCCGTAGGCTGTGGCGTGGGGGTATCTGTAGGATAAGGCGTATCTGTGGGACGCGGTGTATCTGTAGGAGCCGGCGTATATGTGGGGTAGGGGGTATAGGTTGGATAGGGCGTGAATGTGGGCAAAGGCTCCGGTGTGTCTGTGGGGTAGGGGGTGTAGGTTGGGTAAGGCGTGTACGTCGGGTAGAGGGTGGCAGTTTCAGCGATAGGCAGTGTCGGCGTCGTTGGATTCAAGCTACAGGCCAACAACAACAGCATGCCAACGGCTATTCTCAGACCGGCAACAATCCGGTTTTGCCTTCTCATGGCGACCCTCCTTTCAGAAAGAACTTATAATTGTGAACTCAACCCTTCGATTTTATCTTAGTCCATATTGGGAAAATCGTCAAGTCAGTTTGCCTGAAGAGTTCATTTCAAGACGGAGGCGGCTTTTACCGCTGTCACTATGCGCCAGGAGCACTATGAAGTTATGAAGATGCAGTACCCTACGGCCAACAGACCTGACAGGTCTCAGAAGACCTGTCAGGTCTGTCGTCGCCCCCTTGTTTTCAGATCAGAGAACGCGGATGTGAGCTATTGGCCTACGTTGTCCGCTTTTTGCGGTATAATCTGCTCAATCGCCGATAACATTCTAACGCATTATAGTAAAATTGGCACATTAACAAGTGGTGAGGTATTTTCGGCAGCCCACGAGTCTTCCAGGTGCTGCAAAGTATCCGCCCGTTGATGACGCCAGTGCCAACGG
>JAIOAX010000044.1 GCA_019873645.1 Chloroflexota bacterium | reverse complement strand
ACTGAGGTTGGCAGCCGCCTCGTTGAGCGCGGTGAGCATCTCCCGCAGCCGGGCGCTGAGGGTGTTCAGGTTATTCTTCAGCAGGTTGAAGTCACCCTTGAAATCGGCGGTAATGGCGGCGGGGACTTCACCATGGGCGATGCGTTCAACGTAGTTGGCGGCAATGGTGAGTGGGCCGACGACCGCGTCAAGGGTAGCGTTGACCCCCTCGACGATGCGGCGGAAGTCGCCCTGGTGGCGGCTCGCGTCGGCGCGAGTGGCGAGGCGACCTTCCACGCCGGCCTGGCTGAGCATATTCACATCGCTGATGAGCGCGTTGATGGCAGCGATGCAGGTGTTGAGGCTGTTCTTGATCTCGTTAAAATCGCCGCGATAGGCCTCGGTGATGGGGGCAGGGATGTCGCCGCGCGCGATGCGCTCCATATACTCGGCCGCCACGTTCAGCGGCCCGATCACCGCGTCCAGCGTCGCGTTCACCCCCTCGATGACCTCGCGGTAGGCGCCCTGGAAGGCGCGGACGTCGCCGCGTGTGGCAAGGCGACCTTCCACGGCGGCCGTGGTTAGCAAATTAGTCTCATTGATCAGGCCACGTATGGCTGTCTGCATTTGTACCAATGCCGGAGCGATTTCATCCCGCTCATCGCGCGCACGCACGTTGAAATTCAAATCGCCGGCGGCCACTTGATGCAACACCTTGACCACATCGGTTTGCAGAGCTGCGGCAAACTCATCCATCGTTTGCGCCAGAACGCCGATTTCGTCACGGCGTTGCAAATGCAGGCGGTTCCCCAAATGGCCGCGGCTCATTTCCTGAATCATATAGACGACCCGTTCAAGCGGAAGGATGATGCTCCGTGAAAGCACAATACCGAGTCCGATAGCGAGAATGACGGCGACGATAATAGCGACGATGATGGTTGTTTCTGCTGTGGCGGCACGGGCATTTGCAATCTTGTCGGCAGCCACCGCAGCGTTATAGTTCTCGACGATCAAACGCCCTGATAATCCGTCCGCAGCCTGAAAGCTTTTGTAAGCGGCCAAAGAGAGCGCGAAAGCTTCACTATCCAATCGTGCAACCTCAGCATCGTCAAAAGTCTTGCCGGCGTTGAGCAGGCGGTCACGTTCCTGCAGGAGTTTGATGACGTTTTCGTGTTCGGTCTTCCACTGGTTCCACTGCGGGACGAATTCCTGCCATAACCGGGCTTCTTCGGCGGTTTGCGGCAATGCTGCGTAAGCTGTCCAGGAAGCTTCAGCATCTTGCCAGGCCGTGGCTATAATATCGTATTGTTGTTGTCTTAACGTGGGATCGGCAATTAAATCATTCAAAAACAAACCGCGTTCGGCAGCCAGGATCGCATTTTGAGCGTCGCTGATTTCGGCCAATTCCCTGACACTCGGCAAGCGTACCTCAACGATCTCATTATAGGTGTTGGAGACATTGACCAGGCTGATGTAACCTACGGCTCCCACAACACCGGCGATCAAGGCTAAGAAAACAAAAGCACCGATCATCTTGGCAGATAACTTGATATTGTTCACAGTTCAATCTCCTTTAACTCATTGCAAGTTATGGGTTGAGGGTTATAGAACATTGGCGTTCTTTTGAAATAATTGTCCTGCCCCACTAACGCGCCGGAACAACGGCTCGATTTCAGACGGGAGTTTTTGCGTTTGCTCGGTGACGAGATAGCCGCCGGGCATCAGCGCAGCATGGAACATCCGCAGCACGGCCACCCGTTGCTCCGGCGTAAAGTGTAACAGCACGTTCTTACACACAATCAGTCCTAAATCCGTGCGCACCGGCTGCAGGGTGAGCAAATCGTGCTGCTGAAAACGTACCGCGCCGCGGATCTCAGCGCATACGCGCACATAGCCAGATTCATCGGCCGGCTCGAAGTAACGCCCTAAAAGATCTGCCGGCACGCGCCCGACCTCGCGGTACGTGTAGAGACCCCGCGCAATGGCAGCCCCAAACTGTCCACTCTCGTCAATGTCGGTGGCGTAAATGCGCACATTGCGGAACAGGAAATGCCCCATATTTTCACGGAAGGTGATCGCCAGCGAATACGGCTCCGGCCCGTGCGCACAGCCCGCGTCCCATACGTTGATGTAAAGGCGTGTGACCAGATCGGGCAGCACGTGCTGCGCTATCAAATCCAACACCGCCTGGTCGCGGAAAAAGTACGTGAACGCCATATCCACTATACCAATTCTTCATGAATGATCAGCTTTGGATCGCTCAACAGTTGAGGGAGATCAAGGATCACCAGGAAAGGCGGCAGGTCGGCGGCAGCGTCGTTCTGGACCACGCCGCGTACGACAGCCGGCGGGATATTGAGCGTCTCGCCGGCCGGTTGGATGCGGTTGACTGGCAAGGCGATGACGCTGAGCACGGCGTCCACTTTGAAGGCCAGCTCCAACGCCTCGGCCTGGACCACCACCAGGTAAGCCTCCTTGCCGTTGGAGGGCGCCGGCAGTCCCAGAAAACCGGCCAAGTCCACGACGGTGTAGATGCGTCCTCGCACGTTGACGACGCCGGCCAGCCATCCTGGGACGCGCGGCAGCGGGGTGATGCGTTCCAGTGGCCGCGCATCGAAGACATAATGAGCTTCCATCCCGTAAACTTCCTGTCCCAGGCGCAGCAACACAATCGGTAATTGCTCTCCGCCATCTTCCTCGGCCACCTCCGCAGCGAGCTGTGCCGCGCGCCGCGCCCAGATTTGTTCCAGTAACTCCGGCGTATATTCATCTGATATTCCCTGAGTCATCATACTCTCCTATAAATAGCCACAGAGACCCCAGAGTTCACAGAGAAAAAATCAGGTTCCCTGGGGTGAAATTCTCATCAGCAGGGCTTTAGCCCAATACTCCATACTCCTTACTCCCTACTCCCTACTCTCTTCCCACCCACTGCTGTTGTTGCCGCACAATCGCATCGCGCAGACGTTTAACGGTCACGCCGCCGGAGCGTGGGATAATGGCTTCATCTTGCTGCGCTTCCAGGAGACGATGGGCGTTGTCCAATGCCTTGAGCGCCGCCGGGAACTGTCCTTGCTGGTAATACAGCCGCGCCAGATTGAAGTGGCCGAGAACGTCATTGCGGTCAATATAAACCACTTTTTTGAGTGACTCGATGGCTTCCGGGACTTTGCCCTGATGTTGTTGCACCAACGCCAGGGTGTAATAGGCTTCCAGCGCCAGTTTGTTGCGCCGCAATGCCTCGCGGCACCACTTTTCGGCAGCGTCCAAATCGCCGAGGTTGGCGCACGCCTGCCCCAACAGGATGTAAACTTCACTATCCGCCGACTGTGACTTGACGAGCGTCAACAGCAAGTTCCGCGCTTCCTCCGAACGCCCGAACTCCATCAACTCGCGCGCCTGTTCCAACGGATTGGCTTCGGGCAGCACAGGCGGCGGGACAATGGGCGCCGGCGGGACAACGGGCAGCGGCGAGACAATGGACACGCTCGGTTCGGGGGCGGGCGAAGGCCAAAGCGGCGCTGCCGGCTGGGGACGCGGTTGACCGTTGCGCTGGTAGAGCACGGTGTTGGGGAAGTTGCGCACCTCGAAGCGGCGGTAGACGTTCAGTGACAACTCGGAGTGTCCCACTACCAGCCATCCGCCATCGGTCAACGCATCGTAGAAACGCTCCACAACGCCCAATGTGACCTCTTCATTGAAATAGATGGTCACGTTGCGGCACAGGATCAAATCCATAAACATCGTATTGGTGTTGTAGGAAGGATATCCGGTTCCGGCCAGATTGAGCCGATTGAAAGTCACCATGCGGCGCACATCCGGGCTGAGTTCCCAGCGCGCGCCGATACGGCGGAAATAGCGGGGGCGCATCTCCCTGGCGCGCGGCTCGCGGAAGGCCCAGTCACCGAACAACCCTTGCCGTGCGCGGTCAAGTGCGGCGGTATTGACATCGGTGCCGAGGATGGTAATGGACCACTCGTCCACGTCAGGCAGCGTATCGCGCAGCAGCATGGCAATGGAATACGGTTCTTCGCCATTGGAACAACCGGCGCTCCAGATGCGCAGTGTGCGCAACATGCGCCGGCGCTCGATCAATTCCGGTAAGACCGCAGTCGCCAGCGCATCAAACTGCGCCGCGTCGCGGAAAAAATAGGTTTCGTTGACGGTGACGGCATTGACCAGGCGCTCCATCTCCAGGCCACCGTCAGGTTGTTCGGTCAAGAGGGCGTAATACTCATTGAGATCGGCAGCCGATGAAGCTGCGAAGGCATGTAAAATGGCGGTTTCCAATTCAGAGCGTCGGCTTTCGGAGAAAAACAATCCGAAACGCTCCTGCAACAAGCGGCTGAAGCGCAGATAATCGCCGTATCCCAGGGTGGTGTGCGCTGCTGACTCTTTCTTCATCCTGTCCATTCCCCTAAGCGTTTGCCGCGTCTGCTGTGATGTTGGCAGTGGCATCGGCCAAAGCCTGCGTCTGGGCAACGTCGAACAGGTGCTCGTGGTCCAGCAACAAGATGACCTGACCGTTGTGGTAGGCCACGCCGCGCAGCAATTGCGCTGCCTTCAAGCCCGGCGGCAAGAAATCTGCCGGAGGCGCCGGCGCGTCGTGCAAGGTGACGACCTCCAGCACTTCATCCACAATCAACCCGACAACACGGTCCTCCGGCAAGCGGATCAAGATGATGGGCGTGTGCAAACCCCATGGTTGCTTTTCCAGACCCACGTAATAGCGCAGGCTGACCACCGGCGCCATTTTCCCGCGTACATTGATGATGCCTTCAATCCCATTGCCCGTCTGCGGCAACGGGATAATCGTGACCATCTCGATCAACTGAATGATCGGCGTGATGGGAATGGCATACACCTGGCGGTCGAGCCGGAAAGTCAACACCGTTGTCTCGGCGGCGGTCGTTTGGGACGTTGGTATGGTTTCCATCTTTCCCCCTGATTGACACTGATAGCCTTGATACTTTCACAATACTGCAAAATAGGGAAAATGATGTTCCAGAATTGTTGCAAAAGGTGTTCAATTGAATTGCAGCCAAAATGTTTTTGCAGTTGCCGATCCGCAAAATCGGAGTAAACTTGCCAGGTGAACGGCTCCATGACTAACGACTACAAGACTAATGACTCTATGACTAATGACTACAAGACTAATGACTATTTTCAGGAGGTGGCACGATGAGCGAAAACGATCCCCAAAAAGCCATTGAAAATGGCAAAACCGTTCTGGGCATTGAGTTTGGATCCACACGCATCAAGGCTGTGTTGATCGGCGAGGACCATACGCCACTCGCATCGGGGAGCCATGAATGGGAAAACCGCTACGAGAACGGCATCTGGACCTATCATCTTGAAGACATCTGGGCCGGCCTTCAGGCGAGCTACCGGGCGCTCAGTGATGAGGTCTTTGAAAAGTATCACGTCCAACTTCAGACTGTGGGCGCCATCGGCTTCAGCGGGATGATGCATGGCTACTTGCCGTTCGACAAGGATGGCAACCTGCTTGCGCCATTCCGCACCTGGCGCAACACCATCACCGGGGAGGCGGCCGAGAAACTTACCGGGCTGTTCCGCTTCAATATCCCGCAGCGCTGGAGCATCGCCCATCTCTACCAGGCAATCTTGAATCAAGAAGCCCACGTCCCGCAAATCCACCACCTGACCACCCTGGCGGGCTACGTCCACTGGAAGTTGACGGGACAAAAGGTGTTGGGCATCGGTGAAGCCTCGGGCATGTTCCCCATTGACAGCCAGAGCGGCAATTACGATGAGCGCATGCTGGAACTGTTCAACGGCTGCCGCGAAGTGCAAGGTTTCCCCTGGAAACTTCAGGACATTCTCCCCAAAGTCTTAAATGCCGGAGAACCTGCCGGCGTCTTGACCGAGGAAGGCGCCAGGCTGCTTGACCCCACAGGCCAACTGCGCGCTGGGATTCCGCTCTGTCCGCCGGAAGGAGACGCCGGTACAGGCATGGTCGCCACCAACTGCGTGGCGGAGCGCACCTGCAACGTCTCGGCGGGCACGTCTGTCTTTGCGATGATCGTGCTGGAAAAGGCACTCTCACAGGTCTATCCCGAAGTTGACATTGTCACCACGCCGGCCGGCAAACCGGTGGCGATGGTGCACAGCAACAACTGCACTTCGGACCTCAACGCCTGGGTGGAGCTATTTGGGGAATTTGCGGCGGCGCTGGGCATCACAGTTGAGTCATCCCGCCTGTACGAAACCCTGTATCGCAAGGCACTCAGCGGGGATGCGGACGGCGGCGGGTTGCTGGCCTACAATTACGTCTCCGGCGAACACATCACCCACCTGGAAGAAGGTCGTCCGCTTTTCGTGCGCACCTCTGAAAGCCGCTTCAACCTGGCGAACTTCATGCGGACGCATTTATTTGCGTCGTTGGGGGCCTTGAAGATCGGCCTGGATATTCTCTTTGAGCAGGAAAAGGTAAAAGTGGATCGGGTTTTGGGACACGGGGGCTTCTTCAAGACGCCAGAAGTAGGACAGAGGATCATGGCCGCAGCGATGAACAGCCCCGTTTCGGTGATGGAGACGGCCGGCGAGGGCGGCGCCTGGGGCATTGCGCTGCTGGCCGCGTATATGCGCCACAAGGCAGCCGGTGAATCTCTGGAAGCCTATCTCGCCGACCGGGTGTTTGCCGGTGCCGGCGGCCTCACCATCATTCCCGATCCGCTGGATGTGAACGGTTTCGCGGCTTTTATGGAAACCTACAAAAAAGGGCTGGTTATTGAAAGGACTGCTGTGGAAGTGTTGAAATAAGCCAGGGCGACGCCTCTCTCAAGGGGGGTCTTGGGTGGCTTCGCCGTCCCAAATCCCCCTCTATTTGTCTCCCCGCCGGCTTTGCCACAGATCCCGCAGATGGGTTGCCCTCAACTTGAAATACACCTGGGCCCCTAGGGCTATCGCATTTGGAAAACTTTGTCCCGTCGTGCTGTCTGTTGTGCCGCTAAAGCGGCGTTTTTAGAGGGGATTTTTGTGGCGGGGCTTCGCCCCGCCACAAAAATCCCCCTTTCCCGGCCTCTAGGCCGTATTTAGTTGCCGGAAGCGGCCACATGCGATAGCCCTACCTGGGCCCCTGCAAAGATTCAAGATTTTCAATGCCTATGGTATAATGAAATAGAATTATCAAACCGGAGAGAACAGGATGGCAAAAGGTTTTCTACAGCGCATTTTCGGCGATCCCAATGCACGCACGATAGCGCGCCTGCAAAAGACAGTTCAGAAAATTAACGCCCTGGAACCCGCGTTTCAGGCGCTCTCAGATACGGCGCTCCGCGCCAAGACACAAGAATTCAAAGACCGTCTGGCCGCCGGCGAGACGCTGGACGCCATCTTACCGGAGGCATTCGCGGCCGTGCGTGAGGCCAGTCGCCGCACCATCGGGCTGCGCCCCTATGATGTACAACTCATCGGCGGCATGATCCTCCACGAAGGCCGGGTCGCCGAGATGCGTACCGGCGAAGGGAAAACGCTGGTGGCGACGCTGCCGTTGTATCTCAACGCTCTGACCGGCAAAGGCGCGCACCTGGTCACGCCGAACGATTATCTGGCAAAATACGGTGTGCAGTGGATGGGGCCGGTCTACCACGCGCTCGGCGTCCAGGTCAGCGTGATCCAGTCCGGCGCGGGAAAGCCAGACGAAGCCTCGTTTGTTTACGATCCCGATTACACCTCCGCCGATGACCGCTATCAGTACCTGCGCCCCGTCACCCGCCGCGAAGCCTATCGCGCCGACATCACCTACGGCACCAACAACGAGTTCGGCTTCGACTACCTGCGCGACAATATGGTCATTGATCTGAACCAGTGTACACAACGCGGGTTGCATTACGCCATCGTTGACGAAGTGGATAGCATTCTCATAGATGAGGCGCGCACGCCGCTTATCATCGCCGGGTCGGCGGAAGAATCCTCGGAACTGTACCGGCGCTTCGCGGAAATCGTCCCGCGCCTGCGCCCCCAAAAAGATCACCAGGGTAAGGTTCATGAAGCTGCGGAGTACGAAGAGGAAGCGGAAGAGGAGCCCGACGCTGCCACCGCGATACAGACCGAAGACGGGGATTACGAGGTGGACCTCCGCAACCAAACAGTGATCCTCACCGAAAGAGGCACGGCAAAGGTTGAACGACTGCTCCACATCCCCGAAGGGGAGAGCATTTACGATCCGCAGCATGCCCACATGCTCCCTTACCTGGATAATGCGCTGCGGGCTAAAGAATTTTTCCAGCGCGACAAAGAATATGTGGTGCGCGACGGTGAAATCATCATCGTGGACGAGTTCACCGGACGGTTGATGTTTGGGCGACGTTATTCGGAGGGCCTGCACCAGGCCATCGAAGCCAAAGAACATGTCGAAATCCGCCGCGAATCGTTGACCTACGCCACCATCACCTTCCAAAATTTCTTCCGTATGTACACCAAACTGGCCGGTATGACCGGCACCGCCGCCACCGAGGCCGAAGAGCTGCGCAAAATCTACAATCTGGACGTCGTCATCCTGCCAACCAATGTGGAATATCACGCGCAGTTCGGCGACCTGAAAGCGCACGAAGTCCGCCCGGAGGATAGCGGCGTCGCCTTCGCCGGCGTGCTCCCTGAGCAACATAACTACAAAGTCACCGTGTACGATGGGCCAGACGGAGAACGTTATTACCGGCGCCTGGACATGCCCGATCAAATTTACAAGAGCGAAATGACGAAATTCAATGCCGTCATCCGCGAAATCGAGGCGGTGCACAAGGCCGGACGGCCGGTGCTGGTCGGCACGACGGCCATCGAGACGTCCGAGCGGCTCTCTAAAATGCTCAAGGCGCGGCAAATCCCTCACAATGTCCTCAATGCCAAGTACCACGAACAGGAAGCGGTCATCATCGCCCAGGCCGGACAGCCGGGCGCCGTGACCATCGCCACAAATATGGCCGGGCGCGGTGTGGACATCCTCCTGGGCGGCAACCCCGAAGGTATGGCGCGCGACGACCTGCGCCGTGAAGGCGTGGACCTGACCCAAATCCCCTCACTGGCGTGGGAAGAGGCGCTCAAAATGGCGCGTCGGGGCGTAGACCCCACGACCCGCTATCCCGAACGGTGGGCCGAGGTGCTCTACAAGCGAATGCAGCAGTGCGAGCGCGACCGCCAGCGCGTCTACAACCTGGGCGGGTTGCACGTCATCGGCACGGAACGCCATGAGGCGCGCCGCATTGATAACCAGTTGCGCGGGCGTGCCGGGCGTCAAGGCGACCCGGGGTCGAGCCGTTTCTACATCTCATTGGAAGACGAATTGCTGAAACGCTTCGGCGGGGAACGGCTGAAACCGTGGATGGAACGCGCCGGGTTGGACGAAGCGCCGTTGGAGTTCAACGCCATCGCCAAAGTCATCGAGTCGGTCCAGCAGCGCGTTGAGGGGTACAACTTCGACATCCGCAAGCACGTCCTCGAATACGATGACGTGGTCAACAAGCAACGCGAGGTCGTCTACGCCGAACGCGCCAAGCTCCTCAGCCGTGAAGACCTGCACGATGATTTGATGGATATGCTCAAGGACGTTATCCGCCGCATCGTCGAGCCGAAAACCCAGGGGGACGAGGATGAATGGGACCTCGATGGGCTGATCGCCGAGCTACGCACGGCCGTCCCGGTGCTGCACGGCTACACCGTAGCGCAATTGCGCCAAATGACACCCCAAGAGATGATCGAGATGTTCATCCGCAAGGCGGAACAATTCTATTGGGACCTCAACCGCCAGCTCGGTGAGCGTACCTATCACACCATGCGCCAGGAGGAAACCTCTTTGCAGGCGCTTTCTGAAATGCGCGATCCCTTCGCGGCGATGGTCATCGCGCGCATCCACAAGGACATCGGCTATGAGACAGTTGCCAAATGGTACGATCAGCCCATCCGCCGTATGCCTGAAGAACTCGAAGAACGGATCAAAAATGTGATTATGGACGTGTCGCGGCTCTTCCGCGACCGGCAGTTGATGTTGCAACAATTGGACAATCATTGGGTGCGGCATCTGACCGACTTAGAGGTGTTGCGTGAAGGGATCGGCTTGCGCGCTGTGGGGCAGCAAAACCCTATCGTCGCCTATCAAAAGGAGGCTTACGCGGCTTACCAGACGATGTTAAGCTCGGTACGGACCGAAATCGTGCGCTCGCTCTTCCTACTCCCCCCACCCACTCGTCCATCACCGGTGCGCCAGCCTGTCATGCCAACGCGCCAACCGGTCCTGCGCATCAATCGTGGCATCGAACAGGCCCCGGCGCCTGCCCACGCCGGCCAGGGGGCGCAGAAGCTCGGACGCAACGATCCTTGCTGGTGTGGCAGCGGCAGAAAATACAAGGATTGCCATCTACGGGCCGATATGCGGGCAAACATCACGCGCCGTGTCGGCCAGCAGAAGGCGGAACCAACCCCACCACGGCCTCAACGTTAGCCAACATCGCTCCGGGAATTAAAGTATCATGCAAGTCAAAGACATCTCAAGAACTATGCGGCCACCCGAAGACCTGGAACATCTGTGGGGATGGGCGCGCAGCTTGCCGAAGATTGACCTGCACCGCCACCTCGAAGGCTCACTGCGGCTCAACACGCTGGCCGAAATCGCCCTCGAACACCGTATTGATCTGCCCAGCTACGACATTGAACAGTTGCGGCCCTACGTCCAGGTCACCGATGATCCGCCGGATTACCAGCGTTTTCTGGGGAAATTTCAACTGCTGCGGCACTTCTACACTTCAAGAGAAGCGGTGCAACGCATCGTGCGTGAGGCCATCGTGGACGCGGCGCACGATAACATCCGCTACCTTGAACTGCGCTTCAATCCCGAGGCGCTGGCCTACGCCCAGAATTTCTCGTTGAATGATGTGGTCGAATGGGTCAAAGAGGCCACCCGCAGCGCCCAGGCCGAGACCGGCACACGCACCTGCCTGATCTTGAGCATCCCCCGCAAAGAATCCCTGCACACTGCCCACGAAATCACCGAACTCAGCATCGCCCATTTCGGGGACCTGGTAAGGGGAATTGACCTGGTGGGGGATGAAGTCAACTTTCCCGCCGAGAAGTTTATCGCGCCGTTTCGGCAGGCACGTGAAGCCGGGGTGCATATTACCATCCATGCCGGTGAGTGGGCCGGCGCGCAAAGCGTCTACACCGCCGTTGCGCATCTCAATGCAGAACGCATCGGCCACGGCATCCGCGCCATCGAAGATTCTACCGTCGTGCAATTGCTCTATGATAAAAGTGTGACCCTGGAAGTGTGCCCGACGAGCAATCTGCAAACCGGCGCGGTGCGGGGTATGGTGCAGCATCCCTTGCCGGACCTGTACAATCTACGCTTGCGCGTTACCCTCAACACCGACGATCCAAGCATCAGCGATACAACGCTCACCGACGAATATGCCGTCGCGGTCGGCGCTTTGGGCATGACGCCGCCTCAAGTCTATCGCATGCTGCGCAATTCCGTCGAGGCGGCTTTTATCCCCCAAGAAGAACGCCCCTGGCTATTGGATACCATCCGCCAGGGGCTAAGCGCTTATCCTGAAGCCGTGGAGGCGTTTGATAGTTTGATAGTCGGTAAGGCATAGAAGCCGAGGGCGCGATCAGGAGACCGACCCGGCAATCCACTTAACCCAACCGCTCGGCTAACGCCGTTCGCGTGTACGGTTTGATCACCACATCGCGCACCCCGAACTGCAAGAGCGCCATCATCCGCTCAACCTGCATGCTCGAAGCCACCACCAGCGTTTTCGCGGCCGCGCCGGCACTGGCGATGCGTTTCAAAATCCCCACGCTATCCGCAGTCTCCAGGACATCGTCCACGATGATCGCGTCGAAGTCGGCGTAGTGGCCTTCGACGCTCACGGTGCGCGTGACGGTGTTATGGGCTTCGCCAAGCGTCCGGGCCACAAAGCGACTCCACACATCGTCGTCATCCACCAGCAGGAAGCGTCGGCCTACAGGCAAGCGGACGGCGCCTTCTGCCTCTGCGCCGCCGAAGGCCGGCACAAGCAGCTCAAAAACCACCCCCCCCTCCGGGCGATGCCGCGCGCTGATCTTCCCGTCAATCTGCTTGAGGATTTGCGCGCAGGCCGGCAAGCCCAGGCCAGCGTGTTTGGCCCCTTTGGTCGTGTAGAACGAGGCCCAAATTTTGTGCATCTCGGTTTCCGGGATACCCGGCCCGTTATCGGCAATGCGCGTCGCCACATACACAACCCCACCTTCCTCAACCGGCGCAATCTCAATGTGAATGTGCGGGGCAGCCACATCCTCCGTCGCCTCCAGGGCGTTCTGCAATACGTAACGGAAGGCGCGGCTCAACTGGGTGGTATCTACGATCCCTAACGGCACATCCGGGGCAATGGTATAATCAATCACCGCAGCAGGGATGTGCATCATACGCACGGTGTCCTGGACAATATCTTCGATCATCGCCGGCGCGGGTTTGTATTCACGGGCCGGACCGATGAGGTGCTCTTTCACCTGCACGATCAGCCGCGCGCTGTCCTCGATCAACGACAAATCTTCGCGCATGGAATCCACCACGTCGGGCGCGGCTTCGGTAAGGCTCTCCAGGTCTTCACGCAACCGCTGCACGCTGACGGTAATCGGCAGTGCCTTGTTGCCGATCCAGTGAATGGCCTCGGTGGTTGCCGTGGCGATGGCCTCGAACGTTTTGGTGCGCACCAGTTCGGCATGGGCGGCTTCCAGCTCGCGGAGCAAACGCGCGTTGTTGAGCGCCACCGCCAGTTGATCGGCCATGGCTTGCAAGGAGCTGATGTCCTCGGAGGTGAAGGCCGCCGGCTCGACGCTCTGCACCGTCACCGCACCGATGACTTGTTCACCGATGACCAGGGGCAGCGCCATTTCAGAGCGCGTCAATGGCAGATAGGGATTTCTGAAGAAGACCGCCTCTTCGCCCACATCCAACGCAATGCGCGCTTTGCGCTCGGCGATAGCCGCGCCGATCATCGAAAGCCCGCCTACTTGAAGTTTGTGCCCTGCGGCGACCATCGCCGCACCGGCTTCCCCGCGTCCGGCACGCAGAATGGCCCATGTGCCGGTGGGATCGAGAAGAAAGACGCCGGCATAATAGAACCCATACGCCTCACAGATAATGTCTACCGTCCGTTGCAGCAGGGTATCCAGATCGAGAATGGAAGTCACATCCTTGCCCACCTCGGCGGCGGCTTGAAGTAAACGCGCGCGGCGCGTGGCCTGCGCCAACAGGCGGGCATTTTCGGTATACAGCCGCGCATTGTTGAGCGCCACGGCCAACTGATCGGCCACGGCTTGCAGCGCGGTGATGTCGTCCTCGGAGAAAGCGGCTTCCGCGGCGCTTTGCACGGTCAGCGCGCCAATGACTTTGTCGCCGACGGCCAGCGGCAGGGCCATCTCGGAGCGGGTCAACGGCAAGTGCGGGTTTTTGAAGTGTACCGGCTCCTCCCCGACATCCAGCGCGATGAGCGCCTTGTTGCGTCCCGTCGCCGCGCCGATCATCGAAAGGCCCCCCACACGCAACTTGTGCCCTTCGGCGAGCATGGCCGCGCCGGCGGGACCATAACCGGCCTTCAAAATCGCCCATTCCCCGCTCTCGTCGAGCAGGAAGACGCCGGCATAGTAGAACCCAAAAGCTTCACAGATGAGGTCTACCGTCCTGGTCAACAGAACTTCCGGGTCCAAAATCGAGATGATGTTGCGACTGACCTGCGCCCCGGCATGCAGCCAGGCCGCGCGACGTTCGGCTAAGGTTGCTTTGTCCATTCCTGTCTCCTCCACGTTACGCTTGAACGATACTTTCCACCAGCGCGATCAGATCCGCCTCGCGCCCCTTGACAAAATAGGCCCGCGCGCCGCGTCTGACCGCTTCTTTGGCCCGCTCCACCTCGTCGAAAGCCGTAAGCACCACCACCGCAAAATCCGGTTGTACTTCCAGGAGTTTGCTCAGGAGCTGCAACCCGGCATTCGGGTCTTCCCGACCTTCGAGATTCGGCATGTTCAAATCCAGAATGGCAATGTCGAAAGGTACCCCTTCCTCCCGCGCCTGTTGGAATAGCGTCAGAGCCACGCTCGCGTTGGCGGCAGACTCTACATCGAAGCCGGCCCGCAGCAGCGATTTCTCCATGCTCCGCAACACCAGTTTTTCATCATCCACAAGCAATACTTTGATTTCCTCGTTCATAAGTTCTCCTCAAGAATCAGCGAATGAGCGAATGGGTGAATGAGCGAATGGGTGAATGAGCGAATGGGTGAATGAGCGAATGGGTGAATGAGCGAATCGGCGAATCGGCGAATCTCCCCTACTCCCTAATCCCTACTCCCTACTTCCTACCCTTAATTCTGCATCACCGGCAGGTACACACTGAAGGTTGTGCCCTCGCCGATGACGCTTTCGACAAGAATCTTGCCGCCCAATTGGTTGACGATCTTGGCGCATGCCGGCAGCCCCAGGCCGGTGCCCCCGCGATCCCCCTTGGTCGTGTAGAACGCCACCCAGATTTTATCAATCACTTCCGGCGGGATGCCTTCCCCGTTATCGGTGACATCGGTGACGACAAAGCGCGGATCGTCCGCCGTGCGCACCCAGATAAACAGCTTTTTGTCCTCCACCCGGTACATCGCTTCCATTGCGTTTTTGATCAAGTTGATGAAGACATGCGCCAGTTGATCGGGATCGGCCAGGACGGGTTTCACGTCTTCAACCAGCAAGAAACGGACGACTTCCTGGGGGATACCCATCGAACGTACTGTTTCGCGCAGCAGGTCCGGCAGGAAGACCGGCTCCAGACGTTTTTGGCGCGCCGGCCCGATCAGGTCTTCTTTGATGTTCAGGATCGCCCGCGCGCTTTGCTCGATGATGGTCAAATCTTCGGAAATGGAGGCCACGCTGAGCATCCGTTGCAATCGCTTCAGCGGTTGCTGCGCCAGTTCTTCGCGGATTTCGGCCAGGTCCAGACCGGCAGCCAATCCGGCAAGCTCCGCGGCTGCCCGCGCCAGCACCTGGGCAAACTTATGTTCGCGCAGCGTGGCGGGGGACTCTTCCAAAAGCGCGTTCGCCATCAGCAAGTAGCGCGTCACATCTTCGCGCACGCGCGCGACACTGCCGGGGATCGGCGCGGCTTTGTTGCCTACCCAATGGATGGCTTCGCCGGTTGCGGTAGCAATCGCCTCGAAGGTTTTGGTGCGCACCAATTCGGCGTGGGCGGTCTCCAGGTCGTGGAGCAGCCGCGCGTTGTCAATGGCAATGGCTAACTGATCGGCCATCGCTTGCAGCGTGGTCATATCTTCGGCAGTGAACCCCGCTTCCTCGCGGCTCTGCACCGCTACGGCGCCGATGACTTTATCGCCGACAATGAGCGGCAGCGCCATCTCAGAACGCGCCAGGGCTAAGTCCGGGCCCGTGAAATGCAGCAGCTCCTCGCCCACATCTGCGGCCAGCAGCGGCTTGCGTTCGGCGATGCTCATGCCCACCAGCGAGAGGCCGCCGACCTTGAGTTTGCGCCCCTCGGCCAGCGTCTCGGCGCCGGCTTCGCCGTGGCCGGCGCGCAGCACGGCCCAATCGCCCGTCGCGTCTACCAGGAAAATGCCCGCGTAAGCAAAACCGTAGACATTGCACAAAATATCTACCGTCTTTTTGAGCAGCGCGTCGGTGTTGAGAATGGAGGTGACCACCCGCCCCACCTGGGCCGTCGCCTCCAGCAAACGCGCGCGCCGTTCGGCCTGCGCCAGCAACTTCTGGTTCTCATCATACAGACGCGCGTTGCCGATGGCCGTCGCCAACTGATCGGCCACCGCCTGCAGAGCGCGCACGGCGTCCTGATCGAAGGCATTCTCGACGACGCTTTGCACGGTCAGCGCGCCGACCAGGGCATCCCCCACAACGAGCGGCAAGGCCATCTCCGAGCGGGTCAACGGCAAGCGCGTGTCGAGCAGTGACGGCGCTTCGGCCTCCATATCCTGCACCAGGAACGGCCGACGGCGGCTTGTGGCTGCTCCCACCGTCGAGAGACTGCCGACTTTAAGGCGGCAGCCTTCCGCCGCCATCTGCGCGCCGCCCGCGCCGGATTCAGCGCGTAACGTCAGCCATTCACCGGTTTCATCCACCAGGAAAATGCCGACATAGTGGAATCCGAACTCCTCGCCGATCACCTGTACGGTCGTTTGCAACAGGGTATCGAGGTGGAGGATCGAGGTGATGGTCTGGCTGACCCTGGCGCCAGCCTCCAGCAAGCGCGCCCGTCGCTGGACTTCTTTGAGCAGTTGATCGCGCTGTTCATTCAACTCGGCGTTGCTCTTGAGTGCGCGGGTCAACTCACGGACTTTTTCTTCCATCCGCGCCACCAGTGTTTGCTGATAGGCATCGCGGAAACTATCATCCTCCAGAATTTCACGTCGCCCGCCGAGGAAATGCGCGATCTGCTCCACAAAGGTATCGGTATCAATCGGTTTAGCGATGTAGCCATCGCAGCCGGAAGCCAGCGCGTGCTCCCGCACATGCTCGGTCATGTCCGCCGTCAATGCCACCACCGGCACTTGGGGGAGCAGCGATTTCAGACGTGCGGCCACTTCGTAGCCGGTAAATTGCGGGAGGTTCAAATCCACGAGGATCAAGTCTGGCTGCACTTCGACGGCTTTATCAATGCCGGTAAGGCCATCCGGCGCTTCAAAGAATTCATAGTGGGTGAACAACAACCGTTGCACGAGCCGCCTGGAGGTCGGGGCGTCGTCAATGTACAGGATTTTCGGCTTGTTCTCGGACTGGGCCATCGTCAACACCGTGCAGGACGCACTTAAGTTTGAAAACACTTAGATTATAGCGCATCCGCACGCACAATCAAGAAGCGTTGCCCATTTTATAGAGCAGCAAGGTTGTCATAACCCGCACGCCGACAACCAGTGCGTCTTCATCCACATCGAAATCGGGCGTGTGCAGCAGGCGGGCAATGCCTCTTGCGGGGTTGGCGATCCCCAACCAGAGCAGGGCGCCCGGCACGTGCTCCAGATACAGTGCGAAATCCTCATGGGCGAAAGGATAGGGCGAACGGAATACCCACACGTTATCCGCGCCGACCACATTTTCGAGGATGGGCAGCATCTCGCGCACTACCGCCGCGTCGTTGACGACGGGAGGATTGGAGAAGGTGAACCGCAGATTATACATCGCGCCGGTACCGGCCACCAGACCATCCAGGGTTTGTCGGATACGCGCATGGACTTCGTCCTGCAAGCTCATCTGCGGCAGGCTCACCAGCCCCAGCAAATGTTCCGGCGCTGTCGGAGCGCCATTTTGAGGCCAACAGCTTACCAGCACATCATGCGTAGAGACCGTACCGGCGCGCATGGCGCGGATGAGAGCATTGAACGTTGCCATGCCGGTCGGCGCCTTACTGCCGCTGAGCGCCCGCAATGCTGATGCAGCACGCGCGCTGAGCACATCCAGGTTATCCATCTGACCGGAAAAGGACACCCGGAATTCCTCCATTCCCGCCAGACACAGGCCCGTCGCCACCCCTACAGTTCCGACCGGAATCGGGGAGACATGGAGCGCAAAGATGGCCTCCGGTCGGGGAGACTCCAGCACGCCGGCGGCCAGCATAGCGCGCGCGCCTTCGAGTGATTCTTCTGCCGGTTGAAAGATGAACTTGACCGTCCCGGCAAGCTCGTCGCGCAGCGTCGCCAGCACTTCCGCCACGCCCAGCGCCACAGCCATGTGGACGTCGTGCCCGCAGGCGTGCTTCACCCCCAGAACCGGCGAGCGATAGGCGGTCTCCAACGTATCCTGCACGGGCAGGGCGTCCATATCGGCGCGATAGGCAACGGTGGGGCCGGGACGTGCGCCTTCGAGCACCCCCACAACGCCATAGCCCCCCACCCGCGTCTGCACCGTCAATCCCAGTTTGCGCAATCGGGCAGCAATCACCCGCGCCGTGCGCTGCTCCTCGCCGGAAAGTTCCGGGTGCATATAGAAATCGCGCCGCGTCTCGCTCAACGAGCGGCGCAACATTGCAACCCGATCCCTGACCCATGCCATTGACTCCATACAGTCTGTATTATAACCCAAGTTGGCGTCTGTGGGATCAAGATAATCTTCCCTTATCCTGATTTCCGTGTTACAATAGGATTATCTTGGGTTATGGGAATATGCGCCAGACAAATTTTTGTCCATCCGAATGTGCCAGAACTTGTTAACTTGCAGAACGTCAATGGGCAGGCCAAACCGTATCAAATTCGACAGTTTATAAAGTTAGTGGAACGGTATAATCTGCCATTAGGAAAAGATTAAATGCGAGACTACCATGTTAACATTTTTTATAGTGAGGAAGATGGGGGATATATAGCCGATATTCCCGACCTGGAAGCCTGCTCCGCTTTTGGGAATACGCCGGCTGAGGCTTTACATGAATTGGAAATTGCGAAAGCTGCCTGGTTGGAGGCTGCGCGCGCTGCGGGGAAACCGATTCCTGTGCCGCGTTACCATCCGATCATTTATCAGGTTTCATCGGCCTGGGCAGGTACGTAAAACTTCGCTTAAGCTGCCGTTTCTACCGATGGCTCTTCTGCCTGCGCGAGTGCCCCTTCTAACGTTTCATTCATCTCGAAGAGCGTGTCCAACCGCATCATCTCATAAAATACGCGGATGGGATTCCCCGGTGGACAGACCAGGCTCACGCTACCACCGACTTCCTGCGCTCGCTTGAGAAGATGCAGCAGCGGATAATCCCCATCCGCATCCACCACTCGCACCGCCGAGAGATCAACGATGAAGCGCGTTGCGCCGTTGCCCACCAGTTGATTTAACTGCATCATCAACGCGGGAGCATTGAAGATGTCCATGCGTTCCCCCAGCGTGATGACAACCACATCTTGAATTCTCTCTACGGAGGCAGACATGACAATGTACTCCATTTCATTAAAAAAGAAGATGTACATAGTGGCGCTCATGCGGCGCGATGGCCGTTGAGCATCTGAGCAACCGCACGCTTCAGCATCTCCACCGTAATCGGCGGCGTCAGACACTCGTTCGCTCCCACGCTCACAGCCTGCCGCCCTATCCCCGGATCCCCTTTCAATACCAGCATCAGAATCGGAGTTGTACGATACTTTTCTTCCTTACGCAGGCGTTGCACCAGGGCCGCGCCGTCCATATCTGGCATGGCATAGTCCGCGATCACCAGATCCACGCCGGGAATGTCTTTCAAAAGTTGTAGCGCCTCGTCGGCCTTCCCGGTCGTGATGACCGTGTGACCGTTGAGTTGCAACAAATCACGCAACGCCGGACGCATCAGCGGACTATCTTCAATCAACACAATCAACGCCATCTGTTTCTCCCTAATTCACGCTTCTACCCCCTGTACTACCGGGCGATGAAGCACTATCCTGTAAATCTGACTACCTAAATCCTAACACATGATTGCGTGTGTGCGGTTAAAGTCATGTTTCAGGATGGTTACCACCCATAGCACAAAAAAGACCCTGAGGTTTTGCAACCTCAGGGTCTGGTTCGTATTTTGGCGTGACTTACAGGGCTTTCCGCAGCCCATCGCGCAACACCCGCCAGCCGATCACGTGAATCCCGGCATCGCGGAAAGTGGCGCGCAGGCGTTCGTCGCAGAATGTGCGATACTCGGCATCGCGCACCTGCCAGCCGTCGGGGATGATCGCCCGCAGTTCCGGCGTGTCCACCGAGGGGTGAATGATGAGGTAAGTCAACCCCGGCGGCAATTGCGTGAGAAACTGCCGGGTATGCGCGACGTGATCCTCGCCCGGCAGATAGGGCACAAAGGTCACGTTGTCCACCATCGGCAGGCCCATTTCCGTCAACGCTTCGATGTGACGCGCCAACCCCGCCGCCGTTTCAGGATCGAAACCCATCCCCATCGCCAGGATGCCGGCCTCGTCCTTGCGCACCAGCATGGGTGGAACGCGATACTGCAAGGCCGTCTGGACGTAGCTTTCCAGGAATTTGGGATCGAAGACCGTGCCCATGTGCGTGTCAATATGTGTTACGTCAATGCCCGCCGCCAGCGCCCGCTCAACTTGCGCCTGGATTTCGCGGCGCACGGCCTCCGGCGTCGCTTTCGCCTGCACTTCCTCAGAGGTATACGGGAAATAGCCTGTCTCGTCTAACAAACCCGATGCCGGGTCGCGTGTCGAGATCGGCCCCCAGCGGTAGCCGCTGCGCCACTCGCTGGTGAGGGTGATGTGCACGCCCATATCCACCTTGTCGGGATGGGCACGGCAGAATTCCGCCGTCGCCGGGAACCAGGGACACGGGACCATCGTCGAAGCGGCGGAGATCAGCCCCACCTCCACCAGTTCGGCGTAAGCCGCCAGCGACGCATGGCACATGCCGATGTCGTCCGTGTGGATAATGACCACGCGGTCGTCATCCGCCAGTCCGAGTTGTTTGAGCACTGGATTTGGTTTCATTAACATAGCCTCCCAGAAGAAATAAACCACGAATCCTCACGAATTTACACGAATTTATTATTTTTAATTAGTGGAGATTCGTGTAGATTCGTGGTAGAAATCAGTCAAGGCGAACCAGTCACCTTTTTGGTTGGGGATTGTCAGGCCAGAGACAAGGGTTCCGGTCTCCACCAACGAATGAAGTGCGCGCTCCACGTCTTTGTGCGACCATTGGAAGACCTTTGCTACATCGCCAAACTGCGCCGCACCCACCGAGCGGAAGTACAACTCGACGAGTTTACGCTGCGCCGCACTGATCTTGATCGCGCCCGCGCGTTCGGGCAGGTCGGGGAAATGGCGGTGCACACAGTCGTAGATGAAGGCGTAGTTCCACGTGCCGGCCTGCGCCACGCCCACCGGCAGAATTTTGAAGTCGGCCTGGAGTTCGTCCAACGCGCGGTTGAAACGATACCCCATTTCCGCCGTCGTCATAAAGGTCAGGGAGCGCAGGGCGATGGTGTGCGTCGGCCCTTCGCGCAGCAGGGCTTCGTAGATAGCTTTGGCTTCCTGGGTCAGCGCGCCGCGGCGGTATTGGTCGAGGTAATCCTCTTCCGGCGCACCGTAGTTTTCACTGAGGGCGTAGAAATACGGGACGATGTCCAGCGCGATGATGGTCGCTTTCTTGCGCAGCACTTTGGCGTAATACCAGCGCCGTTTGCCAAGCAAGCCGTCCTTCCAACCCCACGTTTTGTGGCCCGGATCGTCATGTTCATCGGCGACCGGACGATCTCCGGCGACGGCAGCCCACAGGCTCGGCATCTCCACGCCTTTGATCGGCCAGAAATAGACAAAACCACGCTCTTCGACGAAAGCTACGGCTTCGTCTGCCGAATTCAAACGCAATTCCGGCAATAGCCGGTAAGTTTGCGCACGATAAGCCTGAATGTGCGCCAAAGAAAAATCGGTCACCAATCTCCACCCTGTAAGCTGTGGTCAGCGGTCAGCTATCAGCCGTCAGCTTTCAACTATCAGCTTTCAGCAAAGATTTGCCTCTTGCCCCTTGCTCCTTGCTTCCTGCCCCTTGCTCCTTGCTTCCTGCCCCTTGCACCCTTACCGCGTCCATTCCCGCTCCCATCCCACCGCGCCTTCCACCGGCCCACCCAATTCGGCATACGCACTCTCCACGTTCCAGATATGGGGGGTGGGATCGTCGCACGGACAGGGCAGCGGCATGTCGGCGCACGCAGCGATAGTTTCCGCCAGCGTTTGCCCCATCGCCACCGCTGCAGTGACCCGCGCCCGCAATTCCGCCAGGTACGCGCGATCCGCCGCGAGTCGGCGTTGAATCTCAGCCACATCCGTCGTCGGCGCGCCGTGACCGGGGATCAGCGCATAGATGTCCAGTGTCGCCAGATAGGCCAATGTCTCTGCATAGGCGTTCACGCTATAGGCAAAGGGGATTTCGCTGTCGCTGAGCATATCGGCGGCCCAGAGGGTCCCGCTTTCCGTGTGATAGACGGCGCACTGATCCGGCGCATGACCCGGTGCGTGGAATATCCGCAGACGAATATCGCCGAGAGTAAGCGTCATGGCGGTATCGAAGGTGTATGTGGGCTTGGGGAGCATAAAAGGGCACATGCGGCAAATATGCGCCTGTGCCTCCCAGACATCAATCTGCCGATACAAATCCGCGCTATGTTCACGCAGGACGCGCATGTAGCCGTTGTGTGCGATGACCGGCACGCCGGGGAAGTGTTCCGGCCCCATCACGTGATCCCAATGCGCGTGCGTAAGGACAATCGCGCGCGGCGTCGCGCCCTGATCAGCGACAAAGCGGGCAATGTCCCCCACGGTCTCCGGCGCGATGCCCGGATCAATCAGACACGCCTCACCGCCCGACAGAAAGACACCGCTGTTCGTGGCGAAGAGCGCGCTCTGCATCACCCAGAGGTGGGAGGTGAGCTGTGTGAACTGTGATGACGTTCGCATTTACCTGCCTTGAACAGAAACCGCGAATCCCGCTAATCTACGCAAATTTTCTAAAAAATCAGTGAAAATTCGATTCGCGGTTGCTATTTTACCTTCGGCGGCTGCGCCCCACCTAGCCGCGCCACCGCCGCGCGCACTGCATCGGGATCGGCGTCCCGCAAGGCGCCGGCCGGCGCGGGGCGGTCGCCCAACACAACGGCCACCACGCCTTCGCAGCACGGCACGGCCAGATCAACGTGATACTCGCCATCGCCCTCACGGACGAGGTAATTGAGTTCCGGGAAGAAGCCGCTCTCCTTGAGCGTCACATACAGGCCCTCGGCACCCGATACGTAGAGGTCGTTGAGTTCCTCGGCAGCGGCAAAGCGATCCCAGGTGCTCTCGATGAACGTCACCCGCCGCCAGCGCAGGCTCGGAATCGGCGGATCGCGGCGGATGAGCGGGCCGATTTGCAGCTTGTAGTAGTGCTCATCGGCGCGCGGGTGGTCGGATGCGTCAGGAAACAGGTCACGCCGCCGCACCAGCTCGTGCCCACGCACTTCGGCGTACCAGTGGATGGCCCATTTCTCATCGCCGAACGCCGTGGTGAAGTAGAAAGCCAGCACCGCCGCATCGGTCGTCGAAGCCGGCGCATGGGCCACCGGCACACGATACCAGCCTTCATCGCGGGCCAGCGCGAAGTCACGCGGGTTGTTCATCACCCCTACTAACACCCGGTCGGCGGCATGAAACATCATGACCCTCCTGGAGAATCAGCGAATCAAAGAATCAGCAAATCGGCAAATCAGCAAATCAAGAATAATCCGTTCCAATCCGTTAAATCCGTTGACAAAAAACAGACTTAACCAGAACAGGCGCCAGATGTGCTTCTCTGCCAACGCTCGTTGAGTGGGATGTAGAGGCGCGGGGCTTCGGCAGGGGCGTCCATAGCGTCGGTGAAGTAGAGATACTTTGCATCGGGGCGGCTGCTGAAGCCAACATGATTGCCGGCGCGATCCACGGCGATGAGATTCATCCCACTCAAGTAGCGTCCGCCCAGGTCGTTCAGATCGGCCATCGCTCGCTGCCCGGCCTCGACGACCGACAGTCCCATCTTCATGTAAAACACAACACTGTGCGCCGTTGCCGCGCGGATCGCCATTTCCCCTGTGCCGGTGCAGGCCGCTGCGCCGTAACGGTTGTCGGCGTACAATCCTGCGCCGATGATCGGCGAGTCGCCAACCCGCCCCGGATACTTCCACGCCCAGCCGCTGGTGCTCACGCCCACCGCCAGGTTGCCCTGCGCATCCTGGGCGATGAAATTGGTCGTGCCGCGCGCCCGCTCCGGGTCCGTGGCGATTTCGACGTAACGCCACAAGTCCGGCTGCTCCGTAAGGTGCGCCAACACGTCGGGCGGCAGGTCTTCGCGCAGGCGTTCCTTCCACGTCTCGCGGGCCGGTTCGGTGAGCAGTTCACACGACTCGAAGCCCATTTCCGCCGCAAAGCGCGCCGCGCCTTCGCCCACCAGAAACACGTGCGGCAGCTTTTCCAGCACCTTGCGCGCTACCGAAATGGGATGCGGGTATCCCTTGAGCGCGCCGACTGCGCCGCCGGTCAAGTCGCGCCCGTCCATGATGGCGGCATCCAGCTCCACTTCGCCGAGCAGATTCGGGTAGCCGCCGTAGCCTACCGAATGGTCGTCGGGGTTCGCCTCCACCAACCGGATTCCTGCTTCGACGGCATCCAGCGCCGCTCCACCATCCCGCAACACCTGCATCGCCGCTGCGATGCCCACCCTGCCATTCTGACTCGCTACCACAAACATCACCATCTCCTAAAAATCGGACCACGAATCTTCACGAATCTCCACTAATTCTAATTTCTATTCGTGAAAATTCGTGTAGATTTGTGGTTAGAATCCTTTTGAGCCTCAATAGGCTTTGCCGAAGATGGCAACTTCGGTAGCGGGCTTGCCGGTGTAGAAGCACGTTCCGTTGCCGCCGGGTTGTTCGAGAGGAATACAGCGGACGGTCGCCTTTGTCTCTTCCTTGATGCGCGCCTCGTCCTCGGCGCTGCCGGCCCACCATGCGCGGGCGAAGCCGTTCTCCACGGCTTCTTTGAATTCATCGTAAGTCTGCACGTCCCAGGTATGACTCTCGCGGAAAGCCAGCGCTTTCTGGTAAATTGCCTGCTGGATCGTCGCCAGCATGTTGGCGACCGTCGTTTCCAGGCCGTCCCACGCGGCGGACGTCTTGCCCTCGCGGCCGGGGATGTCGCGCCGGGCGAGCATCACCTGGCGGTTCGTCACATCGCGCGGTCCGATCTCGATGCGCAGCGGCACACCGCGCATCTCCCAATCGTTGAATTTCCAGCCGGCGGTGAAGCCCTCGCGGATGTCCAGTTCAACGCGCAGTGTTTCTTTCAGCCGCGCGTGCAACTGCCGCGCTGCTTCCAGCACCGTCGCGCGTTCCTCGTCCTTGCGCCAAATCGGCACGATAACCACCTGAATCGGCGCCAGACGTGGCGGCAATACAAGGCCCTGGTCGTCCCCGTGCGTCATCACAATCGCGCCGACCATGCGCGTGCTCATCCCCCACGAGGTTGTCCAGGCCAACTGCTGTATATTGTTCTCATCGAGGAACTTGATCTCAAACGCCCGTGCGAAGTTCTGTCCCAGGAAGTGGCTGGTGCCGGATTGCAGCGCCTTGCCATCTTTCATCATCGCCTCGATGGTGTAGCTGGCGACGGCGCCGGCAAACTTCTCGCTCTCGCTCTTGCGGCCGGGGATGACCGGGATCGCGGCCTCGTTCACCGCAAAATCCGTGTAGACGCCAAGCATGCGCAGCGTTTCTTCCATTGCCTCCTCACGGGTAGCATGCGCCGTATGGCCTTCCTGCCAGAGGAACTCCGTCGTGCGCAGAAACAGGCGCGTGCGCATCTCCCAACGCACCACGTTAGCCCACTGGTTGATGAGCACCGGCAGGTCGCGGTACGACTGGATCCATTTGGCGTACATGTGCCCGATGATCGTCTCTGACGTAGGCCGTACAATCAACCGTTCTTCCAGCTCCTCGCCTCCGCCGATGGTGACGACCGCCAGCTCCGGCGAAAAGCCCTCCACGTGCTCAGCCTCCTTCTGCAAGAAGCTCTCCGGGATAAAGAGCGGAAAGTAGGCGTTGACGTGCCCCGTTGCCTTGAAGCGGCGGTCCAGCGCATCACGGATATGCTCCCAGAGGGTGTAGCCATAGGGTTTGATGACCATACAGCCACGCACGGGCGAATAATCGGCCAGATCCGCCTTCTGCACGATCTCGTTATACCACTTGGAAAAGTCCTCGGTTTGAGAAGTCAAAAAGTCTGCCATGATGCTCCCTCTGAAAATAGTCTGGTAGTCTTTAGTCGCGTAGTCGTCTTTTTGAAAATCCGTTGAAATCCGTTCAATCCGTTGACATAAAACTTGTCATTTGTCCGGCCCGAAGCGGCGGTAGTTGACCGCCAGCTTGTCCATAATTGCCTGCTCCAGGTCAACGCCGGTGAGGTAGGCCAGTTGCAGCAGGTAAAGGGCGACGTCCGCCAGTTCTTCGGCGAGCGCCGCGGGGACGGCCTCTTCGCCCCACTGGAAATGCTCCAGCACTTCGGCGGCTTCAAGCGACAGTGAAATGGCGATATTACGCGGCGACTGCACAAACGGCGAGTCGTCGCGATACCAGCCCATCGCCGCAACAAACGTGTTCATCGCATCGGTGAGTTCTTTGAGTGTCATAAGACGCGAGTATACAATGGATCGGCAAGAGAGCAAGAGAAAAATGAGAGCATTTTTGCGATCTGTGGTACAATTCTCTACGTGATGACGAAGATTTCATTTGGGCAGGCTCACAGGAGATGAACATGCATACGACGATCTTTTACTATACCGGCACCGGGAATTCATTGTGGGTGGCGCGCAAGCTGGCCGAGCTGTTGGGAGAAACCGAGCTTGTCCCAATCGCTAAATACCCTGAAATAATTCCCCAAGGTACCATTGGACTGGTCTTTCCGGTTCACATGTGGGGCGTACCGGCCCCGGTCCTGCGCTTTGTGGAGGCACTGCGCCCTGGACGGCCGGAGTATGTCTTTGCCGTTGCTGTCAACGGCAGTCAGGTCGCTGCAACGCTGGTGCAGTTGCAGAAAGTGCTGGCCGAACATAACCTCACCCTGGCAGCGGGGTTTGGGGTCGTTATGCCCTCCAACTACACACCTTTCGGCGGGCCGGGGCCGCAGGAAGAGCAAAACCGGCGCTTCAGACTGGCCGAAGAAAAGGTCCGTTACATCGCCGATAAAGTAAAAGAAAAGGCCGGCCTGCCTGTCGAAAAAGGGCCGTTCTGGCAAAGTTTGTTATCGGCGACGGTTTACAAGCTGAGCTTCGACCGGGTACCTCAAATGGACGCACAATTCTGGGTAGATGACAAGTGCAATCATTGCGGCATTTGCGCCAGAATCTGCCCGGCCCATAACATCACCTTACAAGAAGGTCAGCCCGTCTGGAATCATCAGTGCGAACAATGTTTTGCCTGTATAAACTGGTGTCCACAAGCAGCCATCCAGTTCGGCAAAAATACCGCGCAACGTCCACGGTATCATCATCCGGAGGTCTCGCTAAAGGACATCATATTACGGTAAATATCAATGGATGCGGCGGCTAACTCGACGCGCTCGCGTACCGCCTGAGACCGGTCCGAAACAACACCGTCGCTCCCACAAAGAACGCCAGCGCCAGCGCGACGGCCCCTGCAAGCATCCCGGCGGGCAATTCGCCGCTGAGCGCCTGCGCCGGGATCGTCGTCATCACGCCGACGGGCACGATCCACGTCAGCACCAGGCGCAGCCAGCCGGGGTAGAGACCCACGGGATAGCGCGCCATCTGCAACAGCGCGTTGAAGAGCCATGTGAACAGAAAGCCTGGACTCCAGAAGACCAGCGCGCTGAACGCCAGCAAGATCGCGTAGAGGATGAGCAGCCCTGCCGCCATCCCGATGACGAAGGCGAGCACCCGTCCCGGCGTGAGCGTCTGTCCCATCTGCGCCATCCCCGTCCCCAACACACCGAGCGCCAGGAGCAAATCCAGCAGTGCCAGGGGGCGCCAATGCCGGAAACTGGCGAGGAACTGCACATCCACCGGGCGTAGAAGCGTGAAATCGAACTGCCCTGTCCAGACCTCGCCGTCCATCCCCGCCAACGCCTCCAAACTCGGCCCGATGAACAGCCCGCGCAGCGCGCCTAGCGTCAGGTAGACACCCAACAGCGCCAGCGTCGAAGCCAGCGTCCACCCGCGCAGCGTCTCCACCTGGCTGAACAGCACCACGATGCCGAGCACGCCCGTCCCCAGGTTCAACACCGAATACAGCAAGCTGATCCAAAAATTCATCCGGTAAGCCAGCACGTCTTGAAAGGCGATCACGATAAAGCGTTTAATCAGTTTAAGGTAATACATGTTCGCTCCTCTTTTTGTCAGCAGATTTAGCAGATTAAGCAGATTTTTTTATCTTAATCTGCTAAATCTGCTTAATCTGCTGATGGAAAAACTATCCCCCGACGGCGGAGTATCGCTTCACGCCCATCCGCCACAGCACGCCGAACAGGGCAAGGGCGATGGCGAGCCAACTGAGCTGGAAGGCGAAACCGGTGAGGATGCCGGCGGCGTCCAGTTGCCCGGTGAGGACTTCCACGGGGAAGCCGACCATGTAGCGGAACGGCAGCCACGTCGCGGCCTGGTGCAGGATGCCGGGCAGCAATGCCGTCGGCGCGACCTGGCCCGCCAGCAGGAAGATCAGCGCGTCCTGGAGCGCCAACAGCGCGTCGGCGCGCGTCGCCCAAAAGGCGAGCAATGCCAGCCAGTAGCCCCAGAAGAAGCGCAGCGCCCACGCAAACGCCAGCGCCGGAATGAACGCCAGGCCATTGTGTAGTGTCACGTGCAGCTCTGGGCGCAGCAGCAGGGCCAGTATCGCCGTCACCGGGACGATGAACAGCATGTAGACTACCTTGCCCGCCACTTCCGACGACAGCGCGTCGAATACGGGCGAGAGCGGGCGTAGCAGCAGCGAGTTCATCCCCCCGTAGCGGATCACATCGCCGACCGTCCAGTTGGTCTGCGAATAGGTCAGTTGGTTGACCAGGATCAGCACCAGGTAGTAGGCGACGAACTGCCCGCGCGAAAATCCACTCACCGTTCCCCCGCCGGCCGCCGTCGACCAGACGAAGAGGTAGATGAGCGGCGGAATCATCCAGCCGAAGGCCAGCAGAAAGAAGAAGCTGCGATGCTGCACCCAACTCAGCCACGTTTTTTTGATCAGCGCCCAACCACCGCGCAGGTTCATGCTTCTGCCTCCTTGACGACCGCGTATCGCAGCGCCACGAAATCGCCTTCGATGTTATTCACTTCCAACAACCGCAGTGGAATCACCCCACTTTTGCCTTCCAAATCGGGCGCGACGAACATCGAGCGCGGGGACGTGCCGCCCACCAGGCATGGGTTCAGCAGCACGCTGATTTCGTCAACCAGACCGGCGCGCAGCAGCGCTCCGTGGAGGATGCCGCCGCTGTCGGTGCGGACGACTTCGATGCCGTAACGGGCGTGCGCCTCTTCCAGCGCCGCGCGCAGATCAACCTGTTCCTCGCCCGCGATGATGACGTCCACACCCAGCCGTTTGATCGCTTCGATGCACTCCGACGGCGTGGCGCGCGAACACAGCAGCGTCACCTCGCCCCACCATTCGCTCTGCTGCATCTGCCGCCAGCAGCGCAGGCGACCGCGGCTATCTACGACGAGCAGGCGTTGCAGGCCCGGCGCTTTTTCCGGCGGCGGCGCGGCCTGTGCTTCGGGCGTGTCGGGTTCGGGATAGGCGACCTGCATCGTGTTGCTGCCGGTGATCATCGCGTCCAGCTTCCAATCTGCGATCATGCGGTAATAGAGGAAACCGTCGTCCGACATCCAATCCATGCGTCCGTCCACGCTTACTTCGGTATGCAGAATGACTTTGGGGACCATATCACACCTCCACCTTTCCTTCCTGATAGATTTGATCAATGACCGCCTCGATTGGCGGGTCCTCGACAGAGAGATCCACGACCGGCAACGTATTCAACAATTGCGCGGTGATTGTCGGCGTTGCGGCGCGGGGCACGCGGAGTGTCAGGCGGCCGTTTTCCTGTTCAACGACATCCGCTTCAGGGGGGAGGGCGAACTGACAGTTCGCCCCACTCAGCGCCAGCCGGATCAACTTGAAGGGTGAGAGCTTTTCCGCCAGCCCGTGGAGCGCGCCGTCGTAGAGCAGTTGCCCGTGGTGGATGAGGATCACGCGCGGGCACAGCGCGACCACGTCGGCCATGTAGTGGCTGGTGAGGATGACAGTCACGCCGCTGCGCCGGTTGTATTCTGCAAAGAAGCGCCGCAACCGCGCCTGCATCGAAACGTCCAGCCCCAACGTCGGCTCGTCGAGGAAGAGCACGTCCGGGCGGTGAAGCAGCCCCGCGACCAGCTCGCACTTCATCCGCTCGCCCAGAGAGAAGTTGCGCACGGGCCTGGTGAGCAGTTCCTCCATATCCAGCAGCGCCACCAGTTCATCCAGCGTGCTTTTGAACTCGGCCGGCGGTACGTGATAGATGTCGCCGAGCACGTTGAAGCTGTCCAGCGGCGGGATGTCCCACAACATCTGGCTTTTGTTGCCGAGCACCATGCTGATGCGCCGTAGATAGTCGTGCCGGCGTTCCCACGGTGTGAAGCCGAGCACCCGCACCTCGCCCGCCGTAGGGTGCAGCAGCCCCGACAGCACCTTGAGCGTCGTTGTCTTGCCGGCCCCGTTCGGTCCGATGAAGCCGACGAATTCCCCGCGCGCGATCTCGAAGCTGACGTCGCGCACGGCCTCCACGTCCCGGTAGACGCGATGCACCAGGCTCTTGAGCGCCGCGCCCACCCCCGCTTCCCGTTCCGGCACGCGGTACGTCTTGTACAGGTTTTTCACGATAATTTGCGATTCGGTCATAGCTTTGTTTCCGATTCTCCTTTTCGTGGTGGTAGACAGTAGACGGGATTTCTTCCCTGTCTACTGTCTACCGTTTACCGTCTACTCTAATCATACAACCCTGGTGTGCAAATGGAGGGTTGTCCTTGCGCCATTGACCGTGGCTTTCCACAATAGACGCATCTGCGCGTTTTCGCCGAACTAGAGGCGTGCGCGACACGACAGGGAAGCTTTTTGTATAAGAAGGGCGTTTTCTAAAGAGGGACTATGGGAGGAATAAGGCACAAACACAAAGATTATTCGTACCGCAAAGCGTCAATCGGGTTCAGGGCCGCGGCACGCTGCGCCGGATAGATGCCGAAGAACAATCCCACGGCGGCCGAGAACGCCGTCGCCAACAGCACCGCATTGAGGGTGACGATGGCGCGGAAGCCCTCGTTCCGCAGCATATACGAGACAATCGCCGCTCCCGTAGCGCCGAGCAGAATGCCGATGATCCCGCCGGTCAGCGCGAGCATGACGGCTTCGGTGAGGAATTGCGCCAGGATGTCGCGCCGACGCGCCCCTACGGCCTTGCGCAGGCCGATTTCGCGGGTGCGCTCCGTCACCGAGACAAGCATGATGTTCATAATGCCGATGCCCCCGACGAGCAGGCTGATCCCGGCGATCGCGCCCAGGAAGACGGTCAACACACCGGTAATCTGCTGGAACGTTCCCAAAATCTCCGACTGGCTGATTGCCGTGAAGTCATCGGGGTCGCCGGGCGCGATGCGGTGCCGCTGCCGCAAGATTTGCGCCACTTCCTCAATCGCCGCGTCCATGCGATCCTCGGAGACAGCCTGTACGTAGATGAACGTGAGGCGCGGCTCGCCGGTGTTGGTGCGCCGTGGGAAGATGCGGCTCAGCGCCGTGTTCAAGGGGATGAAGATGACCTCATCTTCGCTGCGGAAGTTGCTGCCGCCGCGCTCCTCCATCACACCGGCAACGCGGAAGGGTACGCCGTTGATGCGGATGACCTCGCCGCTGGGATCGGGCAAATCCGGGAAGAAGTAATCGGCGGTCTTCTTCCCCAGGATGGCGATACGCGCCTGCCCCTGATTGTCTGCGGCCGTGATGAACGCGCCGACACTGGTGCCCCAGTCGCGCACGGCGGCGTAGTCTTCGGTGACGCCGTTCACGTCCACAACCTTGTCTTTCCCCGGTGTTGTGACCCGCCCACTGCCCTGCAAGAGCGGCGCCACGCGCAACACATGCGGCGCTTCGGCGACATTGCGCAGCGCCTCGGCGTCTTTCAGGGTCAGATAAGCCGGGCGTTTTAGCTCCTGCTCGAAGGAGCCGGGGATGATGAAGAACAAATTGCTGCCGATGGATTGAAACTGTTTGGTGATGTAAGCCTGCACGCCCTCGCCCGCCGACATCAGTGTGATGACTGCGCCGACGCCGATGATGATGCCCAGCATCGTCAGCGCTGCGCGGAGTTTGTTGGCGGCCAACGCCTTCATCGCCAGCCGGAGGCTCTCCAGGAATTTCATGCCGCTGCCTCCTCGATGTACGTGGGATCATAGGCCGGAGCGGGGTCTTCAGTTGCTCCGGCGCGCGCCTGAATCGGTTCGGCGACCTGTTCCTCTCTGAGCACTTTTCCATCGAACAGGTGGATGATGCGCTGCGCGTGATGGCCGATGCGCGGGTCGTGCGTCACCAGGACGACGGTGATGCCGTGCTCGCGGTTGAGCTGTTGCAGAATCGCCATCACTTCCTGGCCAGAGGTGCTGTCCAGGTTGCCGGTCGGCTCATCGGCGAGGATGATGGCCGGCTGGTTGACCAGCGCGCGGGCAATGGCGACCCGCTGCTGCTGTCCGCCGGACAACTCGTTGGGGGTGTGATGCAGACGCTCGCCCAACCCTACGGCTTCCAGCACTTTTTTAGCGCGCTGGCGACGCTCACGGACACCGACGCCGGCATAGACGAGGGGCAGGACGACATTGTCCAGCGCCGTGGTGCGCGGCAGCAGGTTGAAGCTCTGGAAAACGAATCCGACCTTGCGATTGCGCACCGCGGCCAGATCGTCGTCGCTCATTTTGCTCACGTCTTTGCCGTCGAGGATGTACTGACCCCACGTGGGCTGATCAAGACAGCCGAGGATGTTCATCAACGTAGATTTCCCGGAGCCGGAAGGCCCCATAATCGCCACAATCTCGCCGGCAAACACGCCCAGCGAAACGCCGCGCAGAGCGTGGACTTCATTCGTCCCCATCTTGTAGACTTTATGCATGTTCTCGATCCAGATGACGGTTTTGCGCTTGTCCATCGCGGCCTCCTAGCGTCCCGTTGAAGGCGGCCCTTGCATTTCCATAAGATTGCGTTGCTCGGGCACCAACGCTACCGTGTCGCCCTCGGCCAATCCGCCGGTAATGATGGTATGCGTGTCGTTGCGTTCGCCGGCGACGACGGCTGTGCGCACCGGCGCGCCGTTTTCGAGACGGTAAACGTAAGTTTCGCTGGTCGCCTGATCGGTGCGCACGGCCCAATTGGGGACGATGAGCACATCGGTGAAGATGTCCGTCTGGATCAGCACACCGGCGGTCATCCCGTCCAGGATGGTAGTCGTCTCGGTGTCTTTCAGGAGCACCCACAGTTTGTAGGCGATGACGCCGCCGACGTTGGTGGAGGTGGCCGCAATGCGTTCCACCGTTCCCCGCAGCGGCGTTTGCGGGCTGGAATCCAGGGTGACGCTGACCGGTTGCCCTACGGCGACTTTGCCGATGTCAATCTCGTCTACGTTGACCTCGACATACCATTGGGAATCGTCCAGCAAGGTGATCGCCGGCAGGTTGGTGGGGGCCGGCGCGCCGGCCTGGATGTTTACGGCAGCAATGATGCCGTCGAAGGGCGCGACCAGGATGGCGTTGCTCAGGCTTTCCTGCGTTTGTGTCAGGGTCAACTGCGCCTGCTCGACCTGTAACTCGGCCTGACGGAGGCGTTCCGTATCGGGCCCGGTCTGCAATTTCTCAAGGTTCTGTTGTGCCTGTCGGTAAGCCTGATAGGCCGAAAGCCATTGGCTCTGGATTTGTTGAAGCTGGTAATCGGCTTTGAGCTGTGTGATGCCGACATTGCCATCCGCTTCCATATACGCGGCCGTGATGCCGGCCGCGTAAGCCAGTGGTTGGCCGTATTTTTCAAGCCTTTCGATAGTGTTTTCGTAGGCTTCGGCGGTTTTATCGCGCATTTCTTGCGCCAGACGGAGGCTCAGATTGGCCTGCGCTTGCGCCGCCTCTTTGCTGATGCGCGCAACCTCGAGGGATTGCGCCGCATTGTGGATGGCCTGCTCTGCCAGCTTGATGTCCCCCTCGCCGACAGGTTTTTGCAGCATGGCGAGGTTGAGGCGCGCTTGTTCCAGGGCGATCTCCGCCTGCCTGACGGCGCGTTCCAGCGTGGTGGTATCCAACCGCGCCAGTTCCTGTCCGGCCTTGACATGCTCCCCGACCGCCACGGCGACGACGGCCACATCCCCGGTCATCTTGAAGTTGAGATTGGCGCGTTGCTTGACGGCAACATTGCCGCTGGCCGGTACAGTGATGACCAACTGGCCACGCTCAACCTGCGCCGTGCGCAAAATGTTGCTCGTTGCATTCTGCGCTTGCGCCTGGCGGTTGCGCCACCATAATACGCCGCCGACACCCGCCGCGATGAGCGCCAGGATGATAAACCACGTGAAAACCTTCTTCATAAAACCTGCTCCCTTAAAGAGTCGTTAGAACGTTCTAACGTTTACCGGCCAAAAGTTGAGAAATCGAGTAAGGTACGTTCCTCGGCGATGAGGACGACGGTTTCGCCTTCTTGCAGCCCCGAAAGCACCTCGGTCAATGTGTCATTGTAGCGTCCACGGGTGATGTCGCGGCGTTCCGGCAGACCGTCGGGGCGTAAGATATAGCAATACAGCACCGTTTCACCGGTTGATTGGTCTATGCGCACCGCCCAATTGGGCACGAGGAGCGCGTTTTCGATTGTCTCGGTGCGGATGAGGACGCTGGCGGTCATACCGTCGCGGATAACCACCTTGTCTTGCATTTCTTTGTCGAGGGGCAGGAGGCGCACCCGCAACCGGTAGGAGACGACACCGCCCACGTTCAGGGCCCCCGGCGCAATGCTTTCGACTTCACCGGGCAACGTTGCTTGCGGATAGGCATCCAGGCTGACCTCGGCCGTTTGCCCGATGTGAATTTTGCCGATGTCAATCTCATCCACCGTGACATCTATGTAGAACTGGGAATCGTCCACGAGCGTGAAAGCAGCTACGCCGGGAAGCGCCTGCAAACCTTCCTGTACGTTGACCGCCGTAATCAGCCCGGCAAAGGGAGCGGTAAGGCGGGCGTCGGCCAATTGCGCTTGTGCTTTCTCCAGGTTCAGTTGTGCCTGTTCGATTTGCAGCTCTGCCTGACGGAGTTGCTGCTCATCGGGGCCTTGCTCCAGTTTGTGCAGGTTTTCGACGGCCTGTTGATAGCGGCTGTAAGCCGTCAGCCATTGGGCTTGCGCCTGTTTTACGGTGACTTCGGCGTTGAGGCGGGCAATGCGTTCTTGCTCCTCGGCGTTTTCGTATTTTTTGCGCGCGCTTTCTTCCTCGGCGGTGCCTTCGCGGGCGCGATAATCCTTGAAGGCATTCTCGCGGGCGCGCTGCGCCTGCACGATCATCGCATCGGCGTCAACTTGGGCCGTTTGTTTGCCCAGGCGGGCGGCCTCCAACGCCTGTGCGGCGCTTTGTACGTTCAGCTTCGCCAGTTCCAGATCGGCTTCCGTGGTTGGTTTGGCGAGGATGTCGCGATTGAGTTGTGCCTGTTCCAGGGCGATTTCGGCCTGCTGCACGGCGTGCTCTAAATCCGTTGTCGAGAGACGCGCCAGTTCCTCGCCGGCGCGCACCCGTTGATTGATTTTGACGTTGATCTGCTCCACGACGCCGGCGGTCTTAAAGCGCAACTCGAGTTTGTTCTTGACGGCCACATTGCCGCTGGCGACGACCGTGATGTTCAGATCCCCGCGTGTGACCTGCCCGGTGCGCAAGATGCTCTGGCTCTGTGCCTGGGCAGCCTGCCGGTTGCGCCACCAGAAGAAGCCGACAATGCCTCCGGCAATTAAGCCCAATACAAGGATCCATGCGAAAACTTTTTTCATCGAAGTTGCCTCTGTCAAAATAATGACCAGGGTCAAAATTGACCCTGGTCATTATACCACAAAAAAGTGCCAAAAAGTGGGTTGATTTTTTATAACGCCCCGGGCAGGTGCTTCTCGAACAGGGCGCGTAACTGGCTGAACATTGTCTCGAACGGCGGCACATCACGCACTAACTGGCGCAGGTCATCGCTCCAGATGCGCCGCAAAACATTCGCACTTCCCGTAGTGATTGGACAAAATTTCGTTTTTGTGTTATCATTATGCCCTCCTATGGAACAGTGATAACACAGATTGTGTGGAAAGACAAAAGCCGGTAAGTCAGATTCCCGCCCTTACAGCTTTTGCAACGTCCGTTGCAAATAGGGGAGCAGGGCATGCGCCTTGCCCGCGCCGACCGCCACACACGCCATCGGTGCGTCGGCAACGTACACCGGCACGCCGGTCTCTTGGGTGAGCAACTGGTCTATGTTGCGCAGCAGGGCGCCGCCGCCGATCATCGTCATGCCGCGATCAATGATGTCGGAGGCCAGTTCGGGGGGCGTGCGTTCCAACACCGATTTGACCATGTTGATGATCAGGGCAATCGGTTCTTCTAACGCTTCGGCAATGTCGTCGGTGGTGATTTCGACGCTGCGCGGCAGGCCGGTCACCTGGTCGCGCCCCTGGACTTCCATGCGCATGCTATCTTCCACGGGGATGGCCGAGCCGATGCGGATTTTGGCCTCTTCGGCGGTCGGCTGGCCGATCATCAGGTTGTACTTGCGCCGCACGTAAGCGGCGATGGCTTCATCCATCCGCACCCCGCCCACGCGCACCGCCGCCGAGGTCACGACGCCGTACACCGAAAGCACCGCGGCTTCGCTTGCCCCGCCGCCTAAGTCTACAACCATATGCCCGCCGGGTGTGTGGATCGGCAACCCGGCGCCGATGGCGCCGGCCAGTGGTTCGGGGATCAGATAAGCACGGCTGGCGCCGGCTTCCAGCGCGGCCTCGCGCACGGCACGGCTTTCTACCTGAGTGACGCCGAAGGGCACCGTCACGAAAACACGCGGTTTGAACAGGCGCGTCTTTCCGATGGCGCGATTGATGAAGTAGAACAACATCTTCTGGGTGATGCGATAGTCGGCGATCACGCCATCGCGCAGCGGACGGCGCACTTGAATCGTCTCCGGCGCACGGCCCATCATCGCCCGCGCTTCCTCGCCGACGGCGACCACCTCGCCGTTGTCAATCTGTTGCGCGACAACCGAAGGCTCTTGTAACACGATCCCCCGTCCGCGCACATACACGAGCACGTTGACCGTGCCCAGATCAATGCCTAATTCTTCTACCAGTGGCATATTTCGTCTCCTTGAAATTTCCCAGTCTGATAATACACGCATTTGAAGATTTTGTCCAACGGGATTCGGGTACATTTCAACTTCTGGGCAAATCTTGCGGTGGCCGGTCTCTGACCGCGCCACTGCGGGATCAATCGCTGCGCAGGCGCGGTCTGGAGACCGGCCTAAGTAGCGTCCGGTCGCCGCATCTGATAAATCGTCCCCATTCTGAAATGCCCCCCACATCTAGGGCTTATCAACGCTCTGACGAAATATGGTAAAATAAGGACAACCAACCACCAGGAGATACAGTCATGAAGCAAACAGTAAGTGCAACGATCAATCTGTTAGAGAAATTGCGGGAAGTCCCCGATCCACGGCGTAGGCAAGGG
>JAIOAX010000043.1 GCA_019873645.1 Chloroflexota bacterium | reverse complement strand
CTGGATTCACGGTTGTGCATCCCGCCGCCACTATCGCCGGCCGAGTTGCCGCTGAAGGTCACATTCCTCAGCGTAGGGTTGCTGGAAGAACGGTTGAGCATCCCGCCGCCATAATAGGAGATCGCTTTATTGTTGCTGAAAGTCACACTCGCCAGCCTCGGACTGCTGGAGAAATTGTACATCCCGCCGCCATGATTGTCAGCGGAGTTGCCGCTGAAGGTCACGTTCGTCAACATGGGGCTGCTGGAGTAGTTGTACATCCCGCCGCCCTCATAGGCCAGGTTGTCGCTGAAGGTCACGCCCGTCAGGATGGGTACGGTGCCGGTATAATTGGCCATCCCGCCGCCGTGCTCACTGGCCTCGTTGCCGCTGAAGGTCACATCCGTCAGCACGGGGTTGCTGGCAGCGCGGTTGAGCATTCCGCCGCCGCTCACAGCCCGGTTGCCGCTGAAGGTCACGTTCGCCAGCGCGGGGCTGCTGGCATAGTTGTACATTCCGCCCCCGAGGTCGTCGGGGGTGCTCCCATTGGCCTGTCCGGCGGTGACAATAAAGCCATCCAACACGGCGTTGCTGACATTGGTGCTGCTGATGACGTGGTAGGCGTTGGCGCCCTTGATGTTGGCCGTGCCGGTCACCACGCCGCCGGCGGTGACATCGTTCTGGTCAATGTCGCCGCTGAGGATGGTGCGGTTGACCTGCCAGTTGCGCGCGTCGCGGGTAGTCTCCGTCCCGACAAAGCCGCCGTAGAGGGCGACGCCGCTCTTCAGGACAAAGGAGGCAGTGCGGTTGCCCGCCGCCCCGGGGTAGTGAATGCCCTTCTGCACCCAGATTTCGTCGCCGCTTGCGGCTACGGCCAGGGCGCGCTGCAGGGTGCAGGCGTTGGACCAGCTGTCACAGTTGCCGGTGGTCTGGCCGTTGGGCTTGGCGTAGCGTATCGTGCCGGCGGCATAAATGGATCGAGAGGCCGCCAATACAATGAGCAGCGCCAGACATAACCCGGCAAATAGGGACAAAACGATGACAAGATAGCGCATTTTACATTTCATTGGTTTTCCTCCAGACTTGATGATCTCCATCAGATATATCCACCGGTAAAGTGGAAGACAAATCCAATGTAACAACCCGGACGCTATCCGACCATCCGCCTGAAACCTGCGACCGGCAGGCGGTATGATCTGAGCACCGTTGCATCCACAGAAGATGTCAGGCAGAGACAAGCAAGCGAATCCCCCCCGTTCACCCGCCGGCAAGGCAAGTTCAACCAGAATGAACGATCACCTGCAAGCGTAATATAATTGAAAAACACACAAGGCGCAAGAGTGTTTCATCCCCAATGCGGCAATTGATCTGCGTGGACAAGTCGGGTCAGAAAACTTCAGAGGCCACCATGCGAGGTCATTCGAAGCTTGCAAGAAAAGAGGACAACCCTCCCGCAGGTTGAGAACCTGCGGGAGGGTGTTTTTGTTCACCGCCCGTTTCTCACCACCAGCGGCAGATACACCCGCACCAGCCCGGCGACAAAACTTTCGGCATACAGCCTGGCCGCATTCGTCACTCACAGCACCGCCCGGTTGTTGCCGCGATCCAGGTCGGCCGGCGAGCCGCCGAGCGTCACCCAGGCGCTCCAGCGCGCGTCAGGCGTGGGGCTATCGCCGACGCGCGCTGTAAGCGTGATGCCGGTGCCGGCAGGCACTGTGACGGTGTAGGTAAGCGTCTTCCACACTACATGCGCGCCCGCATCAACCAGCGCAGCGGTCTAGCGGCCATACCGCTCCGAGTACTGCGCGGCATAGATGTCACGGTTGGCGTAGATGATGTCACAGTTGTGGGAGATATCACGATCGCAGTTGCGGGAATCGTTCCACGCAGCATAGAGCGTCCCATCCGGTCCCACCGCCAGGGAGGGGTACCACTGGTCACCGGATGGGGCGTCGTCCACGCGGACGTTGGCGCTCCACGTGGCCCCGCCGTCGCGCGAGCAGGCGGAGTAGATGCCATCGTTGTTGATGCGGCCATCTTGCCACACGGCGTAGAGCGTCCCATCCGGCCCCACCGCCAGAGAGGGATACCACTGGTCGCCGGATGGGGCGTCGTCCACACGCACATTTGTGCTCCACGTGGCCCCGCCGTTGGTCGAGCGGGCAAAGTAGATGCTCAAGTCAAAGTTGTCGTTGCGTTCATCGGCCCACGCGGCGTAGAGCGTCCCATCCGGCCCCACCGCCAGGGAGGGGAACCGCTGGTCGCCGGATAGGGCGTCGTCCACGCGGACGTTGACGCTCCACGTGGCCCCACCGTCGCTCGAGCGGGCGGAGTAAATGTCAAAGGTGTTGTTTCGGAAGTCATGCCACACAACATAGAGCGTCCCATCTGGCCCCACCGCCAGGGAGGAGTAGAGCTGATCGCCGGATGGGGCGTCGTCCACACGAATGCTGGCGCTCCACGTGACCCCGCCGTCGGTTGAGCGGGCAAAGTAGATATCCTGGTCCAGGTTGCCGTTGCGGTCGTCGTGCCACGCAGCATAGAGCGTCCCATCCGGCCCCACCGCCAGGGAGGGCTTCCCCCCCTCCACCAAGGAGGGGACCTCGGATAGGGCGTCGTCAATGCGCACATTTGCGCTCCATGTGACCCCGCCGTCAGTTGAGCGGGCAAAGTAGACGTCTGTGTGTCTGTTGCGTGTGTCTTTCCACGCGGCGTAGAGCGTCCCATCCGGCCCCACCGCCAGGGAGGGCAAGAGCTGACTGCCGGATGGGGCGTCGTTCACGCGGACGCTGACGCTCCACGTGGCCCCGCCGTCGCGCGAGTGGGCGGCGTAGATGTCATAGTTGCCGTTGCGGTCGTCGTGCCACGCAGCATAGAGCGTCCCATCCGGCCCCACCGCCAGGGAGGGAGACCATTGTTTTCCAGATGGGGCGTCGTCCACGCGGACGTTGGGGCTCCATACCGGGATCTGCGCCAGGGTGACGCGCCCCGTGCCGCTGACCACCCGGGTATTATAGAACGTGTCGGAGGCCAAGTCGGCGTCGCTGTCCCACAGGTAACTGCTGGGGATGGCCCCGGTCGGGGTCGCTCTATCGTGCGGCTCGGCCGGGAACGTCCGCGTGGTCGTACAGGCCGTTAACATTGCTGCCAGCAAGGTAAGCAACAGAACGAAACGAAGGGTTTCGTGTGTCATCTGATGTACCTCCTGTATTTTTCAATAGAGCAGAACAACCGCGCTGCTGACCGCTAACGGCTAACTGCGACAGCTACACCCTCACCCGCTCCGCCTCCGGCAAAGCCGTGACCAGACTGAGTGGCGTCAGGCGCAACACGCCTTCTTCCACCGCCATTCGCCCAAAGAGGGCCGCGATGGGCCGGCGGGTCAGGACGCTCTGGATGCGCCAGCCTTCGGCCAGCGCGATGGCCTGTCCCTCCGCGTCCATCAGATAGACCTCGCCGCCATCTACCCAACAGCGCGCCGGCGCGAAAAAGGCACAGGCTTCCGGCAGGGCGAGCGGGTCGGCCGCGACCGCCTGGAATTGTCGGAAGAGGTTCGCCGTCGAGCGTTCGGCGTAGATCAGGGCCTGTTGCCAGTCGTGGGCGGTCAGGGGCGCTTCGCTCACCGCCAGTAGTTTGATCCGACGCGGCGCCGCGCCCGGATAGAGGCCGATGCTCCCCTCCAGCCGCCCGTTGTAGGAGGCCTTGCGCGGCTGTTTCTTGAGCTGCGCGGGAACGATCTGCTTTTCGGTGTAGAGCGCGCCGTCGTCCAGGGCAAGCAGATAACTGGTGTCCACGATAAAGCCGGTGTCCAGCGTGACCGTTTCATAGGACAGCTCCACCAGACGCACCCTCTCGCGCCGCTCCAGGTCGCCCTCGCGCCACGTCTTGCCGACGAGGTCTTCCAGGGAGGTAGGGTCGGCGGATGGGTCAGTGAGCGCACGGCGGGTGGCCTGCAAGGTCAGCCAGGCGTCGGCCAGGAGTTCGGCGTAAGCCGTCTCATCGAGTGAGCGGGCGTTTTTCACGGCAGCCTCAAGCATCCCGCCAAGCCGCCCCACCAGCCGCGCCAGGCGACGCAGTTTGTGCGATTCAACGGCGTGCGCCAGGTCGTTCACCCGCGTTGCGTGCGCCTCGGTCGGCGCAAGCAGCCCATAAGTCGCCAGCTCCACCAGCAGCACCTCGACCTTGTCCAGCCCCTCCAGTTGCACCTGACGCGCGTCGCTCTTGGGTTTGGGCGCGCGGCGCGGACGGGACTCGACGGACGGGGCGGTCGCGGCCTCGCGCAGCGTGAAACGCTCCGGCACGCGCGCCCAGGCGATGAGCGTCGCCGCCACGTGCTTGCAAAAGGGCCGCCGCCGGTGCGCCGGACAGGTGCACCGGGGAACCAGCGTCACGCCGTCCAGCCTGACGCTCACCTGGTAGGGCTTGTCGCCCGACCCGGCGACCAGCGCGTGCAGGCTGTCTTCGGTCTGCCACGTGTCGGTGACCTTGTTCTGCTTGAAGTAACTTTCGCCGTTGCGGTAATCCTCGGCTTGACAGAGCGATTTTATTTGGCGTTCGGTGATAGATTGCATCAACACGTCTCCTGGGATTGGGGATTGGGGATTAGGGATTGGGGATTGCCTGCTTCCTACTCCCTACTTCCTAATCCCTATTCCCTAATCACTCTCTCCACCATCTCCACCAACCTGCCCGGCGTGCAACCAAAGGCCGGGATGTCGAGGGCGCGCACCTGGCGGGCCAGGTCGTGGTTGAACGAAGGCCGCCCGGTGTCGTCCAGCGCCAGCAGGCAGAGCACGCGCACGTGGCTTTCGACCAGTTCGCCCAGCGTGCGGAGCAAGACGTTCGGGTCGCCCCCCTCGTACAGGTCGGTGATCAGGATGAAAAGCGTCTTTTCCGGCTGGAGCACCAGGTCGGCGGCGTAGGCGACGGCGCGGGCGATGTCGGTGCCGCCGCCCAACTGCGCGCCGAAGAGCAGTTCCACCGGATCGTCCAGCAGGTCGGTCATATCGGCGACCTGGGTATCGAAAAAGATGAGATGGGTGCGCAGCGCATCCAGCGAGGCAAAGATGGCGGCCATGATGGAGGCATAGACGACCGAATGGGCCATCGAGCCGGATTGATCCACGCACAGGATGATCTGCCACTCGCGCAGGCGGCGCTGGTTGGCCCAAAAGTAGAACCGTTCCGGCACCAGCACGCGCCGCTCCGGGTCGTAGTGCTTGAGATTGCGCTCAATCGTGCGTTTCCAATCCAGGTTGCGGTAGACGGGCAGCGCGGCGTGACGGTTGCGGGTCAGCGCGCCGATCACCGCCTGGCGGATCTGCGGCTCCAGTTTCTCGCGGATCTGCTCAACGATCTCGCGGATGACCTGGCGGGCGGTCTCCTTGACCTCGTCGGGGATCAGCCCTTGCAGTGAGATGAGCGTCGCCGCCAGTTCGACATTCTTTTCGAGTTTGGGCAGCGTCTCCTTTTCCAGCAGCAACTGGCGCAGGCCGCGCCGCTCGATGGCGTCTTTTTGCACCATCGCCACGACATCGCTGGGGAAGTAGCGGCGTATGTCGCCGAGCCAGCGGGGGATGTTGGGCAGCGAGGCCGCCGCGCTGCCCGGCCCTTTCTCGCCGTAGACCAGTTCCAGCGCCCCGTCCAGGCCGAACACGTCCTGTTCCGGCACGGCGGGCGCCAATTGGCCGAGGGCCATCCCGCCGCCGAGCGCGCGCTCGGACTTTTGCCCCAACACCAGTCGCCAGCGCAACAGCGCGCGTTGTTGATCGCCCGTCAATTCCATCGCCTCACCTTGTAAAGACCCTAAAGGTTTTTAAGACCTTTAGGGTCTCCGGAATAGCCGCCCCAGCGGGGAGTTTTTCAGGCTCAATTCGGTCAGTGCGAGTTTCAGCGTCCTTTCCAGACTCTCCCTTTGCGGGACGGTGCCGGCAACCGTCCCCCACCGTTCCTTCAGTGCTCGCAAGAGTGGCAACGCCCTGCCATCGCCCCAGGCGTAGAGACATTGCACGGCCAACATCAGCACGTACGGATCGGTCTCGGTGCGCACGATGGCCTCTACCGGCGGCCACAGGTGAGGGCGCGTCCGCTCGTCCAGGGGAAAATCCTGGGCGAAATGCAGCGTTTGCCGACGGACATGGGGCGTCCCCAGCGCCTGGGCGATCACGTCCAGCAGCCAGGGGGATTGCTTTTGCCGCCAGCTTGCCACCACGATCTCCCCCACCCCATCCACAAGGAGCGCGTCGCGTATCTCCGGCAGGGCCGCGCTGACATCCAGATCGCACAAAACGGCAACCAGTTGCTCTACAAACGGGTCGTGGAGCCAGTAAAAGCCAGCGCTCTGACCCAGATGTTGCGCCCGCAATTGCGCCCGCAGCGCGGCAAAGACCTGCTCGCGCCGTTCGGCGTCCAGGGTGGGCGCCAATTGCCCCAGCGCGCGGACGGCGGCGATCCGCCCCTTGCCCGACCCCCTCGCCAGCAGGTCGAGCAGCGGATCGAGCGCGGCGGGGCCTTGCCTGACGATCTGCTTGACGACCGATTCGGAGGCTTTGCCGTCGGCCAGGTGGGCGATCAGGCGGGTCAGGTCATCTGTCCCGGCGCGGTAGGCGGCGAGCGCGGCTTGGGCCTGGGGCGTTTTGATCTTGTCCAGCGCCCGCTCCAGGATCGCGTCGGCGCGCCGTTCCAACGCGCGGGCAATCTCCTCAACTGCCGGCGCGCCGATGGCGACCAGGGCTTTCTCTATGGCGTCGCGCTCCGGCGGATAGGTGCTCTCCTCCAGCTGTTCTAACAGCGCGGGCGTCGCCGCCGGGTCGCCGATGTGTCCCAGCGCCGTGATGAGCGGGATGCGATTGTGCGGCGCTTGCTTCCAGCGACGGATGGCCTGGATCAACGGCCACACGGCGACGCTCTCGGCCAGCTCCGCCAATCCCTCGGCCACGAGGTGAATGCCGTCCGCCGCCAGGTTCAACAGGGTCGGCGCGGCGGCGGGGTGCGCCAGGCGCGCGATGAACGCAGCGGCGTGTTCGCGCACCTTTTTGCCGGTCTCTGCCGTCATCTGCGGCAAGTAGTGGGCAAGAAGCGGCTCTTCCGCGCCGGTGTGCCACAGGACGGCGGCCGGCCCGTCCAGCAGGGACTTGGGAAGGGCGTCCAGCCGCTCGATCAGCGTCTCCGGAGGGATGAGGCCGCGTTCCAGGCAGAACACGGCGGCCGGCCAATCGGCCAGGGTGGTGAATTTGCCCCATTTGCCCCAGCGGCCGGGGGGATGGAGCGCAACGCGGGCGCAGGCCCGCACCAGCTCGTCCTCGTCGTCCAGGACGGACTGGAGCGGCTGCGCGCCCCCCAACCGCCAGAGGAGTTTGGCGGCGGCGCGACGGCGTCTTTTGTCCTTATCTTTGGCCTGCGCCAGCGCCTCGGCCACGGCGGGGATGGCCTTTGCGCCGCAGGCCAGCAAGGCGGCCTCCAGCGGGCGGGCCACATCGTCGTCGCCCAGCAGGCCGGCCAGGCCGCGCAACGCGGCGTCCGTCCCGATGCGCCCCAACGCCTCAACGACGAGGAAGCGGATGCAGCGCCCGCACCGCTTTTGCACGTCCAGCAGGCCGGGCACGGCCGCATCGCCCCACTCGGCCAGGCGACCGGCGGCGTAAGCGCGGGCAAGCGGCTGAGGGGACTGAAGCGCGGCGAGCAGTCCGTCCAGGCTTTCCAGGTCACCGGGCGGGCGGGGAAAGAGCACGTTGGGGGCCTGCGGCAGGGCGATGGCCGCCTGCAGGTCGAGCACCACCGGCTTGAGCAGCCGCGTCCGCACCAGGCCGACGCCGCTCCACGCCGCGACCCAGGCGGCGGTGCGCGCCCGGTCGTCGTCGGCAGTCGCCACCGCGCGCAGCCGCTCGCCCAGTCGGCCCAGGCCTACGCCGGCCAGCTCATCGGCCAGCGCCTCCAATTCGCCCAGCGTCGGCCCGGCGTTGGCAAAACCGGAGAGGGCGAGGGTAGCGAGGGTCGTTTCGGTGCGGGCAAGTAAATCGTGGATGTTCACATTCGCACTGTGCGCTATGTCACCGGCCAGGCATGGGCTTCCATCACGGGCATCAAGGTAGGAGCAGATTTAAGCTCCGGGTAGGGTAGGACCAAAACTTCAGCCTGGAGACCGCGCAGCGAGTTCAACAAGTCAATGATGCGGTCAGTGACCTTACCTGTGGTATAAGGTTCGTGACAACTGGAACAGATGATAGCCGGGACATTTTTGATCAGGACGGTAGCGTTGGGCAATAGAAAGGGTACAGTCGCCAATCCGGGTTTTAATCGCCCTCCGCACAACGGACAACGGTCATTTTCGGGTTTGCCAGTCATCTTCCCACTCCTCTTGAGACGGCCTATACACGGTCACAACAAACAAACGCTCGTTGGCTTCATCAATGGCAATCACAGCGTGAAGCGGCTCTCCCGTCGCCAGCAAGCCCAGGACCAGGCAATCAGGCAACGGGCGGTGCAGGGCCGGATAGTCCTCGATGATTTTTCCGTTTTGGAGTGCCTCTTCTACCGAAGCGCGGTCCCAGCCCTCGTTCACGAGTTCGGTGATGCCGTGGCGAGACCAGCGTATCCTGGCCCCCTCAGGGTCCAATTGGTTTTGACGCGCTATCCGGTGAATGAAGCGTTGTTTGTCTTCGGTGTTCATCATCGTCCCAATTGTAACACGTCCAGGCCTGACGGCAAACCTGTGTGGCAGAACGTGAGGCGTGAAACGTGATGCGTGAAACGTGAAACGTGAGGCGTGAGGCGTGAAACGTGATGCGTGAGGCGTGAGGCGTGAGGCGTGATCAGGTTTCGTAGGTGGAAGGGTCTTCTTTGAGGACACAGCCGCGCTGGTCGGGGATCATGGTGAGCAACAGGCGGATGATGCGGGTGATAAGGTCCAGGCGATGTTCAGTAACTTGTTCCCCCAGCACGTGCCGACCTTTGTAGTACCAGTCACGGCTCTCTCGGGCCGAGCCGAGGGCATATTCGTAAAAGCGCGCACGATCCTTGCCCGTGCCACGACTGTACCCTTCCGCAATGTTCGCGCCAATCGAGCCAACCGCCCGGTAAAGTTGATCGGACAGGGCAACGGTACGCTTATCCTGGGCCAGCCTGGTACAATCCTGCCAGGCCAACTCGGACACAAACAACGCCAACCGATACGCCTCCACCCTCCAAAGCGTATCTCCCGTGATCGCCTCCGGCACAGCCTTCAGCCACTCCTGATAATACCCCGTCTCCTCCACATCCCCCATCTTCCACCTCCCACCTCACATTTCACTCCTCACATCTCCCCCCTCACATCTCACGTTTCACGTTTCACGTTTCACGTTTCACGTCTCACGTTTCACTCAACTCCTCGTCAATCGCCGCGATCTCTTCCGCCGTCACGGCGGGGCCGGCGGCACGCGCCTGTTCAACGGGCAGATTCAGCAGGCGGGCCAGCGTCGCCAGGAGATAGTCCGTCTCGGCCGGCGAGAGGTCGGCAAAGGCGCGGCGCAGCACGGGCAGCACGGCGACAAATCGCTCGGCGGAGACCCCTTGCAGGTAGCCATCCAGCCAGGCGACGACCGCCGCGTTGCGCAGCAGCACCGCCCGGTTGAGCGACAGCAGCCCTTCGATGAACTGCGCGCCGACCAGCGGCTCCGCGCCGGGCGACAGGCGACGGCTCAGCAAGGTCGTCAACTCGGCTTCGGGCAGCGCGCCGTCGAAAAAGAGCAGCGTGCAGGCCAGGCCGGCCAGCAGCGGGTGCACGCCGTCGCTCGCAGCGGTCAGGCGCAGGCGCGCGGCCAGCAGCGTCGCATCCAGGGCCGGCGCCTGGCGCGCCACATCGTGCAGGGTGATGAGCGCGTCGCGCAACGGGGGCGCGGCCTCGTCGGCGACGACGGCGGCTGCCGGGAGCAGCAGGCCGGCGCGGACGTAGACTTTGGAGAGCAGCGTCTCGAGGGCCTCCGTCGCCATCGCCCGCGACGCGCCGTACTTGACCAGCGAGTGGAGGTTGTAGGCGGCGCGCGCCAGCGAGGGCAGGTCGTCGTCGGTGCTGGAGGTGGCCTCGCAGGCCAGCAACCCTTCGAGGTAAAGCGGCTCCAGCCGGGTGAGGACGATGTGCAGGAGCACGTCGGCGGCGTCGGCCACGCGGCGCGCCCCGGCCAACGCGCGGCGGAAGCGGCGCGTGCAGACCTGGGCCAGCGAGTCGCCCTCGACGCTGGCCTCAACCAGGCGGATGTCGGTCAGCGGCGTCCATTGGAGCGTCCACTTTTCGCGCAACTGCCCCAGCCAGCGGGCGGCGTCGGAGGCGTCGGCCCCCGCGCCACTGCGCCCGACCATCTGCACCGCCTCCACCTGCCCGAAGGGGATGTCGGCGGCGGCCAGCCGGTGCAAAAAGACCGAGGTTTCCACATCGGCGGGCTGGGTGAGGTAGAGCCGGTGCTCGCGCGGCGCGTCGGTGCAGGGCAGGCGCAGACGGGCGACCGTGTCGTAGAATTCCTGCTGGAGCGCGGTGCGTTCCACCTGCGCCGACACGGCTCCCACCGCTTCGCCGATCAGCAGCGGCCAGAGCACCCCGTCCACCGCCGTCGTGCCACGCCCGTAGCAGGCCTGGGCGGCGTCGCGCAACTCGTACAGCCCCGGCGCGGGCTTGTCGCGCAGCGCGGCCAGCGTGCAGGCCAGCCGGTTGGCCTCGATGGCGTCGGCCAGACTGACCGCGTATCCGGCGCGGTGGAGCGCGTCGGAGGTGCGGATGAGGGCCTCCTGCGTGGCGCGGCGAAAATCGCCCCCGTGTTCCCACACCATCTGATAGTAGGCCGGCGCACGGTTGCCCGCGCCGTAGCCCAACTGCTCGGAAAGGCGCGGGTAGGAAAAGGGGACGAGGGTCAATTTGGCGGAACGCGCCTTCTCTGGGCTATCGGTGGGAGAAAAGGGTGGGACAAGCGCCGGGGCGTGCGCCGCGCCGCAGACAACGAACATCCCGTCGAGGTCGTAGCCCTCGGCCAGGGCGCGGGCGATCTCGGCGCGCATCCAGGTCTCGCGCGCCGCGTCGCGGGGGTCGCGTCCGCCTTCGCGCACCAGCAGGCCCAGTTCAAACAGCGCCTCGCGCAGGTCGCCGTCGGCCATCTCAAAGCGACATTCCCAAAATTCCTCGTAATCGTCAAAGCCAAAACGGGCGGCGACCGCCTGCCACACGTCGGGCGGCGTCTCTGGCGGTGTATCGGTCTTCGGCGGCGCATCCAGGAACGCACCGGCGGGCATATCAAAGAAGCGCAGTTCGGCTCCCACCTCGCGCCCCACCTGAAGGGCGACATATTCGGGCGAATAGGCGCAGAACGGCCAGGTGGAGGAGCGCGGCTCCTCGGCGGGGAGATAGGCCAGGATCGCCGCCGGTGGGCGGGTGTCGGGGGCCAGCAGCAGCGGGATGAGCGGCGTGGCGTCGCACGGCCCTTCAACCAGAATCAATCGCGGACGGGTAGTGCGGATCTGTTCGGCCAGGTGCAAGGCGCCGGCGGGCGAGTGGTGACGGACGGGGAAGACAATCACAGTAAATCCTTGCCGGCGCGGTAGAACGCTTGCCACTCACCGCCCTTGCGCGGGCGGACGACGTTTTCCAGGTACTCCTCCAGGCAGGCCACGTCGCGGGCGTCTTCTTTGGTCACGGCGCCGACCAGCGAACGCATCACCTCCGCCGCGCCGATCCGCCCGTCGCCGAAATGCTGGGCCAGGATGCCGCCGTTGAGCAGCACCGAGATCGCCTCCGCCGTGCTCATCACCGTTGAAGGCGACTTGACTTTGGTCTGGCCGTCGAGCGTCAGCCCGGCGCGCAGTTCGCGGAAGACGGTCACCAGCAACTTGAGCAGGTCGGCGGGGACCTCGGCCTGCACGCGGTAATCGGCCATCAGGTCGCGCGTGCGGGTCTCGACAATCGCCATCTCCTGCTCCAGCGTGTCCACCACCGGCAGGGTGACAAAATTGAAGCGGCGCTTGAGCGCGCTGGACATATCGTTGATGCCCCGGTCGCGGGTGTTGGCCGTGGCGATGAGGTTAAAGCCGCGTTGGGCGAGCACGACCTGGCCCAATTCGGGGATGGCGATCTCTTTTTCCGAGAGGATGGAGAGGAGCGTATCCTGCACCTCGGAGGCGCAACGGGTCAGTTCCTCAAAGCGGGCGATCTTGCCCTGGCGCATCGCCCGCAGAATGGGGCCGGGCACAAGCGCGCGTTCGCTGGGGCCTTCGGCCAGCAAGAGCGCATAGTTCCAGGCATACTTGATCTGATCCTCGGTCGTGCCGGCGGTGCCCTGGATGATGAGGCGGCTCGTGCCGGAGATGGCCGCGGCCAGGTGCTCGCCGACCCAACTTTTGGCCACCCCCGGCTCGCCGACGAGCAAGAGCGCCCGCTCCGAGGCCAGCGTGGCGATGGCGACCTGGATCAGCCGCCGGTCGCCCAGGTACTTGGGGCGAATGGCGACCGGCTGGCCGTCGGGCGTGGGGAAGGTCTCTTTGCCGGAACCCAGCAAAAAGGTTTCCACCCGTTTGGGCGAGAGAAGCCAGCCGGGCGGGCGGGGATACGGGTCGTTGTGGCACAGGGCGGTCAGTTCCAGCGCACAGCGCTCTTCGGCGGGCAGACGGATGGCCACGGGTGTTTCGCTCATCGCACGCTCCTGGTTGGGGATGGGACAAGTCTACACCGGAAGGGGCGCGAGGGCAAGTGAGGGGGACGTTTACCAGTAGCCGTCCATCAGAACATCTTAGCCTGAAGTGTCAGACCATTGGCCACGATGAATGCTTCAGCATCGCTAAAAGCATTCAAAAACAGCGGCGTTCCGGCGAAGGAAAGCGGCGAGACTGGGCCAATGGTCATAAACGAATACTCGCGGCTGGCAGTATCAAACGAGGAATGGGGATCGCGGAATTGCTGGTAGAGTTTCAGGTATTCTCCCTTTCCACCTACCAGCTCTTGGAGCTTTCTGAACTCTGTACCCATACTCAGGCCAAATCCAAAGAACGAGATGCGCAATTGCTGAACGATTTCGTTTTCCAGGCTAGAAAGCGTCTGACTCAAGAACATCCAGCCCAGGCCATACTTGCGCGTAGTGCGCACGGCATCTACCAGATTGCGCTTGATGCGCTGTTTGCGTTCATTGTTTTCCCGTTCCTGGGGGGCAAAGCGGTGGGCCTCGTCTAACACAACGAGAGTGTTCAGGCTCTTTTCACCTTGATAAGCGTATTCCGCTTCGCGGATCAGTACACCCAAAAAGGCGTCTATCAACAGCGGTTTGATTTTTTCGTCCCAAACAGCGGTGGAAATGCCAGCTGGTCGTTTAGATAAATCAACCACGATGACAGGACGGCTACTGCCGCCCAGGTTTAACGCTTTTTTGACAATGGCCTCAATAGAGACCTTGCCCCCGGTCTCAGCAAAAAATCTAGTCACGCTTTCCCATTTTTCTCTGATAGGCGACAGTTGTCCAGCCTGGAACTTTTGTATAGCCTCTTGAATGAATCCCTGAACTCGGTCAATGCCTGCGCCGCCGCTGTAAATGCGATGGACATTTTGATAGAGATGGTTCAACGCAGCCAGAAAAGCGTCATCATCTAGCGCCGCTAACTTGTGTTTCTTGCTGTCGTGGAAATAATCTGTCAGATAAGACGCGGCGACACTTTGATAATCGGCCGCTTTGATGCCCAGGTCAAAGAAGAACCCAAACTCAGTGAGCAATTCTCCGAACAACTCCCACGAATCCAGCCGGAACCGGTCCAAGTTGTAGACTTCAACGGTCCTGCCCATTCCTTTGACCAATGCGGGGTGCAAAATACGGCCCATTGAAGGAGTAGGATCAGTACTTTGCAAATCGAGTGAGAACTCTCCCTGTGGATCCAACACGAACAGTCCCATCTTTTTGTGGCGCATATAAGCCAGCAAAATCATCTTGGCCAGCACCGATTTACCCGAACCTGTCTTGCCAAAAATACCCAGATGATACGCCTCACCCGCACCGTCCACACCGCTATCAAAATGCTTGAACCACAGTGGCAGTTTAGGTTTAGAGCCATACACATAGCCCAGGTAGAACAACTGTGACTGATAAGGCGAGAGCAATTCTTTCAAAATGGCGTCATCGGCCAGATAAATCGGCGTTCCGGTAGCTGGCACCGTGCCGAGGATGCTGGGGCGGTAGGCGTCGTTCTCATCTGCAAACACCGCGCTGATAATCATTTGTCCCTGATGCGTATCCTGCCGCTCGCTAATAGAATCCACGCGCCCACGCTGGCGAATCAGGCTGCGCATTGTGGGATCTTCGTGCCAGATATTACGCAAGGTGATTTCGGTAATCTGCCCCAGGGCGTAGTTAGTGTAAGCGTCCTGGCTATATGGGAAGAAAGCCAATTCACCCACCAGTTTTTTATTCACCGCACTGGCCAGAATATCCAACGCCAATTCATTCGTGGAGGAAGGTGAACCAATCACGCCAATGCGCTCAGCCTGGGCAATCAGGACTTGTAGTTTGCTCATCCTATGACACTCCTGTTTCAGTACGATAGCCATGCAAGCTCATAAAGACCTCGCCGATGTCGCCAGTGTAGTTTTCAGCCAGATTTTGGCTGGCGATTTGCCGGAAAACGGGGATGGAGCGTGCTAAATGCTTGACCATGCGGTCAGCCATATAAAGCGGGTAAGGCTCCATAATGGCCGCCGCCTGACACTGATGCTCAATGCCTTTGAGCACAATTGCCAGACGATTGGGATTGTCTGCGATCGCTTGCGCCAACTCTACTCGCAGAGCTGGCCACCATTGGGCAGGACGAAAATAGAGAACCTTGATACTATTCAATAGTTTGACGATTTCACGCTCTACCTTCTGGGCTTGTTCCCGGATTTCTTTGAGTGGCGCAAGGTTGATATGCCAGTCACTTTCTGGGTTTTTGAGAGGCAATGGATGCGTATACTCACCTGGCTCCAGCACTAGGCTCAAAATACCCCGATCTTCATAGGCGCTATGCCAACCAACCTGTTCCCCAATTTCGCGCTTGGTCGTGTATTTAGGCATGGCGACCCAGAAATGGTCGGAACGGGTAGATTGCAAAATTGTGCGATAGGCTTCCAAATAAGTGACGGTATGTTCAAGCAGATACTTACTGACTCGCAAGTGCGGTGCTTCAGCTGCTTTGCTCAATGCTTGATTGAAAAAGATAGTTGGCGTTGTGAGCGAGCCGTCGAGAAACACCACCTCGTGAGGCGCGTCTTTTGCCAACTGCACTTCATTGCCTGCCATAATACCGCGCAGTACCGAACCTGTGTCAGTATAGTGAATTTCGGTATTCACATATACCAGGTGCCGCGGTTCAGGCCAATAACGTGTCTCAGAGGGAGGCGTCAGCCCTTCGACCGCTACACTGCCAACCGCCACCAAATCAAGAGCCAGTAATCGCTCAATGGCCATACTTCCATCTATACCACACGTTGTAGGGGGATTGGCGAATGGCAGCGCGGCCTGCTTGCGGATCAAATCTTTCTGCATCAGTGCATTGCGCCAGGTTTGCCTTTTCGATTTCAAGTCATCAAACGCAGCTAAAAGGCGCCGGCTTACATCCTGTGTCTGCGTCAGTACCTCATCTACCAAAGCTGCCGGTAATTCCGCAAATGGGGTGTTATTCGTTTCTAGCATAGTCTCTTGGCTCAAATGAAATCATATCGTTGAGAATTTCCAGCCTGTCCCAACTGTGCCAACTATCCACACGGTCGGCTCGTGGTAAGAGATAGCGTTCACGCCAATAGGCAGCCAAATCAGCAAAGGCTAAATCCTTGAATTGAGGAGTATCTGCTTCTCCGTTCATATACGCCTCAAGGTTGTCAACTAACCGGAAAAGAAATGCCTCGCGTTGAATTCCATGCTTGAGCAAATCAGCCGAGATGTCCAGCCGTTCCAACGCCAGCCGCATCAGTTGCCAGGAACGTTTAGGGCCGGTGCCATAGCCACCAGCGGTATCTATTCCGAGTGACGCGAGGTATTCCTTAAGGAGTGGATACAATCTTTGCAAATGAAAATTCCCATACCCATTCGTAAAGCCCAGCGACTCGGCCAGCAGTTGCCCCTGGTATTTCAGGCGATTGTAAATCGAACTGCGTCCAAAGGCGCTAGTCGTAGTGAGCGCAACCAAATGAGCCGGCAAAACACGCCTTTCCATCTCTGTGACCCGCCCAGAGTACAACTGTCGATAAGCTGCGCGCACCTCATTAGCGCAAACCGCCAGGGCTACCAGTTTTCCTCCCAACAGGCGATTATAAGGCGGCAGTGCGCCGAGCGTGAAAATATCCATTGTCTGATTAACGAGTTGTACTTTCTGACCAGGAGGGTAATTGAACAAGCGATCTCGTACCGGGAAAGTAATGGGTGGCGATTGAAGACCAAAAATACCGATAAGTTTCTCGTTGCTTGCGTCGAAAATCAAAAAGCGCAGACGGCGGCCAAAACCATGAGAGTAGGGAATAGACCAATAGAAGCGCGCCAAACGAAACAAGTCTTTTTGCCAGGGTTCTTGGACCTCAACCAAACAGGGGGAAATCCTGCAAGGTAGAATTTGACTTCCATCGGCAAAAAAATCGCCGTATTTTTTGAAAGCACGTTGAATCCAGCCTGCATTTTTTTGAAGGGATTCCTGCCGTGCAGGACGATGCAACTGTTTTATATCCTCTTTGGACAGTGGTGGAATTATAATATCACCTGCCTCATTGATGTTAAATCCCAATGAGGTAAGTTCTGAGAAAATCAGATTGCGGATTTCATCTGCATTCATACGCTATCCACCAGCAATGTCCAACGCCTCCCCACCCCGCGCCAGAGACGCCAGCGGCAACACGGTCACCCGCTCGGCCAGGGGATAGGGACGCTCGCCCGGATAAAAGACAAACAGATGATCCAGCGCCAGATTATCCAGGGCAATGCGCATAGACGGCGTCAGTCGCGGAGCGTCCACACGCTTGCACTCGACGCCCACACGACGGCCTCCGAGGAAGAGCAGCAGGTCAAGCTCAGCGCCGGCATGGGTGGCCCAAAAGTAGACCTCATCCGGATCCGTTGCTTTGATGACTTCTTCAATGACATAGCCCTCCCACGAGGCGCCGCTTTTGGGGTGCAGCCAGAGGTCGCGTTCCTCGCGGATGCCGAGCATCTGATGCAGGATGCCGGTGTCTCGAAAGTAGACCTTGGGTGACTTGACCTGTCGTTTGTTCAGGTTAGCGAACCAGGGACGAAGCTGGCGCACCATAAAGGCGCCCTCCAGCAGATCAAGGTAGCGCCGCACCGTGGACTCGCTGAGGTCAAGGGCGCGGGCGATTTCGGCGGCGTTCCACACTTGAGCATGGTAGTGAGCCAGCATGTTCCAAAAGCGAAACATGGCGGAGGAGGGAATGTTGATGCCTAACTGTGGCAGGTCGCGTTCCAAAAAGGTCTGGATAAAGTTTCGCCGCCAGGCCAGGCTATCGGCTTCGGAAGAGGCCAGGAAGGAGAGTGGAAAACCGCCGCGCAACCAGTGTTGCATTTGCCGCTCCGCACCGACTTCGGCCAGGCTGAAACCGGCCATGCGGATGATCTCCAGGCGCCCGGCCAGTGTCTCGGAAGACTGGCGCAACAGTTCAGGCGAGGCGCTGCCTAAAATCAAGAAACGCGCCGGTAAAGGCGTGCGGTCGCAAAGCACGCGCAAGATCGGAAAGAGTTCGGGACGCCGCTGGATTTCGTCAATCACCACCAGGCCGGTCAGGCCTTGCAAAGCGGTCAGCGGCTGATCGAGCCGCGCCAGACTGACGGGGTCTTCCAGGTCAAAGTAATTGAGCGAGTCAACAGGGACGAACTGACGAGCCAGAGTTGTTTTACCGCACTGGCGCGGTCCAATGAGCGCAACCACGCGGCTGCGCGCCAGTGCACGTTCAATAGCTTGCTGTAACTGGGGTCGTGGGTGAATCATACCTCCATTATACCTTGAAAATCCGCCACGTCAAGACGGATTTTCCAGGATGCTCGTTTGTCCTGTCGGAGACTATCAGTTAGAGAAGCAACCAGGGCTGTTCCGCCTCTTCCATTTCCACCGTCACCGCATCTAACCGCCTGCCCCCTGGCTGTGTGGTACGGGCCTCGGCCAAACGCTCCTCGCTAAATTGCGCCCTGAGCCGAAAAGGCGGCTCTAGCCGATAGGGTACTATTGAACCGATTTTGCCCATGGCTCGCCTGGCCGCAGCGCGGATGACCGCCTGTGCCTTTTGCGGTGACAAAGACAGCCCCGGCTCGCCGATCTTTTCGGCAATGGCAAGGGCACGACGAAGCAACTCGTGGGCTGTGGCGGTCTCTCCTTCGTCCAGTGCCAGCTCCGCGCTGACCAAAGCGTGGTAGCCCCAGAAGGCCGCGTCGGGCGCCAGGATACTCCCCAGTTCGTCCGGCGCGGCCCGCGCCCGCTCTCGCCGACCGGTCACCTGGGAGATCCAGGCAATGCTCAGCATAGGAAAGCGCAGCAAGTTACCCAGGTCGTGCTGACGAACCACCTGAGCGCACTCTTCTTCCAGCGTGAGGGCCAGGTCGAACAGCCCGCGCGTAAAGTATACGCCGTTGGCCAGATTGTGGAGCGCGTGCGCCCGGTAGGCATAATGTTCGATACGGCGGGCCAGGTCGGCGGCCTGGTGGTAAAAGGTTTCCGCTTCGTCCAGGGAATGGCCCTCGGCTGCGCAGTTGCCCAGGGTGAGCCAGGCGCGACAGCGGGCCGGAGAATCCGGCGCAACCCAGGTAAGGGCCTCCTGGGCTAGTTCCCGTGCCCGCTCATAGCTTCCCAGGCGGAACTCGATATGCGCCAGTTGGGCCAGGGCTGCGGCAATCTACTCGCTTTGGCCACTCGCCCGGGCCTGTTCCAGCGCCTTTTGTGCCTGGCGGAGCGCGGCGCCCACGTCGCCGGAATGTTCCAGGATGCGGCTTTCGTCAATCAGTATCGCCACCGGGGGGGCTGAACCGTCCATCATAAACCCTGAGGCCATCGGCTACAAGTGCCGTCCTTTAGAACATCGCAGTCAAATGTAGCACCTGAACCCATCCAACCTTTCACCTGCTCCTCAGGTTGGATTTAATGTGAATTAAACACCAAGTCGGCGATCTTGTAAAGATTGAGTTTGTTAAGTGCTGTCTACGATCTGCTCAAAGGCGATACATATTAACAACACCCCCCGGCTTGTGCGAAAAGCCGAGGGGTGTTGTGAACTCAAGGCCCGTGCGTCAGAAGTGGTGCGCGCGGTCAAAGAACGCCACGCCAGCTACGTCATCACCCAACGTGGCAAGCCGGTGGCTGTGCTGCTGCCGCTTGACGCCGTCCCGCCGCAACCTGACCCGGATGAGGTGTGGGCGCGGCTGGAAGCGCTGGGGCAGGAAATCGCTCAAAACTGGCAAAGCGAGAAAAGCGCCGTCGAAATTCTCTCGGAGATGCGCCGATGAGCGACGCCGTCACCATAGATGCCAGCGTCTTTGTAAGCGCGTTCACACCATCGGAAAAGGCGCATCGCTCATACAAAGCTTTTCTGCGCGATGTACGTCTATCTGGGGGGCCGACAGTCCTCCCTACCCTGGCCCTGGTAGAAATTACCGCTCACGCTGGACGCCGAGCAACGCAAACGTGCCGTCACTGTTGTCCCTGTGCGGTGGCCTGAAGAGGGTTAGCGATAGCACAGGGAAATCACGGTAGAAAAAACGGGCAGGGGATGACTCTGCCCGTTCTTATGTGTTAGGACAGGCTTTTAGCCTAATGACACTTTGCTGTCAGCAGGCTCGAAAGCCTGCCTCACACCTAAATGTTAGCAACATTGGGCTTTTAGCCTGTCCAAGAGCCCGCGAAGCCCGTTTTACTGCCGCAGCACCAGCGGGAGGTAGACTTTATAGTATGTCCGCGCGTGGACCCAGTGCCCCTCCGGCGTCTGGTAGCTCAGGTAGATGGATTCCCGCCCGGTGACCAGCGGCATGCCGACCTCAAACGCGCCGGTGGCCGAGGTGGTGACAAACTGGCTGTAACCGTTCGCCAGCACACCGATCCGCGCATTGGCCGGACCGACGCCGGAGACCGTGCTGTTCCCCGCGTTGGCAGAGGCCGTCATCGTCGGCACGGTGACGGTGATCGGCGCGCGCGGCACCCACTGCACCACCACCTGATCCCCCGCGCGGATGCTTTCCGTAAAGGTGGTGTTGTACCAGCCATAGGAGTAAGCGACGATGTTCTGTTGCACCACCGTCGCTCCGCCGCGCAGCAGGCGCAGGTTCACGAGCGCATAGCCGTCGGCATAGCCGCTGACCGTCCGGTCGGAGGTGTAGGAGAAGCCGGAGGAGGTGCCGCGCACATAGACCACGGGCGGCCGCACCCGCGTGTAGAGCCAGACGCGATGCCCCTGGGCATTGGCGTGGAACACGCGCACGTTCACATCCGCCGAGGCATAGAAGTCCAGCACCTGCGTCGCCCAGCGGCCCGCGCTATCGGTCTTGACCGAGCGGTCGGGAGATCGGCCATCCACATCCACGCCGAGCCAGGCATTGGCGGGGCCGGTGCCGCTGATCTCGCCGGTCGTGGGGTTCACCTGGGCCGTCAGCGCGACGATGGGCAGCGTGACCTTTTCACCGCCCAGCTCCACCTCGAGTGTATCGCCAGGGGCGATGAGCGCCGGGTTGCCGGCTGTGTCCAGCAGGTTGAGTGAAAAGTAGCCGTAGGTGCTGCCGCTGGCTGTCCCCTTGACCGTCGCGCCGCTCTTGAGCGTAGCTGTGATGCCCACACCGGCCCTTGCGCTGTAGCCCCACAGATAGTTGGAGTGAAGCACCGCGTTGACATAAGGGCCGACGTACTGGCTGATGTAGACGGTGTGTCCATCTGCATTGCGGTAATTGACGGAGTACGAGTTGCCAGGCTGCAGGTCGTTCAGCCCACGCAGGTCGGCGCGGTAGGCTCCGTCCGTGCCGGTGGGGAACGGCTGAGCGCTATTGCCAACGGTGAGCAGCGCGTTCGGCGGGCCGTAGCCCCAGATGGCATCCTGCTCCGCGTCCGCCTGGGCGGTGAGCCGCACCACCGGCACCTCGATCGGCGCTATGCCCGGCGCCTCCACGCGCACCACATCACCCTCGCGGATGTAGACGTAGTTGCCGGCGGCGTCGCGCAGGTAGGCGTAAAAGTAGCCGATACCGTCGGTGCGCGCCTGCGCCGTAGCGATGGTATTCCCACCACGCCGCAACGTTGTGGTGATGGGGACATAGCGGGGGAAGGAATAGCCATAGAGATAGTAGCTGTCCTTCCGCACCCACACGCGCGGGGCAGGATATTCGGCCATCAAGCGGTACTGGACGCGGTCGCCGGCGGGGGTGACGTAGCGCACGTGCCCCTGATCACCCTCGCGGATGTCCACCCAGGTGGTCGAGGAGCCATGGTAGTAGAAGGGGTTGGTCGCGGTAAAGGCCCCGCTCGCGTCGGGCTGCACCGATTTGGAGGGGGAGTAGGAATCCTCATAGGACACCGATGTGGGATAGACTGTCAGCGAGGCGCCTTCGGACATGTCGGCATTGGTGGCGCCGGTGACACGGTCGAGCGCGGCGTCGGCGCGCGCCGAGAGGTAGGGCACGATCAGCATCTTGGTGCGCCCGCCAAAGTTCGCTTCGACGCGGTCGCCCGCCTCGATGGGCACCGCCTGGCCTGCGTTATCATGGAGGTAAGCATTATATGCGTAGACATAGCTGCAGGCGTAGACATCCGTGCGCTGCGCCTTGAGCGTCCCGGCGGCGTTGCGCAACACAATGCTGCCGTAGCCGCAGAAACCGGGGACTTGGACGCTCAGGCTGTACTCACTGTAATACCCATAGTATTCCTCCGAATAGCACTGGTGTACGTAGAGCAGGATATCGGGCCGGTGGAAGCGGGCGTAGACGCGGTTCCACGTCCCGTCCACGTAGCGCAGATGGCCCACGCTTGTCGCCGTCAAGCCCAGCGTCGCCTGGCCGCGCGCAGGGTTGGCGTTGCGGTAGAAGGGATTGGTCGCGGTAAAGACGCCTCCTGTGGGCTGGACATGCTTGCCATAGTCGCTGTCATAGTAACTGGTGGGCCAGATGGCCAGTGTCTGCGTCATCCCTGGGGTCGTCGAGGTGACGGCGGCGTTTGTCGTGCCGGTGACACGGCTGCGGACGTGGTCAGTTTCGACTGCAAACGTGGGGATGCTGACCGTGACGGTGCTCGTGCCAAAGGTCGCCGTGACAACATCGCCCGCCTCCAGGTTGACCGCTGCGCCGCCCTCGCCGTAGAGATAGAGCGAGAACTCGCTGCAGGCACGGACGCGCCGCCATTCTCCCTTGAGGGCGCCGGTCGCGTTGCGTAGCATCACCGTCCCCTCGCCGCAAAAGCCCGGGAAGTAGCCGCTCAGATAGTTTTCGGCGACGTAACGCTCCTCCCAGTAATCGCCGCGCAGGGTCAGGGTAGCCTGTGGCGGGTACGCCCTGAAGCGCGCATAGACGCGGTTGCCCTCGGCGTCCACGTAGCGCAGGTGGCCGCCCTCGCCGACGGTCCAGTCCAGCGTAACGGGGGAGTAGGACGGATCGGCATAGCGGTAGAACGGATTGGTGGCCGTGAACGCGCCGCCGGCATCCACCGTAACCCGTTTACCCTCGTCCGAATCGTAGAAGGAGGCGGGCCAGAGGGACAGCGTCTGGGTGACCGTCCCCGCGCCGACGAGGGCGTCCGTCGTGCCGGTCAGGCGGTCGTTGACGGGGTCGGAGGTAACCGTAAAAGCAGGCACCTGCACTACCGTCGTCGCGCCGCCAAAGGTCACCTCGACGCGGTCGCCGGGAAGGATGGGGGCCGGATTGCCTGCCGCGTCGTAGAGGAAGGCGTATATGGAGTAACAGGCCCACGCGCTGGTTGTCTGCGCCTTGACCGCGCCGGCGCTGTCCCTGAGCGTCACCGTGCCGTAGCCGCAAAAGCCCTCCACACGGCCGCCGACGGAGTTTTCGGCATAGTAACGGTTGTCCTGATAGTATCCGCGCACGTGCACCTCCGGCTTGATCGGCGCCTGGATGCGCATGTAGACGCGGTGACCGTCGGCGTTGATGTAGCGCGCGTGGCCGGTCGTGCCGTAGCCCCAGTTGAGCGTGGTGGACGAGCTAGTAGCCGGATCGGCGCCGTAGTAGAAGGGATTGGTCGCCGTAAAAACGCCGCCTGTGGGCAGGACGTGCTTGCCATAGTCCCAATAGTAAGAGTAGGTGGGCCAGACGGCCAGCGTCTGCGTCATGTAGGGCGTTTGACTGGTCACAACGGCATCGGTAGAGCCGGTGACGCGGTCGGCCAGCGGGTCGGAGAAGACGGTAAAGCGCGGCACATACACGCTCACCGTGCCGCCTGCGGTCTGCACCTCCACCGTATCGCCGCCGAGGATGTTGGCGTCATAGCCATAGCGGTCACGCAGGTAGATGGAGAAACTGCCGTCGCTGCCGTTCGAGCGCCCAAAGGTGCGGGCGACGACTTCCCCATCGCGCCTGAGCGTGACCGTGATTACCACGCCGGCCTCGGCCACGTAGCCGCTGACATAGTTTTCGGCGCTGTAGCCGGATTCATAGCCGCGCACATAGACGACCGGAACCCAGTAGTTGTCGTAGATATAGTAGCCAGCGTGGTTGATGTAGCGCAGGTAGCCGACGTCGCCGGGGCGCAGGCCGCCATAAGAGGAGAAATCCGCGCTGTAGGCACCGGACGCGTCGGTCGTGACCTGGAGGGAACGGCCATCGCGAGAGCGGTAGACCCGCAATGTGTGCGGGTTGCCGGAGGTGGTATCGGTGATATTGGCCGGGGCAATGCCGCTGACGATGCCGGTGGCGGTGTGGGGGATAGCGGTCAGCACAGGCATAGTTGCGGTCAGGGTTCGGCCAGACAGCGCCGCCTCGACCACATCGCCGGCCTGGATGAGCACCGGCGCGCCGTAGGCATCGGTCAGGTAGACACCATACTCGCCCGAGTCGGGAATCTGACCGCTGGCCGTCGCCGCTGTCGCGCCGTCGCGCTTGAGCGTCACCGTAACGAGCAGGCCGGCGTTCGCGCGCACAAAGACATAGTTATCGGCAACGTATCTATATGAATCGCCGCGCACGTACAGGCCCGGCGCGATGATGGCGGCGTAAGTGCGGTTACCGGCGGCGTCGATATAGCACAGGTGGCCGGCGTCGCCCGGGCGGATGTCTACCGTCACGTCCGAGCTGTATCCCTCGAACGGGTTGGTCGCCATAAAGACGCCGCCGGCGTCGGGCTGCACTCGCTTTCGGGGGTAATCGTCAGAGTACGTCTTCGGCCACACGGCCAGCGTCTGGGTGAGGCCGTAGGTCGTTGTGACAACCGTAGCATCCGTCTGGCCGATGATCATATCGGAAGCGGGGTCAACCGTCACCTCGAAGCGTGGGACAGTCATCACCGTCGTCTGGCCGCCAAAAGTGGCGCTGATGACATCGCCGCCCACGATGGGGACGTTGAAGTCCACACCGAAGCTCGGACAGGCGTTGACATTGGTCGCTTGCGCCTTGAGCGTCCCGCTCGCGCTACGCAGCACGGCTACGCCGTAGCCGTCCTCGCTGCTGCAGAAGCCGGTGATAGTGCCGCCCAGCGTGTCGTTGGCTTTGTAGTACGAACCACTGCCCCAGCCGCGTGCGTACAGCACCGGCGGCGGGGAGGGCGCCTTGAAGCGGAAGTAGGTGCGGTTGCCGGCGGCGTCAATGTAGCGCAGGTGGCCGGCATCGCCGGGGCGGATGTCTACCGTCACGTCCGAGCCGTAGCGCTCGAAGGGGTTAGTTGCCGTGAAGATGCCGCCGGCGCCGGGCTGCACCCGCTTGCGGGGGTAATCGTCATAATCATAGTAAGAATTCGGCCACACGGCCAGTGTCTGGGTGAGGCCGTAGGTCGTCGTGACAACTGTGGCATCCGTCTGGCCGATGATCATATCGGAAGCGGGGTCAACCGTCACCTCGAAGCGTGGGACAGTCATCACCGTCGTCTGGCCGCCAAAAGTGGCGCTGATGACATCGCTGCCCTCGATGGGGACGTAAAAGTCCACACCGAAACTCGGACAGGCATTGATACTGGTCACCCGCGCCTTGAGCGTTCCGCTGGCGCTGTGCAGCTCGGCCACGCCGTAGCCGTCCTCACTGCTGCACCAGCCGGTGATAGTGCCGCCCAGCGTGTCGCCGGCGTAGTAACGTGACTCGCTGCCCCAGCCGCGCGCATACAGCACCGGCGGCGGGGAGGGCGCCTTGAAGCGGAAGTAGGTGCGGTTGCCGGCGGCGTCGATATAGCGCAGGTGGCCGGCGTCGCCGGAGCGGATGTCTATCGTCACGTCCGAGCCATAGCGCTCGAAGGGGTTGGTTGCCGTGAAGACACCGCCGGCGTCGGGCTGCACCCGCTTGCGGGGGGAGTAGTCGCTATCGCTGTACGTCTGCGGCCACACGGCCAGCGTCCGGGGCAGGTTATAAGTTGTCGTGACGACCACAGCGTCCGTCTGGCCGACGACCATATCGGTTTCCGGAATGGACTCGGCGGTGAACAGCGGTACGTGGACGGTCGCGTCCCATTCGCCGGCCGTCACCCGCACCTCATCCCCGGCGGCGATGGACTGCGAGAGGTAGGCGCTGAAATAGCCGTCGGAGCCGGCGGTCCCGCTCCAGGTCGCTGTAATGACGCCGCCGCGCCGCAGTTCTATCGTAACGGTGATGTTGCCCAGCGGCGCGTAACCAGCTACGCGCTGCTCACTGCTGTAGCCATCATAGCCGCGTACGCTGACCATCGGCACGCGGAAGGGCAGGTAGGTCTGGTTGCCACGTGCATCATAGTAAAGGACCTCGCCGCTGCTGCCGGGGAGGAAATCTCCCACGTTAGTCGCAAGATACGTGCCCTCCGCAGTAGTGGTGACGTACTGACCGCCGGATACAGAGACCTGGACTACCGGTGGGTTGTTGGGGTCGGTGTTGGTGATGTTGGGCGGGGCTTGGCCGGAGACCGTGTTGGCGTTGGCATCGGCATAAGCCGTGAGCAGCGGAATGGTCATGCTGAAAGGGGTTTGCCCGCTCTGCGCCACGTAGAGGATGTCGCCCGGCGTCATCGCAACGGCGTTGTAGTTGGCGTCACGGAGATAGACGTAGGCCCAGCAGCTTGTCCCATAGTACCAGTCACAGGAATAGGAAACGGATGTCCGCGCCGGGTCGTTCTTGAGCGCGCCAGTGGAGGTGGTCAGCGTGACCACTGTTGATGCGTTGCTGTTGCCGGAAAGGTAGAGGTAGTCGGTATAGAGCCTGGCCCGTGCTCTGGGCTGGGTAGGGGTATAGGCGGTAGCGTGTGCAATGCCGAACCGGGCTGCGTCGCGATGGAGCGCCGTCAGCGCAGCCTGGTAGTCCTGCTGCGCCTGGTCGAGTGTCTCTTCTGCATAGGGCAACACATCATCTACTTCTGACAGGCGCTGCAGGAAGTCAATCACCTGCGGCACGATGATCTCGGCCCGCACGGCGTTGGCCTCGGGCAGCCACTCGTGGGCGCCGATCTGCTCCTGCTGATGGAGATAGTCAAGTTCGAAGCGCAGGTGTTCATAAGCCATCCCCACCTCGGCGACGGATCCGGGCGCGCTGAGCTTGATCAGATAGGTGTCCTTCGGCTCTTGCTGAGTCATCTCACCTGGGCCAGGCTGCGCTACCGGCGCGCTCTCGGCCAGCGGTTGCGCGCGCTCGGGCTGTTCGGGCGTGGCCTGCTCCTGCAGAGGCGGCAGCGCCAGCGTTTCAGGCGTGGCCTCGAGGATCTCCCACACCTCCGGGCGGGCGACGACCAGGGGCAGTCCCTTTTCGCCCGCGATCAGGAAGGCGCGGGATTCCTCTACCCAGCTAAACTCGCCGATCCGGTCCTGCTCCCGCATCTCGCGCAGGAACTCGGCGACCGCCTGCGGGTCAGCGTCGGCGGTCAGGCGCGCCAGGAATTGTTTGGGCGCCCCCGGCTGGGGTGGGGGCGTCTCCTCCGCCGCTTGCGCCAGGGGCGTCAGGGCAGAAAACCCGGCCGGAGGAAGCGGCTCATCCGGCGCGCGAGGAGGTTGACCGGGCGCGGCATGCGCCGGCGTCCAGGGCGGCAGCAGCGCCGCCAGCAAGGTGAGCAAGAGAAGGAAACGAAGGGTTTTGGGTATCATTTTTTGTACCTCCCATTGCAATTTTAGATTTTTGATTTTCGATTTTTGATTTACCTCTACGTATCACGCCTCACGCATCACGTATCACCTCCTTTCATCTCTACTTCACCCCGAGGCGAAATTTTTGACGGTGGGCATGCTCGCCAGCGTGGCTGTGATCCTGGTGTGAAGCTCTGTATCTTGTGAGAGGGTCATCGGGACCGTGAGCGTTACGGTGATGGTCTGCGTCGCCGCCGGCCCCAGCGTGGTCGAGGTCGGGGAAAGGGTCGGCTGCCATTCCGGCGTGATGGTCAGTTGGAAAGTGTCGGTATAGTTGCCAGTATTAGGGTATGGGTGTAGATCAGGCTTTCGCCAGGTGAGGCCGTGGCTGTACGATCCGGCCCGAACGCGATGCCCGGCGCATACCCCACCACAAGCGTGTCGGTGACCAGGGCATAGGCTCCGGCGGGCAACGTCGCGGTCACCACCACATAGTCCACGGTGTTGCTCAGCGCCTCCGGGGGCGCGGTGACGCTGACCGTGACTGCGCGCGAGGCTCGCGGGCCAACCTGGAGCGGCAAGCGGGCAGTACCGGTCGGGTAAGCGCTCTCGATCAGCACGACCGGCCAACCGCGCACAGAGGCCGCTTCCAGAGTCACCACATCCGTGTAATTGCCCGCGTTAGTGACCGTATGCTCGAAGAGGAGCGAATGAGATGGCCGAATCTGCCCGGTGTGATCCGGCGTCAATGTCAGAGCACGTACCCGGCGGACCAAAGAGTGTACAACACTACCGTTGTTGGCCGAGAGCGGGTCGGGCAGGGCGGAGGTGATGGTCACACGATGCGCCAGGGACGTATAGGCTAAAGCGTCCGTCATCACCTGCGCCGTGAGGGTGATGACCCCACGTTGACCGGGAGCCAGGTCCCCTACGCGCCACAGATAAGGAATGCCGATTACCGGGATGACAGGCGGTCCGCTGCAGGTAAACGTGATGGGGGTGAGGTCCGGCGATAGCTCGCTCAGGATGCTGACGCCCGTGGCTATCTCAGGGCCGGCGTTGGCATAGTGCAGCGTATACGTCGCCACCTGCCCCGGTGCGAGCGGCCCGGTCGGTGTCACCGTTTGTGTGATGGACAGGTCCGCCCCCCGGACAAGCTCCAGCACATACCATGGCAAACGCTGGCCGGTCACCGGATGATACTGGACGGTAGTGTAGACGTGCGTGATCCACTCGGGGTGATCAGACCAGTGGGCAATGCTGATCAACTGGGTGTACGTGATTGTTTCAATCGGCAGTGGGAAACTGATAACGGTGGCCGCAAGCGCAATCCAGCAGCTTCGCCGCCGAAGACCGCCACATGGCGACTGCGGCGAACCGCTACTTGCGCTATTACCTGATCCAGGGCGCGGATCATCTGCACAAGCGCGTCCCGGAGTTCCAACGCTTTTATGCGCGCAAGTATACCGAAGTCCCCAAACACAAGCACAAGCGGGCCCTGGTCCTTACCGCCCGCAAGAGCCTGGGGGTCATTGTCGGGCTGCTACACCGCAATGAACCCTACCGCTCGGAGGAGGAACGCCACACTTGACGCACGTTGCTCCGTGACACACCCAGATGCTGCAGACGAGGTCACAGCCTGGGAGAGTACACGGGCCAATAAGCCTCTACAACCCCGGTCGCAAAAAAATCGTCAGGCCTGGGCATAGTTTGATACGTCTCAAAACGGCTCAGCTCTTGCCAGTTAATGTGCCAGGTGGCCTGTAAACAGGCCCTTGACTTTTACCGCACTCTGGTTTATCCTTACCAGTCAGTTTTCCTGGGTGCATTTCAACTTCGGGGCAAATCTTGCTGTGGCCGGTCTCTGACCGCGCCACTGCGGGATCAGTCGCTGCGCAGGCGCGGTCTGGAGACCGGCCTGAGCATCGCCCGGTCGCCGTATCCGATAAATCGCCCCCATCCTGAAATGCACCCGTTTTCCTTCCCGCGCTGGCTTTTTACCCCCAGCCGGGTATAATTGGCCCTGATTCTTTGCTATTATACCAACCGAACGTCACGGAAACGTCACGGCAAAGATGAAACGATTGAGCATCTCCCTTTTCGGCGCCTTTCAGGTCACCGGAGACGGCGAGCCGATCACCGACTTTGAGGCCGATTCGGCCCGCGCGCTGCTGGCCTACCTGGCCATGCACGCCGGGACCGCTTTCCCGCGGACGGCCCTCGCCGCCCTCCTCTGGCCCGAACAGCCTGAGGCCGACGCGCTGCACGCCCTCCGCCAGGCGCTCAATCGCCTGCGCCGCGCGGTCGGCGACGCGGAGGCCGACCCGCCCTTCCTCACCGTCACCCGCACAACCATCCGGTTCAATCCCCATAGCCCCTACCGGCTGGACGTGGCCGACTTTCGTGACCTGGTCGCCGCCTGCAAGCAGCATCCCCACCGCTGCCTCACCGCCTGCCGCGTCTGCCGGGAGCGCCTGACCGGGGCCGCCGCTCTGTATCGCGGCGACCTGCTGGCCGGCTTTTTCCTGAACAGCCCGCCTTTTGAGGAATGGCTCGTGCTGGAGCGCGAGTCGCTGCACCGCCAGGCCATTGAGGTGCTGGATTGGCTGACCGACTGCCATGCGCAGCGGGGAGAATGGGACGCCGTGCAGCACTATGCCCGGCGGCAGGTGGAACTGGAGCCCTGGCGGGAAGAAGCCCATCAACAATTGATGCGCGCCCTGGCCTTCGGCGGGCAGCGCAGCGCCGCCCTGGCTCAGTATCAGGTTTGCCGCCGCACCCTGGCGGCGGAACTGGGCGTCGCGCCGACAGCGACCACGGAGGCGCTGCGCGGGCAAATCGAAGCCGAAACGCTATCTCCCCCACCCCAGCCGCCGTGCAACCTGCCGATTCAGTTGACCCCCTTCATCGGGCGGACGGCAGAACTGGCCCAGGTCGCCGAACGGCTCAACCACCCCGATTGCCGCCTGCTCACGCTGGTCGGGCCGGGCGGTGTGGGCAAGACCCGCCTGGCGTTGCAGGCTGCCCAGGACGAGCGCGGCGCGTTCCGGGACGGCATCTATTTCGTCTCCCTGGCCGCCGCGCACGCCGGGGAGCCGCTGGGCGCGGTGCTGGCGCAGGCATTGGGTGTCAATCCGCGCCCGGGCGAGGACCTGAACGCCCAACTGGTGAACTATTTGAAGGGCAAGGAGGTGCTCCTCGTGCTGGATAATCTGGAGCGGCTGGGCGCAGGCGGCGAACTGATCGTAGACCTGCTGCAACGCACCGCCGACGTGCGCCTTCTGGCCACCTCTCAGCAGCCGCTGAACATCGTGGGGGAATGGGTGTTCAACGTCAGCCCGCTGGAGTACCCATCGGACGACACGGCCGACGCCGCCGGCGACAACTACAGCGCCGTCCAGTTCTTCCGCGAGAGTGCCTTGCGCCGCAAGCCCGATTTTACCCTCGGCCCGGCCAATCGGCCCGACGTCGTGCGCATCTGCCGGATGCTGGGGGGCATCCCGCTGGCGCTGGAACTGGCGGCCGGCTGGCTGCACGCCCGCTCCTGCGAAGAGATCGCGCGGGCCATCCAGCACGATCTGGACTTTTTGCGCACCGCGTCGCCGGGAGTGGCCGAGCGCCACCGCAGCATCCGGGCGGCGCTGGACTATTCGTGGGCATTGCTGGCCGCCGAAGAACAGGCCGCACTGCGGCGGCTGGCCGTCTTCCCCGGCGGGTTTGATAGCGCTGCCGCCCTGCACGTGGCCGACACCACAGAGGCCGTCCTGGCCGCATTAGTGGACAAGTCCATGCTCCAGCAGGCGACCTACGAGTCCCCGCGCCCAGCCACGCGCTACGGCATGCACAACCTCATGCGCCGCTACGCGATGGAGCGCCTGGTCGCCGATTCCGATGACGCCTTCCTCGCCCACAAACGGCACTGCGATTACTACTGCGCGCTGCTGGCAAGTTTGAAGGATGACCTGACGGGCCGGGCGCCGCGCCGGGCGCTCGAAATCCTCGACGATGAGATGGACAATATCCGCGCCGCCTGGGAGTGGGCCGTCGCCCAGGAGGACATTCCCCAGATTGAGCGGGCATTGGAGGGCCTGACCCAGTTCTACACGCTGCGCGGCCGGTTTCAGGAGGGTCAGGTCGCCCTGGGGCGCGCCGTCGAAAGCCTGGGCCAGAGCGGGCCGGCGCACACCGTCCACAAACTCGCCGTGCGCCGGGGTGTGCTCCTGGGACACTTGGGCCGCTACGATGAGGCGGAGTCGGTGGTGACCCGCAGCCTCCCGGAGTTGCAGCGATTCGACGACACGCCGGAAGTAGTTCTCTGTCTCAACACGCTGTCCTGGATTCACAGCCGCCGGGGGAATTACGAGCAGGCCCGGGATCTCACCACCCAGGCATTGGCGCTGGCCGAGACCCACTCTTTACGTCAATCGGAGGCCGATAGTCTGAATCACCTGGGTTCGGCTTACTTTTACCTGGAGGATTTTGTCCGGGCGAACGAGTGTTACAGCCAGTCGCTCCACATCCGGCGCGAACTGGGCGACCGCTGGGGTGAAAGTGTGGCGCTCAGCAATCTGGGGACCGTCGCATACGAGCAAAGCCGGTTTCAGACCGCGCATACCTGCTTCACCCAGGCTCTGGAGATCATCCGGCGCGACATCGGCAACCGGGAGAGAGAGGCCTGGATACTCGACGGCCTCGGCAATACGGCCACGGAATGTGGAGATTACGCTGCTGCGCTGGAGTATTACCGGGAAGCACTGCGCCTGGGCCGGGAGACGGGCAACCTGTGGGAGGCCAGCAACACGCTCAGCAACCTGGGATATACCTGCTGGGCGCTGGGCGATTTCGCCCGCTCCGAGGCGTACTACGCCGAGGCCATCCAGACCAAGCAAGAGATCGGCGACCGGCGCGGGGAGAGTTTGACGCTCGCGCTCTACGGCCTGCTCCTGCACTCACTGGGCCGCGACGCCGAGGCGCTGCGGGTCGGCGAGGAAGCCCTGGCCGTGGCCGAAGAACTCGGCTCCTCCCAGGTGCAAGCCTACGCGCTCACCTGCATCGGGCAGGCACAGGTAGGGTTGGGGGGGCTTTCAGAAGCCGCCGACGCCTATCGCCGGGCGCTGACTCTGCGCCGTGAACTGGGGCAGGAAAGTTACGTCGTGGAGTTGCTCGGCGGGCTGGCGCACATCGCGCTCCTGCAAGGGGACCTGGCCCAGGCGCAAGCCTGCGTGGACGACATCCTGCGCTACCTGGAGAACGGCTCGCTGGACGGCGCGCTTGATCCGTTCGGCGTCCCGCTCATCTGCTACCGCGTGTTGCAGGCCGCGCACCGCCCGGAGGCCGGGGCGGTGCTGGAGACGGCTTATCGCGCCTTGCAGGAACGCGCCGACAAAATACCGGATCAGGAATTACGGCAGCTATTTTTGCGCAACGTTGCTTCCCATGCCCAGATTTGGCGCGAGTGGGAGTTGAAGAGGTAACAGCGCTTCCAAAGCCAGTGGAGACGCCGCCGTGATGACAATCTCCCGCGTTTCCCCCGGCAGTAAATCGAAATAGTTGTCCGACGACAGTGCCCCTTCGGGCAACATAAAATGGACGGCGTGCGCGTAACTGTCCGCTCCTACTCGCACCACACACTCCCATTTGCCATCCCCCATCCGTGATTCATAATTCGTAATTCGCAACCCGCCATTCGCCACTCGCAATTCACGATAGTCTACAGCACGGAAAATACCCGGCGCTATATCAGGCCGCGACGGGACGCGCGCGATCCACAAACCGCAGGTCGGATCGAGGTCGCCGCGGGAGAACGTGATAAGGGTGATGCGCGATAGGGGCGCGGCCGCGACGGAAGCGGTGCGCAGTTGGCTAAGGCTGCCACCCAGGCTGAGATAGCCGTATTCCAGGTCGAAAGCTAAGGCGTCCGCACTGTCATTGGCTATGACTACGCGAATCGCGTCGTCACCGGCAGGCCGCAGGATGAGACGCACGGGCGCATAGGCGCGCTTGACGAAATACCACGCCGGTTTGCGCCGCAGGTAGTAATCCACAATCGTCCAGCCGACCTCTCCCCAACAATCCGCGTACATCCAGAAAAGATTGCCGCCGCACTTGGGGTTGGCGTGCATCGAGTCCAGCGCGTAGGTGTACATCAACCCTTGCACCAGACCGCTGTAGAGCACATACTCGTCAGGCGTAAGGGCCTCCGGGTCGGCGTAATGCTTGCGGATGCCCACGTCCACCGTGTTCTTCTCGAAAGTATTGTTGTGATGCTGCCAGACTTTGCCCTGGCGGTCGAAGGGCGCGCCGTCGAGGTAAGTCAGCAGTGTCTCTTTGGCGGGCGCGCCGATGTAGCCGAACTCGGAGACGAAGCGCGCGGTGCAATTGTCGTAAGTTTCTGGCGTGATGCGCACCTGCATGTCGGGGTTCATCGTGCCCTCGCCCCAGTAGTGACAGTCGCCCACGTCATAGGCGTTGGGACGCTCCCCGCCGTAGGGGGAGCTGTTCCAGTAGGGGATTTCCGGGCAGTTGCGCTGCACCACGGCGGGCAGGATGTAATTGTAGACGTGCGCGCCGCCGCGCGTCTTTTCTTTCCACCAATCCGCCAGGCCCCAATGGTTTTCGTTGTTGCCGCACCACAGCGCGATGCTGGCGTGACGGCGCAGACGCCGGGTTTGGTAGTCCGCCTCCTTCTCCACTTCCTCGCGGAACCACGCCAGATGATCGGGATACGGCGCGCAGGCGAACATAAAGTCGTGCCAGAGCAGGATGCCGTAGCGGTCGCACGCCTCGTAGAAGGCGTCGCGCTCGTAGAGACCGCCGCCCCAGACGCGCAGCATGTTGAAGTTGGCGTCGCGCGCCTCGCGGACCAGGGTGTCGTACTTCTCGTCGCTTACGCGGGCATAGAGCGCATCGGCGGGGATCCAGTTGGCGCCCTTGGCGTAGATTTTCTGGCCGTTGATGATAAAGGCGAAGGTGTCGTCGGTGATGAGTTTGATAAAGCGAATGCCATACTCGAAGGTTTTCGTGTCAACGGATTGAACGGATTTTAACGGATTTTTTTCTTCGGTAACGGTGAGGATGGCTTCGACTTTGTAGCGGTGCTGATCGCCGAGGCCGTTGGGCCACCAGAGTTGGGCGTCGGGAATGGGGATGAGCAATTCGACGTAGGTGAGGCCGGAGCGAAGCAGGGCGTTGGCTTCAGCGGAGAAGGCGCGGCCTTGCGCGTCGGTCAGCGTGACTTTCACCGTGCCTTCGCGGGTTTTGAAGTAGTGAAACTGATCCACGGCGACGGTCGCGTAGACCAGGACTTCTTTGCCGTGCTGCACCGGGCGCAGCGCCACGTCGCGGATGCAGGCGGTGGTCATCAAGCGCAGGGTCACGTCACCGCCAATCGCCGTCGTGGGTATGCGCGGACTCCAATCCCAGCCCCACGAGTACTGCGGCTTGCGCGCGAAAGTGCGGCGCGGTTCGCCGCGCTCCGGGCGACCGTTGCCCGCTTCGGTGCCGGGACGAACGCCGTCGCAGGAGTCCACATCCGCCTCGGTGACGTGCTCGACGCCCGCCGTGAGCCGCACGAGCAACACGTTTTCGCCGTCGCGCAGCCAGGGTTTCACGTCGCGCACAAACGGACGGAACGCGCTTGGATGGCTGCCGATGTGTTCACCGTTGAGGAAGATTTCGGCGTTGCAGTCGAGGCCGTGCATTTCCAGTTCCGCCACATCAGCATCCTGCCAGCCCTCCGGCGCGACAAACGTCCGCCGGAACCACCACGAGCGCGTCTCGGTCCACGTGCAATCGAAGCTGTTGAGTCCAAGCAGTGGTTCAGCGATGCGCCCCGCGTCAACGAGGCCCTGGTGAATGTCGCCGGGCACAGGCTGTGTGATCCAGCCGTCTTCACACTGCGAGAGAGCGCGTGCGTTGGCGAGCGGATAAGTGAGGATTTCGTCGCGCAGTTGCCAGGTTCCGGTGAGTGATATTTTCAACATTTCCCCTCCATCAAAGGTGCGAGCAGACGTTCAGCATTGCGATGGCAGATGTTGTGGCGGTCGTCGTCGGTGATATCGGCGTTGAGCAACACACCGATGGCGTGATGCGGGTCGAACCACGGCAGGTCCGTGCCGAAGAGCATCCGGTCGGAGCCGGCTTCGCGGACGAATTTCTCGATGACGCCCCGGTCGTCGAAGACGGCGGTGAGTTCCAGATAGACGTTGGGGAAGTCGCGCGCCAGTTGCACGGCGGCATCCCACGCGCCGTGACACGAGTGTCCCAGGAGAAACTTGACGTTGGGATACCGCTCCGCGACCCGCCGCACTACGTCCTCGCCGTCGAAGCGGCTGCCGCCCCACGTGTGCGCCAGGACGAGCAGGCCGCGCGCATCGGCGTATTCCCAGGCGGGCCGGTAACGGTCGTCGGTCAAGGCGATTTGGTGGTAGTCCGACAGGAACTTGAAGCCCACGTACACATCGGGGAACAGGCTGTCGAAGCTCGCCACCTCGCGTTCGACGATCTCCGGGTAGTTGGGATTGATCGCGCAATACGCCCGCAAGCGGTCGGGGAATTGCCGCACGGCCTCCACACTGCGCGTGTTCGCCAGATCGGGCGAGAACAGCGCGGTGTGATGCGAGAAAACGAGCATCCGCACGCCGCACTCGTCCATGGTACGGATCATCGCCGCCGTATCGCCACGCGGGAAGTAGATCGAGTGAAAGTCGCCCATGTGACCGTGCATATCGTAAATCGGGCAGGACGCCGTCTTGCCCTGCTCCCAAAATTCACGCGCTAACACCGAATCACCGATCATCATCGCTCCTCCCTCAAAATGGTCAGCAGATTTAGCAGATTAAGCAGATTTATATATTTTAATCTGCTAAATCTGCTTAATCTGCTGATAAAACATCCCCAATGATGCGCTCAAGATTGCCGCCCGCGATGAGCGCCTTCGCTTCATCGGAGATTTGTGCGTGTTTGAGCGCCAGCATCATCCCGCCGAAATAGGATTCGGGAAAACCGCTGCCGAATAACACACGCTGCGGGCCGTAATCGGCTACCAGCGATTCGATGCCGCCGTCGAGCAAATACTGCGCCGTGTCCACGTAGACGTTAGGATACCGCTCCAACAGCGGGCGAAACATTCGGTCCTCACCCCAGCAGCCGTGGTCGCAAATGACGCAGACCAGCTCCGGGAACTCGGCCAGCAGGTTGTATACATCGTGCCAGGCCATCCCGCGTTTGACCGAGACGAACAGCGGCACGCGCCAGGCAACCATCGCTTCCAGCAACTCGCCCATCGAGACGGCGTTCAGCAGAAACTTGTGCGCATTGGGGAAGACGCGCAACGCTGCTACCCGCGCGGCTTGCATCTGCCGAAAGAGTTTATCGGGTGGGGGAAACTCGTGCGCCTGATTCGGCAACACCGTCCAACAGCCCACCAGACGCGGATGCGGTACAATCGCCTCCGCCAGCAGTTGGTTGCCGATGCGTGGCGCGCCGTCATGCTGCGCGATGTGCCACACTAACGCCCGTGCCACGCCGGCACGATCCATCTCCGCAAGCAATTCTTCCGCCGTCGCCACCGGCGCAAGTGGACGGAGCGCAGGCAAGCCGAAAAAGGCGTTGCAATCGAAGAAATTCATAGACTGACCTCCAGGATGACCACAACGAATTGAACAGACGAACAGAAAACAGCCTAGACCTGACAGGTTTTCTGAAACCTGTCAGGTCTTTTCATCACTGTTTTCGCGCCTCGATGAGGAATTTTTTGGCAGCAAAGGATAAGGCAACCTCCGGTTGCACTCCTTCTTTCTCCAGCCTGGATTGCAGCGCCAGTAGACCGTCCAGGTGCGTCGCCACGGAAAAGCCAGGGACGATCCACGGCACAGCCTTCAGATAGTACACAATCGCGCCAACGTCCGCAAAAGTAAATGCGCCAGTCCAGTCTTCCGCCGTGACCATCGTCAAACCGGTGTCCTTGAACCACGTCAGACAGTTAGCAAGCGTTTCATCTGGCCATTGTGGCGTTGCGCCGAAAACGGCCATCAAATCATGTCCCCACCGGCCATCGACCTGCTGCATCAGGAACGTCCCGCCGGGGCTAAGGACGCGCGCCACTTCCGCCGGGTTGAATCCCGACTGGCGGTTCAGCACCACGTCGAACTCGGCATCCTCGAAGGGCAGTGTGCCATCGCGGGTCAATTCCACCACTTCCACGCGCACGCCCAACGGCGACAGTCGCTCTCGCGCTAGACGCACATTCGGCGGGTAATCTTCGGTCACGACGACTTTCACAGGCCAGTGCTCGCGCAGCTTGAGCAGCCGTTCGCCGCCGCCCGTCCCCATGTCCAATACGGATGTAGCGCCCTGCAACACCTCCGCTGCCCGCGTCGAATATGACCACGGCGGTAATTCTTCATTCATCCGGCCTTTGAGATAGGAGAAGTCCCAGCCAACAAAGGGCGCTTGCTCTTCTTGTTGCCACAAAGCGATGTATGCATCACGATCCATAACAACCAATCCTTTCAGCAGACAGTTAGCAAGCGTTTCATCTGGCCATTGTGGCGTTGCGCCGAAAACGGCCATCAAATCATGTCCCCACCGGCCATCGACCTGCTGCATCAGGAACGTCCCGCCGGGGCTAAGGACGCGCGCCACTTCCGCCGGGTTGAATCCCGACTGGCGGTTCAGCACCACGTCGAACTCGGCATCCTCGAAGGGCAGTGTGCCATCGCGGGTCAATTCCACCACTTCCACGCGCACGCCCAACGGCGACAGTCGCTCTCGCGCTAGACGCACATTCGGCGGGTAATCTTCGGTCACGACGACTTTCACAGGCCAGTGCTCGCGCAGCTTGAGCAGCCGTTCGCCGCCGCCCGTCCCCATGTCCAATACGGATGTAGCGCCCTGCAACACCTCCGCTGCCCGCGTCGAATATGACCACGGCGGTAATTCTTCATTCATCCGGCCTTTGAGATAGGAGAAGTCCCAGCCAACAAAGGGCGCTTGCTCTTCTTGTTGCCACAAAGCGATGTATGCATCACGATCCATAACAACCAATCCTTTCAGCAGACATCATGAGCTACGCTCTCCACCCAGCATGAAAATGCGTCTTCCAGCGCCGTTCGTGCGGACGTGGTATACTGGTCAATCAGGCTGGTCTGAGGGCGCTTGAA
>JAIOAX010000042.1 GCA_019873645.1 Chloroflexota bacterium | reverse complement strand
GCCGCGCAATTTGTCTTCTATCTCATTGACTCCTGGCCACCTCGCGCCGTCCTGTGGGTGCGCGAACTGGGCGGCAAACTCGGCTTAGCGAATGATCTGGATGGCCCGTATTTGGTCTTACGCGGTCTCAGCACCTTGATCCATACGCTGGTAACCCTCTCTTTCCTATCGATCTCCCCTTTCCCTCATCAGGACTTTACTTATGGGTAATCACCAGGCGGGTAGGGCTTGACAAAAGACAAAACCGGCTTTATAATAAGCATATAGAACAAAAGTTCTATCTCGACACGACCACGCCTGCGGGCGTTTTCTTTTTCGTTCCATCGTAGAACATTTGTTCTTTTGGAGGGAAAATGTCTCATTCACTGCGTCCTTATCTGGAATATCAGGCCGACCGTGTGGAAGCCGTCCTGGCGGCCCACCGCGCGCCGGGGCGGGTGACGGGCGGGACTGTCGGCCCACGGCTTATCCGCTTCTTTCTGAATCCCGCCCCAAACATCCGTTTCGCCGCGATCAAACGCCTGGCGGATGATCTGGCCCTGGCCATGCAAGTGCCCACCCTTACCATCGAACGGGGCAAGGAAGGCATCATCCTGGAATTCTCCAACCCCAACCCCCGTCCGGTGACGCTGTTGGACCTGTTGGCCGAAGCCATGCCGATCCCTCTCTCCACGGTGTTGCTGGGGTTGACCGACACCGGCGCGCCGCTGCTCGCGCGGCTCGCGGCGCCGGAGGTGGCGCACATTCTCGTCGCCGGCACCACCGGATCGGGCAAATCGGCGCTGCTGCGGACGATGGCGGCCTCACTGGTACTCACGCACACGCCGAAGCTGCTGGAACTGCTGTGCATTGATCCCAAAGGGCGCACTTTCCCGGCGTTTCAGGGCGTCCCACACCTTAAACGCAGACCGATCACGCAGATACCGGAAGCGTTGGAAGCCCTGCAATCGGCAGCGCGGATGATGGAGGCGCGCGACCGGCGCGGCGAAGAGCCGCCGACCGACAGTGATGCCGTACAGGGCACCTCGGTGCCCCGTCTGGTGATCTTCATTGACGAGCTGGCCGACCTGTTGATGCAGGGCGAAGCGCCGTTCACCGATGTGCTGACGCGGTTGGTGCAGCGCGGGCGGCAGGCCGGTGTTCACGTGGTCGCGGCAACGCAGCACCCTTCGGCGGCCATCCTCAGCAGTGTGATGCGGGCGAATTTCCCCTTACGGCTTGTCGGGCGCGTAGTCTCCGCGGAGGATGCGCGGGTGGCCAGCGGCCGGGCGGGGACAAACGCCCATTTGCTCAACGGGCGCGGCGACTTCCTCGCGGTTGGCGGCGGCGAGGAGCCGATCCGCTTCCAGGCAGCCTATATGGACGAGAAGGACCTCAAAAAACAGATGACGGCGCTCTACGGCGGCGCTGCGCCTTATGCGTCGCAGTTGCCGATGTTGGCAATGAGTAGCGTGTAGTGTATGGAAACACGGGAACCGCTAAGCAAGCGTTTGGGACGGTTTATGGCGCTGCTCAGCAGTGTCGTTGCCGTCACCGTCATTGTGGTGGTTACGCAACGGCTCAGTCAGGACTCGTTGGCCTTGCTGGTCGGGCTGGCGTGCGGCGTGGGGGCGATGCTGCCGACCATCCTGTTCGGGCTGTATCTCTGGCAGCGCGAGAGCAACCGGCAAGCGACGCAACGAACGCTGTCTGCAACCCCACCGGTGGTCGTCGTGACCTCACAGCCGCCGTTCGGATACGGGCTACAACCGCCGGCCTTTAGTGATGCCAACATGGCGTTGCAATGGAACAATCCGCCGCAAAATCGCAACTTCACCATCGTGGGCGGCGAAGAGTAGGGAGCAGAGAGTAGGGAGGGAAACGATGGGCATATATTTTGAGAGTCTTTGCGAACGGCTGAAGACGTTGTTGATGGCCTGTGATGCCTTTGCCAGCGATACGGCACTGCGTGCTCTCTTTGCGGACCCGCGTCTCTGTGCGTGGCAACGTGAACTTCCCTACATCCTTAGCCGCGAACAGCGCGTTGCCGGGACCATTCGCTATCTCCACAGTCTGTACAACGACGAGCATGAAAACGGCCTGGTAATCCTGCTGCGGGTGCTTGATGAGCACATCGTTGCCACTGCCGATTTCCCTTCACCTTTGAGCGAGATGGCTGCCAGGGTAGCGCGCGCCCTCCGTAAAGATGGCGACCGGCAACTCAACCGGGCGCTCTACGGGTTGGATTTCGAGCCGACGTTGTCGTATGCCGGCGAGGTTATCGCCGGTACGGGAGATGTGGCGCTCAACTACATTGACGTCTTGACGCCCGGCGAAAGCTACTACCTCACCGTGATCGGTGACAGTATGGAATACGAAAACATCTTTGAGGGCGACCGGATCGTGATGCGCGCTTTTAAGCCCGGCGAGTGGCCCGGCGAAGGGGATTTGATCGTGACGAAATACCTGCCCTGCGGCGCAGAATCGGAGTTTGGCGATGATGCTGTCAGGGGGGAGATGCAGGGGCCGACGCTGAAATATCTGCATCGCGCGGCTAACGGCGAGTATCACCTGGGCTGGCGCAAGGATAACGCAGCCTGGTCACCCGCCTCCTGGAGGCAACTGAAGGCGCCCGGCAACCCCAAGCGGATCGTCACCCGTCGCATTGATCCCATCGGCAAAGTGATTGATCGAGAATATCCACGCGCCTGGCAGCCATTAGAGATGGCCCCCTGGCTGATTCTGGGAGGTGAAGCATGATTTTTCAACGCACCGCGCGTCATGAACCGATCCGGCTCATCGCGCGCAAACACAACTATTTTCCGCAACGCTTTATGTGGCGCGGCAAGCAATACAACGTCCACGCGGTCGTCCGTGCGTGGACGGAAATGAAACGCCAGGGCGCATGGTATTTCTTCCGCGTGCGCTGCTCAGAGGGCACCTTCGACCTGTGCCAGGATGCGGTGTTGAACATCTGGTACCTGGCGCGCCGGGTGGAGTAAGCAACGAGTAGCCAGTTTCCAGTATCCAGTTTCCAGCATCCAGTTGGGGAGGGCAGTGAAGATGGAAGTGGGACTTTTGTGGCATGATAGCGGCGCCGAGGATTTAGCGTGGAAGCTGTCGCGGGCGGCCAGACGCTACCATGAACGTTTCGGCGACAGCCCCAACGTCTGTTATGTCAATCCGGCGCAGTTGCCCGATGGAGACCGCCTGATCAATGGGATTCTGGTGCGCCCCTCGCCGCGCATTATGCGGCATCACTTCTGGCTGGGAAGGGAAAAGGTCGAATCCGACCCCAGCACCTTCCGCAAAAACTGCCCCGTATAACTCCCCGCCACCTGCGCGACGGCCTCCGGCGGCCCCTCCGCGATGATGTAGCCGCCCGCGTCGCCGCCCTCCGGGCCGAGATCAATCACCCAGTCGGCGGTCTTGATCACATCCAGGTTGTGTTCGATGACGATGACGGTGTTGCCTGCGTCGGTGAGCCGGTGCAGCACGTCCAGCAGTTTCTGGATGTCGGCGAAATGCAGGCCCGTCGTCGGTTCATCGAGGATGTAGACCGTGCGTCCGGTAGCGACGCGGCTCAGCTCCTTTGCCAGCTTCACGCGCTGCGCTTCCCCGCCGCTTAGCGTCGTCGCCGCCTGGCCCAGCTTGATGTAGTCCAACCCGACGTCGTGCAGCGTCTGCAACTGCCGCGAGAGCCGGGGATGGTTGGCGAAAAAGTCCAACGCCTCCTGCACGTCCATATCCAGCACCTCGGCGATGTTCTTGCCTTTGTAGCGAATCTGCAACGTCTCACGGTTGAAGCGGGTGCCCTTGCACTCCTTGCACGTCACCCACACATCGGGCAGGAAGTGCATCTCGATGCACCGCAGGCCGTGCCCTTTGCAGGCTTCGCAGCGGCCTCCCTTCACGTTGAAGCTGAACCGCCCCGATCCGTAGCCGCGCATCTTCGCTTCCGGCATGGCGGCAAACACCTGTCGGATCTCGTCGAACACACCCACATACGTCGCCGGGTTCGAGCGCGGCGTGCGCCCGATGGGGTCCTGGGTGATGTCAATGACCTTATCCAGATGCTCCAGGCCCTCCAGGCGTTCGTAGGGGCCGGGGTGCGTCTCGGCGTGGTTGAGGTCGCGGGCCAGCGCCGGGTAGAGCGTCTCGGCGACCAGGCTGCTCTTGCCGCTGCCGCTGACGCCGGTGACGCAGGTGAACACACCCAGCGGGAAGCGCGCGTCCACGTGTTTGAGATTGTGCAGCGAGGCGCCACGCAAGACCAGGCTGCCGTTCTGCGGCGTGCGTCTGCCGCCGTTCGGTGAAACCACCGCCAGTTCGCCGCTTAAATAGCGTCCGGTGAGCGATTGCGGATTCGCGGCGATCTCCTGTGGCGTCCCGGCCGCGATCACGCACCCACCCAACACGCCCGCGCCCGGTCCCAAATCCACAATCCAGTCGGCGTCGAGCATGGTCTCGCGGTCGTGCTCCACCACCAGCACCGTGTTGCCCATGTCGCGCAATTGCAACAGCGTATCGAGCAACGCGCGGTTGTCGCGGGCGTGCAGGCCGATGGACGGCTCGTCGAGGATGTAGAGCACGCCCACCAGCCCGCACCCGATCTGGCTTGCCAGTCGGATGCGCTGTGATTCCCCGCCGGAGAGCGACGGCGCAGGCCGATCCAGTGTGAGGTAGTGCAGCCCGACGTTGAGCATGAACTGCAAGCGGTCGCGGATCTCCTTGAGCACCTCGCCGCCGATGGCGAACTGCTCGGCATCGAACTGCTGGTAGAGCGACTGGACCCAGGCATGGGCCTCATCAATGGACATAGCCCCTACTTCCGTAAGGCTCTTGCCCCCTACCAGTACGCTGCGTGCCTCCGGGCGCAGTCGCGCGCCGCCGCAGGCCGGGCATGGCTGCTCGCTCATAAAGCTGCTGTACCAGCGGCGCGTGTAGTCGGACTTCGTCTGGTGAAACAGGCGGTTGATGTTGTAGATGATGCCCTTGGCGGGACGGTAACTTTCGCCGGTCCACGTGCTATCGCCGTTTTCGGCGCGGTATTCAAAGTGAATCTTCTCATCGCCGGAACCGTAGATCAGCACATCCCGAAAATGTTGCGGCAAATCCTGCCATGGCATATCCAGGTCTACGCCGTAGTGCCGGGCGATGGACTGGAGCTGGTGAATCTGCCATTGGCTGTTCTTCTTGCGGAGGTTGCCGTACCAGCGCAGCGCACCGTCCATGATCGAAAGCGTGGGGTCCTGCACGATTAAGGCCGGATCTACTTCCAGCTTCGTGCCCAGGCCGTTACACTCCGGGCACATCCCCAGCGGCGAGTTGAAGCTGAACAGTTGCGGGCTGAGTTCCGGGAAGCTGATGCCGCAGTGGACGCAGGCGTGGTGCTCGCTGAGGAGCAACTCCTCGCCGTCCACCACATCCACGACGACCGTTCCTTCGCCCGCGCGCAACGCCGTCTCCACCGAATCCATCAGCCGCGTGGTGAAGTCGCGCCACGTGTCTTCGCCGGAGCCGTTGCTATGATCGGGCACCGCCAGCCGGTCCACAATCAGCTCAATCGTGTGGTTCTTCGTCTTTGCCAGCTTGATGTCGCGGCTCAAGTCTGTGGGGAGGCCGTCAATGCGGGCGCGTTCGTAGCCTCCCTGCCGTGCTTGCGCCAGCACATCCTCGTGCGTCCCCTTGCGCTGCCGGACGACGGGCGCGAGCAGTTGGAAGCGCGTCCCGGCAGGCAGCGCCGCAAGTTGATCGGCGATCTGCTGTGCATTCTGTGAGGCCACCTTGCGTCCACATTGCGGGCAGTGCGCTTCACCCACGCGCGCGAAGAGCACGCGCAGGTAGTCCATGACTTCGGTCACAGTGCCCACCGTCGAGCGCGGGTTCTTGCTCACCGCCTTCTGCTGGATGGCGATGGCCGGGCTGAGGCCGCCGATGAAGTCCACCTTCGGCTTTTCCATCTGCCCCAGGAACTGCCGCGCGAACGACGAGAGGCTCTCCACGTAACGGCGCTGCCCCTCGGCGTAGATCGTATCGAAGGCCAGCGACGACTTCCCGCTGCCCGAAACGCCGGTGAGCACCACCAGCTTGTTGCGCGGGATGGCGAGGTCAATATGCTTCAGATTGTGTTGCTGCGCACCGCGAATGACGATGAAGCCAGGTTCCATTTCCAGTTTCCAATATCCAGTTTCCAGCAACCAGCAACTGGCAACCAGCAACCAGCAACTAGCAACCAGCGATTATACCACGAGTTTCGGGATAGAACAAAGTTTCTACAGAGATAGTGTAGTCAGGGAATATGACAAAGGATGGCATATAGCTATGGGGGAGTGGAACATGTGAGTGACGATTATGTATCCCACGGAGGAGAGGCGCGAGGATGACGCTTACGAATTACGAATCACGTCCCGCGTTTCACGCGGGCTCTTCAGGCTGAGTCAAAGGCAAGACGACATGGAAGCTACTGCCGGGACAGGTGGCTTCGTCGTAGCCGGTACTTTCGACCCATACTTTGCCGCCGTGCGCCTCGACGATACCTTTGACAATCGCCAGCCCTAACCCCGGCCCGCCGCCTTTGAACTTCGTTGTGCCGGATGAATGTAAAGCCACTTCGCCGGTCTGGTAAAACTTGGTGAAGATCAGATTGTGATAGCGCGGGTCAATGCCGATGCCGGTATCCCGAATGACGATCTCAACACCCCCTGCCGGCCAGCCATACGCGCCCGGCTTCAGCGCGCTCCCGGTGATGGTAATGGTTCCGCCGTCCGGGGTATACTTTATCGCATTGACCACCAAATGATAGAAAACCTTTTTCAGGGCATCAGCGTCAGCCTCAATGACCGGTAAAGATTCCTCGATGTTCATGCGCAGGGTTAGATGGCGTTCCTGAGACGCCTCTCGAAAGCTATTCAAAAGGCTGCGGAGCAGGTTTTCCAATGTCACAGGTAAGAAGTAGAGCTGCAAGGTACGGGTGTCAATTTTGGCGATGTCTACCATGCTGTTGATAATGTCATTCAGGCGTATTGCGCCGTCAACGATCCCCCGCATCATCTCCAGACGCTCAGTATCTTTGCCAATCTCAGGGTCCTTGAGCAACATCTGGCTGTAGCCACGAATGAGGGTCAACGGCGTGCGCAATTCGTGCGCGGCAACGGTAATGAAGTCGGATTTCGTTTGATCCAGGCGTTCCAATTGCGCGTAAGCCTCGCCCAGCGCCGAGTATAGACGGGCGTTCTGTAAGGCAATCGCTGCCTGACCGGCAAAGGTCAACACCAGGCCGGTTTCATCTCCGGTATACGGTTGCGGCGTCTCCCGCGTCAGCGAGAGCATACCGATGACCTCGTTTTGGGCGTCAATTAAAGGCACTCCCGCCCAGGCGCGCGCCGGCGGCAGGTGCTCAACCTGCTGCCAATCCAGCCGCCCGGACACTTCCGGGATGATCAAAGGGGCACGGGATTGACAAATCTGTTGGAACACATCGTTCTCCTTAATCGGCACACGAATTTGCAGCGGATTGCTTTCCGCTGGAAATCCCCGTGCCGCGACGATGAGCAATTCATTGTCCTGGCGCAACATGACCGACCCCCGGTCAAAAGCAACCAGCCGGGCGAGGTTTTCCAGGATCAAACCCAACACTTCTTCCAAATTCAACGTCTGTGAGAGCGCGCGGCTGACCTCGTACAGGGTTTCGGTCAACAGGCGGCGCGAACGCTCGGTCTGATAGAATGTTTCCAGGGCTACCGCTCGTTGTTCCAACTCGCGGTTGCGAAGTTCATTTTGCACCCGCAGCACTTCCTGACGGCGTAAGGAATTCAGTCGCGTTAGATGGATGATGAAGGCCAGTGCCGTCGCCGAAAGTAACAGAAAGCCGTTGTGGCTCCAGGCAGAAGGGTCAGGGGAACGCAGCGCGATTGCCAACCAGACGACCAGCGCGCTCCCCAGCGTTGCGACAAGCCAGGGCGTCGAAAGGATGAGGAATCCGGTGCCGACGAAGATCAGGATGATATTGGCCGTCGGCTCAGGAGCGCGGAGCAGTGCCAGGTAAACCAGGCGTTGGATCAACATCAGCGCTGCCAGCAGCGCACCGAGGGGATTCGCGTAACGCGCCGGAATTTTGCGATGGTACAACAGCAGGCTGCACACAAAGACCGCCGCCAGCGCCAGAGCCGCCATCAACGCGGTAGGCACAGCCAGGGCGCGCGGTTGCCGCGCATACCCGTAGATTAAGATGCACAGCAAAGCCATCAAGACCGCCGTGACGGGACGCAGGCTGTCCAGCATCACCTCATCCAACGCGGCGCGCAGTTCGGCTTTGCCGATCTCTGGTGTAGCCGATATCGCATCATTGGACGTGCGTGGCGACGTTGTCTGTGTCATAGTTCCTCATGGCGACGCAGCCTAAAGGGCCGCGCCTCACCTTAAGTATAGCATAGAGTCCTTCTAAAGCGAAGGCCATGAGGGGTGCGTTTCAGGACGGGGGCGGTTTTTTTGAGTTTTCCCCTCTCACCCCCTGCCTCCGCTCGCCCCGCACGCGGAGAGAGCGGGGGACTTTGGGCAGCGAAGCCATCCAAAATCCCCCCTGAGGATACGTTTTACCAGGCGTAGGCTTCCGGTGCCGGGCCGCCGGGGCCGGGCCAGATTTCATCCAGGCGGGCGAGGGTGGCATCGGAAAGTTTGATCTCCAACGCCCGCATGCTATCGTTAAGCTGCTCCAGCGTGCGCGGGCCGATGATCGGGGCGGTGACGACAGGATTGTGAAGCAGCCAGGCCAGCGCCACGTTTGCCGGTGCCTCTCCTAACTCCGTGCACAGGCCTTCGTAGGCCTCAAGCTGGGGACGGTGCTTCTCGATGGTCGCCTGCATGCGCTCAGAGGCGCGGCGGCCTTCGGCGACCTTCTGCAACACGCCGCCCAAAAGTCCCCCCGCCAGCGGACTCCAGGGAATCAACCCCAACCCGAAATCGGCGCATGCGGGGATGACCTCCAGCTCAATCATCCGCGCGTTGAGGTTGTAAAGGCTCTGCTCCGAGACCAATCCCAGGAAGTTGCGCTGTGCGGCTTTGGCCTGCGCCTTGGCGATGTGCCATCCGGCGAAGTTGCTGCTGCCCACATAGAGCACCTTCCCCTCGCGGACGAGCTGTTCCATCGCCTGCCAGATTTCTTCCCAGGGCGTGCTGCGTTCAATATGGTGCATCTGATACAGATCAATGTGGTCGGTTTGCAGGCGACGCAGGCTATCTTCGGCGGCCTTACGGATGTGATAAGCGGAAAGGCCACGCTCGTTGGGCCACTCGCCCATACGATTGTAGACTTTGGTCGCCAGCACAACCTTATCGCGGCGACCACCACCCTGCGCGAACCAACGTCCGATAATCTGCTCGGTCAATCCCTCGCCGAACTTGCCGCCGTAGACATTGGCCGTGTCGAAGAAATTGATCCCCAATTCCAGCGCGCGATCCATAAGCGCATAGCTATCTTCCTCGCCGGTTTGTGGACCGAAGTTCATCGTCCCCAAACACAATCGGCTAACCTGCAACCCCGTGCGTCCTAAATGCGTATATTCCATCGTAACACCTCCTCAAATGAAAATATCATAATATATATGATTAAGTATAACATATTCTGATAAATTTGCCAGTTCAGGAGAATGTCATGAAAACCTTACTGATCATGCGGCATGCCAAATCGAGCTGGAAAGACGAAAATCTGGCCGATCACGACCGCCCGCTCAAAAAGCGCGGCGAGTACGACGCCATCCAGATGGGCGAGCGCATCCGCAAGCAAGGTTTGACGCCTCAGCGCATCCTCAGTTCTACAGCTAAACGCGCATTGCAGACGGCGGAACTGTTCGCCGAGGCCTGCCACTACGAAGCGCGCATCATCGCCACCCGGCAATTTTACGGCGCCGAACCGGAAAAGTTTGTGGACATATTGCGCCAGTTGGATGATGCGGATGAGTGCGTGATGATTGTCGGGCACAACCCCGATCTCGAAATGCTGTTGGAGAGACTGACCGGCGCACTGGAAAGCCTGCCTACAGCCGCGATTGCCCAGGTCGCGTTGCCCATTGAGACGTGGGCAGAACTCAATGCGGAGACTCGCGGGCGACTTGTGCAACTGCTGGCGCCCAACGGCCTGACGCAAGTGTGACGGACGCGCCGTTTACGGTTGAGCGGCTTTGCCGGTCGCGCCGCAGCAGGGCGGCGCCTGCGCCGGAATGTGATAGGGGCCCGCTGCCAGATCGTCCCAGTAGCCGCGGCTGTCGAGCGCCGAATAGGAGAAAATGGCGTGCCCTGGCGCGCCGAGTTCGCGCGCCAGTTCAATCCGTTGAACGATGGCGGTAAAATCGTCGTAATAGCCGCCGATGCCCAGGTAGATGTGTCCCGCAGCGCCGACGGCCATAAAATCCTCCGCCAGCAAACGCCAGTTGGTGAGATCATCAGGGATGCTGTTCCCGCCCCCGTATAACATCGGCACAATGGCGTCTATGGCGTCACCGGTCAACCAGCCTTTGGAGTCCTGAAAGTAATCGTCATAGCCGGAACTGGTGTGCAACCCCAGGTTGTTCCGATAATACGGCCACACCGCCGCCGACACCCACGCCTGGGGGCGCAGGGTGTGCGTTGCGGTGCAGATCTGGCGCACCAGGGCCGTCACACGGTCGCGTTGCCACTGATCGCGGGCCGGCGTCCGCACATCCCCGGCTGCCGCGTTGCTGGATGGATCATAGGAATAGGCCGGCCCCGCATAGCGCACCAGGTCCAGGTGCACGCCGTCCACCGGATAGCGTGTGACGATGTCGCGGGCGATGGCGGTGATGTAGCTCTGTACCTGATCCACCCCAGGACTGGCCCACAGGTACGTTCCCCATGTCAACAACATCGGGTTGCCCGCTGTATCGTAATGCCGCCATCCCCATCCCAGGCCGTATTCGCCGGGGTGTTCAGGGTGTGTCGGCCCGTAGGTGAAGCGGTCGAACATCTGCGGCGGGGTGGTTGCCGGCGGGGCAAGCGGACCATAAGCGGCGCTCGGAGAAGGCAACCAGGCCGGGTAAATGTTGATGTAGGCATGCACTTCCAGGCCGGCCGCGTGGGCCACATCGAGCATACGCGCCAGCGGATCCCAGCCTGGATCCATGCCCAACGTTTCCGTCACTGTGCCGGCCGAGAGCCGCGCAGCCCACGGCTCCAGACCCGGCGTGTAGTAGGCGTCCCCGGCGCCCCGCACCTGGAAGAAGATGGTGTTGAACCCCGCCCCGGCAATGTTGGCGACCATGGCGTCAATGTGCTCCGGTTGCGCTCCGGCATTGAGCGTCGTCCAGTCGAAGCGTGTGACCCAAATAGCGCGACGCTCGACCATCAGCGGGAAGTGGTTGACGACCAGCGGCAGATACACGGTGGCAGTCAGTACCGGCGTTATAATGGTTTGCGGGGGTGAAAAGCCCTCGACCGAACCGAGAGTCGCTTGCGCCGCCGGGGGCGGGGCATCCGTATAGCCGTTGATGAAGTACCACGCCTCGGCGCGGCCTATGCTGGCAGCCAGCGTCTCGAAATCCGGCGGCGTCGCTGCCTGGACGGACACTTCCGGCGACGGTCGCAGGCGTATCAGGAACAACATCAGCAGGAACACTGCTCTCCAGGAATATCGTTTCATACGGTTATCCTTACTCTCCGATGAGCAACCATAGCGCCGCCGACTGCAACGGCAGCATCGCCCCGTCCGGCGGGATGAAAACCACTTCCGCTAACACATTGCCCTGCAGGCCGCTCACATCCACCGGCACGTATACGTGCAGTTCCTCCATCGGGTGGGTCGCAACGGTTGTCGTACCCCGCACTTTACCCTGCACGCGCACCTGCATTTCACCGAACATCGAGAAAGGCAGGCTCTCAAAGACAACATGGACACCGTGACCGTCATCGGCCGGCAGCCATTGCAGCGATTCGTAGGGTCGCCATCCGCCCAGGGATGTGGCCGCCTGGTCTTCACGGAACAGGAGATAGCGCGGCGATTGGTCAACCGTCACCACCAGCCCGCCGCCTTGACTGGGCGTCACGCCGACCACACCGGTCAACAACACCGTCTTCACGTCATCCACTGAAATGGGGAGCACCAGAGCGCGCGTCTCACCGGTGGTCCACAAAGCCAGCGCCACCCGGGTCTCTTTTTGAAACAGCAGCAAATAGTCATCCGCCCTTTCCAGCGGGATGCGACGCAGAAAGCGATAGCCGCCCAGGGTTCTGGACAGAGTCTGTGCCGCATAGTAGGCCGGTTTGGGTGACAGGTCATAACGCACTGTGCCGAAATTCTGCTCGATTGCGGCGGGGTCCACACCGTCATTGCGCCAGTCATACCAGATGCTCAAATTCACATCATAGGCCAGGTTGATGAGCCACTGCCGCGCCAGGTACTGCGCCTGTTGCTCCTCGCCGATGCCGCCCCGCACCGAGGTATATCCCCATTCGCCGGAGAGCACCGGCAATTTCCAGGCGGGACTGTAACGCCGCAGCAATGCAGTTAGCTGTACATAGAACGGCCCGACCTGTTCGGGAATCTCCAGGCCGTAGGAATGGACGGTGACGGCGTCCAGTTTCTTGAACGCCCCCAGCTCACCCAAGGCCATCCAGAAGGGCCAATCGTAGCCAGAGGTGGCCGGCGCGACGATGTACGCGGTGGGATCGGCCCGGCGGATGGCGTCGGCTGCCTCCAGAAGCAGCGCGCCGTAGTGCTCCACGTCGGCTTTGGGAGGCCAGAATTGATCCAGGTTCGGCTCGTTCCAGATTTCCCAGATGATGCCTTTGCCGCGATAGTGACGCGCGGCGGCCGCCGCAAAGCGCGCAAACGCGGCGCGTCCTTCGGGTGAATGAGGTGGAAAGCCATAATCGTAGAGTGGGTTGCCGTAATCCAGGATGAAGAGGATACGGATGCTGCGCTGGGCCATGGCCGCCACAAGAGCATCGTATTCTTGGAAGTCGTAATGCCCCGGCGTGCGCTCGACCGTGTTCCAGAGCATGTCCATCCGCACCCAACGGAAGCCGCCGCCGGCGAGCAACCCTAATTCGCCGGGCAGGGCATGGGTGAAGTGGATGTTCACCCCGAACGGCTCAGGGATCACGCGCTCCGGCAGTGTCCATAACGGCAGCGGCGTGGGATCCGGTGTGGGCGCGTCGGTTGGCGCAAGGGTGCGGGTGAGCAGGGGGATTGAGATGGTGGGAATCGGTGTCGGTGTCGGCGTGTCGGTCGGCGTGGGCAGAGGCGTCGTGGTGGAAGTGGCAGTCAAGGTAGCGGTGGGAGGCAACGTATACGTCGTCGCAGGCGGCAGCGTGCTGGGATCGGCTTGCACAACCGGCGCCGCACATCCCACGAGCCACACGAGCAACAACAGTCCCTCGAAGCATCTTTGACATTTTCTCATAGCAGTTTTCCAGTATAATGCAAGGTTGTAGAAGGACAAATGCGGGAGTAGGGAGTAAGGAGTAGGGAGTATGAAAGGAGAATGAAGGATGAAACGCGCTGTGAGTGTCAGTTTAGGGAGTTCGAGTCGCAATAAACATGTCGTCGTCAATTTCAAAGGGCAGGAGATCAGTCTGGAACGCATCGGCACGGATGGGGATGTAGCCGCCGCGCAGCGGCTGTTCGCTGAACTGGACGGCCAGGTAGATGTGTTGAGCGTCGGGGGGGTGGATTTGCACCTGTATCTGGATGACCGCAAGTATCCCCTCTATGCGGCGCTCAAGCTGGTGAAGGATGTCCATAAGACCCCGGTTGTGGACGGCAGTGGTCTCAAACACACACTGGAACGCCGCGTCTTCGAGCTGGCCGCGCCGCAACTGGGCGGCATTCCCCACTTCCGCACGGCTTTCGTTCCTATGGCTGTGGATCGCGTGGGGCTGGCGCAGGCGGTCGTCGCCGTCGCCGATGAGGTGATTTTCGGCGATTTTATGTTCGGCCTCGGCCTGCCCATCGCGCTCAAAGGGCCGCGCGCGCTGCGCCGTGCGTTGCGGCTGATGTTGCCGCTGGTCAGCCACTTCCCTATGCGGTTAATTTTCTACGGCAGCTCCGGCGCGGAACACGAGCCGCGCTTCTTGCGTTACTGGCAGAATGCTGAACTAATTGCCGGCGATTTTCTCTTCATGCGCAAGTACATGCCCGAAGACCTGCGCGGTAAAACGGTTGTCACCAACACCACCACCGCCGAAAATGTTGAACTGTTGCGCACGCGGGGTGTGAAACTGCTGATCACTACCACGCCGCGCTACGAAGGCCGCTCCTTCGGGACGAACATGATGGAGGCCGCACTCACTGCCTACGCCGGGTGGGGGCGTGTATTGACGCATGCTGAATTGAATGCCCTTATTGATGAACTGGAACTGCGCCCGACTGTCGAATGGCTCAACCCATAACCTGCGGCCCGTTCTGCAACTTCTTCCATCACCCCTGCGTAGTAAACGTTAAAACGTTTGAACGTTCAAACGTTTTAACGTTTCAATGCTGGAGGATAAGATGCGTGAAGAACGACGTTCCGCAAGTGTAGAGCCGATTTTTCCGCAGCCCCTTCCCCAGGGCGAATACTCCCGCGAGCGGCGGATTGAACCGCGCTCGCGCTCTTTCTTTTGGCCGATTGCGTTGATCGGGCTGGGGGTATTGCTGTTGCTCTCGAACCTGGGGGTATTCCCACAATCAGGATGGGCGGTGTTATGGCGTTTCTGGCCGGTAGCTTTGATTGCGCTGGGCGTGGATGTGTTGATCGGGCGGCGTTCGCTCGGCGGGGCCATCGCCAGCGGCGTGCTGCTGCTTGTCCTCGCCGGCTTTGTCATCGGCATTGCCTTGTTCGCCGAGCACATCCCGGCGTTAGCAGAACTCACGCGCCCCGCCAGATTGCAATTCCAGCATCTCGAACATCCGTTGACACAGATCGAGAGCGCCAAGGTCTCCATTGAATGGAACAGCGCCCCCGGCTATCTGAGCGCTCTGGAAGATTCCACCAACCTGATCGAAGCCGATGTGGGTTATTATGGAGAGCTGATCTTCCATGTCACCAACACCAACGGCCGCGCTGAAGTCATCCTGGATCGCTACCAGCCGTCTATGCCTTTCGGGCAATGGCGTTTCGGCGGCGACAACACCAAATGGGACGTAAAATTGAGTCCTAAAGTGCCGCTTGATCTGTGGCTGGATCTTGGCTCCGGCAGTTGCGACTTCGATCTCAGCGGCCTGAACATCCGCTCGCTCAATTTGGATGGCGGTTCCGGCAGCCTTGACCTGATCCTCCCGGCAACGTCTCGTTTCAACGGCAAGTTGGACGGCGGCTCAGGCTCTATAAACATCACGCTGCTCAAAGGCGTGGGGATGCGGGTTACGTTGGACAGCGGCAGCGGCAGCTTCCAACCCGACGAACGCTTTACCCTCATCTCCGGTGAACGCGATGGCGCGAGTGTGTGGGAAACCACCGACTATGCCGGCGCCGATTACAAAATTGACCTGACTATTGACCAGGGGTCTGGCAGTATTCGGATCCAACCCACCCATTGACCGAGCCGAGCATAGAAAACGCATATCACCCCATTTGCCAATTTACGATTTAGCCGTATTCTGTAGCGGCAGCGACACGATCACAGATCCTGCGGAAGAATCCTATGGAACTACTGAGCCTTGTCCTGACTCTGCGACCTGCTACAACCGCACCCCTGCCCCCGCGCCTGGGAAGAGCGGCGCATGCGATTCTGCTGGCGCGCATCGGGGCGCGTGATCCGGCGCTCGCCGAAATGCTCCACGCAAGCGATGCGTCCCGTCCCATCACTGCCTCGGAGTTGATGGGTGGGCGACAGGGCAATCGGCGCGTGTCCCCGGAACAGTTTTATACGCTGCGTTACATCGCGCTCACCGCCGCCACCGCCGCCGCCCTGGCGCAGGCCTTCAGCCCTGGCGATACGCTCACCTTCGAGGGCGTGGATTTCACCGTCGAAGCTGTAACGGATGGCGGATGGCGAATGGCGGGGGACGAACCGGATAGCCAAAATCCAAAATCAACAATCGAAAATCAACTTTCTCCGTGGGCTGCCTGGGACGACTATCAGTCGCTTGCCGCGCGTTACCTTCTGCCTTCCGACGCCACGCCTCCATCCCGATGGCCGTTCATGCTGGCCTCGCCGACCGCGTTCAAGACTCAGGGACAAACTCAGCCGCTTCCCTTACCGGAGCTGTTTTTCGGCAGTTTGGTCAAACGCTGGAACACATTTGCCCCGATGGCGCTGCCTGAGGAAGGACTTAAACGCTATGCCGGGGAAATGCTGGTCATCAGCCGCTTCAGCCTGCGCAGCGCTCCGGGGTGGGATCGCGGGCAGGGCGAGCACCGGGGAATACGCATCGGCAGCATCGGTAAGGTGACCCACACCGCCCTCAACCGTGACCGTTACTGGCTTGCTGTGTTGAGCTTGCTGGCGGCCTTCGCCCTCTATGCCGGCGTCGGTATGCAGACGACGATGGGCATGGGACAGGTTCGTCAAATAGAGGACGATGAGGAATAAGCCCTTTATGGAATACTCATCGTCCACTTCCCACAACTTTTTCACGGCTTATGGCCTGGAACGCCTGGATGAACGGTGCAAGGATGCCGTCTGGGTCGCCGCGCAACTCACCCGGCCCGAAGCGCGTTTTGTGCCGGTCTGGCGTGCGCAGAACTTGATGGCCGACGCTACCCAGCCGGCGCTGCTGTTGGCCGATGAAGCCGCGCCGTTCCTCTCACAGGCTGAAAGTGTAACCGTGTTGGGGCAGGCAAACGGTCACATTTACATCGGCTTCGCCCTGCTGCCGACCGCCTTGCCGGACGGCCTGGAGGCGTATGGGACGTTTCGGGAACTCCGCAGCCTGGCGGCGTGGCTGAGTGACTTCGACGGCGGCGTGCTGGCTTACGCGCGAGCTATGGCGCACTGGCATCATCAACAACGTTTTTGCGGCGTGTGCGGGCATCCCACCGCAAGCACCTGGGGCGGCCACATGCGCCGTTGCAGCAATCCCCTGTGCCTTCAACAGCACTTTCCGCGTACCGATCCGGCCATCATCGTCCGCACCACCTGCGGCGAGCGGATTTTGTTGGGCCGGAAGCCTGAATGGACCAAAGGACGCTATTCCAACATCGCCGGCTTTGTCGCGCCGGGCGAGAGCCTGGAAGACGCCGTGGTGCGCGAAGTCCGGGAAGAGACCGGCGCCCATATCGTCGCCGTGCACTATCACTCCTCGCAACCCTGGCCTTTCCCTGGTTCGTTGATGATCGGCTTCACGGCTGAAGCGGCCGATGAATCCCTCTGTAGCGGGCCGCACTGTAGCGACGGCGAACTGGAAGACTTCCGCTGGTTCACCCGCGCCGAAATCCGTCAGGGTCTTGAAGCCGGCACCCTGGGCCTGCCCTCGCGCATTTCCATCTCCTTCCGCCTCATTGAAGATTGGTTCGACGCCGGTGACCAGGGATGTCTGACCCCGCTCAAACTGCGCTATAATTCTGACTGACGTTAGAACGTTGGAACGTTACAACGTTCTAACGTTAAGATGTACTCAAGGAGCTTGATAATGAAATCTAATCCGTCCCGCGCTTTTCGTCTGAGCATGTTCGCCGCGCTGTATGTGGTGCAGGGTGTCGGCCTGGCCTACTTCAGCAACTTCCAGAAGCCCTATCTTGACAGCCTGGGCATCAGTCCCAACGCCATCGGTGCGCTCACCTTCGTCCTGCAAATTCCCTTCATCCTCAAAATCTTCATCGGCATGCTCAGTGATAAGGTCAACCTGCTGGGGATGGGACATCGCAAGCCGTATATGCTCCTGGGATTGATACTGGCGGCATTGGCCTTCGGCGGGGCGACCTTCGCGCTACCCGATGCCAACTTTCTGCTTTTTGCGGCGCTCGTCACTCTGGGATCGTTCAGCGTGACACTGTTTGACTCGACCACCGACGGCCTGGCGATTGACAGTACCCCGCATGACGAGCAGGCCCTCGTGCAAGGGGTCATGGTCGGCGGACGCGCGGCGGCATTTATCGCGTTATCGCTGATTTTCGGCATGCTGGTGCAACGGGTGGGTTATCGTATCGTTTTTCCCATCATCGGGTTGAGTATGCTGCTGCCTCTGTTATGGGTAGCGCGGGTGCGCGAGCCGGCTCGCGACGCGACGGCGCGCTTTCAATGGGGGGCGTTCAAGGCGTTGGGACAACCGCGTTTCCTGCTCTTCGCCCTGTACGCCGTCGTCTACTCCATCGGCTCTTTCGGCACCGATGGGCTGGTGACGTACTTTATGCGCGTGCGGTTTGGGGCGACGGAAGGCGTCATCGGGCAGTACGGCGCGCTGCGCGGCGTCGGCGCGATTATCGGCGCGCTGGCCGGCGGCGTGCTCATTGATCGCCTGGGACGCAAGCGCAGCGCCTACGCGGGGGTGCTCCTCATTTCTATCATGGCGGCCCTCATCGGCGCGGCGACCGGCGCGCGGGGCGTGTTGTGGATGGGGCTGGTATGGGGCGCAGTGTGGGCGTTCCAGGAGACGCTGTTTTTCGCGCTCGCCATGGACATCGCCGATGCGCGCATTGCCGCCTCCATGTTTGCCATCATGATGGGTATCTCCAACCTGGGGTCGGCGGTCGCCGACGGCCTGGCGACCGCCCTGAGCGACGATTGGGGCTTTGCGGCGGTCTTTGGGTGGCTGGCGGTCATCAACCTGATCACCCTGCCGGTGCTGTGGGGACTGTTCAAGAAAGCGCCGGAGATGGTGCAAAGGACAGAGTAAATCTCTTTTGTTCCCTCTTTTGTGGTATAATGTGGTCACATCAAGGCAATCTATACCATGAGCAAAATGCCAAGGGGGATGATGATGGGCGAAATTACAATTGGTATCCGCGAGTTCAAAACGCAGCTCAGCCGTTATTTGCAGCGTGTCAAAGATGGGGAAAGCCTGACCATTACCGAACGGGGTACACCAATTGGACGGATCGTGCCAACCGGTGGGAACGACCTCCGTAGCCAGCTACAGGGCATGGTCGCTGCCGGTTTGTGTGCCTGGAACGGCGAGCGCTATGTCCCCGGCGAACCGGTCGCCATAAATCGTGGAGTGCAGACACTCGCCGACCTCATTGTCGAGGAACGTGACCGTGAACCTGATTTATCTTGACACCAGCGCTCTGGTCAAACTCTACGTTTGGGAACCCGGCACTGAGGATGTCCAACAGCTTGTCAGGAATTCGACATCTATTGCAACTTCTATCATCAGCAAAGCCGAAGCCGCGGCTGCCTTTAGCAAAGCCGTAAGAAAAGGGTATATTACATACGCCGAAGCGCAAACTGCCTGGGAGACTTTGCTGAATGCCTGGCCGTTTCTAGTGCGGCTGACGATCAATGAAACAATTGTTAGCCAGGCCGGATCGCTCGCATTTACCTACGGGTTGCGTGGGTACGATGCTGTTCATCTGGCAGCAGCTTTAAACTGGCAAGACATGTTGGATATTCCAATACTGTTTGCTACTTTTGACCGAAAGCTTTGGGAAAAGGCAAAACACATGCTAACTGTATGGCCTGAGTCTCATTTTTAAATGAAAAGACACCTGATCTTATGGTGCATCTTCCTCACCATGCTGAGCGGCTGCTCCGGCGTTGACCTGCCGGTAGATATCCCCCGTCTGATCACCCACACCCCCACACCAACGCCTACGCCGACACCTTCCCCCACGTTCACTCCAACGCCGACCGCTACGCCTACCCCAACCCCCACGCCCACCCCGACGCCAATGCCCTGGGAAGTTCTGGCGGAGGCCGAATATGCCTACCGCAACGGGGATTGGGATACGGCCGAGGCATTGTACGGACAACTGCTGCCGTTTTCCACGATGACGCAGGATGAAAGACAACGCGCCATGCTCGGTCTGGGACAAACGCGCCTGGCGCGGGGCGAGTATGCCGGGGCGATTGCCGTGCTGCAAGACCTGCTCAACGCTGCGCCGCAGCTCGCCGAGGCGCACCTCTACCTGGCCGACGCGCTTCTGGCGGCCGGCGAACCCCTGACCGCCGCCCTCCACTACGACGCCGTTGCGCAGGCTTATCCGCTGCTTACACATCCGGCGCGTGAATGGCAGGGCGATGCGCTTTACGCCGCCGGAAGGTACGAAGAGGCGCGCGACGCCTATCTTGTGGCGCTGCAAGCAGCGGATACCAACAGCAAGAAAGCCTTCCTGGGCGAAAAACTCGGCCTCACCTACGCTGCACTTAACGATTACACAGCAGCAATGGATGCTTACGATGGCATCCTCACCGTCGCGCAAATCGCCGGCTATCGGGCGCGTATCATGCTCCAGGCCGCCGAGACGGCGCTTCTGTTCGGCGATGAGACTGAAGCCTACCGCCGCATGCAAGACCTCATCGCCACCTATCCCACCCAGGCCTCCGCGCACCCGGCGCTGGTCAGCCTGGTGAACGCCGGGCAGCCGGTGGATGACATGCTGCGCGGCCTGGTGAACTACCATGCGCAGGCTTATGATCCCGCCATTCAAGCGTTCACCCGCGTCATCAATGCCCGCGTCAAACACGGGGGAGAGCCACATTACTACCTGGGATTGTCATACCTGGGGGCGGGGAACTATGTGCAGGCGCTGAGTGCGTTCGATGCGCTGCTCAAAGGTCACATGGGTGATGATTACTGGGGCAGCGGCTGGATCGGCAAAGCGCAGGCGCTCGCGGCGCTGGGGCGCACCGATGAAGCCGTCAGGGCATATCAGACGCTGGTGGAAGAACTGCCCGACCATCCACGCGCGGCGGAAGCCTTACGCAGCGCGGCTGAGCTATTGGAACGCACCGGACGCCTCGCCGAAGCCGCCGCAGCGTATCTCGATATGGCGGAACGCTATCCCAATAACGAGGATGCGCCCGCGGCCCGCTTCCGCACCGGCCTGCTGCGTTATCGTGATGGCGATCCCGCCGCCGCGCAACGCGCCTGGAACGATCTGGTGGCCTGGTATCCGTACAGTAAATCGGCGCAGGGCGCGCGTTTCTGGTTGGGCAAAACGTATCTGCAGGCGGACAACGTCATCAGCGCCACCGCGAGCCTTAGTGAAGCGGCAGCACTGGGGCCATGGGATTTTTACGGTCTGCGGGCCGCCGACTTGCTTAAAGGACGGGAACCGTTTCTTGCCGACGGCGCGCCGATCACGCCATGCGATTCCGCCGCAGAACAGGCCGCTGCTGAAGCCTGGCTGGCCGGACGGTTGGGGCTGGAATCCGGCACGGGGTTGGCGACCTTGCCGCCAGAATTGCTGGAGAACGTCTTCTTGCGACGTGGGACGCTGCTCCTGCGCCTGGGGTACTTCGACGAGGGGCGCGCCGATCTTGAAACCCTGCGTGAGGCCATCGTCGGCGATGCGTTGACGCAATATCGGCTGGCGCTCTACTTCCGCGACATCGGGCTGTATCGTTCCTCGATCATCGCCGCGTCTACGGTCTGGCGGCTTGTCGGCGCGCCGCCGCTCCAGGATACGCCGCGCTTCCTGGGATGTCTGATGTACCCCACCTACTACAGTGACCTGGTGGCACCCGAAGCCACAGCGCGCCACCTTGACCCGTTGTTCGTCTACGCACTGCTGCGGCAGGAGAGTCTCTTCGAGGGCTACGCCACCTCCCATGCCGCCGCGCACGGGCTGATGCAGGTGATTCCGGCGACGGGACAGGAGATTTACAATGCGCTTGGCTGGCCGCCCGGCTACAGCACCCGCGATCTTTACCGGCCCATGGTCAGCGTGCGTTTTGGCGTATGGTATCTGGCCCGTCAACGAGACTACCTTGACGGCAACCTCTTCGCCGGCATGGCGGCCTACAACGGTGGCCCGGGCAATGCAGCGCGCTGGTGGAACACCGCAAACGCCGATCAAGACCTCTTCGTGGAACTTATCGGCTTTACCGAGACGCGCACCTACGTCGAGCGCATCCGCGAGCATTACGCCCGCTATGTGTGGTTATATCGTGGAGAATTGCCGTAGTTCATCACATCCAGTCTGGCCGGGCAGCTTCCTCTTCCGCAACCTTCACCCGTCCGTAGGTCTCGGCCATCTCCCGCAACTTTACCCGATACTCGGGAACCAACGATTCTTCGCGGAAACGCCAGGCCCAGTTGCCTCCGAATTTGCCGGGGGAATTCATCCGCGCCTCATTGCCTAACCCCAGTATATCCTGCAAGGGAATGATTGCCATATCGGCCACCGAACGATACGCCATGCGGATCAGCGCCCAGTGCACCGGCTCGGCAATCGGACCGAGGTAGCGGTGCAAATTCTCCAACTCCGCCCGTCCCCGGCTGGCATACCAACCGACCGTTGTTTCATTGTCATGGGTGCCGGTGTAGATGACTGAATTGTGTCGCAGATTGTGAGGCAGATAGGGATTTTCGGCAGTGCTGGTGAAGGCAAACTGGAGGATGTTCATGCCGGGGAACTCAAATTGATCGCGCAAGGCTTCCACATCTGGCGTGATGCGTCCCAGGTCTTCGGCGATGATGGGCAATTCACCCAATGCCTCACGCAACGCCTCGAACAACGCCGCCCCCGGTCCATCCACCCATTCACCGTTGATGGCGGTTGGCTCGCCGGCCGGGACGGCCCAGTAGGCCGCAAATCCCCGGAAGTGATCGAGCCGCAAAATATCCACCGTGTGGAAGGTCTGACGAATCCGCGCGATCCACCAGGCGTACCCTTGCGCTTTCATCACGTCCCAGCGATAGAGCGGATTGCCCCACAGTTGCCCCGTCGCACTGAAGTAATCCGGCGGTACGCCCGCCACCACGGTCGGCAACAAGTTCTCGTCCAGGAAGAATAGCTCTGGATGCGCCCACACATCCACGGAATCATAAGCTACGAAGATGGGGATATCCCCAACAATGCGGACGCCTTTGTCGTTGGCATATTGCTTCAGTGCTTCCCATTGCTGGAAAAACTGATACTGGAAGTAACGCTGCGCAAAGACGGCCTCATCCAGGCGGGCGCGCCACGCCAGCAGTGCATCCGGCTCACGGAAAGCCAGCTCCGGCTCCCAAGTATTCCACACCGCGCCGCCGTGTGCGTCTTTGAGTGCAATGAAGAGCGCGTAGTCCTCCAACCAGTCGGCATTGTCGGCGCAGAATTGCTCGAAGTCCGCCCGCCGTTTTCCTTTAGCCTGTTGTCGGAACGTCCGCGCCGCACGTTGCAGGATCGCCGTTTTATACGAGATCACCGGCCCGAAGTCCACACAATGGGTCGGAAAACGCGGCGCCTGTTTCAGGTCTTGGGGATCAATATCGCCTTCTTCGGCCAGTTGATCCAGGTCAATGAGCAGCGGGTTACCGGCAAAGGCCGAAAAGCATGCGTATGGCGAATCCCCATACCCCGTAGGCCCTAGCGGCAAAATTTGCCATAGCGATTGCCCGCTTTCGACCAGGAAATCTACAAACCGATAAGCTGGCTTCCCCAGATCGCCAATGCCGTACCCCCCTGGCAAGGATGTCGGATGTAACAGAATACCCGCAGCCCGTGGGAAACGCATAATGTCACCTCACTTGTTCCTAATGATAGATGTACTGTCAGTATACCGGAAAATCTCAACCGGGGCAAGAACAGATGTAATATAAGCCGATTTCAGTTATCGTCCTGTTGCGCCTGGCGCGCTACGGCAGAGGATGCATCACCCTCTGGAGGTCCGCCGGAACCCAAAAGCCCTGCGGCGCATCGGCGTTATGGAAGCCTTTGCCGGGCAAGATGACCGTCATCCAGCCATCTTTCTCAAAGCGGAACCAGAAGCGGTATTCATAGATGTCCTGTACGGTCAGATCGGGCATTGGGCTGAACAGCACCCCGACATTGAGCGTTTCGGTATCTGCGAGGGCCCCGATGGAGGAGATTTTCTGCACTGTCGGGCCGTCAAAGTGCACGCCGGCCTGGGTGATGCGCCATGTCACCGTGTACGTCGCCCCCTGGAACGAGCCATCATCCAGCAAATAGGTTTCGCCGGCGTGGTTGTTCCAGATGTAGGCATAAACATAAGGTCGCTCGGTGGGATTGGTCACCCGGAACTGCCGTACAAACTCCGCCCCCCGGAAATAAGCGTAAGCATCCAGATAACTATCGTAAACGCCGGTGTTGAGTCTCCAGATTTCGCGCAGCCGGTTGGGATCAAACAGCGCGCCGCGAATCACCAGCGTCAGCTTATCGTAGTAAAACGCCAGGTTAGGATCGGCGATGTGATTCTCGCCGCTTTCGAGCGTCTCCCGATACCCTTCCGGCATCAGCCGCCCAAAGTGTCCGATGCTCCAATCCGGGTCGGCGAGCGGCAGGCGCGCCAACAAGGGGTTTCCCAGGCCAAGCATATCCACCACGTAGACGCGCGGGCCGGCGAAGTAACCGTAGAAGCCCACCGAGCCTTTCTCCACCACCTGCGGCCCGGCTGCGCGCGCGGCACGCCCTTCGAGCGCCCAATCGTGGTCCGGCATAGGATGCGCCGTCTGCAAAGCGCGCAACAGGCCGGTGTTGTGGTAGTAGTTGGCGCGTTCGTCCACGATGCTGCGTCCGCGAATCCATCCCGGCTCCGTACCGGTGCGCGCGCCCTTGTCGCCGCTTGCCACCACCGGCGAGTACGGCGCGCTCAACCCTATCAACACGACCCCGGCCAGGAGCGCCGCCTGGGCTGTATGCTTCTCCGCCAACCAGACGTTGCTCACCAGTAGAGCCACCGCCGCGAACAGCGGCACCGTGAGAAAACGCCCGCTCATAAAATCCCCACCGACGTAAACCACGTACAATAGATAAAAGACAATTCCCGCCGCAACGGGCAACTTGCGCCATTCGCGGGTGAGCAACGGCAGAAGCACTCCCAGGCCGGTTGCCATCAGGGTGATGGTATCGGCGCGCCATGAATTGCGCAGGTAGTTCAAGCCCTCGATGATCAAATCGTGCCGGCTGATCAAGGCCGAGGTCAACTTGGCGTAGGCAGTATTGGGGAATGGGAAACCGTAGTAGAAAAGCGAGAAAAATTCCCAGGCGATGAACGGCAAAAAACCGAGCCCGACCGCGATAACGCCTTTGATGTTGTGCACTTTGAGCAGAACATACACAATGACCGGCGCATAAAACAGCACTATATCCGCCCGGTTTACCATCCCCAGCGCGGCCAGCAGGGCCAGGGAGAATAAGTGGACGGTAGACGGGAGACGGTAGACAGGGTGAGGAGAGGAGACGGGAGACGGGGGGGAGGAATGTAACTCGGTGTTCAGGTAAACCAGCAGAAAGAGAGCCAGCAAGAGGTGCGCCAGAGGATTTTCCAGGCCGGAGGTTGAGTAATCAATAAATGCCTTTGACAAGGTGAACACTGCGAGGCCTGCGCAGGCCAGCCATACCGAGCGCGACAGCCGCAGCGCCACGATCCCCGCTGCAATAACGGAGAGGATGATGGAGAGAATCAGGCTGGTGAAGAAAATCTCCCGCGTCACGGTGTAAACCGCCGACAGGAGGAACATCCACAACGGATGGGTATACGCTTGCACACGCTCGACGACATTCCACGTCAACCCGTAGCCGTTGACGAAGTTATCCACCGTCCTGAAAGTGATATAGGCATCATCGGAGAGCCAGGCGTTGCGGATGACCAGCGTCGCAAAGGCGGCCAGGAACACACCCACCAGCACTTTTTCTCTAGTTGTCGAGAAAACGCGCACTATCCTCCATCTACCGTCTCTACTACTCTACTACAATCTGCCCGTCGCGCAGTTGTAAGATTGTGTCCACGTACTCATCCACCAGGCTATCGTGCGAAGCCATCAGCACGGTCACTTTTTCCTCGTTGACGATGCGCGCGAAAAGCCCCAGAATCTCACGCGCCGTCTCGCTGTCCAGTTCGGCAGTCGGCTCGTCGGCCAGGATCAGCTCCGGGCTGTTTGCCAGGGCGCGGGCAATGGCGACGCGCTGCTGCTGCCCGCCGGACAACTCATAAGGGCGGTGGTCGCTCCACTTGGTCAGGCCCACCAGGTCCAGGCAATAAGCCGTGCGCCGATGACGTTCGCGCCCACCGATGCCTTTGATGCGCAACATCAACTCGACGTTCTCGTAAGCCGAAAGGGTGGGCAACAGCCCGAAGGATTGGAAGACAAAGCCCAGGTGCTCACGCCGCCAGCGGGTGAGCTGCTGATCGTTCAGCTTCGTCAGGTCGTTCCCCAGCACAATCGTCGTCCCCGACGTGGGTTTGTCCAGGCCGCTCAGACAGTTGAGCAGCGTGGTCTTGCCGCTGCCCGAACGCCCTTTGAGGGCCACAAAGCGTCCCGGTTCAATGTTGAATGACAACCCCCGCAGCGCCGGGACCTCGATGGCGCCGACTTTGTAGACGCGCCACAGATTTTCTGTATGGATGGCATAGTCATAATGCGGATTTGGGATTTGGGATTTGGGATTTCCGGTGACCTCGGCTTCCGTTTGCGGGGCAGGGTGGTTAAGTCGTTTGTCCTTCGCCATTAGCGTTTCACCTCATGCTTTTTGAATTCGCCGCGCACCCAGCGATTGAGCAGCCCGCGCAATCCCTTCATCTTCCTGGCCTCTACCAACTCCGCAGCCAGCGCCTCGGCGTCTTGCACGTGTTCAATGTTGTCCGTCGGCAGGATGAGAATCCCTTCTTCGGTCAATTCGATCCGCGCGCGTCCTTTGATGCCGAAGTGCTCCAGGAACGGTTTGGGGATTTGCAGGCGTCCCGCCGAGTCCAGGACGGCCAATTCTTCAAAGACTTCTTCATGGGTCTGTTGCCCGTCGGTTTTGGCGCGCACGGTTTCCGTCGCCAGCTTGCCGTCGCGGATGGCGACCACGCGGTTCACATGGCGAGCGATGCCCGGATCGTGGCTGACGATGAGGGTGGTCAACCCCAACTCGCGGTTAAATTGCTGGAACAACTGGTAGATGATCTGCGCGTTTGCAGAATCCACCTCGCCGGTTGGCTCATCGGCCAGGAGCAAGCGGGGCCGATTCGCCAGGGCCACGGCGATGGCGACGCGCTGCTGCTCGCCGCCGGATAGTTCGGCAAGCCGGTGCTTCTTGCGATCCAACAGTCCCACCCTATCCAGCAACTCCTCGGCGCGTTTGTTGGCCGCCCGTCCCGCCAGACCGGCCAGCGTCATCGGTAGCTTGATGTTTTCCAGGGCGTTGAGGTAGGGGATCAGGTTGCGCGCCCCTTGCTGCCAGACGAATCCTACACGCGACCGCCGATACTGGTTGAGTTCCGCATCGGATAGTTTGAGCAAATCCAGGCCGTCTACCCAGGCGCGCCCGGCGGAGGGCCGATCCAATCCACCGAGGACGTTCATCAGCGTGGACTTGCCGCTGCCGCTGGCGCCGACGATGCCGAGCAACTCGCCCGGCCCGACGACCAGGTCCAGCCCCTGCAAGGCCACGACTTCCAGTTCGGCGATTTTATAGATTTTGACCAGGTTGTCGCAAATCACAAATGCTTCTTGAGCCATGTTATACTGTTTCTCCTAACTTGATTGCCTGGAAGATCTTCATCCGCCGTAGCATGATGATCAACGCAATCAGGGCCACCACGAACAGAATCCCGAACAGGGCGTAAATGGGCAGGATTGCCGACCAGGCAATATCTACGACGTAAGGCGGGATGCGAGAAGCCTCATCGGCGCCGACTTGCAGGAAGGGGATGAAAAACTTGCTGACGAAAGCGCCCAGGCCGGTGCCCAGCGCGCCTCCTGTAAGGATTAAAAAGGCCAGTTCCCATCCCAGGAACGCGGTCATCTGCACACCGGAGAGGCCCACTGCGCGCAGGACGCCGAATTCGACGAAGCGCCGGCGGAACGAGAAGAGCGCGTAGAGCAAGAACCCCAACACGGTAAGCACCGCCGCCGCGCCGAACCCAACAGAAAGCAGCCCGAACAACCCCTGCCGTTCCGGACGCTGTTGTTCGGCAGTAATTTTGAGGGCCGGGGCAGACCAATCCAGTTTGCGGGTGCTCAACGTGTGTTCCCCCAGTTCTTCGTAGTTGGCATTGGGTGCCGTTTTGAGCCACACATAGTAAGGGAATTGCCCTCCGGCGTTCTCGAACACATAGTCCAGGTTGCCAACGAACAGCGGGCCCTCGGAAGGATACCAGGTGGGGAAATAATCGAAGGTCCCGACAATTTTGAAATCTATCTCGTTATTTTGTCCATAAGTGGTCACATTGACGCGGATGCTGTCGCCGACGAGCAGGGCATGTTCCCTGAGAAAATTGCCGGGGACCAGGACGCCGTTGTGGTTAAGCGCAAGGGCGTTCATCAATGCCCCCAGACTTTCCGAGGCAAAATCGCTGCGCCAGAACGCGATTTGGGCAAACTCTGCGCGATCCACCCCCATAAAGACGCCGGTTTTTGCAGCATCGCCGAGCCGGATGTACGCCGCGTAACGTCCCACACGGGTGGCTTTTTCCACGCCGGGGGCGTTCAAGTAGTCCGTCACCGGCAAAAATAACCAGCGCGCCCCTTGCTCTTCTTCAGAAGCGGCGGTATTTTGCGTCTGGACATAAGTTGCCGCGGCGTTCTGATCTGTCCCTTCTCCCAGATCCATAAACGTCATATCGGCGCCAATACGATAGTACATTTGCGTGCTGAGGTGTTTATCGAGCGTAAACGCCAGCGACGCCGTAAACGCCGAAAGGCTGAGGGTGAGCACGAGCAGGATGAGGGGCGTGGCATAAAACCCCGGCGTGCGGGCCAGGTGGCGGCTCGCCATCAATAACCCTACGGCCTTTGTGCGCGCCGCAATCCAGGCGATGAGCGTCATCACCACGGGCATAAGGCGCAAGAAGAAAAGGCTGAGGGCGAAAATGCCCAGCGCCGGTACAAGGAAGAGGAGGGGGTTCTGGTAAGGCGTCGCGCCGAAGGTGTTTTCGAGGGTGACCAGGCTGCCTTGCTGACGGAGCAGATACGCGCCATATCCCGCCGGAATGAGTAACAGGACATCGAGCCAGGCGCGTTGCCACCAGGGTTTGCGCAAAGTGCGTGCGACCTCACGTTTGTAGGAGACGATAGTGTGCTGCGCGGCGCCGGTGGTGGGCAAGACTTGCGCTATCACGACCAGCGCAACCCCGATCAGCCCAAACCGCAGCGTCGCCGGGGTCAAGGTGATCTGCAAAAGCCGCCAACGGGCGCTGAAGTCCAGAAAACTGCGTGTGCGCCCGATCAGGTCGGTGATGCTGATGCCCGTAGGGATGCTGAACGCCAGCGCTACCAGTCCCAGCAGCAGGCTTTCCAGGGTCGCAATGCCCACCATTTGCAACGCCCGCGCCCCGCGACTGCGCAGGACGGCGATTTCATTGCGGCGACGTTCCACAACCAGCCCGGAGGTGAGGGTGATAAACGCCAGCAGCAATCCCAGAATCGGGACGCTGAATGCATACAGAAGGATGGTCAACAGGTTCGCCGAATTTTGATAGTCAATGAGGGCATCCATCGGCGACTGGCTGAGCCTGGTGTTCGGCAACAACCCGGCGACCTGTTGTTGCACCATCAGCCCCCGGCGGATGAGCGCCAGCGCGTCGCTGTGGTTGATGTGCTGCGCGTCGAGAGCCAGATACCATACGCCGGTGTAGACTTCGCCGGTTAACTGGCTGCTGAGTCGCCCGGCAAAAGTTCCTTCCGGCACCATCAGGCGTTCCGCAAAACTGGTAGGCTTGAAAAACCAGAAGGCTTCCTGGGGATCGGTCGCCTCCCAGATGCCGGCGATGCGGATGGGAAGCTGTACCGTGCGGATGCCGCCCTCTGTGCCGCGTATTTGAAGGTAGGCGATATAGTCTTCATTGACCTGGAACCCCAGCTTGGTCGCCAGGGTCTCATGGATCATCACCTCGACCGGCGCGTCCTGGGCGGCAGGCGCAACCTCGGGGAAGCGGCCTTCCAGGAGCGTGACGTGGTTTTGAAGATCGCTGATGCAGGCGAAGCCGGCCCACACCAGCGGCGTGTCAATCGCTTTGAAGAGCGAGTCGGCGCTCGCGTAAATGCCGAACGGATCGGTGCTGAAGTAACTGGCGACAAATTTCTGGGTCAATCCCAGATCGGCGCCGGCTTTGGTGGTCAGATAAGTATGCAGCGGTTGAATCTTTTCCCACTCGGTCGCGCCGTAGATGCTGCCATCGTAACGGAAGAGATAAGTTAGGGGCGGAATAGCCTCCAAGTTGGCCCCGGCGCCGGCGATATTCCCCAGAAAAATGCGCTGATAGACCGCATCCGTGTACATCGGGATGCTCATCATCAGCGCAATGGCGATCACCAACCCCAGGGCTGTTGCCAACATCAGCCCGGGTTGGGAGGCAATCCGTTTGGCAACGACGGTGACCACCGCCCGCAAGCGTGACAGACTGAGCATAGATCTTACCTACGGGGCAATGACGACCTGACCCTCGCTCAAGCCGCTGACGATCTCGTAACGATCATCAGAACGGATGCCGACCGTCACATCCACGCGGCGTTGCCCGCTGCCTTCTTGGAGGACAACAAAGGTACGCCCTTCAAAGGTACGCACGGCTTGCGGCGGCAGCCATAGCGCGTTTGTGGCGCGTTCCAGTTCGACGGTGATGCGCACCCGATCGCCGGTGCGCATGCCCAGTTCGATGGGGCTTTTTTCCAGCACGATGTGGGTCGCTTTGTCTTCGTCCTGTACACCGGCAATGGTGCCGCCGCTGCCATAGGGATAGGGCAGGCGGATAATCGTCCCCGGAATTTGCTCGCCAGGGCGGTTGACGACTTCGGCTAACAGCGTCATACCTTCGGCCAACTCACTCATCTCGGTATCCTGCAAGTCGGCGGTGATCTCCAGTTCAGAAGGATCGGCGATGACCATCACGGGCTTGTACCCCTGGACCTGGGAACCTTTGATGATGTTGGTGGATAGGATAATGCCGTCGAAGGGGGCGATGATGCGCGCATCGTTGAGTTGATCGTTCAGCCGCTGGATATTCAGCAGCGTCCGCGTGACATCCACACCGGCTTCGATTTCGCTCCGCCGCATGAGCGCCAGGTTCAAATCCAGTTGCGCCAGTTCAATGTCATAGTTTAACCGTTCACGGGCGCGCAACGCATCATTGTAGGCCGCCTGGGCGAGCTGGAGATTCTGCTCCGCGTCGCGCACGGCTTGGGCGTAGCGTTTGCGCGCGTCTTCGGTCTCCCAACTGCGCTCCAGCGACTCGCGGTATTCGGTCTGCGCGTTAATCAGGTTTTCCTGAGCGCGTTCCAGGTTAAAGCGTGCGCTGAGGATTTGCGATTCCGAGAGGCTGGCCTGCAATTTCGCCAGGTTCAGTTCTCGAACGCGCACATCGGCGTCGGCTTCGGCGAGACGACGGGAAGTGCTCATTTGTACGGCGGTCAACTCGGCCTCGGCCTGGGTGATTTGATTTTTCAGGTCGGTGACTTCCAGCTCGGCCAACAACATGCCGGCTTTGACCTGATCGTTGCGACGTGCATAGACGGCCTCGACATAGCCGTTGGCGCGGAAGAACAGCTCTTCTTCACGCACCGGCGCGGCGCGTCCCGAGAACTGCAAAATACGCACAACATCGCCGCGCTGGACGGTGTAGGTAGGATTGGTCGGCACAATCGAGGTAGGAATTGGGGTGGGGGTCGGCCCGGATGCCGCCGAGGACGATGAGGATGAGGCGGAGGAACCGAATGAGCAACCAAGCGGCAACGTCAGTAGCCCCAGCAAGGTCAGAAGCGAAAAGATAAATGACAAACTCCGTCGTTTCATAGTTAGTATGTGCTCCTCATACAAAAATAGTCCAGTAGTTTTGAGTCTGGTCGTCTTTAGTCTGGTAGTCGGGTAATTTTCTTGATCAGCAGATTATGCAGATCAAGCAGATAGGCGGCTGTCCGCATGCAACAACCGTATTAACATACCACTTTTAGGCGAAAGCGCAAGTTTAACAACTAATTGGCGGCGTTCAGCGCCATCTGTTTACGCCGTTCGCGCACGATTTCCCATTGCGGCTCGATTTGTCGCTGCACTTCATTGAGGTAACGGTAGAGGCCGTCGCGCGCCATCAGTTCTTCGTGCGTGCCCATCTCCTTGATGCCGGCGTCTTCCATGACGACGATCATATCCGCGCTGCGGATGGTGGACAGTCGGTGCGCGATGATGATGGTGGTGCGTCCAACCATCAGCCGTTCCAACGCCTGCTGGATGAGCATTTCGGTCTCCGTATCTACCGAGGAGGTGGCTTCGTCCAGGATGAGGATGGGCGCGTCCTTGAGCACCGCGCGGGCGATGGCAAGCCGCTGTTTTTGTCCACCGGACAATTTGACGCCGCGCTCGCCGATGATGGTATCATAGCCGTTGGGCAGGCGCACCAGGAATTCGTGGGCATTGGCGATTTTGGCAGCCTCGATGACCTCCGCGTCGGTGGCGTCGGGGCGCCCGAAGAGGATGTTCTCGCGGGCGGTGCCGTGAAACAGGAACACGTCTTGCAGCACGATGCTGATTTGCTCGCGCAGGCTTTTGAGCGACAGATCGCGGATGTCGTAGCCGTCCAGCGTGATACTGCCCTCGACCACGTCGTAGAAACGCGGGATGAGGCTGACCAATGTGGTTTTGCCGACGCCGGTAGGGCCGACGAGCGCCACCACGCTGTTCGCCGGAATGTCCAGGTTGATGTTGGAGATGACCGTGTCGCCTTTGACGTAATGGAAGCTGACGTTGCGGAAGCTGATCGCGCCTTTGGCCCGGCCGGGGAAGGTGATGGCGTCAGGTTTGTCGTAGACTTCGGGGGTCTCGCGGAGCAGTTCGGAGACGCGTTCTGCGCCGGCCATGGCGTGCTGGACATTTTCCCACGCGCCGCTCAGGGCGCGGATGGGCTGGTAGAACATCTCCAGATACAGGAAAAAGGCCACCAGGTCCTCAAGGGGCAGCACCTGATTCAACACCAGTTTGCCGCCGAAGTAGATCAACCCGATGGTGCCCAGTGAGGACGAAAACTCCACAAACGGCTGGAACGTCGCCATCAGGCGCAGGGCATGCAGCAGCGAGTCGCGGTAGTGGCTGATGTGCTTGCCGATGCGCTGCGCTTCGACATCTTCGCGGGTGAACGCCTTGATTTCGCGGATGCCGGAGAGGTTGTCGTTGAGGGTGGCGTTGAGTTCGCCGAGTTCCTGCTGCCGTCGGCGGAAGGCGGGACGCACGTATTTGGTGAACCCGCGCGCCGCCAGGATGATGAGCGGTACCGGAATCAGGCTGAGCAGCATAAGCTGGACGTTCAGCTTGATCAGCACCACGCTGACGCCGATGAGCATGAGGACGTTGACCAGCGTGTCGGGGATGGCGTGGGCGATGAGCGTCTCGAACATATCCGAGTCGTTGACCATGCGCGACATCAGATCGCCGGTTTGCTTATCCTCGTAGAAGCGCAGTGAGAGCCGTTGCAGGTGATCGTAGATTTGGCGGCGCGCATCGGCGACGACGCCCCAGCCGGCGACGTGCGACATGTAGCTGCGCAGGAATTGCAGGCCGCCGCGCGCGATGTAGATGATCAGTGCCAGAATTGCCAGGCGGCGCACCGTGTCCAACCCTTCCGCCAGATTATTGGGCGTGTTGACCGCTGCGACCATCTGCTTGATGATCCATGGCGCCACGAGTTGCACGCCCACCAACGCCAGCATGCTAAAGACCGTCAGCACCAGTGGCTTGACGTAATTGCGCGTATACCCAAAGACAAACTTTAATGTTTTCATGTCGCCTCACGATAAAAATCAAGAATCATGAATCAAGAATCATGGAAAGAAACAGGATTTTATTATAGAAATCATGATTCATGATTCATGATTCATAAACTGCCGTTCGTATAGATCACGGTATAAGCCAGCTTGCGCCAGAAGCTCTTCGTGCGTGCCGCGCTCGACGATGCGCCCGCCTTCCAGCACGCAGATCAGGTCGGCGTTGCGGACCGTGCTGAGGCGGTGGGCGATGACGATGGCCGTGCGTCCGGCGAGCAAGCGTTCCAGCGCGTCCTGGATCAACGCTTCGGTGACGGTGTCCACGCTGGAGGTGGCCTCATCCATAATGAGAATGCGCGGGTCGGCCAGCACGGCACGGGCGATGCAGATGAGCTGTCGCTGTCCCAGGGAGAGGTTGACGCCGCCTTCCTGGATGACCGTCGCGTAGCCGTCGGGCAGCCGGGCGATGAAGTCATGCGCGTTTGCCGTCCGTGCGGCATCTGCTACCGCGCTATCCGGCGCATCGGGTCGCCCGAAGCGGATGTTGTCGGCGATTGTGCCGGAGAACAAAAACGGGTCTTGCGGCACGATGCCCATCTGCCGCCGCAACGAACGCTGCGCCACGTCGCGCACGTCCAGGCCATCAATCAACACCGCCCCGCTGGTCACTTCGTAGAAACGCGCGATCAGGTTGGAGATGGAGGTCTTCCCTGCACCGGTCGGCCCGACGAGCGCCACGGTCTGTCCTGGCTCGATAGTCAGGTTGATGTCGTGCAGTACCGGGCCATCCACACGATAGGCAAAGTTCACATCCCGCAGTTCGATCTTCCCCTGGATGGGCGGCATTTCGATGGCGTTCGGTTTGTCGGCGACGGCCGGCGCGGTATCGAGCAGTTCCAGCACGCGCTCACCGCCGGCCATCGCGGCCTGCATCGTCGTGTAGAGCTGGCTCAGCTCGCGGATGGGCTGGAAGAAGCGGGTGACGTAGGTAAGGAAGGCCACAATGACGCCGAGTGTCAACTCTTCTTGCGCCACGGCCCGCCCGCCGAACCATAAGACAATTGTCGTCGCCAGCGTCCCCAGCAACTCCACCACCGGCATGAAGATGAACGAAAGCGACATGGCCCGTACATTCGCGTCGCGGTTGGCGCGGTTAGACTCGTCAAAGCGCGCTTGTGAAGTATTCTCCCGCGCAAACGCCTGGATGACGCGCATGCCGGCGATGTCTTCCGCCAGGTCGCCGACGACGCTGGCGTTGGTGGCGCGCGTTTCGCGGAAGGCGGCCTTGGCGTGGCGCGCGTAAATGTTGGTCGCTAAGACCATCAGCGGCATCACGGCAAAGGTGAGCAACGCCAGCCGGGGACTCATGGAGATCATCACCACGACGATGCCGATGAGCAGTAAAATGTCGCCGGACAGCGTGATGAGGCCCTGGGAGAGCAGTTCATTGATGACACCTACGTCGCTGAAGACGCGCGAGATGGTCACGCCGATGATGTGGGTGTCGTGATAACCCAGATGCAGGTCTTGTAAATGGCGGAACAATTGATTGCGCATCGTCGCCAACACCTGCTGCCCTGTGCGCGAGAGGGTATACTGCTGCGCCGCCGATGAAACGAACAGCCCCACAAATGCGATGGCCGTGAGGAGCGCTACCTGATTCAGCCCGGCAAGATTGCCCTGGGTGATGTGCTGATCAATGGCGATTTTGACCAGGTATGGCGTCGTCAACCCCAGGCCGGTGGAAATCAACATAGTGACAAACGCCAGCAGCATCTTGCGCCAGTGTGGTTTGAGGAACGCCAGCAGTCGTAGCACGATCCGCCGGTCGAAGGCGCGCCCTTCCTCCTCGCCATGCCGCCCGAAGCTGTCCAACATCCCCCGCGGCCCGCCGCCGATGCCTGCTACCCCGCCGATGGAAAGGCTCATCGTACCACCTCCGCCGGTTGCGAATTGCGAGTTGCGAATTGCGAGTCGCGAGTTGCAAGTTGCGAGTCGCGGGGTGTGGAATCGTAATTCGTAATTCGTAATTCGTAATTCGTAATTCGCTGATTCTCTCTTCGCTGATTCTCTCTTCGCTGATTCTCTCTTCGCTGATTCTCTCTTCGCCGATTCTTGCGGTCTGAGCTGCCGCTGGTAGATTTCGACGTACAGGCCGGAGGTGCGCAGGAGTTCTTCGTGAGTGCCTTGGGCGACGATGCGGCCTTGTTCCAGCACCACGATTTGGTCGGCCAGACGGACGGTGCTCAACCGCTGCGCGATGACGAACGAAGTGCGTCCCTGCATCAGCCGCTCCAACGCGAGCTGGATCAGCCGTTCGGTCTCGGTATCCACGCTGGAAAGCGCGTCGTCGAGGATGAGGATGCGCGGGTCTTTGAGCAGCGCGCGCGCAATGGCAATGCGCTGTTTCTGTCCACCGGAGAGCGTCACACCGCGCTCGCCGACTTTCGTGTCGTAGCCCTCGGGCATCTCCATGATGAAATCGTGGGCCTGCGCCGCCTGCGCCGCCGCAATGATTTCTTCCTCTGTCGCGTCCGGGCGGCCAAAGGCGATGTTGGCGCGGATTGTGTCGGCGAACAGGGTCGTTTCTTGCAGCACAATCCCGATCTGGTCGCGCAACGAAGCCAGCGTCACGTCGCGGATATCGTAGCCGTCCACCATCACCCGGCCTGCCGTCACGTCGTAGAAGCGGGGAATCAGGTTGATGATGGTGGTCTTGCCGGAGCCGGTCGCGCCGAGCAGGGCAACGATTTGACCCGGCGGCACGTCCAGGCTGACGTTCTCCAAGACCTTGTGGCGGCCAAAGTAGGCAAAAGAGACGTTCTCAAAGCGCACGTGGCCCCGCACTTCCGGCAGCGCGATGGCGTTGGGCGCTTCCTTGACCTCCGATTCGGCGTCAAGGATGTCGAAGATGCGCTCGCCGCAGGCAATCGCCTGGATGATGGCCGGGATGACGCGGCCCATCATCCGTACCGGGCCGGCCAGTTGTCCCATGTAGGCGGTGAACGCCACCAACTCGCCGAGCGTCAGCCCACCTTCGATCACCAGACGTCCGCCGTACCACAGGATGAAGATTGAGCCGATGTTGGTGATCAGCCCCATCAACGGGCCGTTGATGGATTGCAGCCGCGCCGAGTCCGCCGCAATCTGAAACCATTTGGCATTTTCGGCCTCAAAACGCGCGATCTCCAGCGGTTCCTGGGCGAAGCCTTTGACGATGCGCATCCCGCGTAAGTTTTGCTCCAGGCGTGTGGTCAGGACGGCCATTTGCTGCTGCAAAGCCAGCCACATTGGGCGGATTTTGCGCGCGAAGGTGAAGGTCTGGTAGAACAACAAGGGCGTGGTCAACATCGCCAGCAGCGTGAGGCGCGGATTCATGGTCAACATCATTGCCGCCGTAGCGATAAAAGTGACCACGCCGTTGACCAGATGGAGCGTCGCCCGGCCGGTCATAAAGCGAATACGGTCCACGTCCTGGATGGCGCGGGAGAGCAGTTGGCCGGTCTCCGCCTGGTCGTGATACGAAAACGAGAGCGTCGAGAGCTTGCGGTGGATGTCGTTGCGCATATCATAGGCCACCTGCTGCGACGCCAGTTCCGTCCAACGGCCCTGGAAGAAGCTGAGCACGCCGTTGAGCAGCGTCAGCCCCAGGATGCCCAACACCGCCCCGCCCAACACGCTCATATCGCCGGCCTTGATGCCCCGGTCAATGCCCCAGCGCAACAGTTGTGGATTCGCCACCCCCAGCGCGCTGATGATCAGCATCGTCAGGTACGCACCGACCATCAACTTCCAGGACGGACGCAAATAGCCGAAGCAGCGGACGAGAATTTTCAGATCGCCGGATTTTAGATTTTGGATTTTAGATTTTGGATTCGCTGATTCTTCGATTCGCTGATTCTTCGATTCGCTGATTCTTCGATTCGCCGATTCGCTCATTCTTTAATCTCCATCACCTGCAACAGGATGTCGAAGGCGGCGGTGACGGTCGCCAGTTGTTCGGGGGACAGCGTTTTGAGGCGTTCGCGGAGCAGGGGGATGCCGCCGAGTGGCGTCTCTTCGGCCAGGCGGCGGCCTTCAGGCGTCAATTCGACGTAGACGACGCGCTGGTCCTTCTTGCAGCGCGTGCGTGTCACGTAGCCGGCGTTTTCCAGCCGGGAAAGTAGCTCCGAGGCGGCGCTGGCGCTGATGTAGATGTACTCCTGCACCTGCCCAATCGTACACGGCCCGGCTTCGTGCAGATAGCGCAGCGTGGCAAATTCACGTCCGCGCACGCCCTGATCGTGCATTTGCTGGCTGTACTGGCGCAGATAGCGGTACAGACTGAGGAATTTCTGGGTGGCAACCAGGGCCGGGGAGCGTTCGGATTCATTCATAGATAACCTCCTGAAGGGAGTAGGGAGTATGGAGTAAGAAGTAAGGAGTAAGAAGTAAGGAGTAAGAAGCAAGCGTCTGTACATCCTATTCTTATTTCATACTCCATACTTCATATTCCTTACTCCTTCGACTGCGAAAATTTCGGTATAGAATATTTCGTCTACGAAATAGTATACCATATCTTAACCTGATGTCAAGAGTCACAGGCCGCCAGCGATTTGTCTATTGCTCAAATCAAGCTATAACTCGAAACAGTGAATTGGAAGAACTGACAAGTTTTCCTAAACCTGACAGGTCTGGGACAGGTCTTGTCTAACCAGACCAGACCTGACAGGTTTCAGAAAACCTGTCAGGTCTGGAAAAGATAGGAGGCGCGATGGCGAATCCGATTCCACTGCAACCTGGCCGGTTTTACCATATCTACAATCGCGGGAATAACGGCGAGAACCTGTTCCGCGAAGAGCGCAACTACCGTTATTTCCTGCAACTCTACATCCAGCACGTGCATCCGGTTGTGGATACGTATGCGTACTGCCTGCTACGCAACCATTTTCACTTGTTGGTGCGAATAAAAGACCTGACAGGTCTTGAACCGAAACCCCCGCATCAATACTTCTCCAATTTCTTCAACGCTTACACCAAATCCATCAACAAGGCTTATGGGCGCACTGGCGCGTTGTTCGAGCGCCCGTTCCGCCGCATCGAAGTGATGGGAGCGGCGTATTTCAGGAATGTCGTGGCTTACATTCACCGTAACCCGCAGCATCACGGCTTTGTGGATGACTTCCGCGAGTGGCCGTATTCCTCGTATGACGTGGTACTGAGTGATAAGTCTACGCGCCTGCAACGTGATGTGGTGCTGGATTGGTTCGGCGGCCCGCAGGAGTTTATGGATTTACAACAGTCGCCGGTCGTGTTGACGGGGCAGTTCACGTTGGAGGATGATGGTGATTTCCAGACCTGACAGGTCTGGGAGGTGTAAACCTGACAGGTCTTCCGAGACCTGTCGGTTTGGTATTACAACAGTTGTCGGTGGGATTTTCCAGACCTGACAGGTTTCAGAAAACCTGTCAGGTCTGTGGCGGGCGCCGTTTGCTGCAAACCTGACAGGTCTTCCGAGACCTGTCAGGTTTGGTATTACAACAGTTGTCGGTGGGGTTTTCCAGACCTGACAGGTTTCAGAAAACCTGTCAGGTCTGTGAGGCGCAAACCTGACAGGTCTTCCGAGACCTGTCAGGTTGGGTATTACAACAGTTGTCGGTGGGATTTTCCAGACCTGACAGGTTTCAGAAAACCTGTCAGGTCTGTGAGGCGCAAACCTGACAGGTCTTCCGAGACCTGTCAGGTTGGGTATTACAACAGTTGTCGGTGGGATTT